>JAMOPI010000038.1 GCA_027064585.1 Candidatus Desulfofervidaceae bacterium | reverse complement strand
GCTATGAGCTGCAGCTTTAATTTAATTAGATGGACACAAAATTATTGACAAGCGCCGCTCCTTCGCCCATCCGTCTTGAAGGGGAAAAGGTCTCCACAAATTACATAGAATTCTGCGGTTAACTATATTTTCAAACGTCCTCTCTATCTCCTTGACAATTAAATGCGCTGTGCTATTGTTTTCTGTCATGATAGCCTAAAGAGAGGTAAAAAGGATGGTAGAAAAACGTGATTATAAGGACACGCTCAATCTGCCCAAGACCAAGTTTTCCATGCGGGCTCATCTGAACAAACTTGAACCTCGCCTTTTAAAAAAATGGGAAGAAACCGGTCTTTACCAGAGAATGCGGCAGGAGTTTAAAGATCGGCCGTTATTTATCTTGCATGATGGCCCTCCCTATGCCAATGGACATATTCACATGGGCACGGCCTTAAATAAGGTTTTAAAGGACTTTATTGTAAAATCTCGCCAGATGATGGGCTTTAACTGCCCCTATGTCCCGGGTTGGGACTGCCATGGCCTGCCTATTGAACACAAGGTGGACCAAGAGCTGGAAGGCAAGAAGAAGGAAATGAGCCCTTTAGAAATTCGTCAGCGTTGCCGTACCTATGCGGAAAAGTTTATGCATATCCAACGCCAAGAATTCAAACGTCTAGGCATCTTAGGAGAATGGGACAAACCCTACCTAACAATGGATTTTAAATATCAGGCTACTATCGTCAGAGAATTCGGCAAGTTTCTCTTAAGCGGCAACGTCTACCGGCGCAAAAAGCCAGTTTATTGGTGTCCACAGTGCCAAACAGCCTTGGCCGAGGCCGAGGTGGAATATGCCGACGAAAGAAGTCCTTCCATTTTTGTTAAGTTTAAGCTTATTACGGATATAACAGACAAGTACCCAGTCTTAAAGGATAAAGATGTTTATCTAGTCATCTGGACCACTACCCCTTGGACCTTGCCTGCCAACTTAGCGATTGCCTTAAACCCAGAGGCCGAGTATGTGGCGGTAGCAGCCCAAAATGAAGTTTACATTCTGGCTGCCCGTCTTTTACATCTCTGTATGTCCGATTTTGGGATAAAAAATTATGAAGTTCTGACTGAAATTGTCCCGCAAGATTTAGAAAAAAAGGAATGTCAGCATCCATTTGTTGACCGCAAATCCTTGATTATCCTAGCCGATTATATCACCTTGGATACTGGCACTGGTTGTGTGCATATTGCCCCTGGTCATGGTGAAGAAGATTATGAGAGCGGCTTAAAATATGGACTTGATGTATATGCCCCGGTAGACGCCAGCGGAAGGTTTACAGAAGATATCCCCTTCTTTGCCGGTGAGTTTGTCTTTACAGCCAATGCTAAGATTATTGAAAAACTTAAGGAAGTAAATGCCCTTTTGCATCTTTCTGAAATTACGCATAGCTATCCCCATTGCTGGCGTTGTAAAAAGCCCATTATCTTCCGGGCAACAGAACAGTGGTTTATTTCGGTAGAAAAGAATAATCTGCGCCAAAAGGCGCTTGAAGCGATTGAAAAGGTAAAGTGGATTCCCAGTTGGGGTAAAAATCGCATCCGCTCTATGGTAGAGGTTAGGCCTGATTGGTGTATTTCCCGGCAACGGGTGTGGGGCGTGCCTATTACGGTGTTTTACTGTGAGCGGTGTGGGGAAATTTTAAAGGACGAAGCGATAATTGAACATGTGGCCCAAATCATAGAAAAAGAGGGGGCCGATGCCTGGTTTAAATATGATGCCAAGGAGTTATTGCCAGAAGGAACAAGTTGCCCTGTCTGTAGAGGCACTACCTTTAGGAAGGAAATGGACATCCTTGATGTCTGGTTTGACTCTGGCGTTAGCCATGTAGCCGTCTTGGAAAAGAGTCCTTATTGGCAGGATTTAAGGTGGCCGGCAGATCTGTATTTGGAGGGTAGCGACCAACACCGTGGGTGGTTTCAGTCTTCTTTGTTGACTGCCGTGGGCACGAGGGAAAGGCCGCCCTATGAAGCCGTCTTAACTCATGGGTTTGTTGTAGATGGTCAAGGACGGAAGATGTCTAAATCTCTTGGTAATGTTATTTATCCTGAAGAAATAATTAAACAATACGGAGCAGAGATCTTAAGGCTTTGGGTAGCAGCTTCTAATTATCAAGATGATATCCATCTCTCCCAAGATATTCTTAAACAACTAGTAGAAGCCTATCGTCGCATCCGCAATACCACCCGCTTTTTGATTGGTAATCTTTATGACTTTGATCCTAAGACAGATTTTGTGCCTTATGCCGAGCGAGTAGAGATTGACCGTTGGGCAGCCCATCGTTTGCAGTGGCTCATTAAGCGCCTGCGCCAGGCCTATGAACGGTATCAGTTTCATCTCATCTATCACAGTTTGCATAGCTTTTGTGTGAATGATTTAAGTGCCTTTTATCTGGATGTCTTAAAAGATCGGCTTTACACCTCAGCTCCAAAGTCTAAAGAAAGAAGGGCAGCCCAGAGTACCTTGTGGGAAATTCTAGAGGTTATAGTACGGTTTATGGCCCCAGTCTTAAGCTTTACGGCCGAAGAGCTTTGGGAACACTTGTC
Source organism: Candidatus Desulfofervidaceae bacterium (assembly GCA_027064585.1). Lineage (GTDB taxonomy): Bacteria > Desulfobacterota > Desulfofervidia > Desulfofervidales > Desulfofervidaceae > JAGHCL01. The sequence goes on along the minus strand of JAMOPI010000038.1, from coordinate 2,672 downwards.
TGCATGGACCCCGCGTAAAGAAAGCGTGTTTTTGAGCACCTTACCAGAGCCAAGGTCAGAATATGAAGATGAAGCTTTAGCCGAGCGGTGGGAAAGGCTTTTAGCGGTGAGAAAAGAAGTTACCCGCGCCCTTGAGCTGGCTAGGCAAAGTAAAGAAATTGGTCATTCCCTTGATGCCGAAGTCCTTATTGCCGCACCTAAAAAGTTAAAGAAGTTTTTAAAGGAATATGAAAAAGAATTGGCAACGATCTTTATTGTATCCCACTGTCAGGTAGTGGATGAATTGGGTAATGATGCCCTAGCAGCGGAGGAAATAGAGGGTTTAAAGGTATTGGTCAGGGCCTATCCCTATCCCAAGTGCGAGCGCTGCTGGAAGCGCAGTCCAGAAGTAGGTAAAAACGAAAAATATCCTGAACTCTGCGCCCGGTGCGTAGAAGTAATGGAAGCACTTTAAGAAGTTGAGTCTAAAAACATGGGGAGGCATATCTTAATGGATGAACTCAGAGATGTGGAGTTACCTTCACAAAAGGAGTTAGAGAGGGAATTAAATGAATATCTAGCCCGTAAGTATGGAGCACGCGTGCGGGTAATTTCGGCTCCTTTTTTGGAACCAAAAAGAAAGTCTAAAGAAAAAGAAGAAAAAACTGAACGGATTCTTTCTAAGATTAACTTTGATCTTAAACCCCAAGAACTCATCGCCTACCTTGACCAGTATGTGGTTAAACAGGATGAAGCCAAGGCCATCCTTGCCACAAAAATTTGTACACATTTTAATCGCATTAAATACTGGCTTACTCACCGCCAACATACCTGGCAGCGGGTACATTATATTAAAAATAACGTTCTTATGATTGGACCCACAGGCGTGGGTAAGACTTTTATTATCAAGTTAATTGCCCAAAAGTTGGGCGTACCCTTTGTGAAGGGAGATGCCACTAAATTTAGTGAGACAGGCTACGTTGGTGGAGATGTAGAAGACCTGGTGAGAGAGCTGGTGGATCAAGCCAATGGTGATCTTGAGCTGGCACAGTTTGGTATTATCTACATTGATGAAATTGATAAAATTGCTTCTAGTGGCAATGTTATTGGACCTGACGTCTCCCGCACTGGGGTACAGCGGGCCCTTTTAAAGCCTATGGAAGAAACCGAAGTAAATTTAAAGGCTTCTTTTGACCCCATTTCTCAACTTGAGGCCATTGAGCACTACCGTCGGACCGGGAAAAGACCCAGACGGGTCATCAACACCCGCCACATTCTTTTTATCATGAGTGGTGCCTTTAATCATTTGGAAGAAATCATCAAGCAGCGCCTGCATCAACAGGGTATTGGCTTTGGGGCTAAAGTAACTTCTAAAAAGGAGATAAAAAGCTATTTGCCTTATGTAAAGGCAGAGGATTTGGTCAAATATGGATTTGAATCAGAGTTCATTGGACGGCTGCCAGTCATTGCCGTATTTGAGCCTTTGGAAACCGAAGATCTTTATCAGATATTAAAAAATCCTAATAGTGTAGTCATCAATGCCAAAAAGCAGGACTTTCGTGCTTATGGCATTGAACTTGTATTTGAAGACGAAGCCCTTCGCCTTTTGGCGAAAAAGGCTGCAGCCGAAGGCACGGGTGCAAGAGGGTTGGTAAGTGTTTTAGAAAAAACCCTATTACCTTTTGAACAAGTCTTACCATCCACTGGAATTAAGCGCTTGGTCGTAACTAAAGAGGTAGTCCTTAGTCCAAAGCAACAGTTAGAAGCACTCCTTAGAGGAGAAACGGACATCAGCAGTGAGGAACGCTTTGCCCAGGCAATAGCGGCCGAGAGGGCTCATTTGGAAGTGGTGATAGAGAAAAAGGGGAAAAAATTGGCTTTGCAATATGGACTTGTCCTTACACCTAGACGAAAGGAACTTATTGTTAAGGCTTTTGATGAGTTTGAATTTGACCTAGACTATGCCTTTAAACGCCTGGCTGAACTGACTAAGGAAATAGAACTATTTGTAGAGACCTATTTTGAGGAAACAGGTCTTAAGTGTCGTTTTACCGAAGAGGCAATAGACTTTCTCTTAGAAAAGGCCGTTTTAAAGCAAAAAGATGTCCTCAGTCTCTGTCACAGTATGGTTCAGAATTTAGAATTTGGACTTAAACTAGTGATGGAACGGACAGGACAAAATGAATTTGTCATTACTTCAGAGGCCTTTATTGATCCAGATGCGTTTGTGAGAAGGCTAATTCAACGGTCGTATGACAACTAAAAATAAAATGGAATTGCCGGACAATATGTCTAGCCCTAAGCAGAGACCATAGAATTTCGTTCACCCTGAATCAAATCGCTAACTAATTTAGGAAACAGTTTTTTGTATAACATATTGGTTGCCTCTTTTATAAAATTACAGGTGTCAAAAAGTTTTAGGGGGAAGTTTCTTAACCGTTCAACAAAAAAGAGCTTTTCAAAATTTTCTTTTTTTGGCTATACCAATCACTTCGTCCCAAATAAAGTCTTCGTTAAGAGCAATGGTGAAAAAATCTGCTACATCTTTAGGTTCATCCCTTGAAACAATCGCACAGATTTTGTCCGTCAAAATATTTAGTCGTCCCTGAAAAACGCTCTAACCTACCATTTTATCACACATTTTTCTTGAAATAAGGCTGACAAAAATGCAAAGATATGCTAAAAATCAGCTC
>JAMOPI010000037.1 GCA_027064585.1 Candidatus Desulfofervidaceae bacterium | reverse complement strand
TGGCCGCTGGCGTAAAGGCGTCCCTGAATTGAAAGCGAGACAATATGAATTATTACAACTCTTTAGACAACGCTATGAGCTGCAGCTTTAATTTAATTAGATGGACACAAAATTATTGACAAGCGCCTTTTATTTTTTTCTTCCAGCCTCTTGATTTCTCCGTAAAATTCTTCCTTGGTAACCAGTTCTTTTCTTAACTCATCTATTACTTCAGCCTTAACAACTGTCTTTTCCTCTTTGGTCTTTTCTTCTATCTCCTCTAAGCCTTTGGCCACTATTTCCAGCACGGTGTTTGAAACTTCCCTAGCCGTTTTTTTCGTCTTTAATCACCTTAGCAAGGGCGTTAAAAATCTTGTTTTCCAGGCTAATCGTGCTTACCGTAGAAGGCATAACTAATTCTCCTTTTTAAACTCTATTACATTATCTCCTGCTTTAAGCATCTCTGTCAATCCCTTAACTGCCTGCCTTTTGGCATCCGGAATTAGATGGCTGTACCTTTCGGTCATGGCTAGGGTCTTATGCCCCATAAGCTCTTTAATGGTGTAAATGGGCGTGCCTTGAATAGCAAGCCAAGAGGCAAAGGTATGTCTTAGGGTATGAAAGACAACCTTGTCTCTTGGACCAGTTATGCCGTCATTTAAACCAAGGGCTCTGACAGCACGGCTAAAGGACCGGCTGATGGCCTTTATCCTGTTACCTTTACGGTCTTTAAATACCAACTCCGAGGGTTCACCCTTTGGCTTGGCTTCCAGCATTTCTTTAACTTCTGGTGTCATGTAAGCAACCCGGTTAGTGCGGTTCTTTGGGTCCTTGATGTGGATTAGATCATTTTTGAGGTCTATGTCTGCCCAGGTGAGATTGAAAATTTCACCTGCCCTTAGCCCGCAATGCGGGGCTAAAAGGCATATCTCATAGAGTCGCTGGCTTCTTCTTTTGCACTCCTCAAGCAGGGCTTTTGCTTCTTCAGGAGATAGAAAGCGCTGCCGCCGGTTGTCTTTTTTGGGCTTCTTCACTTTTGAAACCGGGTTTTCTCCTTCAAAGTAACCCCACAGCCTGGCCTTATTGAAGGCCTGCCTTACTACGGCAAGACCATATCCAATGCTCCTCTCTGAAAGTTTGGCTTCTCTCATTTGCTTTTTAAGACGTTCCAAGTCAAAGGGTGAAATGTCTTTGAGGAGTTTATTGCCTATTACTGCCTTAATATACCGGTAAAGTTGAAGTTCTCTCTTGTAGCTTTTTTCCGATTTGTTATTCTTCGCATCAGGTAAGTATTTCTTTTCAAAAAACGCAGCAAAAGGAATCTTGGCCTTTTCTTCCTTCCGCCTATCATAAATTTTTATCTTCACTTCCAATTCCTTTGCTAGTTCAAGGGTGGGGCAGGTTTTTGTTACTACACGACCGTTATGTTCCACCCTGACCTTATAAGTCTTTCCCTGCTTTGGTAAGGGCTTACCACAGCTTTTGCAACATTTGTTTTTTACACTTTGATCTGTCTTACAAAAAGGACAACGGATGTAAATTGGCATTCTCCTTTTCCTCTAGGGGTAAGATTGGAGATGATCTTACTTCATTTTTTTGCTTATCTGTCAAGGAAAAAATTAAGCTCCTTTGGGATAAGGATAGGGTAAGGTCAAATAGCCCAAACCGCCCCAAAATAGACCAAAATAGACCAAAGTATACCAAAAGAAAATGGAGAAATACAGGAGAGTTATTTCCAAAACAGAGGAAACAAGGGCAGTTAGGAAACTTGCCTAAAACGGACTTCTAATCCGCGGGTCGGGGTTCGGATCCCTCCGGGCGCGCCACTAAAGGCCTATCATTTTGATGTCCCAAATTGCAAGGTTTTGAGCTGACTTTTAACAAAACTTTGCATTTTTGTCAGCCTTATATAACAAGGGAGCAATATTAACCCTAATAGCGAAAAAACAACTATAAAATGGTAGTGATTGGTTTCAAATTTATCTCTTCCAGCAACCTTTCTTGTCAAAAAAAGAAAAATGAGATAAAAAGGCCTTGCCATGAAACGGACTGCCGTTTATGCTGGTTCTTTTGATCCTATTACCAATGGACATCTGAGTTTGGTAAAAAGGGCCTTACAGATCTTTGACAAGATCATTGTGGCCATTGCGATCAATCCAGAAAAAAAGCCCCTTTTTACATTAGAAGAACGTTTAGAGATGACCCGCATTGCCATTAAGGAAACCATCCCTGAAAACGAGCGGGTAGAGGTGGATTGTTTTGAAGGACTACTGGTGGACTACCTTAAACGCAAAGGAGCTAATGTTATTTTGCGAGGTTTAAGGGCAGTATCTGACTTTGACTATGAACTGCAACTGGCCTTGATGAATCGGTATCTTAATCCCGACATCCAATCGGTCTTTCTTATGACCGACTTTAGGTGGTTGTTTTTAAGCTCTACCATTGTTAAACAAGCAGCCAAGTTTGGTGGTGAAATAGATGGGCTAGTACCCAAAATCGTCGCCGAGAGATTAAGAGAGAAGTTTCAGCGGGGATAATTGTTTTCTCATGGAACACCGGGCGGTCTTTTTGGATAGGGACGGCACTGTCAATGAAGAAATGGGATATATCAATCATCCTGACCGGTTTGTCCTCTTACCAAGGGTGCCTGAGGCCATCAAGTTTTTAAAAGAGCACGGATTTAAAGTGATTTTGGTCACCAACCAAGCCGGAGTAGCCAGGGGATACTTTCCTGAAAGCTTAGTTAAGGAAATTCACCAAATGCTGCAAGACGCACTTAAAAAACACGACACTTGCTTGGATGCCATCTATTACTGCCCTCATCATCCCCAGGCAGATGTAGCGGCCTACCGCAAGAGTTGTCCTTGCCGAAAACCAAAACCTGGTCTCATCTATAAGGCGCAGGCAGATTTTAACATAGACCTCACCCAGTCTTATGTCGTTGGCGACCGGTTTAAGGACATTGAACTAGCGCATAATGTAGGGGCAAAGGGCGTGTTGGTGTTAACTGGCTATGGAAAAGGCGAATTAAAATACATCGCCCCTGTTCATCCCTTAAAGCCACATTTTATTGCCTCTGACCTCTATGAGGCTGCCAAGTGGATCATAAAAGATGCGCGTCTTGATCATTAAGCTAAGTTCCCTGGGAGACATTGTTCATACCCTACCTGTCCTTTATTTCCTAAAACAAGCCTATCCAAACGCAGAGATTGATTGGGTAACCGAAGAAGTTGGAAGCTCTCTTTTGGCTGGTCATCCATATATTAAGCGCCTGCTTATTTATAAACGCTACGGCTGGCCAAAGGCCTTGAAAGAAGGCAGATGGTTAGAGTTGCTAAATGAATTGAGGCAATTTAAAAGGCTTTTACAACAAGATTATTATGACCTGGTGCTTGATTTCCAAGGACTTTTTAAAAGTGGGCTTATTGCCTCCTTGGCCAAAGGCAAAGAAAAGATTGGCTTTGCCAATGGACGTGAGGGCAGTTACTTCTTTTTAAACAAAAAATATAAGGCCAATTATGATGAACATGCCGTTATTAGGTATTTAAGACTCCTTGCCTTTGCCGGCATACCCGTAGACTTTGACCGGATTAGTTTTCCCCTTATTTCTGCTCCCCTGCCCTTTTCTTTAGAATCGCCTTATGTGGTTATTAATCCGGTTGCCCGCTGGCCAAGTAAGATGTGGTTTAAAGAAAGATGGGTGGCCTTGGCCAAGGCATTAATAAAGCTTGGTTATAGAGTTATTTTTACTGGTGCTAAAGGGGATAGGGATTATATAGCTTCCATTTGTCAAAAGGTGCCTTCGGCCCTAAATTTGGCCGGAAAGACGGACTTAAAACAGCTTGTTTCCCTTTATCGCCAGGCCTATCTCACAATTTCGGTAGATACAGGCACCATGCATCTTGCCGCCGCCGCTGGTAGTCCCGTCATTACCCTTTTTGGCCCTACGGCCCCCTGGCGGACAGGACCTTTTGGTCAAGGACATACGGTAATTTTCAAAAAACTTTCCTGTCAGCCGTGCTTTCAAAAGACCTGTCCCTCTCGTCGCTGTTTAGCTGCGATAGCGGTAGAAGAAGTAATAGAAGCGCTAAAGAAACACCTATCTAGCCTTTCAACTGGTCCTGGGCAATAACGATCTGTCCCAAGGCAATACCGCCATCATTTAAAGGCGTCTTTTGCGGCAGTAATACTTTATAGTCTTGCTCTTTCAGCTTTTGCGATAACATTCCCAAGAGAATGCGGTTTTGAAAGGCGCCACCGTTTAGGACCACGGTTTTTAAGCCATATTTCTCGCTTAAACGGGCAATGACTTTTAGACTTACTTCTACCAGACTACGATGAAATGCCATAGCAATTTCAGAAATGGGCACATTTGTCTGTAAAAGAGAAATGACCTCTCTGACAATCTGAGCACAAGGAATGATAATTCCATCTGCCTTTTCTTTATAATCCACGCTAAAGTTTAGTTTTTCTTTTGCCTTTAAGGCGGTTTCTTCTAGTTTTTGGGCCGCCTCGGCCTCGGTGCTGATCTTTTCGGCAATGCCCAAAATGGCAGCAATACCATCAAACAAACGGCCCATCCCACATGCAAGGGGACAATTAAGGCGTTTTTTTAGCATTTGCAGGATAAAAGCCGTGCGCGGATTTCCTTTTAATCTTTGGGTAAAGGGAATGTTTGTTTCTAGGTCAATCCCTGCCTCATAGAGTAGAGAAAGACCAATCCGCCAGACTTCTTTAATGGCCATTTCTCCTCCAGGCAGACCAAAATAGGAAAAATGAGCCACACGTTTGAATTTTCTTTTATCGGCGATTAAAAACTCACTACCCCAGATGTGACCATCGGTGCCATAGCCTGTGCCGTCAAAGGCAAGACCAATGACTGGCTCGTTTATTTCATATTCAGCCAGGACAGCAGCAATGTGGGCATGGTGATGCTGCACCTTAATGCGTTTTTTTCCTTCAGCCAATTCGTCGGCCAGCTTCGTGGTAAAATAGCCTGGATGCATATCAGAGATAAAGACCTCTGGGTGGACATCAAATACCTTTCTAAAGTGGGCCACGGCCTTTTTATAAACTTCCTGCGTCGTCAGTGATTCTAAATCACCCAGATACTGACTTAAAATAACAACATTATCCTTGGCGATGGCAAAGCAGTTTTTAAGATCAGCCCCAGCCGCAAAAAGGTGCACAGGTGTTTTTTCTTTCAGCAAAAAGGGCACAGGCACAAAACCACGGGAACGCCGAATAAAAAAGGGTGTTTCGTTTAAGACAAACATCACACTATCATCACTGTGGGCCACAATTTCACGGTTATAGGTTACAAAGTAATCGGCGATATGACCCAGTCTATCAAAGGCATCTTCATCTTTAAATACAATTGGCTCGTCTGAAAGATTGCCACTGGTCATAACCAAGACAAGGTCTTTATCCAGGGAGAAAATTAAGTGCTGAAATGGGGTATAAGGAAGCATAATCCCAACATAAGAAAGAAATGGAGCCACATACAGGCTTATAGCGTTCGGCAATTTCTCTTTTAAAATCAAAATAGGACGTTCTTTAGAAAGGAGCAGTTCCTCTTCTTTAGGGGAGACATGTAAAAATTCCTTTATCTTTTCAAGGCTACCGACCATAAGGGCAAAGGGCTTAAAGGGCCTTCTTTTTCTTTCCCTAAGCCGCCTTACGGCTTCATCATTGGTAGCATCACAAGCCAGGTGAAAACCCCCTACGCCTTTAATAGCCACGATATGGCCATATTTAAGCAGGGCTACCGTCTTTTCTGCAATTTCGTCTGTATCTTCAGAAATAAGGGTTTTATCGTTTTTGTATAAAAAGAGATGCGGTCCACACACCGGGCAGGCTGTGGGTTGGGTGTGAAAACGCCGATCTAAAGGGTCATTGTATTCCTGCTCGCAGGCAGGGCACATAGGGAAGGGTGCCATGGCGGTGTTTTTGCGGTCATACGGAATGTCCTTGATAATGCTAAACCGGGGACCACAATGGGTGCAGGTGATAAAGGGATAGTGATAGCGGCGGTCATTTGGGTCAAAAAATTCCCTTAAGCAATCGGCACAAAGGGCTGTATCTGGAGGCATAAAGGTGGTTTTTTTAGTAGTCTTTCGGCTTTTTTCAATGAAAAATTTATCATAGCCACAGATCTCACCCTCTTTTACCTTAATTTCCTGCACAATGGCCAAGGGAGGAAACTCGTTTTTAATGGCCTTAACAAATCTTTTTAAATCTTCTTCCTCTCCCTCGGCCTCTATGGTAACACCTTCGGTGTCGTTTAAGACATAACCCTTTATGCCATTTTCAAGGGCAAGGCGGTAAATAAAGGGCCGAAAACCTACCCCTTGGACAATGCCTTGAACGCGGATGTGAAGGTGTTTGGGCATGGGATTTATCTGTTTAAAATTGTCTTGAAAAATCTTTTAATTTCTATTTTGAGAAAAATGCTCTTATCTTTCCTTATAAAACATTTCAAATACTTCTTCAGAGGTTATAATCTTTCTAAAGCCTTTATCCTTTAAACCTTTTGTCAACTTTTTATCATTTGTCCAAAGTTTAGTTTTTAATTCAAGAGCTAAAGCTACATAGGGAGCATCTTTCTCATCTATGTCTTTACATAAATCCATCGCTTCTTTTAAATTCTCTTGTTGCACTCCTATCAAAGGTATTACTTTTAAATTGGCAAATAATTCCCTTACAAAACTTTCAAAATTTCTATAATTTCTACCTGTTTCTTTGAGAAAGTCTTCATATTCTTTTATTTCCCAAAATAGAAAATCTACAGAGTAAACTTCAACTTCCCTAAAGACCTCCAAATACCAGCTTTTTTTACTAATTAAGGCAGAGAATATAATATTAGCATCTATTATCAATTTCATCACTTTAACCCAAAATACTTTTTATACTTTTCCCAAGCCCTTGCTCGGACTGTCTCTAACTCAGACCAAAATTGCTCCTCTTCAACATCTTCAAAATCTTTAGAAGCTTCAATAAACGAATACTTCAGTTTTAACCATCTCACAGTCTTTTTTAACTCTTCTTCTATTAAAACCTTTCCTAGTTTTAATATTTCTTCATCCTGAACCGTAATTTTGATTTCCATAATCTTCCCCCTTTATTTTTATCTTACCACCTCCAACTGCTTTTTCAAATACTCTCCTCCTACTCTACCAATGTATTCATAATCCATCTCCCAATAAAACCTGGCACTCATGGCAGTGTGAGGTAAGGGGATGAAATGTTTATGGCCTTTTATCAATCTTTCATAACAGGGATCGGCCACAATGAGGTTTATCTCTGGCTGATTGATAAGGGCAGCGATTTCTGCTTCAGAGGTGGTATAAACATCACCCTCATCTCTCTCTAGCAAACTACCGATGCAGCCTTTGTTTTCAGCAAAGAGTGCGTCAAAGGGCAAAATAGATATTACTTGGGCCTTTAGCCCAAATTCTGCTTGCAGACATCTTTTTAGGCTATAGCCAATGACCGGCTCGCCTATGATTACTGCCTTTTTCTTTCCTTCTTTTTTAGACAAAGTAGTCTGCTTACCTGCTAAAAGTTGGACGAGCTCTTTTCCCATCTTCTCTCCTACCGGTAAGCCAATTATATAAGGAATACCATAATTTTCATACATAAACGCAGCCAGCTTAAGCCCGCTTCTCCCAATAACAAGATTCAAACTGGCACACGCCGCCCTTTTTATTTCTTCTACCCTACTGCCCATACTCCAACAACTTACGACTTCCCAGCCTGCCTCTTGGATAAGCGAAAATAAGGGCTTTAAATGTGAAGGGTTACCCATATCTAAATGGATCGCCCCAAGGATGTTTATTCCCTTTTGTATCTTTTGGGTTGGTGGCTGCATAAAGGTCTTGGCCAAGGCCAAAAAGGCCCTCTCTGCCCCTTCTAAATATGTCTCTGCCCCTGTGGTATTAATGCATAACACTGGCACCCCTACCCTTTTTTCTACCGCCTTGGCCAGCCCCTTTAAATCCACTCCGATAATGGATGAAACTGGTGTGCCAACAATGGCGACAAAACACCGTTTTAAATCGTTGGCCACTGTAGCAATTCGTTCTACAAAGGCCGGATCCTTTCCTAAAATGACATCCATTTCCAGAAGGCCGGCCCCTAATACCGTTGCCTTATTCCGATACCAGCGCGGTTCATCTTCAATATTGATGTGCCAGGCCCCACCGGCTGGGCCGTAGACAACCACCAGTCCGCCCAGGTCATAAAGGACTGAGCTTACACCAAAATAACCAGAGGGCAAGGGTAAAAGGTAGTGATATAGCTCCATTTTGCTTTCCCTCGCTTTATATCAACAAATTATGCTTATAAATCCAGTCATAATTGCTTACCGGATTGGCCAAATTTTTCTCTATCTCCTCAAATAACCAGATAATGTTTTCATAGCCATATCGTTGGGCTTGATACCGAGAAAGGGGAATGTTTACTGCCTGCGTGCAATAGATACCTGCGTCTACGCCAAAGGCAATTTCTATCTCATCAAATACCCTTAAGTCTTCTCCCAGATAAGGATGAGAGATATTGTAAACATAGGTCTCTGGGCTGTGTACCTGCAGCCATTTGATATATTCCCATTCAAAGGATTTGATTGGCCCTCGGGCAAAGATGGCTTTTAGTTTTGCCCCATAACGTACTAAGGCCATTGCTAGTTCAAAGCAACTACCGTTTATGCTACATCCAACGGTTACTTTTTTATCTTTAATCAGTTCAGATGCGGTTTCTATTTTCTCCTTAGCCTGCTTTTTAAGGGATGCAAGGTCAAAATTTACGTTAAACTCTTCTTCCATCCGTTTATAATTTCTCTCTACTTCCTCAAAATCATAACTTGTTGGCACAAACACATAGTTTATACCCATTTCCTTTTTCATCTTCTCTGCCAAGATGCGGCCAAGAGGGTGAACAACAATATTTAAACTGGCAGAAGCCATCTCATTTAAGTCTTCTATTTCCCTACAGGTAGGAATTTGATAAATACGCTCACAACCTGCTTGTTTAAGCAGGGAATAAAGCTCACTTTCTTCTTCCAAAGGCAAAAAGGTGCCTAGGATGTTAATGGCCTTTTTATCTTCCCTTGTCCTTTTATCCTTTAAATATGCATAAAGGGCTGTATAGGCCATTTCAAAGGGAGAAGGCTTAAGGCCAATGGTCAAAGGGGCCATTACAAGATAGATCACCTCTACCCCAAATTCCTCTTTTATTTCCTTAATGGCCTCTTTGTACTCTGTGCCCAAGATATGGTCACAGCAGGTGCCAGATAAAAGCAATATTTTAGGACTCTCCTTCTTTATAATCTCGGCCATAGCCGCTTTCACTTTGGGAATATGCTTACCCATAACGATATCTACTTCCTCTAAGGGCAGCATGTAAAAGCGATCATAAAATTTTCTGGCATGGGCCATAAAGGCCGAATGCCTAAGGCAGGCTAATGGGCCTACCATTAAGCATACAGATTGAGGCAAAAGCAGAGAGGTCTCCACCACACCCCAGCCAGAAAGGTTTGGCCCTATTGCCTCCAAAGGGGCAAAGGGAAAGTCCTTTTTTTCTTTTAAATCACCAATTTTTATTCGTGCCTTCTCTATTAGCATCCCTCTTCCTCCAGGATCCTTTGCGCCAGCTCAAAAAAGGCCTTGGCTACTGGCAGCTCCGGATTACCCTCAATCACCGTTTTACCCTCAGCCTCATAGCGGTTGATGTTATCGTCGCGAGGAATAACACCCAAGATCTTTGTCCCCATTTCTTGCGCAAATCTTTCTACGATTTCTTTTTCGTGAGCAACATTTCTTTGGTTTAAAATCAATCCGCCCAATTTGGCATAGTTTCTGTCGGCAAAGTTTCTTATCGCCTGGATAATATTTCTGGCGGCATAAAGGGCCAATTTTTCACCAGAGGTAACGATCAATACCTTTTCAGCATAGCCCTCCCGCATAGGCACGGCAAATCCCCCACAGACTACATCTCCTAAGACATCGTAGAGAATAACATCTGGCCTGTATATTTCATACGCCCCTAACTCATCCAACAGCTCAAAGGCCGTAATAATTCCCCTGCCCGCACAGCCAAGCCCTGGTGTTGGCCCACCTACTTCTAGGCAGACTATGCCTTTAAATCCTATCTTGGCAATTTCTTCTACGCTCTCTGGCTGGCCGTATTCTTCCAGATAACGCAGAATGGGCTTGGGAGACTGACCACCTAAAAGATTCATCGTAGAATCAGTCTTGGGATCACAGCCAATCTGCATCACCCGCTTGCCCATCATGGCAAAGGCCGCAGCCAGATGGGAAGTTACGGTAGATTTACCAATGCCTCCCTTTCCGTAAATGGCAATCTTTAGCATATCTGCCTCTCCATCTTTAAAGAATGTCCTTTATCTTTAGCAATTTCTCTACCTGCCCTTTTTAACACCTCTTTTGCCTCTTCTACACTCACATAGCGCTTCTTGGGAGCACATTGAAATTCAAATTCTACCCTTTTTTCTCTGCTTTCAGCAAAGGGATTGCAATTGGGCATTAACACATTAGCCCCACCTTTGACAAAGCATAAGTATTGCCCTTCTATTGGCCTTAAAGTCGCCACGGTATTAGCTGCTGCTAGATGCGTATTTAAGGTAACGATACGGGTCAAGGCAAACACCCGTAGCATAAGGTCAAAATCGCCTGGGGGATAGTCCTTTAAGGGCGTTTGTTTATGGGGAATAAAGGGGCCAATGTTGATCATGTCTGGTTGAAAGTCTTGAAAAAAGAGGATGTCAGCGGCCAGGTCCTCTATCGTTTGTCCCGGCAGTCCGACAATATTGCCTGTACCTACCTGAAAGCCAAGCTTGCGTAAGAACTCAAGCGCATTAAGCCTGTCTTTTAATTTTCTATCAGGACGCATCTTTTCATATAGTTTTTCATTCATGGTTTCATGTTTCATTAAATACCGATCGGCCCCAGCGTTTTTAAAGGCCTTAAAGTCATCATAAGGGCGTTCTCCCAAGCTTAAGGTAATGGCTACATCGGCCTTTTCCTTTATGCGTTTAATTATGCGGCAAATCATTTCGCGTGTGTAAAACAAATCTTCGCCTGACTGTAAGACGATGGTTTTTATACCCTGAGAGGCAATCTTCAGGGCCAAGTCCACAATCATGTCTTCATCCATGCGCATGCGTTTCATTTCTTTGTTATCGCGCCGCAGGCCGCAATAAAGATCATTGCAACGGCAGTAGTTGGAAAAATGGATTACTCCTCTTAGATGAGCAACTTCTCCACAATATTGCCTTCTCATGGCATCGGCCTGGCGAAAGAGGTCTTCTTCGGCCTCTTTATGGGTGAGATAATAAATAATTTCTTCCTTGGTCAATGCCATTTTGAAAATGCTCCTTATTTGAGTTAATTTCTGGCCTTTATTTTTGTAGTTTTATAGTTAAAATGTGCACTTCTGAAACAAACGGAAATTTCTCCTTCTAAATTCAACTCCGCAAACGCTTTAGTTCCTTTTCAAAGGCAAGTAAGGCAGCTGGGAATGGACTTAAAGTGCGTTTTAATACACCTTGTAAAAAGGAAATACAGATGCCGTAATTGGTAATGGGCACCCCGGCCTCTTTGGCCTTCTGAATACGCGTAAGCATTTCCCGCCGATTGAGGACACAGGCACCACAATGGATGACAAGCTTGTATTCTTTTAAGTTTTCTGGATAGTCCTTGCCAGCATAGACATCAATCTGCAAATCTCCGCCTACATACTGCCGCAGCCAACGGGGGATCTTTACCCGCCCAATGTCATCCTCAATTGGATGATGCGTGCAGGCCTCGGCAATTAAAACCTTATCCCCTGGTTTTAAGGCCTCAATATGGGCTGCTCCTCTTGCTTGTTCTACTAAGTCTCCTTTATACCGAGAAAAAAGGATAGAAAAGGTTGTCGCTGGAATTTCTTTAGGCGTATCGGCACACATCTTTAAGACCACCTGCGAATCACAGACAACCACATTAGGCGGTGTCTTTAGAATGCTTAAGATATGAGCCAATTCTCTCTCTTTGACCACCAGGGCAGCAGCATCGTTATCTAAGGCATCGCGTATTGTCTGCACTTGTGGCAGGATCAACCTGCCTTTGGGTGCTTCCAAATCAATGGGCACGACTAAAACAGCCAGTCCACCTGGGGGTAAAAGATCACCGATTAAGGGGGGCGGTTGTAAAAAGTCGGCCGGGCAAACCTCTAAAAGATGGGCCTTTAAGGCATTGATGTAATCATCACGATGAGATTCATCCAGGGCTGAGACAAGAATAACCCGTCCTATACGGGACTTTACCTGCTTAATAAAATTCGGAGTTGGCTCTTTAAGGTCAATTTTGTTAATAATGCCAATCAAAGGAATCTTTCTCTTTTGCGCTTCTTTTAAGATTTCCTCTTCATATTCGGTCCAAACATCGGGTTCTAAGATAAGCAGGGCAATATCCGTGCGGTCAAACACACGGTAGGTCTTTTTAAGCCTTAGCTCTGCTAGCATGGACATGTCGTCTAGACCAGCTGTATCCAAAAATACCACCGGCCCAATAGGTAAAAGCTCCATCGCCTTTTCCACTACATCTGTAGTCGTGCCGGCTACAGGTGAGGTAATGGCAATATCCTGTCCTATAATCATGTTTAAAAAGGAAGATTTGCCCACATTTGTGCGTCCAAAGAGGGCAATGTGTAAGCGGTTGCCACGTGGTGTTTTGTTCATCGCCTATACCCCAAGGCAGTTAATTTATAAGGCGAAAGCACCTCTTCCACCAATTCTTCTCCTAGCCGCTTCTTTAAAAAGGCCCGAAAATCCGTCTCACCGCTTTCTAAAAATTCCTTAACCAAGGCCTCGGCCTGTTTATAACCAATTACTGGCAAAAGGGCAGTAACAATAGTCAGGCTTTTGTCTACATATTCTTTACATTTCTTTGCGTCGGCCTTAATCCCTTTGACATATTCTGTGAGGACGCGGTCAAAGTTGAGGAGCAAGTCCATTGATTCCAGGAGGGCATGCGCAAGTAAGGGTAAAAATTCATTAATCTGGAGGGTACTCCGACTGGCGGCTTCAGTAATAAGAAAATCATTGGCCATGACTTTAAGGCCAATCTGAATGCCGGCCTCACATAATGCCGGATTGACCTTACCCGGCATGATGGAAGAACCTGACTGCAAGGCAGGTAACTTTATTTCTCCCAACAGGTTTAAAAGGCGCAGATCATTACAAATTTTTATTAAATTAGAGGCATGGGCCTTCATGATACCTGAAACCTCCACAAAGGGATCGGCATTGGCCGTCTCTCCAGGCAGATTTTCTCCCCGGCAAAGCCCAAGTCCAGTAATCTCCCGCAGGCGTTCAATCACTAAAAAAATATACTCTCTTGGGGCCGTAAGACCTGTACCCACGGCAGTACCACCCAAATTAACCACCCGCAGCCGCTCTTCACACTTAAAGGTGCGCCATCTATCCCTGGCAATGGCCTCGGCAAAGGCAGCAAACTCTGCTCCTAAAGTAATGGGCACGGCCTCCTGCAACTCGGTGCGGCCGATTTTAACAATCCCAGCAAATTCCTTTTCCTTGCGTTGAAAGGCACCTTGCAGCCGGGCAATGGTCTCGCTTAAAGCACGTAGCTTAAAGATACAGGCCACCTTTATCGCCGTGGGATAGGTATCGTTGGTGGATTGATGCAAATTGACATCGTGTAGGGGATGCACTAAATAATAATCTCCTTTTTGACCACCTAGGATTTCAATGGCCCGATTGGCAATGACTTCATTGATATTCATATTGGTAGAAGTGCCGGCCCCGCCTTGTAAGGCATCTAAAGGAAATTGATCTTGCAGTCTGCCCTCAATAACTTCATCGCAGGCCGTAAGAATGGCCTTGGCCTTTTTCTCTTCTAAAAAACCAAGCTCATAGTTGGCCAGACAGCAGGCCTTTTTTACCATGGCCAAGGCAGCGATGAGGTCAGGATGAACCTTGGCAAATCCAAAATCAAAGTTTCTTCTTGCCCGTTCAGTATAAACCCCCCAATAAACATCTCCTGCAATCTCTAAACTGCCAATTAAATCTGTTTCCAAACGGCTACCCATTTTGTTTGCCACATCCTATTTGGTAACCAAAATTGACTTAACCTCTACATCTTCAAGCATACCCAGCTTGCCCGTCATTGCCCCAAGGACATCGGTATTTCCTTCCACAATCAAGGTAATAATGCTCAAGTTTTTTCTCCGATAGGGGATACCCATACGGCCAATGATGATGTCTCCATATTCACTCAGAATCTGGTTTACTTTGCCAGCGGCCTTTTTTCTGTCTTTTATCACGATAACCACGGCACCTATTCTTTCCATTTTTCCCTCCAAATAAAAAACCCGACCTTCCTGCAGGTCGGGCTGGATGATCCTTAAAGCTACTTCCAGCCCTGAGGTTCAGGCTTACGCCCTCCCCGCAGGCAAATAAAAAATTATTCAAAAGGATAGTGCGCAGGAATGCTATTAAATTCCTTCCAGGAAAATAACCCTTGCTCTTCAAGTTTTTTCAAAACCGCTGACCGGTCATGATATTGGGTATGTAAAAGTTTCTCTGCGAGCTCACTCATTGGATGGCCAAAAAAGTGTTTATAGGCATAACTAATCATAGGATTGTCTTGGGAACAACGATACTCCATCTCGGCATCGTGTTTGTAAATCCCTTTTAATCTGTCCTTCATATACTCGGCCTGCGATTTTATGGCCGCATAGGCCTTATTTGTCCATTTTAATCCTATAAGCAGGCCACCTGTTACAACCATGCCTGCCTTTAAAAACTGCCTGCGGGTAAATTCAACCAATTTCATCTTTAAACCTCCTTAACATTTAAGCATTTAGCAGTTTGTTGCTTTGATAATACTCCAACCGTTTCTTCAAGCTGCCATACCAGCGCTTAAGCGTTCTTTCCATCGCTTCACGCACACCAGGCAAAATAGGCTCTCCACCACCAGAAACACAACCACCAGGACAGGCCATGACTTCAATAAAATGATATGGAGACTTACCCGCCCTGACTTGATCGCAAAGCACCTTAGCATATTTCAGACCACTGGCCACGGCGACACGAATTTCCTTTATCTTCCCATGTGGTGTCTTTAAGGTCTTGGGCAACTTCACGGTTGCTTCCTTTATACCTTTTAAACCACGTACAGACTTAAACTCTATAACCTTCTTTTTCTCACCCGTAAGTTTCCATACGGCAAACCTTAAAGCTGCCTCCATCACACCGCCTGTAGCGGCAAAGATCGTCGCTGCACCAGAGGAAGTGCCCATAATCGGATCGGCAAAGTCCTCAGGCAGATTCTTAAAGTTAATACCTTTTGCCTTAATCATATAGGCAAGTTCTCTGGTGGTAATGGTTGCATCAATACCAGTAATCTCTGGTCTTAGCCCCTCAAACTTCTTGGCAATGCAAGGCATAATAGAAACAAGATACATCTTTTTCGGGTCAACCCCGGCCTCTTTTGCTCCATAGACTTTGGCAGCACCACCTGCCATACCGATAGGAGACTTACAAGAGGAAATATGCGGTAACAAGTCAGGATAAAATGTCTCTGCATATTTTATCCACGCCGGACAACAAGAAGTAAATTGCGGAAGCGGTCTTTCAAGCTCGCCGGTAATACGCTTAATTAACTCTGTCCCTTCTTCCATAATGGTTAAGTCAGCCGTAAACTCATTGTCCCAAACCTTATCAAAACCAAGCTCCCGTAAGGCCGTTACCATCTTTCCATAAACATTGGTACCAGGAGGATAACCAAAACATTCAGCCAGTCCATAACGAATAGCTGGCGCAGGTACAGCAACCGTATATTTATTTGGATCATCAATGGCCGCAAAGATTTCATCTATCCAGCTTACCACTTCATAAATTGCACCTGCCGGACAATGGGTCAGACACTGGCCACAATTTACACACAACCCAGGATGAACAACTTCCCGTGGTCCGTCTTCGCCTACAGGCCTAATGGCTCCGGTCGGACAATACTCACCACAGGTGCCGCATTCAATACACTTGGTCTTATCTACTTGCACAAAGAACATTTCCGCGGGATCTGTTGCCTTGCTACTAGGCACTACCCCTAAATACCCTACACCTTCACACTGACGCATCGCAAACCTCCTTTGGGGTTATTAAGTAACACAAAAATCCAATTTCGTATTAAACACATAGCATAAAATGGTGTTATTTGTCAACAAAAAAAGTTACACCACCCCTTTCCAGAAGAAAGGGGTGGTAAAGATTATGTTCTTGCACGGTAAGTAGTATGCAACAGATGGTGGGAAAGATGACTTAAAGGCTCTTTGAGGAAGTCTTGATAGAGTTGTTTTATCTCTGGATTTTCATGGGATTTACGTAAAGAACGGTGTCTATCATCAGTATTTAATCCCTCTATCCTTGCCTCTATGGTCTTAAGAGAAGTCAGAACAGGCTGTCCACCCCCACCTATGCAGCCGCCAGGACAGGCCATAAATTCAATAAAGGTACATTTTGCAAACTCACCGCCTGCCTTTACGGAGTCACAGATCTCCTTAACTGCCTTTAGGCTATGCGCTACGGCTACTTTAATTTTTTTGCCGTTTATGCCAATTTCAGCCGTTTTGATATTGTTTAGGCCGCCCAATATTTCAAACTCTAGTTTAGAAAGGCCTTTGCCCGTAATTACTTCATAGGCCGTTCTTAGGGCCGCCTCCATTACGCCACCTGTACGGCCAAAGATGGTGGCTGCACCTGTATACTCACCCACCAAGGGATCAGGCCTTTCTTCTGGCATCTCTTTAAGATCAATTCCACCCATTTTTAGCAAACGGGCACACTCCCTGGTCGTTAAGACATAATCCACATCTGGAAATCTTTCTCCTTCTCCAACCTCTCCTTTTTCTATCCAATACTTCCAGGCACCACACATTTCCTCCCTTGTGCATTCAAACTTCTTGGCGGTACAGGGCATAATGGAAACGACGATCATCTTGCGAGGATCAATCCCTCTCTTTTCCGCCAAATAGGTCTTGGCAATTGGACCAAACATCTGCTGCGGTGATTTGGCCGAAGAGATATGAGGAATAAGCTCTGGATAAAAGGTCTCACAGTATCTTATCCAGGCCGGACAACAGGAGGTAAATTGGGGCAAAACTCCACCTTCGGTAATGCGCTTAACTAACTCATGCCCTTCTTCCATGATGGTCAAGTCGGCGCCAAAATTGGTATCACCCACATGGTCAAAGCCAAGCCGACGCAGGGCGGCGTAGAGCTTACCCATAACCAGACTACCTGCTGGCATGTCAAAGAATTCCCCCAAACTCGCCCTTACAGATGGAGCAAACTGGACAACAACAAACTTATCTTTATCCTGCAATGCCTCCCAGACATCAAAAATATTATCTTCCTCGTGAAACGCAGCCACAGGCTGGCTAAAAGGACATAACTTACATCCCATCCATTCTACAAAGGCCTTAATGTTTTGTTCCGCATAACCCAAAGGACAAACCAAAACACACTGTCCACAGCGCACGCATTTTTGGTCATCTATCAAAACCCCTTGGTCAGGATCCATACACAGGGCCCCTACTTCCTGAATCTCGTTACAAATCGTTACACATCCACCGCAACGCACGCATTTATTGGCATCATGCACGGTAGATGGCCAAGACTTTCGCAGCTCAAACTGCCAACCTTGCCGGGCCTCAAAGTCCAATAAACGGCTGTCTGCCGCATCCCGAGCGACAATTTCTTGCATCTCTCGTATAAGCAGACATTCATGATCTTTTTCTAACTTCTCCAGCCGTTCGGCTAAGAGTTTTTTAATCGTTTCACTTTCAGTGTTGATCTCCATCCCTTCTTGCACCAGCTTTTGCTTGAGAGCTAGTGCAGAATAAACTTTGCCATTGACTTCAACCAAATTTAACAAAGGACAATCTGGATTTTGGATAAAGGCATAAAATGGGTGATCTAGTCGGTAAAAAGACTTACCTTGCTTTTGCAATAATACATAAACAGTACATGCATCTACATTAAGGCTTTGTCCGTCTAAAATTACCTGCATCCTTCCCTCCTATTGTAATCCTAAACGCTCAATCTTTCCTATAAATTTCTTTATTTTTGCCTCTACCTGATCCCTATCTAGGCGTTCAAATACAGCCTCTATGCGCTCGCTGTCAAAACCGGCATCTTTTAAAATCTGCTTAAGCAAGGCTACACGATGGGTAAGGCGAAAATTACCTAACTGGTATTCACACCTTTCTAAAGGACAAGCAAAGATCAATATACCCTTTATCCCCTGCCGCAAAAGCTCCAGAATCTGCTTGGGTTCAATTCGCCCTGTACACATAACACGCAATAACTGACAGCCTTGGGGAAGAGAATTCTTTAAAAGCTCTAGTTCTTTGCCTAATAAACCCGCCCAGTTGCAGTAAAAAACAACATATTTGGGTTTTTCTTCTAGGAGCATCTTAATAAGTGTATCCACCCCCTGTTTAATCGCCCCACTCTGACATACAGCGGCACAATAACCACACCTAATGCACTTATTTAAGTCTATCTCGGGCAGCCGCCGCCACATGCCCTTTAAGGCCTTAATCTGCATGGTGATGGCCTCTTTATGACAGGCCTTTTCGCAAAGCCCACATCCCCCGCACAACTCTGGAAACCGGTTAACCAAGGCACCTACGGCCTCTACCCCCAGCGAAATAGGCATATCTACCTCCAATATTACTTTTTTATAAAAAGGTGTTACAGTTCTTATAAACTAAGAAAGGTTTTCTGTAAAGAGATAAAAAGAAAAAAAATTTAAGGGAGAAGTTATTCATCTTGGACAGGAGAAACCACGCGGAAGCAACCCTGTTTTACTCCCTTTACGCTGATCAACTTATTGGCCAACTCCTTTAAATCGCTTGTCTTGCCCTTGACCACAATAATTTCTAGACAGTGATGATGATCTAGGTGAACATGAAGGGTAGAAATAATATTGCCCACAAACGCATGTTGAAGGTCTATCAAGGTATCTACCAAGTCACGTTTTTCATGATTATAAACAAGAATAATTATCCCTGTAACCACGGCCTCTGGAATGGTTTCTAATGCTTGCGAAAGATAATCCCTTAGACACTGAGCAATGGCTTGTGAACGATTTTTAAATCCTTTTTTTTTAATAAACTCATCAAAATCTCTTAATAACCCTGCTTCCATAGAAATGCCAAACCGGACTAAATTACCCATTATGCACTCCTTTCAAAAGATTTTTTATTATAAGCTTTTCTTATCAGTTAATATTAGCCTAAAGCTTAATATTAAACAAGCAAAAATAGATCCCAAAATCCGTGATTGCCCTCCAATAGAGCCCACAAGTAGGCTGTAATAAAGCGATTTTTTTAAAAAACGTCTTTCACCTAAAAGGTGAAAAACATTCATCTTTTCCTCAAGCCCAATTATAATTATAGCGCCTCCGCTCGCTCATGCGGTCAAGGGCAAGCCCTACGAGTGGCCTTCGGCCAGCCTTGACTTCGCTCGCTTCGGCGCAAATTTCTTTTTGAGACCAGAAGGAAAAAGGAAAATTTCTTTTTCCCTTTCCTCCTTTGTGATTTTTCTTTTTGCCAAGGCCGAGTGTGGTCAAGGGCAAGCCTGCAGGGCGCAGCCTGCGCCTAAAGGCGCAGGTCGGAGCGAGCAAGGCGAGCGTAGACCCTTGACCACCTAACGAGGCCTTGGCGTATAATTTCTTTAAGTAAGGAGGAAGGGAATTTCATCAATTTTTGCGGAATACTATAAATCAATCGCGGATTTTGGGAGATACTAAGCTTTGCGCATTACCCATCACACATTACACGCTTCCTGCTGCATTGTCTTTTCGGACTATTTCTGTTACACTGAGAATCTCATAAACTGAGTAGAGATGGAGATAAAAATGGCGAAGGTAATCATGACTGCCGAGGAAATGAAAAGGGCATTGATGCGCATTGCCTATGAAATCTTAGAACACAATAAGGGAGGTGAAAATCTGGCCTTGATTGGTATTCACACTGGCGGGGCATTTTTGGCTAAACGCCTGCGGGACATTATTACTCACATAGAGGGCAAATCTCCTTTTTTAGGCACACTGGACATTAACCTTTACCGGGATGACTGGACACGACTTTCCCAACAGCCCCTTTTAAAAAAGACAGAAATTCCATTTAATATAGACGACAAAATTGTTATTTTAGTAGATGATGTCATTTTCACTGGTCGTACCATCCGGGCCGCCATGGATGCCATTATGGACTTTGGCCGACCACAAAAGATAGAAGTAGCCGTGCTTGTTGACAGAAATCACCGCGAGTTACCGATTATGGCCAATTACATTGGGCTTTATGTGCCCACGGCCAAGAACGAACGGGTAGATGTGTATTTAGAGGAGAAAGACAGCAAGGATGAGGTCGTTATCACCTAAGGAGGAGAGAAGCCATGGTTGAAACTATCTATGTCAATACTACCAAACGTACCCAATTTATTGACATTACGACCAAGGTAGAAGAAGTAGTAAAAAAGCATAACATAGATGACGGAATTTGTGTAGTTTATGTGCCTCATACCACTGCTGGGGTAACCATTAATGAAAATGCCGATCCTAGTGTTCCAGAAGACATTTTGAAGATTCTTAACCAGATTATCCCCTGGCAGGCCGACTATAAACACTTAGAGGGCAACTCTCCAGCCCATATAAAGGCCAGTCTCATCGGTTCCTCAGTCACGGTGATTGTAGAAAACAATCGCCTTGTGCTGGGCACCTGGCAGGCCATCTTTTTCTGCGAATTCGATGGACCTAGGAACAGAAAAGTTTGGGTAAAGTGTATAAAAGGCTAACTAATCATGCTGCGCTTTTTTCTTGTATTTACCTGGATTGCTGTCATAAGCTTTGTCTTTTATCCTATTGCCCTTGTAGCTAGCCTTTTGCCCTGGACTAAGAGGACAGTACCTCATCTTTTGGCTCGGTTTTGGGCCAAGACCATCCTTTGGGTAAGTGGGATAAAGGTAAAAATCATTGGCCTTGAAAACATTGATCTCAAACGACCATATGTCTTTGCTGCCAATCATCAAAGTCAATATGATATCTTTACGCTGATGGCCTATTTACCGGTCCAATTTAAGTGGATGGCCAAGCAGAGCCTTTTTTATATTCCCCTGGTAGGATGGGGCATGAAGGCCTGTGGTTATATCCCCGTAAAGCGAGAAAGCCCAAAGGAGGCATATAAGGCCTTACTCAAGGCCATGAAAAAGATAAAAGAGGGCTATTCCATTATTGTTTTTCCCGAAGGCACGCGCAGCCTTGATGGAAGGATCAGACCATTTAAGGGCGGAGGAATGCTTTTGGCCCTGCGGACAGGGGTGCCTATTGTGCCGGTGACTATCATCGGCACAAGACACATTCTGCCTAAGGGGGGAAAACGGATAAAAAAAGGCGAGGTTACTATTGTTATAGACAAACCTATAGAGGTAAAGGGGTTTACGGAAAAAGACAAACAAAAACTGGCAGAAAAAATAAGGCAAATTGTGTTAAAAAACTATAAACTGCATGGTGGCAGCGTAAATGGAGGATAAGTTAATGCCTTCTTTGGATAAACTTCCCAAACATGTAGCGGTTATCATGGATGGCAATGGCCGCTGGGCAAAAAAGAGAGGGCGTCCTCGTTTCTTTGGTCATCAGGAAGGTACCAAAAGGGCCAAGGAAATCGTAGAGGCAGCCAGAGAAATCGGTATAAAAGTCCTTACCCTTTATACCTTTTCCTTGGAAAACTGGCAACGACCCAAGGAAGAAGTAGAGTTTCTCATGCAACTGTTGGAAAAGTACCTTAAACAAGAGATTTCCAATATAATCAAGCAAGATATACAATTTAGAGTATCTGGTGATCTAAGTTTACTTCCTGCTTCTACCTATAACATAATCCAAGAAGCCATTCAAAAGACAACCCACTGCCAGCAGATGATTTTAAACTTGGCCTTAAGCTATGGCGGACGGCAAGAAATCATTCAGGCGGTTAAAGGAATTGTTAAAGATGTCCTAGCAGGAAAGATCACACCAGAAGAGATTGACACCACTCTTTTTCCTCGTTATCTCTGGACAAAAGGTTTGCCTGATCCTGATCTTATTATCCGCACCAGTGGGGAGATGCGTCTAAGTAATTTTTTAATCTGGCAGGCTGCCTATGCTGAACTTTATGTTACCCCTACCCTGTGGCCTGACTTTGGCAAAGAGGATTTTATAAAGGCTTTAAAGGATTATCAGCGGCGCGAACGCCGGTTTGGCAAGACTTCTGAACAATTAAAAGGAGAAAGAAAGAGTGAATAGAGAGCATAGAAAACGCATCTTTACGGCCATTCTGGCCTTGCCTATTCTCATTTGGTTTGTCCTTTGCTCACCTTTATTTTTCTTTACTTTCTTTGTGCTTTTGATAGGGGGCTTTGCCACTTGGGAGCATGCCAGGATATGGCAGCTTAAACAAAAAAGCCTTCTTTATCTCTGCCTCTGCCTTAATATCTTGTTTTTATTCTTCTTTGCTTCACACCGACCCCTTTTGGGACTAGTCCTTACCTTCTTTCTTCTTGCTCTCTTCTTCATCGCTACCTATGGACGTCAACCTGAATTGACTGCCCACTTACCTATTGTCGCCCTTAGTCTCCTCTATCCTGCCCTTCTTTTGGGACATGCCTTTTGTTTCCTTTCTCTCATCAAAGGGAGGTTCCTTCTACTTTGGACATTGTTTATTGTCTTTGCCAGCGACACCGGGGCCTTTTATTTGGGATGCCGTTTTGGCAAGCACAAGCTTTATCCAGCCGTAAGTCCCAAAAAGTCCTGGGAGGGATTGTTTGGTGGTATGGCCAGTGCCTTTGTGCTGGGACTCCTGTCAAACTCTTTTCTCCCAACGGCCCATTTTAAGGCCCTGTTTCTAGCCCCATTTTTAACTATCATAGAACAAGTTGGTGATTTTTTTGAATCTGTGATTAAACGTCATGCAGGGCTAAAGGATAGTGGGCAAATTTTACCAGGTCACGGTGGCTTATTGGATAGAATTGACGGGGTATTATTTGCCTTGCCCTTTAGTTATTATATCTGGCAGTGGTGGTTAAAATGAAATACCTAAGTATCCTGGGTTCTACGGGCTCTATCGGACGTCAAACCTTGGAAGTAGTATCTCAATTCCCAGAAAGATTTAAGGTGCTTGGCTTAGGGGCAGGGAAAAATGTAAGTCTCTTAAAAGAGCAAATCCTGACCTTTAAACCCAAATGGGTGTGCATGCTTGATAAAGAAAGGGCAGAGGGATTAAAGAAAATCCTGCCCAAGGGAATAAAAACAGAAATCCTTTACGGTGAGGAAGGATATGTGGAACTGGCTACGCGGCCTGAAGTTTCTCTTGTCGTTTCGGCCATGTTGGGCATCAGTGGTCTAAAGCCCACCTTGGCAGCTATAAAGGCTGAAAAAACCGTTGCCCTAGCCAATAAAGAGGCCTTGGTGACTGGAGGCAATCTTATAAAAAAGGCCATTAAGCGGGAGGATCAACTCCTACCTGTAGATAGCGAACACAGTGCTATTTTTCAGCTTTTGTCTGGAAGAAGAAAAGAAGAAGTAAAACACATTATCCTTACGGCTTCTGGAGGTCCCTTCTGGGAAAGGAAGGTAGATCTAAGTAGGATTACGCCCCAAGAGGCCATTCAGCATCCCCGTTGGTCTATGGGGGCCAAGATCAGTGTGGACTCGGCCACCTTGATGAATAAGGGCCTAGAAGTCATTGAGGCCATGTGGCTATTTGACCTAGGGCTTGAACGGATAAAGATCCTTATTCACCCTCAAAGTCTTGTGCACTCTTTGGTGGAGTTTAAAGACGGCACTATTTTTGCCCATTTAAGCCAACCGGACATGAAACTTCCTATTGCCTTTGCCCTAAACTATCCTGAAAGGCTGGAATTGTCCTTACCCCCTCTAAACTTATGGGAACATAACCTAAGCTTTTTTCCTCCTGATTTTGAACGCTTCCCCTGTTTAAAGCTGGCCCTAAAGGCAGCTAAGATAGGAGGAAGCATGCCTGTGGTGCTAAATGCCGCCAACGAGGTGGCCGTAGAGAGCTTTTTAGGCGGAAAGATTGGCTTTACAGACATTCCTCGCTTGATTGAAGCCGTGATGCAAATACATAAGCCGATAAAAGATTTGGACTTAGAGACCATTTTTGCTATAGATAATTGGGCAAGGAAGGAAACCATGTCTCTGATTGAAACAGGAGGAAACAACAATGATTAACCTAGAAAGACTAAAGGAGACCTTTATTCACCTAGTTCGTCTGGCTAGTCCTTCCAAACAAGAAGGACTAGTAGCCAGTTATGTCAAGGAATATTTAAACGAGCTTGGGATTGCGTGGACAGAGGATAAGGCCAAAGATGTATTAGGAAGTACTTGTGGCAACATCGTTGGCTGGGTAGACGGAGAAGGAGATATTCCCCTTATGCTCAATGCCCACCTGGATACGGTGCAGAAGCCAGGAGAGGAAATAGTCGTCAGAGAAAAAAACGGCATTCTCAAAAGTGACGGCACAACTATTTTGGGGGCAGATGATAAATCGGGTGTAGCCATTATTTTGGAAGTATTAAGGACCATCAAAGAACATAATCTTCCGCATCCGCCCTTACAACCTGTATTTACCATCTGCGAAGAGATTGGCCTTTTAGGCGCAAAACATCTGGATTATTCTCTCCTTAAGGCCAAGTGGGGATTAGTTTTGGATGGAGGCAATCCGGCGGAAATCATCCATCGGGCCCCAACGGCTAACCGTTTGCAAATTAAGGTCATGGGTAAGGCTGCTCATGCTGGAGTGCATCCAGAAGAAGGCATTAATGCCATCTGGTTAGCGGCAAAGGCTATATCTTCTTTACAGCTAGGACGTATTGATGAAGAAACCACCTGTAATCTAGGACTAATAGAAGGCGGCACGGCCACAAACATCGTACCGGATGAGGTAGTGATAAAAGGTGAAGTAAGGAGTCACAAAAAAGAAAAGCTAGAAGCCCAAACAGAGAAGATTATAAATGCCTTTAAAGAGACTCTTAAAGCCGTGCCTAAAAAGGGGGATCTGCCAAAGATAGAAATTAGTGTTAAAGATGACTATCCTTTAATGTATGTGAAAGAAGATCATCCCCTTATTCAGTTGGCAAAAAGGGCGGGCGAAAGGTTGGGTTTAAACATGCAGTTAAAGGTAAGTGGGGGAGGTAGTGATGCCAACATTTTTAACGACAAGGGCATCGTAAGTATCATTATAGGCACGGGTATGAAAAAAGTACACACTTGTGAAGAACTCATCCCTTTACAAGATATGGAAAAATCTGCTAATCTATTGTTGAATATTATAACTTTAAAACCTTAGCTGGAAAGGAGAGGCCATGAAATTAGAGTTGATCCTTTTGGGACTCTTGAAAAACAAAAGTATGCATGGGTATGAAATTAAAAAGCTTATTAAGGATGAAATTAGACCTCTTACTAATGTGACGCTTACTTCTATTTATTACACCTTAGAAAAACTTGCTCAAAAGGGGTTTCTGTACTGTGAAAAGGAAAGAGAGGGCAATAGGCCAGAGCGCCATGTCTATCATATTACGCCAAAAGGGGAAAAATATTTTAAAAGGCTGGTTATTCGTAGTCTTGTCATCCTAGAAAGGCCGTTCTTTAATCTAGATGTAGGCCTTTATTTTTTGGAAAAACTTCCTCCACCTAGCCCGGAACGGATGGAAAGGCTGTTAAATAAAAGAATTGCTAATTTAAAGGAAGCCATTGCGTGGGCGGAAAAATTAGAAAAAAAACTAGCACAAAAAAATGAGCCTTTTTACAGGACGCTTATCCCAGAACATCTGAAAAAACTGTTAGCATCGGAGGTGGCTTTCACAGAAGAACTAAAGCGTCTTTTTACCACCTCCTGATTTGTTTATTTTTCAAATACAGGTTCGCCTAGGACGGTAAATCTAACCCATTCAAAGGCAAATTTTAATAGTGCAGTTTCATCTTCTTTAGCCCTTTCTAGTCTTTCCTTTGGCACAATCTTTTTTATCATAGGGCTTTCTTTAACGAAGAGTTTAAACTTGTCTATATTATAGCAGGCCAGGTAAAACATTTGCCACGGTTCTCCTTTAAGATAGGAAATACGTTCCCAGTTGGGACTGTTAGTTACCGTCCTATATGCTTTTTCCATTTCTAGATATGGCTTTAATCCCTGATCCTCTATCCATTCCTCTACCGTCCATTCTCGCTTCTCTTCAAAACCCTTACAGAAAGGAAATTTTATAAGATGATATTCTCCGTCCTTTTCTGTTTGTTCAATGGGATAAGCACGACAGGGCCATGGTCTATCAGGATAGATAGTACACCCATCTGGGGTTACAAAAGGACAAGTCTTCTCTTCATTATCCTCCATCTTTAAAAGCACTACTGGCAGTCCCTTTTGCCCCTTTCGCGGTAGGGTGTATTTAACCAAAAATTCTTCTGAAGAAATACCCAAGGCATTCTTCATGCGCAAGACATCATAGGGTAAAAGCCAAATATTTACCTTGCGACAACACTGGGTATAACAGGAAAGACCTTTGTGACAGGCAAAATTAAACTTGCTCTCGGCAGTCAAAATTTCTTCAGACATTAGCTTTCCTCCCATAAGTTTTGTGGTGAGAGATTAACAGAAATGAGATTAAATGTGAAGGGGAAAAGCCCAAAATCCGTGGTTGACCTCCCAAAATCCCCACAAGTTGCTTGTCATAAAGGGATTTTTTAAAAAACGCCTTTCACCTAAAAGGTGAAAAACATTTATTTTTTCTTCAAGACCCAATCATAATTGTAGCGCCTCCGCTCGCTTATGCGGTCAAGGCCAAGCCCTACGGGTGGCCTTCGGCCAGCCTTGACCTCGCTCGCTACGGCGCTTTTTTCTTTTTGAGGCCAGGAAGAAAAAGAAAAATTTCTTTTTCCCCTTTCTCCTTGCGATTTTCCTTTTTTGCCAGGGCCGAGGGCGGTCAAGGGCAAGCCCGCAGGGCGCCGCCTGCGCCTTTGGCGCAGGTCGCAGCGAACGCAGTGAGTGAAGACCCTTGACCGTATAACTGAGGCCCTGGCATATAATTTTTAAAAAGGAGAAGGGATAATGCTGGCATTTTTCTTAATGCCTGCCTCATCTTAAATGCCTTCTTTTAAAAATCAATCACGGGCTTTGGGAAGGGAGTTGACGAACGCCAAGATTTTTGTTATCAAAAGCCGACCGCAAACAGGAGGATATATATGGGTAGGCACAAAAAACATGAACGCAGACGGGAGATAGAAAGACGGAGGAGGCGGCGGTTAAAAAGGTTAAAGTTGAGAAAGAAGGGGTTATTACCACCACCAGAACAATCTGTTAAAAAAGACGCGGCTGAATAGGTTTAACAAAAACATAGGGAAAGGGTGCCAGGATGAAAAGGACTTACCAGCCACACATCAAAAAAGGCAAGAGGGTACATGGATTTCGTGCCCGGATGAAAACCAAGGCCGGTAGAAAGGTGTTAAAGAGAAGACGGGCTAAAGGAAGAAAGAGGTTGACTGTATTTAGTTAATGAAAAGATTTGGTTTAGCCCGATGGGAGCGCATTCGTAAACGTCAGGAATTTTTAGATGTTACACAAAATGGGCAGAAATACTACACGCCACACTTTATTGTGTTTTTAAAGCCCAACCCTCAAGGCCTATTGCGGTTAGGCGTAACGGTTAGTCGTCGGGTAGGCAAGGCAGTAAAGCGAAATAGAGTAAAACGACTCTTAAGGGAATTTTTTAGATTGCATAAATACCAGTTGCCTAAAGGACACGACATTGTGATTATTGCCAAACCCAAGGCAGCGACGTTAACTTATCATGATATAGTTAAAGAATTGAGTAACTTATTGTGTAACCCCAGATGAAGCACTTTGTTATATTTACAATAAAATTTTACCAAAGATTTATCTCTCCCCTTTTCCCTCCCTCTTGCCGTTTTTATCCCACCTGCTCCTCTTATGCCATAGAGGCCATTAGGCGCTATGGCTTGTTAAGGGGCGGTCTTTTGGCCCTAAAACGTGTGGCCAAGTGTCATCCCTTTCATCCTGGCGGATATGACCCTGTAAAGTAATTCAAAAAACCTATTTTGGAGAAAAAAGATGGCTTACCGGGCAATATTAGCATTTGTATTATCTATGCTGGTCATTATTATATATGATATATTTTTTGTCCCCCAAAAACCCGTGCCTAAAAACGTACCTCAGACGACCATAGCCAAACAAAAAAAACAAAAAGAAGCTCCTTCTCAAAAGGCTCTACCTCTAACTAAACCAAGCTTGGTCAAGGACTTAGGTAAGGAAATCGTCGTTTCTACTCCTCTTTACCAGGCCGTCTTTTGTGAAAGCGGAGGCAGAATAAAAGATTTTATCTTAAAAAGATATCGGCAAACTGTAGATCCCCACTCGCCTCCTGTACATATCGTTGTTGCTAATGAAGTTTTACCCTTAGGGCTTCGCTTTTTACATAAAAACATACCTCTAGATACCGCTTATTTTACCCCTGACAAGTTCCAACTTACCCTTAAAAAAGGAGATAAGCCTCAGCGTCTGACCTTCACGACCAGTCTTAACGGACTGGTGGTAAAAAAGGTCTTTACTTTTTATCCAGATGACTATCATATAGACATGGACATTCAGATTACCAATCAGACTAAAAACGACCTTTCAGATAATCTAGTTATCTTTTTGGCCAACAAATGGCCTAAGGAAAAAGATCGCTACGGGTTTAGAGGGGCAATCTTTTATTTACAAAATAAGTTTGATAAAATAAAGTGGAAGAAAATTAAGGGAGAGATGGTTAAATCAGGTGAACTTCGGTGGGCTGGTTTGAGTGATAAGTATTTTATGACAACGCTAGTCAACAAACATTTGCAAAAATCTTCCTTTGTTGTCTCCCGTGAAGGGCAGGTTTTAGTAGGAGAATGGCTTACCCCACCGATGAAGATTAAGCCCGGTGAGCAAAAGGATATTTCTTTTCTGCTTTATTTTGGCCCTAAAGAATTAGAAAGGCTAAAAAAATTAGGGTATCATCTAGATAAAGCTGTGCATTTTGGCTTCTTTGACACGATTGCCAAGTGGCTTCTTTATGTCCTTAAGTGGTTTTATAAATACACACACAACTATGGGCTGGCCATCATCCTTTTGACTGTAGTGATCAAGATTCTCTTTTGGCCCCTTACCCATATGAGCTATGAGTCTATGCGCCGTATGCAAAAGCTACAGCCCCATATCCAGCGTCTGCGGGAGAAATATAAGGATGATAAAGAAGCACTTAATCGGGAATTAATGAAGCTTTACAAGACATATAAGGTTAATCCTATGGGAGGCTGCCTGCCTATGCTTCTGCAAATTCCAGTCTTCTTTGCCCTTTACATGGCCCTCGCCTATGCGATAGAGCTACGCCATGCCTCCTTTATTACCTATCTCCCCTTTACCCACAAACTTTGGCTGGCAGACCTCTCGGCCAAAGATCCCTATTACATCACCCCTATCTTGATGGGTATTTCTATGTTTGTCCAACAAAAGATGACACCAAGCACGATGGACCCCTCGCAAGCAAGGTTTATGCTCTTTATGCCGATTATTTTTACCTTCCTGTTTTTAAATTTTCCTTCTGGGCTTGTGCTTTACTGGTTGGTCAATAATCTTTTGTCTATCGTGCAACAGGCCTATGTTAACCGCAAACTAGGAGGATAGTGATGGAAACCTATGAATTTGAAGGCAAAACTGTAGAAGACGCCATAGCCAAGGCATGCGAAACTTTAAATGCCAAACGGGAAGATTTAAACATTGAGATCATCTCTGAAGGTAGCACTGGTATCTTTGGCTTGATGGGTTTAAAAAAGGCCAAGATTAGAGTCTCTCTCAAAAAAGGAAAAGAAGAGGCAATCAAGCTTGCTCAAGAGATGCTAGAAAAACTCCTTTCTTATTTCCCTATGCCTACTAAGATTGAAACTGAAATTAGCGAGACAGAAGTGAGGTTTAACATTATTGGAGACGGTTCTGGTATCCTCATTGGTAAACAGGGACAGACCTTAATGGAATTGGAACATCTGTTTCAAAAGATGGTCCAAAAGCAGTGGAAGGGGCTTTTGCCGGTTAAGATCACTCTAGATGCAGAAGGATATCGGCAACGTCGGACAAAAAGTCTTGCTGATTTGGCCAAAAAGCTGGCGGCCAAGGTAAAAAAAACGGGGAAAGTCCTTTCTACCCTACCACTGCCAGCAAAAGAGCGAAAGATCATTCATCTTACTCTTCAAAAAGACAAGCAGGTGAAGACACAAAGTGTAGGGGAAGGAGAACTCAAGCGGGTAAATATCATTCCCCTTAAAAGGCGTAGGGCAAAAAGATAAGCCCTCAAAGTTGACAATAGGCCTTATGCCAAAAGTAAATCTTACCCCTTTCCCTCAAGGGACAAGGGGGCCTCTTGCCTCTCTTTGTTTTTTTGGTAAAAATTGGCTTATGAAATGTATTGGTGATCTTATTTCCCTGCCTGTATTAAAAACGGTCATCCATTTAAAGGATGCCCTGTCACCAGAAGGCAGGCAGCTTAAGGCTGAACTTGTCTTTACCAGAGAAGTTACTAGGGCCTTTCAGGCGATTTATTACAGTCTGGCCGAAGAAAGGGGCAAAGGCTTTTTTATTGAAGGGGGATATGGAAGCGGTAAGTCCCACTTTTTGGCGGCCCTTTATCTCTATCTTTCTGCTAGAGAAATTCCCCCTCTGCCAGAAATCCCCAAGCCCACAGGTCCTTGGCTGGTCATTCCTATCTCTCTCCTTGATTATGGTAGTGAGATAAGACTTCAGGAAATTGTCTTAGAGGCCATTAATGCCGCCTTACAAAGACGATTTGCGCGGGCTTTTGTTCCTACAAACTTTTTAGAACAATTGAAATCTCTTCTCTCTCCTTATAAAGAAAAACTTGGGATATTCAGGCAACAACTGGGCATTTCTGAAGACGAACTTTTCAGCCTGAAATACTGGCCGCATTTAAATAGATTACTCCAGGAGCTTGCCCTTCCCTATCGGCCTGTCTTAGAAAGAAGGAGCTTATTTGAACACTTAAAGGAAATCCTGGCTGAAAAGCGACAGAAGGGCGTTGTGTTGTTGATAGATGAACTTTCTGAGTTTCTTAAGGCCAAGTCAGGCTCAGGCGAGTTTCAGGAAGATATTCGGTTTTTACAATTTTTAGGAGAAATAGCCCCTGAGGTGCCCCTTTGGATTGTGGCGACCCTGCAGGAACGCATTGAGACCACAGGCGATATTCCGCAAGAGGCCTTTGCCAAGATCAAAGACCGTTATCCCGTGCGTCTTCTCTTTGCCGGCAGCCACATTGAGGAAATCGTGAGTGATCGTCTGGTGAAAAAACGGCCTGGGGCAAGGGCGTATCTGCAGGAACTCTATCAGAGATTCAAACAGACCTTTAATTACCTTCCCTTTGACTGGGAGAAGTGGTATCGGCTTTATCCAGTGCATCCCCTCACCATCCAGCTTTTGGATGAACTACGCGGGCTCTTTTCCCAACACCGTGGAGCAGTAGACTTTGTCTATAGCCGTCTTAAAGGCGATCCGAAAAGGCACATCCCAGCATTACTTGATGCCCCAGCCCAGACATTGCTTTCCCCTACTTTGATCTTTGACCACTTTCTAGATAGAATCAGAGAAACGCTAGAAACCAATCCCTATTACGAACGTGTCTATCGTCTCTATACCCAGCTCATTCCCAAGCTCTTTCCTGACCCGGACACACAGAAGGTGGCCTTACAGCTGATAAAACTTCTGATCCTATTGGCCATTTCTCCTATTCAACACCGTCCCAGCACTAAGGAGCTTACCCTAGCCATCCTTTATCCATTCACCGACCTTGATCCCACTTTAAACTTCCGTTTCGTTCACGATATCCTCACCCTTTTGGCCCAACAAGGGGCATACTTGCGGCATGAAACAGGGGAGGATTTTTTAAAAGACAAGTTTTATCTTGATTTAGAAGAAGATACACAATTTATCCTGAAAAAGCGCTATGAACATTTAAAAAAAGAACTTTCTCCTCAAGACAGTCGGGTCTATAACTTTATTTACACCCATGCCCATGCTTCTTTTATTCCTTTCGCTGAACTTTATTTAAATGATGTCTTAGAGACAGACCTCATTTGGCAAAACACCAGGCGGAAGGGAAAGATTTATTTCCTTGAAACAGAAAAACTGCCTTCTATTTTAGAAGAAATCAATACCTCTTTGCGCACGGCCGATTTTTTTCTGTTTATCCTCAAGCATCCCCTTAAAGAGACCTTTACCCCCCCTGCCCTTCCCCCAGGCGTTGCCATCTGGGAACCAGGGGAGATTAATGAAGAGAGCTTACAAAAGGCCTATATTTATGGACAGCTTTTAGAGCACTATCAAAACGACAATACCCGCCGTGGCCAGCGTTTTAAAGCAGCGGTGCAGGAACTCTTTCAAGATAGCCTCAAACA
The DNA here is from genome assembly GCA_027064585.1 of Candidatus Desulfofervidaceae bacterium. Taxonomy (GTDB): domain Bacteria; phylum Desulfobacterota; class Desulfofervidia; order Desulfofervidales; family Desulfofervidaceae; genus JAGHCL01. The sequence continues at coordinate 38,732 of JAMOPI010000037.1, read as the reverse complement.
GGCCGTGCAAGAAATTACCTGGTCATATCGCCAGGGCACCCTATACCTTTCAGAAAAGGACACGGCCCAGGTCGTTATCTTTAGCCAAAACAATTGGCATCGTTTTTTAGAAGGCATGGTGGCCCTGATTTTAGAAAGACGCTACCCTCAGCACCACCTTATTGCCCCCCACACCCTCCCACCACCTTTGTTTCAGCGACAACACCTGGCCGAGGCGGTGATTATTCCCGGAGAGATCACCCTCAAACGCGGGGAGAAATCTCTTAAGATGCTTATAGAGGGGCTTTTGCGCCCGCTGGGTATGCTTAAAAAGATACCTGGGGGCTATCGGATTGCCATTGAAGGTACACGTTCCCCGCTTTTAAAAGAGGTATTGACCCTTTTTCAATCTCAGCCCGTGTGGAAGGAGAAGGCATTGTATGAATACCTACGCTGGGGAGAATTTGGTCTTTGCCAGGAGCAATATGAGCTTCTGCTTCTCGGCCTTATCCACACAGGCACCCTCATTCCCTATAGACAAAACAGACGTCTGCCAGCCATTAAGATAAATCTGACCAATCTAGATAAGATTGATACCCTGGAACAGGCCCAAGGCTTAAGTCCAGAAGAAAGTGAACTTCTTATCTCCCTGCCTTTTCTTCCCTCCAATTTGCAGGAAAAGGCACTAGAAGCGAAGCAACTTACCATTACCCAGCAGGATGCCTTATGGCAGTTTTTAAAAAAATTTAAGGAAGAACACTACCCCAAAGTGCAGGCGCTAGAGGCCTTTTTTGTCCAATACAAGTCTCACCCCCTCTTTTCGGCCGAGGCCTTAGGGCTTGCCCAAGAAACTATTCAGAAATGCAAGGCATTACTTGAGGCCATAAAGATCTCCTTACCAGTCACCGAAGGTCTTAAACGCTTCTGTGAAGCCTTAAAGGACATGTCCTTTTTAGACATCCTTTATGCACGCTGGCAAAGTCTAGAAGCATTTTATGAAAAGAGAAATCGCGTCCTGTTTATCTATAACTACTTAAATCACCCTGATTTACACATCCCTCCTGATCAGGAAGAACTTTCTGGCCTCTGTCAGGCTGCCAGGGCGGTTATGCTTAAAGAAAACCTCCTCTTTCAACCGAAGGCCATCACCATTTTGGAAGAAAAGTTTCAGGCCTTTTTTAACGCCTATACTTATGCCTATGCCGAGGCCCATCATGCGCAATTTGCCCCTGAACGCTTTACCCCGTATTTTCAACTACGGCAGGAAGATGAATATAAATTGCTTAAAACTTGGGCAGCTATTCCCGTTTTACCAGCGCGGGCCTTTTTAGAAGAAATAGAGACAGAGTTAAATCGGATTTTAAGGCAGATGTGCCGTCAGGATGTCCTTAGCTGCCTACAGGAGGCCCCTGTATGTAAGTGTGGCTGGCACTTAGGCGAAGGCCTATTTCTACCCCCTGCTGCCCAGCTTCAGGCCCGTATGCAAGAGGGCATTACCGCCTCACTTCAAGCCTTACAATCCCCTCCTCTAGCCGAACAGCTTAAGGAGTATGTTACAGGACTAAAGGAAATCGGTGAAAAAAAGCTGGCGCAGGAAATAAAAAATACGCTTAGGTCTCACCGGGATGTGAAAGCCCTTATGCGCCTGACACCCCATCTCAAAAAGGCATTCTCCCATGGAATTAAAATTGTAGAGAGAAATCTAGATAGCCTCATTACACGCTTAAAAGGGCAAAGTTTAACCAAGGCACAAATTGTAGCCATTTTTAACGAGTGGCTAGAAGGAAGAGAAGGACTTCGCCCTGAAACCTATGTAAAGATTACGAGCTCTGTCAGTGGTATTCCCCCGGCCCTAGAGTTAACTATAAGGGAATATGACGCCTCTTTTTTGCCCTTAGTGCAAAAGTGGCAAGAACGTTTTTTTGCCCTCTTAGTTTATATCGCCTGGTGCCATTTACATGGCCTGCCTGTAGTTTTGGCGGCTGAGCTGGCGCGGGTGCCAGAAACAGAGTGGCAAGGACAGCAGGCCAGCCTTTTAAAATTGGCCTTAAAATGCTTGGAAGAAGAGGCCTTTAAGGAATGGGCACAGGAAATAGAAGATGAAGAGGTGCTCTGGCAATATCTACAAAGTTATCAAGCTGACTTATCCCTAGCCTTTACCCGCGAAAGACTTTTCCCCCGCCTTAAGAACAAAATCTTGGCCGTGCTTTTAGAAAGAGGAGAAGAAATACCTTTTGATGGCCTGGATGAAGATACACAAAGAGTGATTACAAGTTATAAGGCCCTAGAGTCCCTTACCCAGATGTCAGTACCATCTCTTTCTGAGCGTAAGGAGTGGGAAAGTTTTTATAAAGAAAAACTCCTCTCTTTTGAGACCCACTTGGGTATTCTCCTTGCCAGCCATCTGCCCCAGACCACTATGCGCAAATTGATTAAACGCTGCCTTAGCTGGCGAAAGGAATTGGATAAGCTCTTTATTTCATTTTACAAACAACAAAGATACATTCCCTTGAAGCTTCCTCCTCAAGGCACGGCCCTGCTTTTGGATGGCATGCGTTGGGATCTGTGGGAAGAGATAAAACGAGACATTTTCCCACCCTTGGGCTACAAACTGGAGGCAGAGGGTAGCTACTGGGCTAAAGCCCCTACTGATACCTTTACCCAACTTACGGCCCTGGGCCTTGATCCCTGCTTTGAAAACATTGCCCCTGGACTACATCTTATGAAAAAGGGTAGGCTGCGCATCTTTAAGATTGATCTCATTGATACCTACATCCACAAGGCGCGGCTCCTTCCCCATATCTTAAAAGACGAAATTCTTCCTTCTCTAAAAAAGACCCTTTCTCCTCTTACCAAGGGCACAAAAAAGATCCTTGTCTTCTCTGACCACGGGTTTCGCCTAGATATCCGCGTGGCCTTAACAGGATCTTACAAACAACCCCTCTACGCCCACGGCAACATATCTCCCGAAGAAGTTATCGTTCCCTGGGCCGTATGGAAAAAGTCATAAACTAAGTGATTGCTTTAAAGGCTAGGTGCACCCAAAATCCGTGATTGCCCTACAAGAAACCCCGGAAGTATACTATAATAAAACAACTTTTTTAAAAAATGTCTTTCACCTAAAAGGTGAGAAAACATTGATCTTTTCCTCAAACCCAATCATAATTATAGCGCCTTCGCTCGCTTAGCGGTCAAGACCAAGCCCTAAGTGGTTTAGCAGCCAGCGGTGAGACGCGCTCGCTGCGGCACAAATTTCTTTTTGAGGCCAGAAGGAAAAAGGGAAATTTATCGATTTTTGCGGAATACTGTAAATCAATCGCGGATTTTGGAGGTGTATCTTTACTTGCTTTTTAAAAAACTTTATGTTATATAAATTTCAAATAAGGCCACGGAGGTCTTCTTTGTCCTGGAGGACAAGGGGCTTTCGTGGCCTTTTTTGTAGAAAACTCAAAAAAGGAGGGAGAAAAGATGCGGAAAAAGTTAGTCGGTTTCTTGGTTCTGTTGTTGTCAGGTTTATTCCCTTTAACGGCAATGGCCCATTTCATGTTGCTTTTGCCTTCAGACAATATTGTTATGCCCGATGAAAACCGCACTCTACAGCTAAAGCTCATCTTTACCCATCCAATGGAAGGTGGACCCACGATGGAGATGGCTAGGCCACAGGCGTTTGGTGTATATGTTAATGGCAAACGGTATAGCCTTCTTTCTCATCTTAAACCCATGAAATTGCCTGTATTTCCTACTTGGCACCCAGAGGCCAAGGAATATAAAGGCAAAACAGCTACAGCTTGGCATACAAGTTACACCCTTAAAAGACCAGGTGATTATCAATTCTATGTCGTGCCGCAACCTTATTTTGAACCGGCCGAAGAGCAGTTTATCTGGCAGATGGCCAAGGTAGTTGTGGACGCCTTTGGGGCAGAAGAAGGATGGGATGAACCTATTGGCTTAAAGGCTGAGATTATTCCCCTGACCCGTCCCTATGGTTTGTGGGCAGGTAATGTCTTTAGAGGTTTAGTCTTGATGAATGGCAAACCAGCACCCAACTTGGAAGTAGAAGTGGAATATTACAATGTAGGTGGCAAAATACATGCGCCAGAAGATTGCATGGTAACACAGGTGGTCAAAACCGATGCCAATGGCATCTTCTCCTATGCCATTCCTTGGGCTGGTTGGTGGGGCTTTTCAGCACTGGGAGACGGTGGTATGAAGACGTATAAGGGCAAGAAGTATCCAGTAGAAATGGATGCCGTCATTTGGGTCAAGGCATATCCTGTACCAAAAGAGGTGAAATAATGCATATTTCAGAAGGCATACTACCGGCGTCTGTGTTGGTAACCGGCGCCGTTTTAACGATAGGAGCAACGGCTTTAGGCCTTAACAAATTGGAGCATGACAAGATTCCGCAGACGGCCATCCTTTCTTCTGCCTTTTTCGTGGCTTCTCTTATTCACGTTCCTTTAGGTCCAACCAGCGTGCATCTTCTTTTAAATGGACTTGTTGGCATTATCCTAGGCTGGATTGCCTTTCCTGCCTTGCTTATCGCTCTCTTTTTACAGGCCATCTTGTTTCAGTTTGGGGGATTAACGGTCTTAGGAGTAAATACCTTTAACATGGCCTTTCCAGCAGTGGTGGCCTTTTATATTTGTCGTCCATTTTTGCGTAAAAAAAGCAAATGGGCAGTAGGAGTGGCGGGTGCGTTGGCGGCCGTCATTGGAGTGGGACTTGCTGGCATTTTCGTGGCCTTGGAGCTGGCTATTACCGGCCAGCAATTTATCCCGGTAGCCAAGTTGGTTCTGCTTGCTCATGTACCAGTAATCATTATTGAGGCCGTTATTACCAGTGTGGCCCTAGGTTTTATTCTAAGGGCCAAACCAGAAATCCTAGGAGTAAAGGTATGAAAAAGATAATTTTAGGAAGTCTCCTCATAAGTTGCCTTTTGGTAACGTCTGTTTATGCCCACAAAATTACTACCTTTGCCTATGTAGAAGATGGAATTGTCCATACGGAAACTTATTTTAGCGATGGCACCAAGGCCAAACATGCCAAGGTGAAGGTATATGATGCCAAAACTGGGAAATTGCTTTTGACCGGTAAGACAGATAAACAAGGTGAGTTTGATTTTAAACCTCCTCTCATCACTGACCTTAAAATCGTTGTAGATGCGGAAATGGGCCATCGGGCTATTACTTCAGTTAAGGAGAGCGATTTAAAAGAAGGTGGAGTAGAAAAAGGAGCATCTTCTAAGCCAGGCCCTTCTCCATCTTTCCAAACTTCAACTTCAGCGGCACCTGCTCAAATTTCAAATGATGTTTTGCGTCAAATCGTGCGGGAAGAGGTAAAAAGAGAGGTGGCACCCCTTTTAAAACAGATAGTAGAGATCAAAGAAGACCTTTCTCGTCCCTCTTTGACTACTGTCGTGGGAGGAATTGGTTATATTTTTGGTATATTTGGGCTTTGGGCTATCTGGAGAAAACGGGATTAAGAGATGTTTGAAGAATCCCTGGCCGAAGGAAGAAGTTTTCTTCATCAGCTTGATCCGCGGGTAAAGGTAGTTGTTGCCTTTAGCTATGCCATTATTGTAGCCTTATCCTCACACCTTTTAAGCCTCATTTGGGCAGGTCTATTCGTAGGCTTTCTTTTTGTATTGGCTCAACTGGAACCTCGCCGCGTGTTGCGTCAAGTCCTGGTGGCCAATTATTTTATTCTTTTACTTGTAATTGTGCTTCCCTTTACCTATCCGGGCAAAGTTCTCTATTCCGTAGGCCCCCTTTCCCTCACTAAAGAGGGGGCCATCTATGCCCTACATATCTTTTTAAAATCCAATCTTATTCTTACCTGCCTAGTGCTTTTACTCTCTACCAGTTCGGTTTTTACCATTGCGCATGCCTTACATCACCTGCATGTCTCAGAGAAATTAGTACAATTAATTTTTTTCTCCTTTCGCTATGTCCATGTTATCCACCGGGAATACCAAAAACTTATGGCCGCTATTAAATTGAGGGGATTTGTACCGCGGACAAATCTTCACACTTATAAAACTTATGCCTATTTAGTATCCAGTTTGCTGATCAAGAGTTATGATCGCTCAGAAAGGGTATATAAGGCCATGCTTTGCCGCGGCTTTAAAGGGGTATTCCCTACCTATAAACACTTTAAGATGCAAAGGAAAGATAAACTTTTTGCCCTTGGGGCAGCTTTTTATCTAATCTTTCTTATCCTGTGGGCCTTTTAACCATGGAGATTATCAGGCTAAAAGATATTCAATTTGCTTATCCTGGAAGATCACCATTATTCAGGGCACTCAGTTTTTCCTTTTCGGCCGGGGAAAGAATAGGAATTATGGGTCCCAATGGTGCCGGCAAGACAACTCTTTTGCAGCTTATGGTGGGACTTTTGAAACCCCAGGCAGGAGAAGTAATCATCTTTGGTCGTCCAAGGAGAGATGAGAATGACTTTTATGAAGTGCGCCGCCGCATAGGGCTTTTATTTCAAGACCCAGACGATCAGCTTTTTTGTCCAACTGTAGAGGAGGAAATTGCCTTTGGTCTCTTAAATTTGGGCATACCCCGCAAGCAACTTCCAGGCCTTATCAAAGAGGTGCTTTCCTTAGTGGGTCTTGAGGGCTTTGAAAAGAGGGTAACTTATAAGCTTTCCGGGGGAGAAAAACGCTTAGTGGCTCTGGCCTCTGTCTTAGCCATGCGTCCAGAGGTGTTACTTTTGGACGAACCTACCGGAGACCTAGATCCCAAAAACACCGAACGCCTGGTTAACATCCTTAATCGCCTTTCCCTTTCTTATATTGTCGTGTCTCATGATAAGAATTTTTTAGAAAAGGTTACTTCGTCTATCCTTTGGTTTGAGAACGAAAGGTTTTTACCGTTAAATGCCGTCCATCGGTAACAAAACGGATCATCCCGTCGCGGTAGGTAAAAAATAAACGACTTCCTCCTTGCTGATAGGGCTGAATAATCCGTGGTGAGGGTCTTCTGGACACGGAAAAGATGACATAGCGGGGCCTTATGTTCTTAATCAGTAAGCTTGCTGTTTTATGGCCAGCAGGAGCAAAAAGCACATTAGTTTTGCCTTGAAGTTGAGGAAGTAAATCGCCCGCTTGAAACAGAAAGAGAAACTTCACTCCTTTATAAATACATTCTAGGTTAAGATCGTCTCCAAGTCTTTTTAAAATAACGCCATCTATCACTTGCGTTTGGGGTAAAAGGTTTGGGGTAAGAATAGGAATATGCCTTTGCTGACAGAAATAAAAAAGCTCCCAGTATTTAGGATTATAGATGGTTTTGCTAATACTCCAGACGGCCTTGGGATGAAAATGAGAGGCAATAAAGGGCAGGCCGTTTATATAACCTGACTTAGATACAGGAATAACAAGATAGTCAAGATGCAGGTATTTTTCAGCCCAAAGGGCAGGGGCGACAATGGATTTGCCAGGATCAAAGAGGCTGTGTCTAAATCCTCCGGCACCGATAAGCATGGTTTTCCCTTTTGGAAACTGAAGAAGGATGGAATTACCTTGGCCGACATCATAAAAAGTAACGCTAAATTTATAAGGATGATGTTTATGAAAGTAATAGCCAAAAACAAAAATAAAAATACACATAGCGCTTAAGGCCAAATAGGGCCAAAATCTTTTGGGCAGAATAAAAATGCCTAACAAAAGCAGATAAATAACTAAGACTTCGGTCCAGTTTAAAAGAGGCGTGTAAATGAATATTCCCGGTAGACTAGCCAACTTATGCAGCCAAGTAAGGAGAAGAAAAAGAAGCTTTTCCCCAAATCTGAGTAAGACTTGACTTAAAAACGGAAAAAAAGGAAGGCAAAAGATGGCCAAAAGTCCGGCAGGCAGGATGCAAAACCCCACTAAGGGAATGATGAAGGGGTTAATAAGAGGACTAATAAGAGAGGTGCCGCCAAAGTAATGTAGCACTAAAGGCATGGTGCCGATCAAGGCAGCCAGGCTAACTATAAAAGTAAGAAACATATAATAACAAACTTTTTTAAAAAGAGAAAAATTTTTTATCTGTTTCCTTAATGGTAAGGGTTGACGGGTAATAGCCTGATAGAGACGCGGCGTTAAAAAAAGAATAGAAGCTAGAGCGATAAATGAGAGCTGAAAAGAGATGCGGAAGAGCAAGGGTGGGTGTAATAAAAGTAAACACCAGGCGGCCGTAGCCAAAAAGACCCAGGTACTTTTTAAACGACGACTAAAATAAAGCCACCAAAAAAGCAAGAGCATCAAAAAGGACCGACTTGTAGCTGGAGAAAAGTGGGCTAAAGAAGCGTAAATAAAGCTAGGGATTAAGGCAAAAAAGGCAGCAAGCCTTTTGATTTGAAACTGTAAGAGGCACCATTCCGAACGGGAAAGCAAATACCGGAAAATAGCGAAGAAAATAGTCATCACCATACCCAAATGAAGTCCAGAAATGGCTAAGAGGTGACTTGTGCCGGTAAAACGAAATTCATCTCTTATCTGTGGGAGAAGGGCCTGCCTTTCTCCTAAAAGTAAGGTTTGGTAGACACCTAAACAGGGCTGGGAAAGGTGGCACTGCAAGAATTTCCTAATCTTGTCACGATATCCTTCTAGCCAGATCCTGATAAAAAATGGTTTCTTATGATGACACAGGTTGACCTTTTTCCCGGTTACATACGCCTGTACCCATATCCCCTGACCATGCCAATATATAGAAGTATCCACCTGACCTGGATTGGCAAAGCCACGAATGGGCCTTAGTCTGACCTTAAAGCGTAAGATATCACCTAGGTGATACAGCTTAAGCGGGTTATAAATGATAAGCCGCATTTTTCCTTTAACAGATTGGGGAGAAGGAGTAAGAATAACAATATTTTTTAGAATGAGATATTCCTTTTCAAATGTAAGTGTTACTTGATCTACCTCGGCCTCAAGAGTTAATTTCCGTTCTAAATAATGATAGATGTGTCTTTTATTGGTAGGAGGATAAAAGAAACGAGCCTGCCAGAGGGCAGCCAGACATATAAGCAAAATAGCAAAGGAGACCTGACGTAGAGAAGAAAATAAGCAAAGAAAGCAGGCAAAGAAAAGTCCTAAAATGTAAAGGCCGATTGCTTCTGTGAATATCTTGCCAAGAATAAGACCAAACAGAAAAAAAGGTAAGAAGAAAATAAGGGGATGTTTAAGCGGGGACTCTTTCAATATCTGCCCCCAGGGCCTTTAGTTTTTCCTCCATACTCACATAACCACGGTCTAGGTGATAGATACGTAAGACTTCGGTTGTGCCCTTGGCGGCCAAACCGGCTAAAACCAAAGAGGCACTAGCCCGCAGGTCAGTGGCCATAACTGGTGCCCCCAGAAGTTCTTTCACTCCTTTTACAACGGCACGAGGTCCATCAATTTTAATATCTGCTCCAAGGCGTTTAAGTTCAAGGACATGCATAAACCGGTTTTCAAAGATTTTTTCTGTAATCACACTTACACCATCTCCCAAACACATCAGGGCCATAAACTGCGCCTGCATATCGGTAGGAAAGCCGGGGTAAGGTAGGGTCGTAATGTCTGTACTCTTAATGACAGCCGGTGCCTTTACTTTGACCTCAGCGCCTTTTTTTTCAATAATAAGCCCAGCCTGTTGCAGTTTATCTACCACGGCTGCCATGTGTTCCAGACAGCAATTTTTAAGATAAATTTCTCCCCCCGTAATTCCCGCGGCTACCATGTAGGTACCGGCCTCAATCCGATCAGGAATAATGGTACACTCTGTACCGTGCAGGACTTCTACACCTTTTATTCTTAAGATGTCTGTGCCTTCCCCTTCTATCTCAGCCCCCATTTGCTTGAGCATCTTTGCCAGGGCCTCTACCTCAGGTTCACAGGCGGCGTTGCGGATAATTGTTTCTCCCTTAGCCAAGCAAGCGGCCATCATCAGGTTTTCGGTACCGGTAACGGTAGGAATGTCAAGGTAGATTTCAGTACCCTTTAACTGTCTTGCTTCGGCGTGTATATAACCTCTCTTTAACCGGATTTCCGCTCCCATTTGAGTAAGACCCTTTAAGTGAAGGTCTACTGGTCTGGCGCCAATGGCGCAGCCACCAGGCAAACTTACAACCGCTTTGCCTACCCGCGCCACTAAGGGACCAAGCACCAGAATAGAGGCCCGCATCGTGCGGACAAGTTCATAGGGTGCATGACAGCTTGTAATTTCGGCTGCCTGTGCCGTCAACGGATCACTACCGCTAAAAATAACACCTAGGTCTGAAAGTAGCCTTTTAATGGTAATAATATCCTGTAAAGCAGGAACACAGTGATAGGTAATAGGTTCAGAGGTAAGAAGACTGGCCGCTAACATAGGCAAGGCAGCATTTTTCGCCCCGTTGATGACTACTTTTCCCTTTAACGGCCTGCCTCCATGAATAACAAACTTATCCATCCTTTCCCTCTAACCACTAATTTTTATCCACCAGTTTCTACCATAACTACGCGCTTAATACCAGCATAGTCTTTAAAAAATTGGCAATTTGTCCAGACATCTATTTCTTTTACCATGGCCACTACCGCCTCTGCTTGGTCATAACCAATTTCCATTACCAGCCAACCCCTTTTTTTAAGATAAAAATGGGCATTTTGCAGAAGATACCTGATGTATTTTAATCCATCCTCACCACCATCCAGGGCCTCCTTTGGTTCGTAATTCCTGATCTCAGGGGCAAGGTTAGGGATGTCCTTACTCCTGATATAAGGAGGGTTGCTCACAATTAAATCAAAGAAACCAGGCCTAAAAGGAGTTAGATCTTTAGTTTGGATCAAGTGTAATGTTACTTGGTGTCTAAGGGCATTTTCTTTAGCTACCTTTAGGGCCGCAAAAGAGATATCTGTACCTACGAGCCTCACTTCTAACAGTTCTTTTGCTAATGCTAACGCAATGGCCCCGCTGCCTGTACCCCAGTCTAAAATAAAAGGGAGATTAAGGTGATGTTTACGGATAATTTCTAAACATGTTTCTACTACCATTTCTGTCTCTGGGCGGGGGATAAGGACATCAGGGGTAATTTTTAAAGATAAGGTCCAAAAGGTATGTTCACCAATGATGTAGGCTAAGGGCTTATGGGCTAGCCGTTGTTTAATAAAGGTTTTAAAAGTACTCAGTTCAGAGGGAGTGAGGGGTTTATCATAATTTAGATAAAGCTGTAAACGGGTAGTTTTTAAGGCATGCGCCAGCAGGTATTCGGCTGTGAGCCGGGGGGCATCAATGTCCTTTTCTTTAAAATACTCTGTTGTCCACTGCAGAACTTTCTTGATGGTCCACTGTTTGACAGGTGATGTCACGATTTACTGTAAATTCATGTTTTTAATGGCCTCGGCCTGATAATAAGTGATAAGGGCATCAATAATTTCATCTAAATTACCTTCTAAAATTTCCTCTAAGCGGTAAAGGGTGAGACCAATGCGGTGGTCTGTCACCCGGCCTTGGGGAAAGTTATAAGTACGAATACGTTCACTACGATCACCCGTGCCTACTTGACTGCGCCTTTGTTCGGCAATTTGCTGTTCCTGTTCCTGCCGCATTTTGTCCAGAAGTCTGGCCCTTAGAATCTTCATGGCCTTCATCTTATTTTTAAGCTGGGAACGCTCGTCCTGACATTGCACAACAATACCCGTAGGGATATGAGTGATCCTAACCGCGGTTTCCAGCTTATTGACATTTTGTCCACCTGGACCAGAAGACCGAAAAACCTCAATCTTTAAATCTTTCGGATCAATGTTAACCTCTACCTCTTCGGCTTCCGGCAAGATAGCAACCGTAACGGCCGAGGTATGAATACGTCCCTGGGACTCAGTCTCAGGTACACGTTGCACCCGGTGCACCCCACTTTCATACTTAAGCCGACTATAGGCCCCCTTACCTTCTACAGAAGCAATAACTTCTTTAAATCCACCCATCCCCGTAAGGTGAGAACTGAGAATATCTACCTTCCAGCCCTTGGCTTCGGCGTATTTAGAATACATCTTAAAAAGGTCAGCCGCAAAGAGGGCTGCTTCTTCACCCCCTGTACCAGCCCGAATTTCTAGAATGACATTCTTTTCGTCATTGGGATCCTTAGGCAAAAGCAGGATCTTAAGCTCTCTTTCTTTTTTTTCTAATTTTTCTTTAATGGCTGCTATCTCTGCCTTGGCTAAGGCCCGGATCTCTTCGTCCTTATCCCGTAGAAGCTCTTTGTTTTCTTCCAGTTCTTTGTCTAGCTTCTTGTACTCACGATAGACTTGAACAATCTTGGCCAACTCGGCATGTTCCTTGGCATATCGCCTATACTTTTCAGGATTAGTTAAAATAGTCGGGTCAGCCAAGGCCTGTTCTAATTCAGTAAACCGATGCTCAACAACTTCTAATCTTTGCCAAATTCCACCTGTCTTCATCGTTACTTTTCTTCAGTAAGTCCGTATTTTCTACGGAATTTTTCAATTTGTCCTGCTGTATCTACAAATTTTTCCTTTCCGGTGAAGAAAGGATGACAGTGGGAACAGATTTCTACCTTTATGTCCTTTTGGGTAGAGCCCACTTCTAACTCAAATCCACAAGCACATCTAATTTTGGTACGGTAGTATTTAGGATGAATGCCCTTTTTCATAACAAAACCTCCTTTCGTCTAACCACCTTTCTGCAGGGGATTTATACTCTTATTTTCGTTTTTTGACAAGTTTACTGGTTCATGGAATTTAAAAACTCTTCATTCGTTTCGGTGGCTTTGATTTTATCTAGGAGAAATTCCATGGCGTCCACCGGATTTAGGGGAGAAAGAAGCTTACGTAAGAGCCAGATCCGCGGTAAGTATTGTGGATCTGTAAGTAACTCTTCTCTCCGCGTACCTGACTTGTTGATATCAATGGCTGGAAATACCCGCTTATCACTTAAGCGCCGGTCTAGGTGGATCTCCATATTACCTGTGCCCTTAAATTCTTCAAAGATGACTTCGTCCATGCGGCTACCCGTTTCTATTAGGGCCGTAGCGATGATGGTAAGACTACCGCCTTCTTCAATGTTACGGGCCGCACCAAAAAAACGTTTAGGCCGATGAAGGGCATGGGCATCAATTCCTCCAGAAAGAATCTTACCGCTGGCAGGGACTACTGTATTGTAGGCTCGTGCCAGCCGGGTAATACTATCTAAAAGAATTACCACATCCTTTTTTCGTTCTACCATTCGCTTAGCCTTTTCTATGACCATTTCCGCCACTTGAATATGGCGATGGGCCGGCTCATCAAAGGTAGAACTGATAACCTCGGCACTAACCGTCCGTCTCCAGTCAGTTACTTCCTCTGGGCGTTCGTCAATTAACAGGATAATGAGATAGACTTCAGGATGATTGGCCTCAATCGCATGGGCGATGTCCTTTAAAAGCATGGTTTTTCCGGTACGAGGAGGAGCAACAATAAGCCCACGCTGTCCCTTGCCGATAGGAGTAAGTAAATCCATGATCCGGGTGGAATAGTTTTGCGGGTCATATTCTAAACGAATCTTCTCATTTGGAAAAAGAGGAGTTAAGTTATCAAACGAGATGACCTCTTTAGCCTTTTCCGGAGGCTCACCATTGATACTTTCTACCTTTAATAAAGCAAAATATTTCTCTCCCTCCTTTGGAGGACGTATTTCTCCACTTACCGTATCACCTGTGCGCAGACCAAACTTTTTGATCTGCGAGGGTGAAACATAGATATCGTCTGGCCCAGGCAGATAATTATTATAGGGAGAACGTAAAAAACCAAATCCGTCAGGTAAGATCTCCAATACCCCCTCTCCGTAAATGGCCTCGTTACGTTCTGCCTGTGTCTGAAGGAGAGTGAAGATCAATTCCTGTTTGTTCATACCTGGGGAGGTTTCAATGTTAAGTTCCTTCGCCAAGCTAAGTAAATCTGTAACTTTCATCGTTTTAAGCTGTGCCAAATTCATCCTTGCTGCCTCGTTTTATTTGTTATTTTTAGAATTTGTAGACACTCAAAAAGAGAAAAAACGCAAAGGGTCTATTCTTCCCATCCATCTGCCTTAAAAGTATTGTTTATTGCTAAGATATTTCGCACTAAGACTTGGGTTGTGGCTAATGTGTTAAAAAATAAACCACTCAAACTCCTTTTTTACCATGCTATATCAAATAAACTCCTGAACAATCCGAATCCCTATTGTAAGTGGGATACTTTCTTATAAGAATTTTCTAAAAAATTGTCAAGTTCAAAAGTTGAATGTTCATTCAAATCTTAGGAGCATTAGCCAAGAAAATGGCTTTCATCCTAGGATCTAAAAAATAGCCTTTATCAACACTGGTCAAGTCCCAAATTTCCTGTAAAAAGGGTAGCTAAATACATAATTAACATACCTCTTTCAATTCTTGTTTTTCTTGTTTTTCTTGTTTTTCTTGTTTATCTTGTTTATCTTGTTTATCTTGTTTATCTTGAAATCCTTCCATGATTCCTAATTTTTCTCTTAACCTATCCAGACAGTTAAGCTTTGTCTTGGTAAAACTTACCCTACGCCATCTTTTGGCTGCCCTAATAAGGACTGAGAAAACTAACTTTAAAGCTGATTTCTCTGTCAAAAAACATGGAATTACCTTCGTCCTCCTCCGTTCTTCTTCAAAGCTCCTTTCTACTAAATTCGTTGCCCTCACATATCGCCTATGCCTAAATGGAAGTCTTAAGTGATTGAGTAAGGCATCCAAATCCTCTTTAAAAGCCCTCACAAGGGAAGGAAATTTGTCTTTGTATTTTTCAATAAAATCATAGGCCATCTGTTTCCCCTGTTCGTATCCAGCCGCATCCCTTATGGCCATAATCTCTGCCTTTATCTCTGGCCAAATCTCTTCTGGCACCTTGCTACAAAAGTTCTGCATACGATGATACCAGCATCTTATCCTTAAACTCTTTGGAAAAACTACTTCTACCGCCTTTATCAAACCAGGTGCACCATCTGTAGTTACTGTAGTAGGAGTCCTCAATCCTCTTCTTACCATGTCCCTTAAAAATGAAAGCCAGTCTTCATAGCTTTCTCTATTCCCTAACCCTATATGCAATAATACCTTCTTCCCATCTCTGGTAATCCCCCAGGCACACAATACCGCTTCCCTTACCCCAAATCTTGCCCTTAAGGTTTCATAAATGGCATCTAAAAAGAGGTATTCTATTTCGTACTCACTTAGATCACGATTTTGAAACTCCTCAAACTCTTTATAAAGTATCTCAGTAACATTACTTACGGCCGTTTTACTTAAAATCATATCTCCCGTGGCTTCAATAAGCGCATCTTCTATGTCCCTGGTGGAAAGACCTCTAGCATACATTTCAAGAGCTAGCTTTTCTAAAACTTTAGTGTTATTCCTGAAAAAAGCTGCCAGTTTTGAACAAAAAGGCTTTTCTGTGTCTCTTACTTGAGGTTTATACACACAAATTTTGCCCTCAGCTGTTTTTATATGAAATGGCTCATAGCCATTAACCAGTGTTTTCTCTTTTTTGTCTTTCGTAATGCCCTCTACCTAAGAATTCAGTGACTTCCTGTTCTAAAATAACTCCTAAGGCTAATTTTACTGCTATAATGGAGTTGAAAAGTTGCAAAATGCGTAACATCAGTCAGTAAATTAATTTTCCCTGAATATATCTGCTTTTATATTAGCCATTTTCATTAACCGATAGAAATATTGTCTTTTTAAACCGCATACTTCAGCCGCTCGAGACACATTTCCCTTGGACTGGATTAAGACATTGGTTAAATAACGTTGGTAAAAATCCATTAATACTCTATGCCTAGCCTTTTTAAAGGGTAAAGCAAAAATATCCTCCTGAGGAGGGTAAGTAGATTTTAAGGGAGAAAATGGGTTTATATCTGAAAGGTCAATCAGATCTTTCTGAGAAACGATAACCGCCCGTTCAATAACATTTTCCAATTCTCTAACATTACCTGGCCAACTCCTACTTAGTAATTCACTCATTGCTCTTTCAGAGAATCCTTTTATGGTTTTATTGTTTAATTCGGCATATTTTTTTAAAAAGTAATGTGCGAGGAGAGGAATGTCTTCTTTTCTCTTTCTTAAAGGGGGAAGATAAATTTTAATTACATTAAGGCGATAATATAGATCTTCCCTGAATTTACCTTGCTTAATAAGCTCTTCTAGATCTTTATTGGTCGCCGCAATGATACGTACATCAGCCCTTTTTGCTTTTGTACTTCCCACAGGACGAAATTCACCCTCTTGAAGAAATCGCAAAAGTTTGGTCTGCATTAACATACTTAAATCGCCTACTTCATCTAAAAATAAAGTTCCTTTATCGGCCTCTTCTACCAGACCTTTTTTATCTTTAATGGCTCCAGAAAAAGCTCCTTTTACATAGCCAAATAGTTCGCTTTCTATCAATGTTTCTGGGAAAGCACTACAATTTATAGCTACAAAAGCTCCCTTTCTTTTACTATGTTTATGGATTAACCTAGCTACTAGTTCTTTTCCTGTGCCGGTTTCTCCAGTAATAACCACAGGAGCCAGCGAGGGTGCAACTTGTAGGAGATATTTATAAACTGACTCCATAGCAGGACTCTTGCCAATAATAAAATCAGCATCCTTTTGCCTGTTTATTTCATTTTTTAATTGTCTGTTTTCCCGTTTTAGGGCCTGGACCTGCATGGCCCGGTTAATAGTGAGTAAAATCTGCTCCTGCCGAAATGGCTTAGTAATAAAGTCAAAAGCACCAATTTTCATAGCTTCTACTGCCGATTCAACAGTTCCATAAGCGGTAATGATAATAACAGCAGTATCTGGCTCAATGGCTTTAATTTGTTTTAATAATTCCATGCCACTAATATCAGGCATTCTTAAATCAACTAGAATTAAATCAAAATATTCCTTTTCAATAAGCTTAACTACCTTTTCTGGATAAGGCGTAGTAATAATATCATAGTCTGTTTTGCTTTTAATAATTCTTTCTAGCAGCCTTAACATATCTACTTCATCATCTACGGCCAAGATTTTCCCTGTCATAATAACCTCCTGCAGGTAGTAAGTTTATAATAAAAGTAGCACCTTTTCCTTCTTCGCTTTCACACCGAATCCGGCCGTTATACTTACTAATAATACTGTAACTGACAGATAAGCCTAATCCCGTGCCTTTCCCTTCGGGTTTAGTGGTAAAAAAGGGGTCAAAAATTTTGTCCAGATGTTCTCTTTTAATGCCATGGCCTGTGTCTTGAAAGACAATTTTAACGCTTTGGTCCTCATCTAATTCAGTAGTAATAGAAAGTTTTCCTCCTTTCGGCATGGCATCTATAGCATTGATAATCAGGTTTAGAAACACCTGCTGAAGTTCTCTTTTATCGCCTCGCACCAGAGGTAAATTTGATGCAAACATTGTTTCCAGCTTGATATTGTTAATTTCCAGAGGATGTTTTATAATACTAATAATTTCCCTAATTGCTTCGTTAATATCTACCATTTCGTGTAATCCCTTAGTTGAACGGGCAAAGTTAAGTAGATTTTCTACGATATTCTTACAATGAAGGGCATGTTTAAGAATTAATTTTATATCCTGGTAAGCCTGAGATTCTTTTGGGGTATTCTCAAGTAAAAGTTCTCCAAAACCAATGATAATTCCCAGAGGGTTGTTGATTTCGTGAGCCACACCTGCGGCCAGTGTTCCTAGAGAGGCCAGTTTTTCAGTGTTACTCAATTGCTCTTGCAAGAGTTTTTCTTGAGTTACTTCTCTGGCAATACATAGGATTTCTTTAACCTTTCCTTCTAACCGTAGGGGCATCAGTTTGGTATTAAGCCAGTGTTTTTTGTCTCCTATTTTAATAAGGTGTTCTTTTACAATACTACGTTTCATAACAGAGAGCTTGTTTAAACAAACAGCTAATGTATCAATAGGCCATTGCATGATGACATCAAAGCGCTGACCAATAATTTCTTCTGGTTTTTTGTTGAAAAAATTTGCTGTAGCCTGGTTAAGAGAAAGAATCTTTCCAGATAGATCTAAGGTAAGAATTAAATCATCAGCGGATTCTATTAAAAGGCGATACCTTTCTTCTGATTTTCTTAAAAAAATAGTTTTTCTGACTACTTCTTCCTCCAGGGTTGTGCGAAAGCGCTTTTCCATAGACAAAAGGAGGAGACCTAACCAGATGAGGGTAAAAATGAGGCTGCCTTGAATGATGAATTGCTTTAAATAAAGATAATGAACCACTTTACTTACTTCCTTTTCTGGGGCACATACTGCTACTGACCAAATATGTTGCGTGTAGGGAATATGAACAGGCGTATATGCGACAATCTTTTTGATATAACCCCTTAATCCTCTATGCCAAAGGGAAATATATTCACCTGTTCCTTCTTTGCCTTGTAACATTTCTTGGCGCTGGATTTCATTTATCTCTTTAAAATAAAAGTAAGGGGCTTTTTTTTGTCTGGCCTTAAAGGCGTTCTGACCAATGAAAGCCTTAATCGGGTGATAAACAAAATACCCTGCATCATCTATAACCCAAGCATAACCTGTCTTCCCTGAACAGAGTTTTTCCACATGTTTTTTGACCAACAGTGAAGAATCAATGAGAAAGACAATAAAACTTTTTCCAAGAGATGTAGAAATGTAAATCCAGGGCCTTTCAAGTAGAACAGATATTTCTTTATTATTGAAGTAATATTTTATAGGAAAAGAAACATGTAAAAACGGAACACCCTCTTGATAAATAACTTTGCCCTTGTCATCAATGATAAAAATATCTTTTGCCCCAAATTTTTGGATGCGTTGAAAAATTGGCTGCAATAATCTGGGGGAAAATGTTCCTACGGTTGAATAGATTTCTTTCAGGGCAATTAGTTCTTCAATCAGGGCGTTAAAACTACCCTTTATTTCCTGAGCAACTTGACGGGCAAGAAGAAGCTGTTGGTGGTTGAATTGTTGTATTACAACTCTTTTTAATTCCTGGGACGAGCGGAGGCCTAAAATAAAACTTATCAGTAAAATAAAGATAACAAAAAATATGGTGGTCAAAAATGTTTTTGGGGATGGATACTTCATACCTGCTTTTTGCGCATTTGTTCCAATTGTTCTTTAAGTTTAATATTTTCTTTTTGTAATTGGCGCATTTTCATTGCTCTATCAACTGTCAAAATGATCTGTTCTTTTCTGAAAGGTTTAGTGATATAATCAAAAGCGCCTTTTTTCATTGCTTCTACTGCCGATTCAATCGTACCGTAAGCTGTAATCACAATAAAAGGGATGGTTTCATCTACTTGCTTCACATAATCCATAAGCTCTATTCCGTCTATTTCCGGCATGCGAAGGTCACTGATAACAATGTCTATATCATTTTCTGCTAAAATACGCGGCACTTCCACTGGATCAGTCGTGGTAATTACCTCATAATCCGTTTTATGTTTAAAGGTCATACTTAACAATTCCAACATTCCTTTTTCATCATCTACAATAAGAATTTTGCCTGGCATTTTATCTCCTCCTGTTTAGGATTATAAACCGGCAACCTGATAATAAAGGTAGTGCCGTGGTTTTCTTTATCTTCCTCTTCTGTCTTGGTCTCAAAATCAATGGTACCACCATAATTAGTAACAATGCCATAACTGACGGTAAGACCTAAACCTGTCCCTTCTCCTACTTTTTTAGTAGTAAAGAATGGATCAAAAATCTTTCTTCTGTGTTCTGGTTTAATCCCTGGGCCGGTATCCTTGATAAAAATTTCAACCATGTTTAATTGCGTGTTTAACCTTGTGGTAACCGTCAAAATTCCACCATTGGGCATAGCTTGAATAGCATTGTTGATAATATTAAGAAAGACTTGCTGAATCTGTCTAGCATCAGCCTTAATTTTTGGCAAATCAGGGCTGAGATGTTTCTCTAATTTGATCTTTTTGATTAATAAATTATTGCTCACCAACGCTATCACCCTTTCCAGATTGGCATTTACATCAGTAATTTCCTCAGTATATTCTCTAAAGCGAGTAAACATAAGAAGATTTTCCACTATCTTTTTGCATTTTTCTGCTTCCTCCTGGATCCTTTTTAACACCTGGTGTATTTCTTCAGGAGACAAACTCCCATCTTCTAAAAGCAGATCGCAAAAGCCTAAAATAACAGCAATTGGATTGTTAATCTCATGTGCCACACCTGCAGAAAGAACTCCTAAAGAAGCAAGTTTTTCTGTGTTAAACAACTGCTTGGCCATTTCTTTATGCTGAGTAATATCTCTTGAAATACCCAGGATGGCTATTTCCCCTGTTCGCCGCTTGATTTGGATTAACTTTGTATTTAACCAGTATTTCCGCTGGTTGATCTCCACTTCATGCTCTAGTGAAACAACACCTGAGTTTAAAACTTCTTTTAAGACTTCAGGTGTAAACGCATTATCAAGAGAATGGATATAGGAAAAGATGTTCTTTCCTACAAAATCCTTAGGTTCAGCCCAAGTGTTTTCATCAACAAAAAAGTTTAACCCGTATTTGTTAATAGATATAATTCTCCCTGTGGTATCTATTAAGTAAATTAGGTCATTGGCGTTCTCTACTAACATCCTATATTTTTCCTCTGAAGCCCTCAAATCTTTTGTCTTTTCCTCTACTTCTTTTTTTAACTGGACAGAGTAATGTCTCTCAAAACCAA
Source organism: Candidatus Desulfofervidaceae bacterium (assembly GCA_027064585.1). Classification (GTDB taxonomy): domain Bacteria; phylum Desulfobacterota; class Desulfofervidia; order Desulfofervidales; family Desulfofervidaceae; genus JAGHCL01. The sequence continues at coordinate 18,121 of JAMOPI010000037.1, read as the reverse complement.
CAACGCTGAAACTCACAAGTATAATAGCCAATAACACAAGCCCTTGAAACAGCAACTGTTGTTTATAAACATCGCTCACCATAGTCTCAACTTCCTGCATAGGAGCAACAACTGCCACCGACCATAAAGGTGAGTCCCCCCTTTTTTTTAACCAAATAGGTGTATAAGCGATGAGTTTTTTCATTTTACGTATTACGCCTAAATGCCAATTACTTATATACCAACTTGTTCCTTCTTTTCCCTTAAGCATTTTTTCTCTTTGAATGGCATTAATTCTGGCAAAAGAAACAGGGATATGGGCTTCTTTTTTTCTGACAGAAAAGGCGTTCTGACCTACATACTCTTTACGGGGATGATAGATAAATCGCCCTGTTTCATCTATAACCCAGGCATAACCTGTTTTCCCTGACTTTACCTTGCTTGCCACCATCCTTACCAGTTGATTTGCATCTATTGTAAACATCAAACACCCAACAAATTTATGGGTAGGTTTTGGGTGAGCTTCGTCATAGGAATCTTGATAAGTAGGGGTAACCAGGTACATAATTAATTTTCCAGAACGATTATCTGTATGGATAGGTGAAATATAAATCTTACCTTTATTTTTACGATTTTGAGACCACTTAAACAATTTGATTTCTTCGTTGTTACATCTGGTAATTTCTTTAAAGACGCCGTTTTTATCTAAGACATACACCCTATTACAGTTTGTATCTATTCGTCTAATTTCTAAGACCCCCTTATTCCGAACAGCCGAAAGCGTAATACGCATCCGATTGGCTAAAGAGACTTTCTCTAAATATTGAATGGTTGGTGATAAATTGAGAATAGCCAACTCTTCTTTTAAGGAATTAATAATTGTTTTAAGGGAAAAAGCTACATGTCTTGCCAAGACAAGTTGCTGTTGATTGAATTCCTCTATTGCCAACTGTTTTACCCTTTTAAAGGACCTCAAGCTGGTAAAAAAGGCCATAAAAAGAAGGATAACTGTAACAATACCAAACCCTATAATAATTTTCCTTTCCGTTAAAAAATTCTTCATTATTATTTCCCGGCAAAAAAGCTGTAGTTAGCACTTAAAAAGGCCTCAATACATCTATCCACCATAAAATCATCTGAAAGGCTCATATCCAACTGTTGTGAGCAACCCATTAAGCGGCCCAGATAGTCTAATTTTTCGGCCGTGATGGCCTCATCATACTTACGAAATTGGGCCTTAATTAAATCAGCCTTAATTTCTATCTTAAAGCCCAGTTTTACCAATACAGTGCCGATGAATCTCACCCGCCGCCGTCGTCTTGTAATATCAGCCCCACCACCCACAAAGGTGAAAAAAATATAATTGCGATTTATATCTGGGCTACAATAAGATTCCACATTACTGTAATGATAACCCAACTTGCAGCTAAAATTTAGATATTCCTTGGAAATAATGGCATAAGTTTTATCCCAGAAATCTTCGTGTTTTGTAAGCGTGGATTCATACATAACTGAAAAAAAACCAGAAATACCTTTCAAGCCCTTTGGGACAGGTCGAACCCAGGTAATCTCAGGATGTGACATCCCCTTGAGCAAAGCAGACAAAGGAACACTCTGGATATCTTCTTCGGTATATACTCTTTCTTTTTTATTTTCTTTAAGCCCATCTCCTAGGTCTAACACATATAGATTAAGAGGCACTTTTGTTTTTACCCGCACAATTTGGGCGCCCCCCATTTTAACCATATCCATAAGGGAAAACATTTCTTTCATGGCCATTTCGTGGGCAAAACGGGTAATGTCATGATAGGTTTTACAAAACTTGGAGTGAAAATTTCCTTCTTTAGGGTCCATAAGATTAAGCGGAACAATCTTCTGAGCCATTTTCTCCAGCCGTTTAAAAAAAGGCGTCTCTTTAATAAAAACATCTTCTTTTTCGGCCTGTTTTACTATTTCTTTTATGACACCCTTATAGACTTTAGCATGATATGCATCCACTGTTACTTCCATCCCTGGCCTTAAAACCTTGGTAGCAATTTTTGTATCTACCAATGTTGGCACATTATACTCCCTAGCCAAAATGGCCATGTGACCAGTAGCACTGCCAAAGTCTGTTACCACAGCGGCAGCCTTTGGCATAACGGTGGCAAAACGAGGAGAAGAGTGTTCAGCGACTAAAACTGCCCCTTCAGGGAAATCTTTTAATGCTTCTTTATTTTTAACAAAATAAACCTTACCCGCTCCTACACCAAAGGAAGCAATTGTGCCCTCAGAGATTAAGACTTCATGGGAGGCACTCTTCTCCCAGTTTGGCTTAAACTTGCGTAAATAATGCAGAGGTCTTGTTTGCAATATATAAATAGTATCTTCTTTATCCATTGCCCATTCAATGTCCTGGTTGCCTTCAAAGTGCCTTTCTAAGAGTAAGACCTGTCTGGCGAGAGTAATAATTTGATATTCATTCAAACAGGGCTTATTTCTCCACTCCTCTGGCACACTAACTTCCTTTGTACCTCCTTGTGGAGAAATAGTTAGCATGACATCTTTAGGCACAACTTTTTTTTCTTTTATCGTTAAGGTATCCTTCTCAACAATGTAGGTATCTGGTGTAACTGGGCCATTAACGGCGTAAGGACCCAATCCCCAAACAGCATTAATGAGAATTTCGTTTTTTTCACCTTCAGGGTTAGCAGAAAACATTACCCCACTAACTTTAGCATTCACCATTTTCATGCACCCAACGCTCATGGCCATCTCGGTTAGGTTTAACCCCTTGTTCTTCCAGTAAAATATGGCTTCAGGAGTAAACTGGCTAGCTACAATTTTCTTATAGCATAGAAGAACATGTGGGTAAAAGACATTAAGAAAAGACTTATACTGTCCAGCGAAGCTAAAAGATGCATCTTCAGCAAGGGCACTGCTACGCATGGCCAAAGAAACCTGCTTATTAGCAAATAAATCTTCACATGCCTTATAGATTGCTTCTTCCATTTCTTTTGGTAAAGAAGCCTCCAAGATCTTCTTCTGGAGACATTCTCCTGTTTCTTTAAGCAATTCATAATTGGTTTTAGCAGGAAGGGCGGCCAGTCTTTCTTTAATCAACTCTTCTAAACGATTATGGGTAACAAATTGAAGATAGGCATAAGCTGTAATGACAAAGCCATCTGGGACATTCAGACCTAAGCTGTTTTTTATCTCACCCAAATTGGCCATTTTATGACCTACAGCAGGCGCAGCATCTTTTTTTACCTCTTTTAAGGGTAACACATAAGGAGTTACAGGAATTTCTATTTTAGGGGAAATAATACTTTCTATCTCCTGAGAAATTTTCTGAAATACTTTATAGAGAGAGGTGTATTTTTGTCCACCTATTTCATTTAAATGCCAGATAATGTCCGCAATGGTCTGATTTAAATCTTGGTAAGTTTTATTGATGTATTGAAAGTCAAACAAATACTGTCCAGAAAGCTTTTCTTCTATATCCGCCATCAAGGATAAAGCCCTGGTATTTTTAGAAAGAAGGTCTTGAAAATGCGTGTAGATTTCTTTAAAAGATTTTTGAATAGTTTTCCCTTCGGGATTTCTTCTGAAAAATGCCAAGATTTTTTTAAACATCGTTAGCTCTTTTCTATTAAAAACATCCGTAGGGCCAGCAAAAAGAGGAAAATAGCAAATATTTTCTTAAATGTATCCGTAGGCACATGTTCTAACAATCTTGCGCCTATTTGGGCACCAATTATACCGCCAATACCAAGCAATATCCCTACCCTATATAATCTATATTTTTCAATTTACTATGGGCAAATAAGGCCGAAATAGAAATAACCACAATTGCCATAAATGAGGTTCCTACAGACTTCTGAGCATCATAGCCAAGAAAAAGTAGTAGAGGCACCATCAAAAATCCACCTCCAAGCCCGGTAAAACTGGCGAGAATACCTACAATAAGACCAAGTAAAATAAAATCCTTCTGCATATCAAACCACTCACTTATATTTTGCCTTTTTACCATATTAATCTTTTCTTTTAACAGGCCCTGGAAAATCCAGGGCCTTTGTGGCTTAAGCCTCTTTTTTTACCTTTGCCTTGGTTGTTTTCAATCCCAGACCTTTAAAGAGGAAATAAATGGCGAATCCCCACCAAACAGTATAGACCACATAAAAGGCAAGCAAAAAGGTAACCAACGCCACATGTCCACCTACTTCCGCAGGTTCTATCCCATAAAAATTATAGCTCGCTTCTACACCCTTTGCAAGCAAAGCGTGGCAGAAGTCCGCTTCTTTTACCTTTCCTGCCTTTTTGAATATTTTATCCATCTGCTTTAAGGCTAGCCACCAATAGTAAAGTACCTCTTTCTCATTAAATCCATATCTTGCCCTTACCACCTCTCCTCTATTATGATACATATCTTCAGTATCTTTTATGATAGCCTTCCCCAATTCTCCTAAATCGCCTTTTACTTTTAATATGCCAGCCTGTTTTATAACTTCACAGCCAGCGTTTTTAAATAACACCTCCTCTTTTTCTAACCCCTCTTTAAATCTCAAAGCTATTTCAAACTCCTTTCCACTCATTTTTTCCGCCTTCTTAAGCAACTTGGGAGTAAAATAAGTAGAACCCTTGGCCAAACTATTAAAGATTTCATCTGCCCGATAAGCCCCTGTTTTACCATTAAAAACAGGGCTAAAGGCAGTAATCAATATTGCTACAAAGCCTATCGTTAAAATTAATCCCAAACTAAATGCCTTTTTTTCAACAATAACTGCCATCTTATTCCTCCTTTAACGTATTTAGATTAGCAATAAATTTACTGAAGACCCACAGGCCAAAAAAACCGATCAACACAAAAAAGCCAATGACCCCTATTGTGTTCAGGGCATTTGCGGTCGCCTTAGAGACATGTATAACCCCAATGCCAGCCAATTTGCCGGGCAGGGCTAGTAATCGGTTAAAAAAACCAGCAATGATGGCTAGGGCATAAAATCCCCTGATATAAAGACCAGGCACAACCTTTGTCGTCAGGGCTCCAATTTGAATGCCAAGTAATGACCCGATTAACAATCCCATAGCCAGGGTGTAAAAGACAAATCCGTAAATGGCATATTTAAAAATAGAGGCATAACCAGCGGTAAAGATAATCTGCAAAATATCTGTTCCAACGGTGGTAAAGGAAGAAACCCCCAGGATGTAAACAAACATCGGAAAGGTAAGAAAGCCACCACCTACACCCATAATCGCGGCGACAAAACCGACAATAAAACCGCAACCTGTAACAAAACCGGCCCATATCTTCCGTCCTCCGGGCACAATGTCTTCGTCAAAACTAATCCTGGGAGGGAGCGGAACCGATTGCAAAGTTGTAGCCAGTCCTGTAACTGTTTTTGGTTTTTCTTTACCTCCACCTCCATGGGCACTTACTTCAACACTACTGGCCGTAGCCTTTCTCAGCTTCAAAAAGTCAATAAGGGCGTAAAATCCTAAAAAACCCAGCAAAAAAACATAAACAAGACTGATAAAGGCATCACTCATCACTGGGCTTTTAGCATAAATGGCCTTATTGATGGCCGCTCCAACATTCACACCCAGGAAGGAACCCACCACAAAAGCAACTGCCAGTTTAACAGAAACGTTTCCCAATTTTTTGTGCATAACTGTTCCCATTATGGCCTTGGCAAAGATATGAAACAAATCTGTCCCTACGGCCATAATGCCTTTAACACCCGCACTCATCAGGGCCGGCGTGATAACAAAACCTCCTCCAGCGCCGATGCAACCCGTAATAAGACCAGCCATCAGACCAATGCCAATGGCTACACCTAAAACCTTTGGGGCAAAAAACGCAGGGGCATAGGCCTTTTTCCCGCCCAGAATCGCTGGTAATTGGTCAGCAAAGGCAATGCCTACTATAACGGGTAAGATGGCTAAAAGAGTCAGGATAATCATCCTTTTTTTGCTCTTGAAGATATTCTGACTCATTTCGTATTCCCATTGAGCCTGTGCCACCCCTGCCTGCATCAAACTTTCACCAATAAATTTGCCAATTGATTTAAGCTTCATCTCCTACCTCCTTTATTTATGTGTTATTTATTTTTGTTAGCCCCCCAGCCGGACCGTCAGTGTTCCTGGGCAGGGAACACCTTTGGACGCCCCGGTGGGGGAAGAATTTTACACTGTGAACTTCACCCGTGCCCAAAACACCCATCTATCTCTTCTGTGTTCGGTTGGTAACCAGTATTTATATCCATTCCTGCCTGCAATAAAACCCTCACCCGGTCCTGTTTTCTTAATCGCCCCCTCATGGGGGCGGACGTTTCAATCCAGAGATTTAAAAAATTCATCTATTACATCTGGCCCTATACTTTTCAGCTTAATGGCAATATCAAAAATTTTGTCTTTTACCTCTCTAGGTAAAAGTTCAATACTCTTTGTTGTTGCCGTGTCAAACTTGGCCATGGGAAAATGTTTTAAAATCTTGTCCTTTTGTTCTTCGGTGCACTGCACCTGGATGACTTTCATTCCCCCCAGTCTATCCACCGCCATATCGGCAAGATTGGCGGCTTTTAACTTTTCAAACCGTTCTTCATTAATCCAGATGTTAATAGGATAGGTTTCTAACATTTTTCTTCCTCCTTTCTTTTTATTTGTTTCTCATTGATTATCCTAAAGGTGGTACGACAAACACAGGGTTCCGTTTAAGCAGATATTCCTCTGTGCAAAACGGAGAACCAAACCCATATTTTTCTGCACACTCCATTACGACATCAAAAACCTCTGGCCTCATGATTACTCTGGTTGGCTTAACGCCATCTTTAATAATGCTTCTAATGAGTGTTCCACTGAATTTCTGACGTTCTTTAGTGTGTCCACAGAGGCCGGAATAGGTTACCTCAGCACATACCGGACAATACCACCACTCTAGCACCCGCACGGGCTTAATCTTTAGACTACCTGGTGGTAACTGGTCAAAAATGCGATGGGCATCATAGGTGCCATAATAATCACCAACACCAGCATGATCACGTCCAAACATATGGTGGGTGCACCCCAGATTTGTCCTTAAGATGGCGTGAAAAATAGCCTCTTTAGGTCCGGCATAACGCATATCCCAACAAGTGATAGAAACCATGTGCACATCATCTCTGAAATACCGTCCATCGTGTAAGGCCTGATGCGCCAAAAGAATAGCTTCGTCAATATAGTCACCAGTGCGTTTAGGGCCAATAATACAGTTGACAAGCACTCCTGTGCCTAGCTTTATTTCATCTTTATTACCTATTACTGGAGCATCTCCGTGTGCACAGAACCACGCCCCTTTCATCAACCACTCATGACCAGTATGAGGCACATTTCTAGTTTGATGGGCCACAATTCTTACCCAACCTCGTTTTTTAAATTCTTTTCTTAATTGGCGTGGAGTATAGAAGAAACGGTCAAAAGGAGGATTAAATTGGGGCTTATTTACAAGAGTAACCTTGCCCCCAATAAAGGTATCCTGCATCCGTCCTATCATGCGCACACCTGGGTGTTTGGTGTCTGTAGTCCCCAATACTGCCTGGGCCATTTCATCTTTGTCATAAGAAAAGATTTCTTCTACCTCAAGGATAGCTAGGGGATTGCCTGTGTGAGTAAGAACAATAGTATCTCCTACCTTAATGCCCTTTTCTTTAATCTCCTGGGAGGAAATGTCAAAAACGATGGGAATGGGCCAGATAGTACCATCTGTGAGGCTCATCTTTTTGCACACACTATCTACATCTGCCTTTCCCATAAAGCCTTCCAGGGGTGTAAAGAAACCATAGCCCAGGTCAATACACTCCCTGGCAATACGCCCGGAAATTTCTACAGATACTAGATTTTTAATCTTCTTCTTTGCTTCTCCAGGACTTAAAATTCTTTCTTTAATTTCTTTTCCACCATGACCAATAAAATCCATCATTGTAAAACCTCTTTTTTACTTTTTATTTGATTACTAAAACAGAACAATGTGCGTGGGTTACTTTTTGTGGGCAACACTGCCCAGCAAATACTGGGGCAAACCCGTCAGCCCCCGACTGCCAATCACTATCATCCACTGCTTCTTTCTTTGCCATTCTGATGATTTCATCTGCAGGTTCACCAGTTGATATCAGAGTTGTTCTTACACTCACTCCTTCTGCTTTTAATAGTTTCTTCGCTTCCTCTACTGCTTCCCGTGCCCTCGCATGTAAACTTTTTAAGGCCTTTTCCTGATGACCCATTTCCCAAATTCCCATAGGAGCGATATCCTGAACTACCGAGGTCAATATCACTTCACCGCCACAATCTTTTAATAAGCGTAAAGCCGCTTTAGCTGCCTTTAGCGCATGTTCTGAGCCATCTACTGCAAGCAAAAACTTCATTTTATTCACCTCCTTATTTTTAATCTACTCCTAACAACCAATAACAGTGTCATTTCACCCACTTCCTCTTTTGGAGTTAGTTATAATCAAATTCTGTGCCAAATAGAAAATGTAGAGATACACTGCTTAAAAAAGGATAAGAATTGAAAAACTGTCACTTTTTAAGTGACTATTAGTCAATTATTAGATGACAAACCCTACCTCCTCCATTAAGCATGAGCACAAGGGGTAAAATAAATGACAAAATTGCTTGCTTTACTTTAATCCCTTTTTATTTTATCATTGCTTTTGCCCTGTGAGTGTATTTAAGTTTATTTTAAACGCACTTATGTTTTTTACAGATGCAGGCAAATGATGATTTGGGAACTATTTGATTCTATTTATTATGGCATGTTTTTTGCCTTCTGCTCGCAAAGAGGTTTAATTTAAAAAAAAAATTGTTTCAGGAGGGGGAAAATGAAGCGGTTTTTTAGGTTTTTTAGGTTTGTTAGGTTTGTTAGTTTGTTGTTTATGATTATCTTTTTAGGGGTAAATCTGGCCTATGGGTATCGGATCCAGTTTTCTAAGGAGAAGTGGGCTGATTTTGCTATAAGGGGGCAGTTGTTTTATTTTAATATGGATAAAAGAAGTAAAGACGTAGATTATCGTCAGAACTATTTTGAAATGACAGAGGCAGAGTTTTATGTTAAAGGTCAGATTAACAAATTGGTTCAGTTCTTTACCCAATGGGAGTGTTATTACAAGCCATATAAATTAAGTGGGAAAAAAAGAGATGATAGTACTAAAGCTTATATGAAAGAGACTGGGGTAAATCTTGTATTTCGTCCTGAATTTATGATAAGATTTGGCAGGCAGCGTATACCTGTTAGCAGATATCACCAAAGGTCTGATTACAAAAAACTCATTCCTACTGACTATTTCTATAGATATGATATCCATGGGGTATTTAAGGGTAAGGTCAATAAATATCTTAACACAAAAGAAACCTGTCTTCAAATCAGACATCCAGGCGTTACGGTCTTTGGATACCTTTTTGATGGGATGCTTGAATATCACCTAGGTTTATTCAATCAGCCCAATAACAACCCATCCGATTGGAACCCAAAGGGGAAAAAAGGAGAGGGATATAAGGGAGTTAGACGCACAGTAAGGCTTGTCTTTACCCCTACTTGGTTGGGATATAAACCCGAAAAGTCCATTAAAGGGACAAGAGGAGATTCTTATCTTGGGAAAAGGGATGTATTTAACATCGGGATAGGATACTCCAGAGAAGAGATATGGGATGATCTTGACAATGACATGTTTGCCATTGATGGTATTTGGGAAAAAAGACTTGGTAAAGATCATAGATATGTCCCTATGTTACAATGGGGATTCATTTACTCAAAAGACTCCCATTATGATTATCATAATGGAGAATATGGTAATAAGAAAAAAGATAGTCAATACTGGTGGGTTGCAGGGCAATTCCTTTATAATAAGTTTGTTGGTTACGGAAGGCCTGCTATTGGAGCGAGATTTGAACAAATGAACGCAGATGATGCTTATAATAATAAAGATCTTACTTCTAATCGGATCTCAATCGCTCTTAATTACTTCATCAAAGGATATTCTGCCTGGCTAGCGGTTGGTGTTGATCATGTATGGTATACTGATGGTGCAAAAGAATATCTTCTGGCCCATGACAAACAACGCAATATGACTGACTTCTACACTTACTTTCAATTTAAATTCTAAAGAATTTTTTGGCCGCCTTTCTGGCGGCCTACAAAAGAAACAAAGTGGATTTTCGCCTTTTTATATTACCCCTGATCGCCTTTATCATTGCTAGTCTTACCTCACAAGCAGGAGTTTCAGGGGCATTTCTTCTGCTACCTGTTCAAATAAGCCTTTTAGGCATCACCTCACCGGTTGCCAGTGCCACCAATCTGCTTTACAATATAATAGCTATACCAAGCGCCATCTATTGGTTCAGAAAAGAAAAAAGATTTATTCTCCCCTTAGTATTACCAATCGTGTGTGGTGCTATTCCAGGCGTCTTTATAGGCACTTTTCTACACACTACTTTTTTGCTCAATCCACGAGCCTTTAAACTCTTTGTAGGAATCGTTCTGTGCCTTTTGGGATTGAGACTCTTTTTCAACAAAGGCAAACGAAAGATACCTGTTACCAATGTCCGGATAAAAAAGATTTCTTTATTTAAAGTGCATTTTTGCTTTGGCAAGGAGTTTTTTTCTTTTTCTCCAGTGTCAATATTCTTTGTCGTCCTGGTTACAAGCACCATCAGTGGCGCGTATGGAATTGGCGGTGGGGCCTTGCTTTCGCCCCTTCTTATCTGCGTATTTGGTTTGCCAGTCCATGCCATTGCCAGCGCTACTTTAACAGGCACCTTTGTTACCTCTATCTGTGGAGTTCTGTCTTATGCCCATTTTGGTTATCCTCCTTCCCTTAAAGTAGCCATACTTTTTGGAATAGGTGGCATGTTAGGAATGTATACGGGTGCAAGATTGCAAAGGCATACACCTGAAAGGGCCATAAAAATCATTTTGGGATTCCTCATTTTCATTCCAGCAATAAGATATATTTTGTCTTATTTTATAAATCTTAATTAAAAACCATTCTTCGCATTTTTCGTGATATTTAAAAATCGGCCTTTTAAACCTGGATGAAATTTGAAATTCAACAAATTGCCACAGATTCTGTGTTTTTCTTAAAATTAAAGGCATTGTCTTTCTTTTGCCCTTTCTATTATTGAAGCAGACAAAATATCTAATAAAGACACAACACCAATAATTTCTCCTTCTTCAAATACAAATACCCTGGCAATGTTAGATGTGGCCATCAAATTTATTAATGTTTTTATATCTGTATCCTTACTTACACTTACCAATGGCTTTGAGGCAATTTCTTTAACCTTTATCTTTTTAATGTCCAGAGCTTTATTAATTACCTTAAAAACAATATCTCTTACAGTAATAACGCCGTAAACATCTACTTCATCTTCAGGTTTTACTACTAAAGACCTGATCCTCTTATCCACCAGTCGTTCTATGGCGTCATATACCGTAGCGTCAGGCTCTATCGTTTGAAGCTTTTTATTCATTATTTCTTCTACCTTCATTTTTTCCCTCCTGATACTTTATATTTGCATTAGCGATAGTTTTAAACAACTTGGAATGTTGAAACGTTTCTTCAAAAAGAAATAGTCTTTATACTTACTCGTAAGCGCAACTGGCATGCCATTTAGTAAAATCTGTTTGGCCAGCAATTTTAGACCATTGCCATCAGAGAGAATTATATCACCTAAAATCAGATCAAATTTTTTGAAGTCTTTAAAGGCCTCTTGTGTATTGGTCACTGTGGTTACAGGATATTTTCTTCTATCTTTGATGAAGCAGGAAAATAAATGTAAAAGGTAGCACCCTTCCCAGGAGCACTTTCCACCTCAATCCACCCCCCGTGTTGCTTAACAATCCCATAGACTACCGAGAGTCCCAGACCAGTCCCCTTCCCTTTCTCCTTGGTGGTAAAAAAGGGTTCAAATAGATGTTCCTTAACTTCTTCACTCATGCCTATGCCTGTATCTTTAACCGAGAGGCACACATGTCTTTTAACTCCATTTTTTGTGGCGTTCAGAATATTTTCGGTCTTAATTACAACTTTGCCCCCATTAGGCATGGCATCTTGTGCATTACCAACCAGATTCAGGATTACCTGTTCTATCATGTTGGGGTTGCCTTCAATTTTCCATAGGTCTTCTTCCAGCTTTAATTCAAGAAAGATGTCTTTCCTTAAGATGTGCTTTAGCATGTTCCTTATTTCTATTACCGTTTGGTTTAGATTAAAAACTTTGGTTTTAATAGGTGCCTTTTGTAAAAATATAAGAAGCTGGTGAACAAGCCCGGCTGCCTGTGAAGCCGCCTTCTGAATACGTGTCAAACAGGTATGGAGCTTGCTTTCTGGTTTCGTATCTAAAAGGGCAATTTCTATATTACCCTGGATAACATGGAGGACATTATTAAATTCATGCGCTATACCGGCAGCCAAGCGTCCAAGAGAGTCCATTTTTTGTATCTGAAAAAGCTGTGTTTCTGTATTTTTTATTCTGGTTATATCTTCTAGGGTTTCTACCGCTCCGATGATTTGCCCATATGTATCTTTAATAGGGGCAGCAGTTAAGTGTAACCAACGGCCTTCTTTTCCTGCTTCAGGGAAAAAGCCCTCTCCTTTATATGCCCACTCTATTACCCGTGACTTCCACCATTTACATTTAGGATAATCCCTGTTTTTAACCTCATCTGGCCTGGGTATATTATCCACAATCAGATCTGCTAAAGTAGGCCTTTTTCTTTTATAAAGAGACATCCAGTGTTTTTTGGTTCCAATTATCTCTTTGGCTGAAAGACCGGTCAAGATCTCGCAGGCCTTATTCCAGTAGGTAACGTTGTGATTTTTGTCAATTACAAAAAGGGCGATGGGAATGCCTTCTATTATATCATGCAGTTCTTTTCCTATATACTGACTTCGTTCCCTGAGTATGCTGATGACCAGAGCAACCAGAATAAACATCCCCGAGCGCAAAATATTCTCTAAAAGAGTGGCACTCATACCTGCTAGAAGGGAAGAAGTGATTAACCACATACCCAGCAAAATAGCTACCCAGATGCCCCGTCTTTTCCACCATAAACAGGAAATAGCAATTGGCACATAAAAGAAATGCGAAAAGACTACCGTAGTATAAAGGATAAAGTGATAATAATAGGTAATGGCTACACAGGAGATAATAAGCAGAAAAATAACCAATAAACGCCCGGATTCTGTTTTATAAACCTTTCTCATATCGCTCCTATTTCTGTTTGTTTTTACAGAAAAATTCTCATCAACCCACTTATACTTTCACACTTTACCTGTTGATCTTTGCGGTAATACAGGAAATGTCTTTTGCAGTTGGGTGCTAAAATCTACTTCAGGGATATATTTTGTTTCTTTTTCAAATTTGAAATGACGGATAAGTTCTACCAAATTGGCTGCCTGATTTTTGAGCTCTTCACTGGCCGAGGCCATTTCTTCGGCATTAGAGGCTACCTGCTGGGTTGCCTTATCCATTTGGGAAACAGCTGTATTAACCTGAGAGATGCCTTGAGTTTGCTCTTGAGAAGCAGCGCTGATTTCAGCCACCAAACTGCCTACCCTGGCAGCCGATTGTTCCACCTTGCTAAAATCGCTATCAACCTTTTTGACCAAATCCAGATTGGTATGAATGCCTTTAACTGTTTGTTCAATAAGTTGTGCAGTATCTTTGGCAGCGGCAGCCGTTCTTTGAGCCAGATTCCTCACCTCATCGGCTACCACGGCAAAACCCTGTCCTGCTTCTCCGGCCCTGGCCGCTTCTACCGCGGCGTTAAGGGCCAAAAGGTTGGTCTGAAAGGCAATTTCATCAATTCCCCTAACAATCTTTTGGGTTTCTTCAGATAATTTGGCCATATCTTCCATAGACTCCCTAAGTTCTTCCATAGATACCTTGGTTTCTCTGGTAATTTGCTGGGTTTGTTTCATTAATTGGTCGGTCTGTAGGGCATTGTCTGCATTCTGCTTGGCCATAGAGGCAATCTCTTCTATAGAGGAAGAAGTCTCCTCTATTGATGCCGCCTGTTCACTTGCTCCCTCAGCCAGCCTTTGACTGGAGGCAGCCACTTCAGAAGAGGCCATATTTATCTGATCAGCAACGGTAGTTATTTGGGCTACCAATCTTCGCAATTGCAAGACCATGTTATTAAAGTTTTGGGCCAATTTCCCAAATTCATCCTGACGTTTGTTTTTTATAGACACAGTTAAATCTCCCTGAGCTACCAAACTGGTGTCTTCCACCAAATCTTCTATCACCCTATTGATACCACGGCTAAAGAGGTAAGAAATAGCCGTTGCGGCTAGCATAAAGCCTAGGGTGATGAAGAGAGTATTTCTTTTAACCACAAAAAGAGGGGTCTCTAGCAACTCGTCAGTATAGCCATTAGCTACAACAATCCATTTTTTTGCTGGAAGGTAGTCATAAGCAGCCAGCACATGTTTACCCTTCCAGTTGTAGGAAATAAAGCCCTGCTTTGTCTGAAGTATTTGCTGCACAAATTTGTATGTAGAAAGATTTTCAGCTCCAGTTTGAGGATGAATGATTAGGTTTCCCTTTGTATCCATTACATAAAAATAGCCTGTTTTGCCGATTTTTTGGGACAAAAGGGAGTTTCTTATATTGGCCAGGGTCTTTGCCTCAGCATATTGCCTTACCAGATTTGCAAACACCTTATCTAGCTTTCTTCCAGCCAGTCTCATGGGCCATTGGTCAACTCCATCCAACGATCCGTGCGTTTTAAGATAGTTCTTTATGCGGTTTAAATTTTTTATGTATCCTTCCAAAGTTGCTTCTACCTTACTGGTATCCAAGCCCAGCCGCTTTGCTTCAGCAATAAAGGCCCTAACTTCACTTAGATGCTTATTAATTTTTTGTTCATATTTTTCATAGCCTTCTTTAGCGGCGTATAACAAAAAATTTTTTTCCTGACGACGAAGCTGTAAGATCAGCACTTTAGCCTTTAGTCCCTGATTTTCCACATTGTCAAAACCTTCTTGAATCCTTTTTGCCTCTTGTTTTACCATTGTTTTCAGATCACCTTTTACAACTTCAATAAATCCTCTTTTTGCTCCCTGATAGCTAAGTATCGCCAGGGTTAAAAGAGGCAAAACTACTAGCAACAAGGAAAAAAAGATCAATTTTGTCTGAAAACGTAACTTTCTGAAAAAATCCATCCTTACAGCTACCTCACTTTTATTTATTAAGACCAAAATAGCCTAAAAAGAGAAAATTATCAAAAGATATTTGGAGCAGCCACCCTCAACCTTTTAATGCCTTTCAAAGGTAATCTGCCTGATAATAACTCCAGGCCCAAGCTCGGTCTTAGCAAACTGAAGAAGTTCACTCCGTAGATCATGAGTACGTTCAATCCCCTCTTTAACTCGTATTTCAACTTCTGCCACCTGACCTTTAATAGAATCCGGCATGGCCCTAGCCGTAGCCTCAATAACTGCGCTGTGCCTTTTCATTGCCAGTTCAATCAACTCGGCCGGCACGATCAAACCACCAATGTTGATCACCCTACTACTTCTATGTCCTGATAATTTGATAAGTCCCTTTTTGTCTTTTATGGCAAAATCCTTACTGAGGAAGATACCATTGGGCGCCCAGTATTCCAAAAAGGCCCTTTCATCATTCCACACATTAGCAAACATGCTAGGAAGGGGTTCACTAAAACCAAGGATACCTTTTTGATCAGGTGGAAGGGTGTTACCTTCTACAGTAACCACTACAGGATTAAAGACAGGAAACACCTTTTGTAAAAATGGTAAAGGAGTATAAGAATTGCCTAATCTGTTTCCCTTAGCCATAAGACTAAATACCCCTGTCTCTGCAGTGATCCAGAGATTGACAATATTGGCTCGTTTGGTCACTGTTTCTTGGAGCCAGTGAGTTAAGGGTTCATCCAGGGCTTCACCACTCAAATAAAGATGTCTTAAAGTGCTGATATCCAACCAGCGGACAGGTTTTTCGCCGTAAGGCATCAAGACTCGCAAACGAGAAGGGTAAGCACCAAAGAGGGTTACCCCGTATTTGTGAATAATTGACCAGGTCCTTTCTGGACCTGGATATAAAAGATGCCCTTCGTAAAGCACAGTAGTGGATCCGTTGAGCAAGGGGCCATAGACCATATAGCTCTGGCCGATGATATTTCCCAACTCACTTGCCCACCAGACCACATCTGTTTCTCTCAGGCCAAAAACCTCTTTCATACTCTTGGCCACGCCTACCATATAGCCACCATGAGGATAAGTGATACCGACCATCCTGCCTTTGTGATTTGGAGTATAAAGGATCCCTAAAGGCTCATTGGCTTCTACTTCGGCTGGATCAGATTCTGTTTTTTGCCCTTCCATTAGCTCGTGATACCAGAAAAAGCTCTCCCTAACTTCTTCTTCCTTCAGTCGCTTAACCATGATAACAAAATCTATATCACAGGCGCTTAAGGCCGCTTCTATGCGTGGCTTAAGCCAAATGGCATTACCTTTTCGGTAATAACCATTGGCAGTAATAAGAACTTTGCTTCCGGTTTCGTGGATAATTTTCCTTAAAACAAAGGGCCCATACCGAATATCCACTGGTACATGGACGGCCCCTATACGGGCTACCGCTAGAAGGGCAACTATAGCCTCAGGCAGATTGGGCATATAAATAACGATCGGATCTCTTTTCTTTACCCCAAAGTTTTTTAACACATTGCTGAAACGCATAACTTCACGCCATAGGTCAAAATAGGTAAAACGAATGCGCCTTCCGTCTTCACTTTCCCAGATAAGGGCTACTTTATTTCGCTTGGGAGAATTGACATGTACATCTAAGGCATTATAAGTTATATTTGTTTCTCCCCCTTTAAACCACAGCCCGCCAGGCTTGCCTTCTTTGAAGATAGAAACCCAAGGTCTAAACCAGTGGAATTGAATGGCCATTTGTTCCCAGTATTTTATTAATTCTTCTCTCATGCTCCCCTCCTTAAACCTGAATTTAATTCTTTCCTGATTTCTTCCCACTCATAGCCATGCTGTAGGATCCGACCTTCTACAAAGAAAACTGTTTGTTCCGCAATATGCGCTGCGAGGTCTCCGATTCTTTCTAAAGAATGGGTAATCATGATAAGTGTTACTCCTCGTCTTATGGCAGGAGTTTCGTGAACAATGAAGTCTAATAGTTTTTTCATATTTTCTTGAGACATCTGGTCTATTTCTTGATCGTGCTCCCAGACTTTTAAGGCCAATTCCACATCTTCATTTACAAAGGAATCAAGTGCTTCTTTGACCATTTTATTTACGGCATAACCCATGGCAGGCAGTTCTTCCCGGCAGCACATAAGTAAGGGGCGTTTGCTCAAGATAATCACCTGTTTGGCAATATGTACGGCTTCATCTCCTATCCTTTCTAAAGTGGAGTTAATTCGCATTATAGCTGTAATGAGACGTAAATCCCGGGCAACAGGTTGATACCGACTTAAAAGGAATAGACATTTGCGGTCATTTTCTACCTCCTGAAAATCAATTTGTTTATCTCCTTCTATAACCTGCTCAGCCCTTTCTATGTCTTGAGAAAAAAAAGCCTCAAGCACATTGTTTAGTTGCCGTTCTACCTCTCCGGCCATAGTCAATAAGGCAAGTTTTTGGTCTAACAAATGTCTTTTAAAGATGCTAAACATGGGTTTCGTTACCTCTCTTTCCTTACCATTACAAATAGTGTGCCAGAATTAAATACGTGATTATCTCTTAAAAAGATGAAATTAAGGCCGATAAATGTCACCTTTTAGGTGACATAAAGTTAACAAATATGTGACAAATAGAGGGGCTATCATAGTCGTCCCTGAAAAACTCTGTTTTAGCCTTCAACCAAGCTCAATTGCCTTTCATATTGCTCCTTCCAGATCAGGAGAAAAAGAGCAAATAAAAATCCTACCGCCTCCCGCATCCATTTTTTGAAGTTAAAGGCAGCCGCTGCGAGCATCAAATTGATGCTGTCCCCTATACTCCCTCTAAGATAATTCCTAATAAGCCTAAAATCTGACTTTAAGTGCCCAATCACCGCCTCTATCCCCGCTCGCTTCCTAAACCTCTTTTTCGCCTTACGCTTTTGATAATCTGTAGCATCCTTTCTTGGCTTCTTAGGAATTAATATT
>JAMOPI010000036.1 GCA_027064585.1 Candidatus Desulfofervidaceae bacterium | reverse complement strand
CCTATTTGCTTGACTAATTCAAAAAAATGCTATAGTCTTTACTTGAAGATAAAAAGGCAGTCAAAAGGAAAAAAGCGGGCATTACAGCAAAAAATGCGTTTTTACTCTACCTATGAGGCATTGAAACCATGCTAATCCTGATGCGAAGGATTATCCTAGATATGGTTTTTACTCTACCTATGAGGCATTGAAACAAAGAACTGGATGAGGCAGCGCAGGAGTAAATAATACGTTTTTACTCTACCTATGAGGCATTGAAACTTGTTCGCTCTTTCCTTGAAAAGAGCTGTTGTATTATGTTTTTACTCTACCTATGAGGCATTGAAACATACGCTTCCAGTGCCCGTTGTGTTGTGCCAAATTGAGTTTTTACTCTACCTATGAGGCATTGAAACCGGACTTTTTGGTTGATAGCCCCTACAAACATACCACGTTTTTACTCTACCTATGAGGCATTGAAACCTGCTATTAGCCCATCTAAAACGGCATTATAATGCTCGTTTTTACTCTACCTATGAGGCATTGAAACAGAAAACATTAGTTTGGCCAAGAATTAGAAAAGTGGGGTTTTTACTCTACCTATGAGGCATTGAAACCCCCATCTAAAACAGAAGTGTTTCCCGCACCAGTTTTAGTTTTTACTCTACCTATGAGGCATTGAAACGCGCAGATTACAGTTTCACATGAGTTAGCGTTTTGGCGTTTTTACTCTACCTATGAGGCATTGAAACTTCTTCCGCTAGGCACAGCGAGCTTGAGTTAAGAGAGTTTTTACTCTACCTATGAGGCATTGAAACATTTTTTACCACGCAACTTTTGATTTGCCAGAAAATAGTTTTTACTCTACCTATGAGGCATTGAAACTTTTGTTTTTAGGGTAAAATAATGGGGAAGGTTTTTCGTTTTTACTCTACCTATGAGGCATTGAAACTATTAAACATACACTTTAACAAAATCAATGAAAGGAGTTTTTACTCTACCTATGAGGCATTGAAACCTTACCTAGTTGTGCAAACATACCAAATTTAATAGAAGTTTTTACTCTACCTATGAGGCATTGAAACACCTCTTCAAACGGATAATCCACAAGAGTTTCATAAGTTTTTACTCTACCTATGAGGCATTGAAACACACAACGGGGCTGAAAGCGTGGGGATGTGAAGGGAGCGTTTTTACTCTACCTATGAGGCATTGAAACCACACTTCAAAACCTCTTAAAAGAGTGTGAGAAGTAGTTTTTACTCTACCTATGAGGCATTGAAACCTACACACGCAAAAGCGATAGGGCTTGAACCAGGGGAGTTTTTACTCTACCTATGAGGCATTGAAACATTTGAGCTTGGCTTTTTTTTTCTCAAAAAAATTAAAGTTTTTACTCTACCTATGAGGCATTGAAACGCTTCTCGGTGCATTTCTTGCAGTCAAACTCATCTGCGTTTTTACTCTACCTATGAGGCATTGAAACCACAGATGATAAATCAGACAGATGGGCCAACGAAAGCGTTTTTACTCTACCTATGAGGCATTGAAACAGTTATTTATTTATAAGTGATGTCCTCTCCTCATTGAGTTTTTACTCTACCTATGAGGCATTGAAACTGAGAGAGTGGATACAGTTGTGAGAGCATAAAAAACAGTTTTTACTCTACCTATGAGGCATTGAAACCAACACAGGAAAGCTCATTTACTTATTGGATATATGGTTTTTACTCTACCTATGAGGCATTGAAACTATTAAAAGTAACATTGTATAATGAAATGCCGCTAGTTTTTACTCTACCTATGAGGCATTGAAACTTGCTTTGATAACGTTGGTCTTTTTGATCGCACTATGTTTTTACTCTACCTATGAGGCATTGAAACTGCAAATTGAAAAGTTGTGCTCTTACTGCATCATCACGTTTTTACTCTACCTATGAGGCATTGAAACACTGAAAGCTGGGATGAGCTTTGGCAACAGATGCACGTTTTTACTCTACCTATGAGGCATTGAAACAAAAATAAAACTTATCCCATAAATCATAATATACATTGTTTTTACTCTACCTATGAGGCATTGAAACGAATACGACCCAATCCACGAGGATTGGGTCTCGTATGTTTTTACTCTACCTATGAGGCATTGAAACTAAATGAGTTGGCAGGTGAAATTGTAAAAATGTCTGTGTTTTTACTCTACCTATGAGGCATTGAAACTCAGCATTGTCAACCACACCGTCATTATTACTATCAGTTTTTACTCTACCTATGAGGCATTGAAACCTTTTCACTGTTATTGGTGCACTTGGCCAGTGGGAAGTTTTTACTCTACCTATGAGGCATTGAAACTTGGGATACTGAAAAATTCCAAACCACTGGTAATGGGTTTTTACTCTACCTATGAGGCATTGAAACTTTTACAAAAGCGAAGGTAAAAGATGAAATAGCGTGGGTTTTTACTCTACCTATGAGGCATTGAAACTCCTAAATTCGCACAAAAGAGTGGGAGGGCTTACGCGTTTTTACTCTACCTATGAGGCATTGAAACATGTAAATGGAACTAAAGCTGAATTAAAAGAAATAAGGTTTTTACTCTACCTATGAGGCATTGAAACACTTTTTTCTAGATGGGGCAATCAAGACTCTTTCTAGGTTTTTACTCTACCTATGAGGCATTGAAACTCATGATTCCATCCTTTGGACTCTTGCACTATTTTTTGTTTTTACTCTACCTATGAGGCATTGAAACCGAGATAATTGAAAGAACTATCAACGACATAAGAGAGTTTTTACTCTACCTATGAGGCATTGAAACTATTTTAGTTTTAGTGTTCCGCAATTGCCTTCATTTGTTTTTACTCTACCTATGAGGCATTGAAACTTGAGTTGCCTAAAGACAAAAAATCAATCATTAAGGGTTTTTACTCTACCTATGAGGCATTGAAACCACTCAGTTTATAATAGGTATGCAAGGGTTGTTGGGGTTTTTACTCTACCTATGAGGCATTGAAACCAAGTTGGCGCAGCCTTTCAAAACGGCGCAAACGGGCGTTTTTACTCTACCTATGAGGCATTGAAACCACAAAGAGGCCATTTTAGTCCTTTACCTGCTTTGGTTTTTACTCTACCTATGAGGCATTGAAACAAGCAATTCTTGAAGAAGGCTGTCCGCAATCCCACGCGTTTTTACTCTACCTATGAGGCATTGAAACTAAAAAAAACAAAAAAATAAAAAATTTTAAAAAATCGTTTTTACTCTACCTATGAGGCATTGAAACGACAATTGCAGGATAAAGTTAGACAGTTTTACAAAAGGTTTTTACTCTACCTATGAGGCATTGAAACTTAGCTGGGAAGAAATCGCCGCATATATCACACCAGTTTTTACTCTACCTATGAGGCATTGAAACGCTGTAAATAGCAGGGCACTGGCATAGCACTGGGGGAGTTTTTACTCTACCTATGAGGCATTGAAACTACCTAATTAATTGCCAAATTCTTTGTCTAGATACCGTTTTTACTCTACCTATGAGGCATTGAAACCTTCAAACGAGCTACAAAAGCAGTTGAATTGGTATGGTTTTTACTCTACCTATGAGGCATTGAAACTTATTGTTGTAGTTTTTCTCAAGATAAGCTGATTAAGGTTTTTACTCTACCTATGAGGCATTGAAACTGGCAGTAAGTGAAAGCTGAACGCCACCTTTTTCAAGTTTTTACTCTACCTATGAGGCATTGAAACACAGGATACAAAGAAGCAGTGGAGGATGATATCTGGGTTTTTACTCTACCTATGAGGCATTGAAACAGTTTGCATAACCAAGTGAGAGAAGAACATGGATTAAGTTTTTACTCTACCTATGAGGCATTGAAACTAGAGATAATTTGCTCTAGCTCGGACAGTTTCTAGTTGTTTTTACTCTACCTATGAGGCATTGAAACCAGTGATCCAATCTGTCCTGCTGGCGGAAGTTTAAAGTTTTTACTCTACCTATGAGGCATTGAAACTATTCAGACGGGATTACTAAGTTAGTTGTTCTGTGTTGTTTTTACTCTACCTATGAGGCATTGAAACGGCCAAGGTAGGTTTGTAAGGATAGAGGCAAAATGTGTTTTTACCTGAGGAAATGTAACCTGTAAACTTGTATATCTTGTAACTTTTCTTTTCCATATCTTGACTGCTGAAACTATCTGACTTAGATTCTAAGGTAAGAAAACAAAAGGAGGAATACATGTTTATTTTGGCCAATTTTATTAAGGCCGTGGCCACGGTTTTGGATGTGGTTTTAAATATTTATATGTGGCTGATTATTATTCGGGCTTTGATTTCATGGGTTAATCCTGATCCGTATAACCCAATTGTGCGTTTTCTCTATAATGTAACTGAGCCAGTGCTTTACCGCGTACGCAGGTATCTGCCGGTAGTTTTTGGAGGAATTGATATTTCTCCAATTGTGGTTATCTTAGTTATCATCTTTTTAAGGCAGTTTTTGGTGCAAAGTCTTTATCAACTGGCCTTGAGGTTACTCTGATGCCTGTAGAAAAAAGGAAGGATGGAATCGTATTACGGGTAAAAGTGCAACCAAAGGCCAAAAAAGAGGGAATTGTAGGTATTGAGGGAGACAGGCTTAAGCTGAAGGTCAATGCCCCTCCAGAAAAGGGCAAGGCTAATGCCGCTTGTATTAAGTTGCTGGCCAAGGCACTTGGGATAGCCAAAGGTGAGATAGAACTGATCCAGGGACAAACATCTAGGGAAAAGGTGTTTTTACTTAAAGGACTTGGCATAGAAGAGGTTAAGAGACGCCTAGGGGTGAGTTGATTTGGTTACGGCCATTATTGTCGCTGCTGGTATTGGCAAACGGATGAAGAGTGAGGTGCCTAAGCAGTTTTTATCCCTCAAAGGCAAACCCATTTTAGCCCATACCCTTTCTTGCTTTCAGAAGGCAGTGGTTGTGGATCAGATTATTTTGGTGGTTAATCCCAATTGGCAAGAAGAGAGCAGACAGATTGCTTCTTTCTTTAACAAGGTTGTCCACATCGTTGCTGGTGGAAAAAGGCGGCAAGATTCAGTTTGGGCTGGCTTACAGGCAGTAGAGGAAGGGATAGTGCTTGTGCATGACGGCGTGCGGCCTTTTGTTACCCCTGCATTAATTGAAAGAGTAGTAAAAGCAACAAAAAAATGGGGGGCAGTAGTGCCAGCCTTACCGGCTAAGGAAACGGTTAAATGGGTAGAAGAAAGTGTGGTTAAAAAGACCTTACCTAGGGAGTTTATCTACCTTGTGCAGACTCCCCAGGGTTTTCGTTATGAACTTTTAAAAGAGGCGTATTTAAGACTTGGCGATAAAGAAAATGTAACCGACGATGCCAGTTTGGTAGAACGATTAGGCATTAAGGTGTGTGTCATTGCTGGTGAGCCGTTTAATCTAAAAATTACTACCCCTGAGGATCTTAAATGGGCAGAAATGATTTTGGCATAAAGGTAGGTTTTGGTTTTGATGTCCACAGGCTGGTAGAAGGCAGGCCCCTTATTCTTGGCGGAGTAGAGATTCCTTTTTCTAAAGGCCTTTTGGGGCATTCAGATGGGGATGTGCTTTTGCATGCCATTATAGACGCTATCATTGGTGCTTTGGGTGAAGGGGATATTGGTCAACACTTTCCAGATACCGATCCCAAATTAAAGGGTATTTCTAGTTTAAAGCTGCTAGAACAAACAAAAAAGCTGTTAGATAGCCGTAACTTTAGCGTCCATAACCTTGATGCCACCATCGTGGCCCAGGCGCCCAAATTAAGCCCTTACTTTCCCCAGATGAAAGAAAGGATTGCCTCCATTATAGGTATAGTTCCTGCCCGGATAAATCTTAAGGCTAAGACTACTGAAGGCCTGGGTTATACTGGACGCGGAGAAGGCATGGCAGCCTATGCGGTAGTGCTTCTGCGTCAGAAATAGCTTTCTTGTTTTCCCTCTTGACTTATGTTAAATTAAATAAAAGCGTAGGGGGCAAGATAAGAGATGAGTGTGAATAAAGTCATTCTTATTGGTAGATTAGGAGCAGATCCAGAATTGCGTTATACTCCTAGTGGTAGACCAGTAGCTAGTTTTAGGGTAGCAACAAATGAATATTGGATAGATGCCAATGGCGTTAAACAAGAATTGACCGAGTGGCACCGGATTGTTGCTTGGGGGAAACTGGCAGAATTTTGTGGACAATATCTAAGCAAGGGAAGACAAGTCTATATTGAAGGGAAACTACGCACGCGTTCTTGGGAAGATAGAGATGGAAATAAACGCTGGACCACAGAGGTAGTTGCCCGTAGTCTTCAACTGCTAGACAGCAAACCACAGGCAGGTTCAACAGAGATGCCTGAAGAAATCCCTCCTCCAGAGGAAATTCCAGTGGATGACGATATTCCCTTCTAATTTACTGGTTCCCTGTGGCTTGCCACAGAATTATGTTAAGAGGGCTTTGCCGAATTAAAATAAACACAAAATGTAGGGATGGATTTTAGAGTATAAAGTCTACCCCTACCTTTTGCAAAGGTATCAGGTAATTTGGTGTAAATCTTAAAATAGTGTGGGAAACAGTAAAAAATGAGTCACCTCCACTTAAGTCAAAATTGCAAAAGAAGTTTGAGAAATTGTCATTATGAAAAGCCTAAAAGAAATTCAAAAAATTTTGGTGCAACAAAAAGAGTTTTTACAAAGGGAGTATAAAGTTAAAGAGTTAGGTATTTTTGGATCTTATGTTAGGGGAGAACAGAAATCTACTAGTGATTTAGATATTCTTGTGGAATTTGAAAATGGGGCAAAAGTAGGCCTTTTAAAGTTTGTAAACTTAGAAAATTATTTAAGTGAAATACTCGGAATAAAGGTTGATCTAGTTTTAAAATCTGCTTTAAAACCAAGAATAGGAAACCAAATATTGAAAGAAGTTATGTATTTATGAAAAAAAGAGAGATTGGAGATTACATAGAAGACATTTTAGAGGCTATAGATAAAGCTAGACAGTTTGTTGGAGACATTTCCTATGAACAATTTATAGAGGATGATAAAACAGTGTTTGCCGTAATTAGGGCTTTAGAAATTATTGGTGAGGCAGTAAAAAAGATTCCTCAAGATACTAGAGATAGATTTCCCGAAATACCTTGGAAAGATATAGCAGGAATGAGAGATAAATTAATTCACGAATATTTTGGTGTAAATCTTAAAATAGTGTGGGAAACAGTAAAAAATGAGTTACCTCCACTTAAGTCAAAATTGAAAAAAATACTAGAAGAAGTCTGACAGACGAGAGGGCAGAGTAGTTCACATTCGGGCCAATATTAGATGTCTAGCATAATTTCCGGTGTGATATCATCCTTAACGGCTGAAGCAGATGAAGTGAAAATATCGCTTCAAATAAAGGCTTTTTGCATAGGGAAAAGCTTTGATTGACAATCTAAGTGGATTTGTGTTATGTAAATTTAACTATGATGCATCGGAAAATTGAAGCTCAAATATATGATGGCTAAAACCTCCTTACTTTTGGTAAGGAGGTTTTTTTATGTGGGGAGAAAAAAATGGCAGAGGGGTTTAATAAGTCACACTTGTTAGGGATAGAAGAACTCTCGGCCGCTGAGATTAAATTTATCTTAAAAACAGCCGAGGCGATGAAAGAGATTTCTTTTCGGGAAATTAAGAAGGTACCCACCTTACGAGGAAAGACGATCATTACTTTTTTTTATGAACCAAGTACCCGCACCCGAACTTCCTTTGAGATTGCCGCCAAGCGTTTAAGTGCGGATACAATCAACATATCGGCCAGCACCAGTAGTTTGGTAAAAGGAGAGAGCCTTTTAGATACAGCCAAGAATTTACAGGCCATGCAGCCAGATGTCTTGATCATCCGGCATCCCCATGCCGGCGCACCTCATTTTTTGGCCAAGCACATTGAGGCAGCCGTGATTAATGCCGGCGATGGGATGCATGAACATCCTACGCAGGCCCTTCTTGATGCCTTAAGCATCATAGAAAAAAAAGGAGGAATTGAGGGACTTGAGATTGCCATTATTGGTGATATTGCCCACAGCCGAGTGGCCCGTTCAGACATTCTTTTGTTCACCAAACTTGGGGCAAACGTGCGCATTGCAGGGCCACTGACTCTAATCCCGCCTTATGCAGAAGTCTTAGGGTCAAAGGTTTGTGAGTGTATTGAAGAGGCCCTTGAAGGGGTGGATGTGGTCATAGCGCTTCGGGTGCAACGGGAGCGGCTGAAACAGGTACTTTTCCCTGATTTACGAGAATATGCCATCATGTTTGGCCTTAATAGGAAACGTCTTTCTTTGACCAAAAAAGACGCCATCCTCATGCATCCAGGGCCCGTCAACTGGGGGGTAGAGCTTGATCCAGAGATAATGAACATGGACAGAACGATTATTCTAGATCAGGTAACAAATGGCGTAGCCGTCCGCATGGCGGTATTGGCACTAGTGGCAGGGTAAAAAAGCCAAAGGAGTTTGGTAATGAAACTACTTATCAAATCTGGTCGGGTTATAGATCCCAGCCAAAATTTGGATGCCATTTTAGATGTACTTATAGAAGATGGAGTGATTAAAGACATACAGGGCAATATTGAGGCTGCTGATGCCCAAAAGATAGATGCCCAAGGAAAGATTGTCTGTCCTGGGTTGATTGATGTGCATGTTCACTTAAGAGAACCAGGGTTTGAATATAAAGAAACGATAGAGACAGGTTTAAGGGCGGCGGTGGCCGGTGGATTTACGGCCGTCTGTTGTATGGCCAACACCAATCCTGTCAATGATAACCAGGAAGTAACCCGCTATCTTCTTAAGCGGGCAGAGGAAGTAGGACTAGCCCGACTTTATCCCATTGGAGCGGTGAGTAAGGGCCTTAAGGGAGAGGAACTCGCCCCTATTGGGGAGTTAAAAGAGGCCGGGGTGGTAGCCCTTTCAGATGATGGTCAACCCATTTATGACAGTGGTTTCTTAAGGCGGGCCTTAGAATATGCCAAATACTTTGGCCTGCCGATCATTTCTCATGCCGAGGATAAAAAAATGGCTCGTGATGGAGTAATGAATGAGGGCAGGATGTCTACTCTTTTGGGCCTTCCTGGCATACCAGCCGTGGCCGAAGAAATTATGGTTTTTCGGGATATAAAGATAGCCGCGTTAACCGGTGGACATATTCACATTGCCCATGTAAGCACGGCTGGAAGTGTAGAGTTGATTAGAGAAGCAAAGAAAAAAGGAATAAGGATTACCGCTGAAACCTGTCCCCATTATTTCTCCTTGACTGAAGAAGCAGTAAGAGACTTTAACACCAATGCCAAGGTTAGCCCACCTTTACGGACAGATGCCGATATACAGGCAATTAAACAGGGATTGAAGGACGGCACGATTGACCTTATCGCTACGGACCACGCCCCCCATCATCCCTTGGAAAAAGAGACGACCTTTGAAGACGCCCCAAGTGGGCTGATTGGTCTAGAGACTTCACTGCCTATATCCTTAAAGTTGGTAGAAGAAGGGGTCTTAACCTGGCCTGAGTTGATAGATAAAATGAGTTGTAAGCCTGCCCAGATTTTTGGTTTAAAGGGAGGAAGTTTAAAGCCAGGCACAGTGGCCGATGTAACCATCATTGATCCTGAGTTAACTTACCAAATAGATGCAAACAGCTTCTTTTCCAAGGCTCGTAATTGTCCCTTTAATGGTTGGAAAGTAAAGGGTAGGGCGGTGATAACGATCTTAGGCGGAGAGATTGTTTATCAACACGGGGAGATTAAACCACGAACGATATGAAAAATTGCCCGAATTTATTGTAAAAGCCTTAAGGAGGGAAAATATGAAAAAGCTTATTTGCGTTTTTTTATTGTCATTTTTTATTTATTTACCTGTCTTTACCCAAACTGGAGAAGCAAGGAGTTTGCATGTTTTAAAGAGACAAATAAGTCTTTTGGCTAATAACCTCTTTAAAAATGCGACTTTTAAACCAATAACCGGATCAGTCGTCATAACTACAATTCAGAATTTAAACAACTTAAAACAAACAAATGATTTAGGCAGGTTAATATCTGAATGTCTCATTCATGAACTCCAGATAAGAGGTTTTCAGATAAAGGACATCAGAATGGTGCCAGAAATTGTAGCTTCTCCGAAAAAGGGAGAGTTTATCTTAACCCGTAACCCCCAAAAATTGAAAAAAGAAATTGATGTAAATTACCTTTTAACCGGCACCTACAGTGTAGCCGATGGAGGAGTGGTAATAAACATTAGACTGCTTGATCTTAAAACAGGGCTTGTAGTCTCTACGGCCCAAACGATTATTCCTTTAAATGATGTGGCCTTTTTACTCCATGACTCCACTGCCAAAGCACCAAAAATCAAAATTGTGGGAGAAGGTGAAGAATAAACAAATAATTTTCTTATTTATCTGGTTGGCCTTTTTTCTTACAGGTTGTTACCCTCATCCTGTATGTAAATCACCAGATGCGGTCAATTGGAGAAAAGAAATGCGGGAGATAGGAAACGAGGTAGCTGCTTACCTTAAGCACTCTTACGCTCCAAAAGTTGTTATTATTACTGACTTTGTCTACCTAGACGACCTAAAACCACATTCCTTTGGGCTTTTGTTGCGTAATTTACTTAGCAGCCATTTGAGTAAGGAGGGTATAAAAATAAAGGAAGCAGAATTTGCCCGTTATTTTAAACTCACTCCCGAAGGTTTCACCCTCTTAACTAGGAACATAAAAGATATCCGTCAAAAAGAATTAAACGAAGACATTACCTATGCCATTATTGGCACCTATGAAATGAGAGGGTGTTATATCTACCTCTTTACTCGCATCTTTAACCTCAAAACCAACACCGTAGAAAAGGTAATTGCTCATACGGTAGACCTCTCTGGTTGGCAATTAACAGGTTATCCGTGATAAACATTATGCTTGTGCTTGCTTCATAAATTCCTTCAGCTTGCTCTCCACTAAATTTCTTATTTCCTTGAGTCTTTCTTCACTCTGGGCTTCAAAGCGTAAGACCAAAACAGGCTGGGTATTAGAGGCTCGAATTAGGGCCCAGCCGTCTTCAAAAATAATGCGCACGCCGTCAATGGTTACGGTCTTATAGTGCTTTGGAAAGTAATCTTGCGCCATTTTTACTACTTTAAATTTAATTTCATCCGGACATTCAGTCCTAATTTCAGGCGTGGAATATGTTTTGGGCAAATCGGCAATAAGTTCGCTTGGTTTTTTGCCAGTTTTATCCATAATTTCTAAAAATCGCAATGAGGCATAGACCGCATCGTCAAAGCCAAAGTATCTGTCAGCAAAGAAGATATGTCCACTCATCTCCCCAGCTAAAAGGGCCTTTTCTTCCTTTAGCTTGTTTTTAATAAGGGAGTGTCCTACCTTCCACATGATGGGTGTACCACCGTGTTTGGCGATGTCGTCAAAAAGCAACTGGGAGCATTTTACTTCACCGATAATTTTAGCGGCGGGATGTTCCTTTAAAATGTCTCTGGCAAAGATGATTAAGAGCTGATCACCCCAGAGAATATTACCCTTTTCATCAATGACACCAATACGGTCGCCGTCTCCATCATAGGCAAAGCCTACTTCTGCCTTTTCTTTTTTTACCGTAGCAATGAGATCCTGAAGATTTTTAATGACTGTTGGATCAGGATGATGATTGGGAAAGTTTCCGTCAATATCGCAATATAGACAAGTGACATCACATCCAAATTCCTTAAAAATAGGTCCTGCCGTAAGGCCTGCTACACCATTGCCTGCATCTAACACAACTTTGTGTTGGTTTTTAATTGTGATGTTATTTTTAAGGAAATGCAAATAATCTGGAATAATGTCATATTGTTCTCGCTGGCCGTTGCCTTTTTCATAATCTTCATTTTCTATGAGATTTCTTAATATCTGAATTTGTTCTCCAAAAATAGTCTCTTTGCCCACACAAATTTTAAAGCCATTATATTCTGGTGGATTATGGCTTCCAGTGACAGCAATTCCTCCCCCTTTGTCTAAGTGAAATATGCTAAAATAAAGCACAGGGGTTGGACACATACCTATTTCCGTAACATTGCATCCTGTACTTAAGATACCCTGTATGAGCGCTTCTTTTAAATGGGGAGAACTTTGGCGACCATCATATCCTATGACAACATTCTTATACCCATGCCTAAGAACATATGTGCCATAGGCCTTACCTAAATGTTCAACAAATTCATCGGTTAAGTCTTTTTCTACGAGACCACGAATATCATATTCTCTAAAAATTAAAGGGTTTACTTTCATTCTATACCTCCTTATTAAAGGTCCAACACTTTAGCTACCATTTCCACCTTACCTAAGGGAGCGCTGATTTGTACCCCTTGCACTAGGTCTTTAACCGCTTCATAGGCTTCTCTAGCGATGGCAACTCCTTCGGTAATGGCAGCCTCTCCTGTGGGGGATTTAGCCATTCTTTCTACAATTTCCTCAGGCACACTTACGCCAGGTACCTCTTTTTGCATAAATAGGGCGGCCCGGTAGCTAGTTAAAGGCCAGATGCCAGCAATGATGGGAATATTTAAGTGCTTTACCTGTTCAACAAATCTTTCTAACGCCCTGATGTCAAAAACAGGTTGCGTAATGGCAAATTCAGCCCCAGCCTTGACCTTGGCCTCAAAACGGGCAATTTCCCTTTCTACATTAACGGCTACGGGATTAACCCCTACTCCAACCAAAAAGCCAGTTGGCTTAGAAATAGCTCGTCCAACCAAATCAAGCCCCCGGTTTAGATTTTGCACCAATTGCACCAGACCAATGGCATCTAGGTCAAATACGGCTGTGGCATCAGGATAGTCACCTAGTTTAGGGGGGTCACCAGTGATGATTAATAAATTCCGCAGGCCTAGCGCGTACCCTCCTAAAAGATCGGCTTGAAGCCCGATTAGATTCCTGTCACGACAGCAAACATGTAATACAGTCTCTATGCCTACCTTTTGTTCAATCAAGACCGCCAAGGCCTGCGCACTCATTCTAGCACTTGCCCGCGGACCATCGGGGATGTTAATGGCGTCAATCTCCATCTTCTTAAGAAGTTTTGCCTTTTCTAAAGTCTTGCTTGGGTCAGGGCTACGGGGCGGGGTTAATTCCACGTTAATCACAAACTTACCCTGGGCAATCTTTTTGGCCATAGCCGACCTTTCGGCCAGAGGAATAGCAGGTGAGACTGTCCCCGCTTTTTCTTTAGCCTCTTCTCCACTTTCAATCCGAATGCGACCTGGACTCATGGAGCGGACAGCCGAGCGCACAGCCTTGATGTGTCTAGGAGTAGTACCACAACAGCCCCCGACAATTTTTACCCCTTTTTGAATGAAATAACGACTGTGGCTGGCCAGATATTCAGGCGTGCAAAGGTAAAGCTTACGGCCTTCTACCTTTTGAGGTATGCCAGCGCTGGGCTGAGCAATAAGAGGTAAGGTAGCCTCATCTCTAATCAAATCAAGCAGATGTAAGATATGCCGCGCCCCTTGGCAGCAGTTAAAGCCCCAGGCGACAACGCCACTTTCTTCAATGGGTTTAACAATTTCACTTACATGTTCACCAGAAGCCAAGTGTTCCTCTTTCTCCACCGTCACTTCAGCAACAATAGGCAAATCTGTCCATTCCTTGATGAGTTTAATCGTCAACAAGAGGGCGTTCAGATACTCAAAACTTTCTAAGATAAGCAAGTCTACACCTTCATTAACCAAGGTTTTTACCTGTTCTTCATATCCCTGCCGAAAATCCTCTTCTGTAAATGGGGGCTTTAAAAAAGGAGAGAGAGGACCAATTGTGCCTGCTACCAAAAGTTTACTACCAGCTACCTTCCGGGCCAGTTTTACCCCGGCTTGGTTAATGGCCGCAATCTTTCCTTCAAGGCCATAAGTCTTTAAGTGCCAATAATTGGCACCAAAGGTATTTGTACTTAGAATATCTGCTCCTGCTTTAGCATAAGCAATATGGATGTCTTCTACCAGATCAGGGGCAGATAGATTTACTTCGTCAAAGCAACGATTGATGTAAACGCCCTTTTGATAGAGCATGGTGCCCATTGCCCCATCAGAGACGAGGACACCTTCTTGTAAAGCCTTTAAAAAGGACATACACACGCTCCCTTACTTTTCCTTTTCTACGACCTCTAACGGGACTTCAAAACTTGATTTAAAACGAATGGAGCGATGGGGTTTGGTTTTGATGATTTTTTTCGTCTTGGGATGCTGCATTTGGCGTGAATTTCTAATCTTAGAGGTAAAAACCCCAAATCCTCTTAATTCTACCCTTCCTGCCTTAATACCTTCCTTAAGGGCATCAAAAAAGGCTTCTACCAAAAAAAACATATCTTTTTTAGAAAACTGAGGAAACCGCTGCGCTAATTCTTCTACTAATTCTTTTTTAAGCATACTCCTTCCACCTCAATATGAAATTTTTATTTTTTGGATATCCTCATTGAGGATTTCAAGCAGGGTATTTAACAATAGCCTTGTCCAAGGGGTCTTTTTCTTAGGATAATACAATTTGGGCTCTCCTTTTATCCCTGCCAGTCTGGTTGCTTCTTTAATAGCGTCTTCAAAGTTGCCTAACATATCTACTAATCCTAAGTCTTTAGCCTCTTTTCCTGTAAAAACAGAACCGTCAGCGATGGCCTCTACTTTTTCAAAAGAAAGATGCCGTCCTTTAGCGATGTCTTCTACAAACTGACGATGAATATCTTTAAGTAATTTTATTAACATTTTCTTTTCTTCAGGCGTAACTTGCCGAAAGGGAGAACCAATGTCCTTATAAGGCACGCTTTTTAATACTACCGGCTCTATACCTATTTTTTCTAACAGTTTCTGCACATTGGCTAACTCTAGTTTTACTCCAATACTGCCAGTTAATGTGCCAGGGGTGGCGATGATCTTATTGGCTGCCGCGGCGATATAGTATCCACCCGAAGCAGCCACGGTGCCCAATGAGGCTACTACAGGCTTTTTCTTTCTAGCCTTTATAAGTTCTATATAGATTTCTTGACAAGGAGCAACAGCACCTCCGGGGGAATTTATCCGTAACAAGATGGCTTTGATATGGTCGTTTTTTTCAAACTTAACTATGTTTTCTAGAATGGAACGACTATCCTTGATAATTCCCTTAACTTCTATTACTCCAATCCGCTCTCCCGTGATTCCTTCTTTTCCCCAGCGTCTGGCCAGGCCAAAGCCCAAGAGGAAGATAAAGAAAAATATAAACAGACGACCTAAAAATTTTAAAAAAGGCCGCCTCTTTTTTATATTATGGTCATTATACCCAGCCAACATATTACCTTACACGTTTCTCTTGCCAGAAATCTTTCTTCACTTGTTTATCAAGGTAAGGCCTGTAAGTAAAAAGTAAGTCAATATCGTAATACTACTGAAAATCTTTTTCTTTTTCAAGTCCATCTTACCTAAAAAGAAGTGGAGGAGAACAAAAAATGCAGCTACCAAGGCAAACAGGAAATGAAAAAAAGAGGCCTTTTGATAAATATCACTTTTGAGATAAAAGACATCGGTAAAGAAGAGAAAAAGACCCACGAGGAGAATATTAGCCTCAGTTACCCTTTCGGTAAAAAAGGCAATGTTTATTTCTTTTTGCCATACTGAAGGGATCTTAGGCAGACAGGCAATAGGGGCTAAAAGAAAGGCAGCGGTGAGAAAGGGTGACCAATGAAATTGGATGACCAACTCCTTGCAGCCGTAAACAACTTGACCTGCGCCAGCAAAGATTAATAAGGTAGCGGTAAAGAAGCGCAAAAATAGCACCATAGGAGACAAATCAAGTTCTAGCTTTCCTTCTTCAAAACGGAACCGATGAAGATAAAAGGTATAGCCGACCAAAAAACAAAGGCTAGGCCAGCCAATATGAAAGACACTGGCCTGAAACTTAGGCACGAGAGAGACCAAAAACAAAAGAGTAAAGGCTAGGAGGAAGACAAACGAAGTCTGATGTTTAGGAGTAGACAATTTGAATTCTTCTTTTTTGGCTAAAATAGCAAGGCTTAGGATGACAAAGTTTAGAAGAAAAATGCTCCAAATAAGGGCTAAATTGAAGACAGCCTGAGGCAGAACAGAAGCACTTAAAAAGACGATAGATGCTTCTGGAAAGGCATTAATGATATGCCAGCTGAAGGTGCGCAGCCAAGGGGATTTAATCCCACTTTGCTCCAGATACACATACCCATACTGCGCATGCCGCTTGCCTGCAAAGAAGATAACAAATAAACCTGTAAAGAGCCTAATCCACGTCATGGCTAAATGATGTTCTGTTTAGTCTTAACCAGCTCTCCCAATTTCATAATACCCTTTTGACTAGGGGAGTATTTATATAATACATTTTTCTCTTCCTCTTCTAAAACCCGTTTAATAGAAAGACCAAGCTTTTTCTTTTCAGGATCTACCTTGATAACTTTGGCCTTTATCTCATCGCCTACTTTAAACTTCTCGGAAAGATCCTTTATTCTTTCCAAACCTGCTTCAGAAATGTGCACTAATCCTTCAAGTCCTTCTTCTACTTCCACAAACAAGCCAAAATCAGCGATATGAGTGATCTTTCCTGTTACCGTGCTTCCTATAGGATACTTCTCTGGTACTTGCTGCCATGGATCAGGCTCAAGTTGTTTAATGCCTAGAGCAATTTTACCTGCCTCTTTGTCAATGGAAAGGACCTTCGCCTTTACCACATCGCCCTTTTTGAAGATCTCGCGTGGATCTTTTATCTTCTTTGTCCAAGAGATATCTGAAACATGTACTAAACCGTCAATACCTTCCATGACCTCTACAAAGACACCAAAACTTGTTACATTTTTAACCTTACCTTCAATCACGCTCCCAACAGGATATTTTTCAGCGACAACATCCCACGGATCAGGCTCAATCTGCTTTAGACCTAATTGTAACCGCCTCTTCTTTTTATCAATATTTAGCACCACTGCCTCTACCATATCTCCGACGGAAAGAACTTCAGAAGGATGTTTTAAGCGCTTTGACCAAGTGAGATCAGAAATGTGAATAAAGCCTTCCACGCCGTCTTCAATTTGTAGAAACACGCCGTAATCTGCCAGATTGGTTACTCTACCTTTTACGCGTTTTCCCACAGGATATCTTTCAGGCACACTTTCCCAAGGATCAGGGGTAAGCTGCTTCATACCTAAGGCAATCTTTTCCTTTTCTTTATCAAACTTTAACACTTTGACCTTAATCTCATCTCCAATTTCAAACAAGTCTTCTGGATGCCTCACTTTTCCCCAAGAGATGTCTTTAATATGTAAGAGTCCGTCTATTCCGCCTAAATCCACAAAGACGCCATAGTCCATAATGCTTTTTACCCGTCCATATACTACCGCCCCTTCTTTTAATCTCGCTAAGGTTTGTTGCTTTTGCCTTTCTCTTTCTTCTTCTAAATACTGCCGACGAGAAAGAATAACATTATGAAGTTTAGGATCATACTTAATGATCTTAAAGGAATAGGTTTTCCCCACGAAACGATCATAGTCCCTGACTGGCTTGATATCTACTTGTGAGCCAGGCAAAAAGGCAGGCACGCCTATATCTACTGTATATCCCCCTTTTATTCTCTTTAAAATCTTACCATAGATATAACCACCTTTTTGATAAAGCTTTTCTATTTTCTCCCACGTCCGTATCTGAACGGCTTTTTTACGAGATAAAAATACACTGCCATCTTGTGCATTAATACCTTTAAAATATACCTCTACTTCATCCCCTTCTTTGACCATAACGTTACCTTTATCATCGGTAAATTCCCTTAACGGCACACTACCTTCGGACTTAAGGCCAACATCAATCATGACATAGTCCTTACCTACGTAAACTACCTTACCCGTGATGATTTGCCCAGGTTCTATTTCTTTAAAACTCTCTTTGTATAATTCTATTAAATCTGAAGATTTTTCTTGAGTTTCCTGGGATTTTCTCCCAGAAAGATCACCTTTTTCTGTCTCTAAGACTTCCATTACTCCTCCCTCCCAAGCTTATTTGCAACATATGTTTGCATTTTGTTCACTACTTCTTCTATGCCCAAATGTGTAGTATCAATAATGATGGCATCAGATGCAGGCCTTAAGGGAGCGATCTGGCGCTCACTGTCCTGTTTATCTCTTTTTAAAAGGGCTCCATAGACCTCTTGGTAATCTATTGCTTTTCCAGCCGCCTGAAGCTGCTTCCACCTTCTCTTGGCCCGAATTTCAGGAGAGGCCGTTAAAAAAAACTTGATTGGGGCTCCAGGAAAGACTACCGTGCCCATATCCCTGCCTTCAAAAATAGCTCGTTTTAACCTTTGGGCTAAATCTCTTTGTAAACGCCATAACGCCTCTCTTACTTCTTTTATCTTGGACACTGTGGAAGAAAGCATATCAATTTCAGGGGTACGAATCAGGTCTGATATATCTCTCTTTTTCAAAAAAATACGAATATTATCTCCATCTTGCTTAAAATTAAGTTTAAGTTTTTGTGCTTCTTCCCCTAATAATTTAGTATTATCAACAGAAATACCTTTTTCTAGGCTCATTAAGGCCACTGTTCTATACATAGCACCTGTATCTACATAAATAAACCCTAACCTTTGGGCCAGAATTTTGGCCACCGTTGTCTTTCCTACACCAGCAGGGCCGTCAATAGTAATAATTATTTCCTCCATATCTCTCTAAACACATCCAAAAACTTCTGGTTTTCTTCTGGTGTTCCAATACTGATGCGCAAGCACGCAGGAAGATCATAATTGGCCAAGGGCCTTACAATTACCCCCTTTTTTAAAAGTTCTTCATATACCCATGCAGCTTGTTTTCCCACCTCAACTAAGATAAAATTAGCCTCACTAGGATAAACTTTTACGCCTAAGTCCATAAGTTCCTTGGTTAAAAACTTCCTTCCAGACCAGATAGTTTCTTGGGTCTTTTTAAGAAACTCCCTATCTTCTAACGCTGCCTCTGCCGCTACCTGAGCGAGGGTGTTAACATTAAAAGGCATACGCACCTTTTCTATAAAGCCAACCAATGCTTTAGAAAAAACACCATATCCAATCCGCAAGCCAGCTAAGCCATAGGCCTTAGAAAAGGTACGAAGGATGATAAGATTAGGAAACTTAGAAAGTAGCTCTACACTATTAAACTGCCTTTCCTTAGACACAAAGTCTACATAGGCCTCATCCAAAACAACCAAAACAGAAGAGGGTAAGGCATTTAAAAAGGTATTTAAGGCAAAGATATCAAAGAAACTTCCTGTAGGATTATGGGGATTGGTTAGAAAGATAAGCTTTGTTTTTCCCGAAACCGCCTTAAGTATTCCTTCTAAGTCAATGGCCATGTCCTTAAGGGGAATCTTTTTAAACTCTGCTTGAGCGAGAATGGCTACCTTTTCGTAGATGGAGAAGGCAGGATGCGGTGAAATTACCTCTTCCCCTGGGAGCAAAAGGGCCTGCCCAATAAGGGCCATAATTTCATCTGAACCATTGCCAACGATAACTTGTTCTGGAGTTACGCCTAAAATCTCTGCTAATTTTTGCCGCAGCTTCCGATAATGACTATCTGGATATAAATGGATATAAGATAAGGCTTGGCGAATGGCCTCTAAGGCCTTAGGAGAAGGTCCAAGTGGATTTTCGTTAGAGGCTAACTTTACGGGAGAAGTAATCCCGTATTGGGCTTGCACCTCGCTAATGGGCTTACCCGGCACATAGGCCTTTATCCTTTCTAAGTGTTTAGGGACAGTAATTTCCAACTTACTCCTCGTATGTGCCTCTTAGAGACGGGATTTATAAACAACCAGCTTATAACTTAATTTGCCAGAAAAATCAACTCCTTGGACGTGGAC
Organism: Candidatus Desulfofervidaceae bacterium; assembly: GCA_027064585.1. GTDB lineage: Bacteria > Desulfobacterota > Desulfofervidia > Desulfofervidales > Desulfofervidaceae > JAGHCL01. The sequence goes on along the minus strand of JAMOPI010000036.1, from coordinate 180,666 downwards.
TTCAAAAGAAAGTTGTTTAAGCCCATTTTTTATGTTATATAATCGTCCACAAAAATATGTGGGGTGAGGGGGCATGGAAAAGGCAAGGGCACATGTGTTTATTTCTGGAAAGGTCCAGGGGGTATTTTTCCGGGCTTCTACCCAAGATGAGGCCTTACGTTTAGGTCTGAAAGGATGGGTGAGGAATCTACCTGATGGCAGGGTAGAGGCGGTATTTGAAGGAGATAAAAAGGCAATTGAAGAAATTATTAAGTGGTGTCATGAAGGTCCGCCCTGGGCAAGGGTAAAAGAAGTAAAGGTGGAATGGCAACCGTACCGGGGAGAATTTGAACGGTTTTCTATCCTTTATTGAGCCTGCTTTAAGAGGGCTTCAGCATAGGGACGTGAAGAAAACTTTCCGCCTAACATACGGGTAATTTCATTTATTCTTTCATCTGGATTTAAAGGGTAAATAGTAGTGATTGTCTGTTGATCTTTAATCTGTTTTTCTACCTTAAAATGTATGTCTGCCTGACAGGCAATCTGTGGAAGGTGAGTAATGCATATAACTTGATGACTTTGGGCCAGTTGTTTTAGCTTTTGGCCAATTAAAGTTCCTATATCACCCCCAACGCCTGTATCTATCTCATCAAATACAATCGTTTCTGTGCCGGCCTTTATTCCCAAAATGCTTTTTAGCCCTAATAAAAATCGGGCCAATTCCCCACCAGAGGCAATTTTATTTAAAGGACGCAAAGGCTCACCTACATTGGCAGAAAAGAGAAATTCTACCTCTTCAGCTCCGTTTTCATTTACCCATACATTTTCTTCTAATTTTAAGCCGCTCTTTAAAGGTCTTAGGGCTATCTCACAAGTAACATGCTTCATCCCCAAGGTCTTTAAAAAAGAAGTCAACCTTTCCTGGAGTTCCTTTGCCTTTTTCTCCCTTTGTGCCCGGATCTGCTGGGCAAGTTCTATTAGTTCTGTCTTAAGCCGATTGCTCTGCCTTTCTATTTCTCTTATTTGGTCTTCTAAATTTTCACTTGCTTCTAACTCCTGAACAAATTTCTCTTTTAAGGCTAATAGTTCCTTAACATCAGCTACCTTATATTTCTTTTTTAGCCTTGAGATTTCTGCTAAACGCGCTTCTATGGCTTCAAGGTGGTCTGGTTCAAAAAAGAGGGTTTCCCCGTAATCCTTAAGACTATGGGCTAAATCTTCCAATTGATAAAGGGCTTGTCTTAAGTTTTCCAGCCACTTTTTCCACCTAGGATCATAGCCTGCGGCCTCTTCCATCTCCCGTTCCAAACTGGCCAAGTTAGATGTAATGGCGTTTTCTTCGCCATAAAGTTGCCAGTAGGCCTTATCCGCCAATTCTTTTAAAAAACCTATGTGACGCAAGCGCCTTCTTTCTTCCTTTAGTTCATCCTCTTCATGGGGTGAAAGACGGGCATTTTCTATCTCTTGAATTTCAAAAAGAAGCAACTCTCTTCTTTCTGCCTGTTGTTTGATCCTTTGAGACAATGCCTCTTTATCTTTAAGCGCCTTTAAAAATTGAGAATAAAGCCGCTGCCACCTCTTTTTTTCCTCTTCTAATTCGGCAAAGGCGTCCAGAATTTCTAATTGATAAGAGGGCAGAAGAAGATGCTGATACTCATGCTGTCCAGAGAGGGTGAGGAGAGGCGAAATCACTTGCTGCAGCATCTGTAAGGTAGCCAGTTGGCCGTTAATAAATACCCTGTTTTTGCCTTCCTTATTGATAATCCGTTTAACCAAAAGCTCTTCTGCAGGCTCAATACCTACTTCTAACAGTGTTTTTTCCCAAACCTCTTGTTTTCCTGTAAAAAAGGCCTCAATAACTGCACTTTCCTTCCCGTAGCGCACCATCTCCTTGGTCGCTCGTTCTCCCATAAGTAACTTGATGGCATTGACAATGATAGACTTACCTGCGCCGGTCTCACCGGTGATGACATTAAGCCCAGGGTGAAATTGAATGTTTAGATGTTCAATGATAGCCAGATTTTCTACATGTAGTTGCTCCAACATCAAAATTAAATTAAGCCAGAAAGCCAATGTTTGTCAACTTCATAGCTAGCAATTTGTGAAAGTTACATATTATTAGGTTAATGGACAAAAAAAAGAATAAATAGAGTTGTAAACCCAAATATTTTTTTGTATAAGAAGGTAAAACAAACAGGAAGGTGAAGAATGAAAGGATATTATAACAATCTTGCGCTCTTGACTGATCTTTATGAATTTACGATGGCCGCTTGTTACTATCACCATCAGATGTTTGCCCCGGCTACTTTTAGCCTTTTTATCCGTGAATATCCTCCCCACCGAGGCTATTTTGTCAGTGCCGGCTTAGAAGAAGTGTTAAATCTGCTTGAATCTTTCCACTTTGCACAAGATGACTTGGATTATTTGGCTTCCCTTAAACTCTTTAGTGAGGATTTCCTTCATTATTTAAGCAATTTACGCTTTACAGGAGATGTTTTTGCCATTCCCGAAGGAAGGATATTTTTTAAGGAAGAGCCTGTGCTGGAAATTACGGCCCCTATTATTGAGGCCCAACTGGTAGAAACCTTTGTTATGAACGCCATAAACCTGCAAGTAACCATCGCCACTAAGGCTGCTAGGTGTGTCTATGCGGCCAAGGGAAGAAAGCTTGTAGACTTTTCTTTAAGAAGAACGCAGGGAATAGACGCTGGGCTTAAGGTAGCAAGGGCAAGTTATATTGCTGGATTTATCGGCACAAGTAATGTCCTTGCTGGCAAGCTTTATAACATCCCTGTCTTTGGCACCATGGCCCATTCCTTTGTGACTAGCTTCGAAAGAGAAATAGATGCCTTCCGGGCATTTGCTGAGATGTTTCCTGAAAATACAGTGCTATTGATTGACACTTATGATACCATTATCGGAGCCCACAAGGCGGCTATTGTGGGAAAGGAGATGGCGGCGGCGGGAAAAAAATTAAAAGGGGTACGGCTAGACAGTGGAGATTTGGTGCGGTTAAGCAAAGAAGTAAGGGCGGTTTTAGACGAGGCTGAGTTGCAAGAGGTAAGCATTTTTGCTAGCGGTGGGTTAGACGAATATAAGATTGCCCACTTACTTGAGCAGGGAGCAGAAATAGATGCCTTTGGTGTGGGCACCAAAATGGGGGTTTCGGCCGATGCCCCTTATACAGATCTTGCTTATAAATTAGTCCAATATGATGGAAGGCCGGTTTTAAAGCTTAGTACGGGCAAACGCACCCTTGTGGGAGAAAAACAGGTCTTTCGGATAGAGAAAGAGGGACGGTTAAAGCAGGACATCATTGCCCTAAGAGACGAAACCTTGGATGGAGAGCCAATCCTAAAACAGGTAATGAAAAATGGTAAAAGAATTAAACCGTCTGAAGATCTAAAGGTCATAAGGGAACGATTTAAAGAGGAGTTTGCCAAGCTAGATGAGCGTTACAAACGCCTAAAGGCACCTGAGCACTTTCCTGTACAGATATCTCCTGGTTTACAAAAGCTCCAAAATCAAGTAATTTTTAAGGTAAGAGAAAAGGAATTAGGAGAAAGCTAATGCAGCTTACGGATGAACAAAAACGTTTTTTGTTAAAACTGGCAAGGGATACCATTTGGGCGGCTTTAAATAATGAGCCCAAGCCTAGAGTAGAGGTAAAAAATGGAGTATTGACCAAACCTTGCGGCGCCTTTGTAACCTTACACAAACACGGTCAGTTGCGGGGATGTATCGGTTCTCTTATTGGAGAAAAACCTCTGTTTTTGACCGTGCAGGAGATGGCCATTGAGGCTGCCTTTCGGGATCCCCGCTTTCCTCCTTTAACTAAAGAGGAGTTTTCAGAACTAGAGATAGAAATTTCTGTTCTCTCTCCCTTACAGCGCATTACCGACGTAGAACAAATAGAAGTAGGCAAGCATGGTATCTTTTTAGTCAAAGGATTTTATAGGGGAGTGCTTTTGCCGCAAGTGGCAACTGAGTATGGTTGGGATCGGTATCAGTTTTTAGATCATACCTGTATGAAGGCTGGATTGCCGCCAGGGTGTTGGCGCTCAGGGGCTGAAATTTACATCTTTTCAGCTGAGGTGTTTAGTGAAAAGGACTTCTTTTAAAGAAGAAGGCGTAAACGCACGGGAGTTTTTCTCTTTTTACCGTTGGTTTAAGTCTTATGTAAAAGGCTTTTACCAGGGCAAGACCAAAGAAGAACAAGGGATTATTGCTTTAAAGGAAAAACATACCCTTCGCGTTTGTCAAGAGATTGTTCGCATTGGAAAGGAGTTGGGCTTAAACTTACCACAATTATTTCTGGCTAAAACCATTGGTCTCTTTCACGATGTAGGCCGGTTTGAACAGTATGAAAAATATGGCACTTTTAGGGATGCACATTCAGAAAATCATGCTTTATTAAGTGTCAAAACAATTAAACGCGAGAAAATACTGCAACATTTGCCTTTAAATATCCAAGAAATTATTTGTAATGCCATAATGTATCATAATGTGCGGCTTTTACCCAAAGGACTTTCGCCTGAGATGGAATTTTACAGCAAGTTGATACGAGATGCTGACAAACTAGATGTGTTTCATGTTTTTGTGATGCATTATGAAAGGCCACTTTCTTCTAAATCTACCATTGAATTAGATTTGCCTGAAGGAAACGGTTATTCTTTCGCCATTATCAATGATATCCTTAACAATCGCATCTCAGATTTAAAACTGATGCAGTGCAAAAACGACATGAAGCTTATGCTCCTTAGCTGGCTCTTTGACATCAATTTTTTACCTACCCTTAAGGAGATAAGGAAGAGGGGATATGTAGAAAGGATTATCTCTTATCTTCCCCAGACAGAGGATATTCAGAAGGTAAAACGGCATTTAGAGAAATACCTACAAGGAGACCATTCAGGTCTAGCTGAGATAAATAAGGAGTAAAGAAATAAAGCAGGGGGATATTGGCCAAATTTATAATTGCTTCTTAGGAAAACCTGTGTTATATTGGAAAAAACTTTTCAAATTATGAAAAATGAGAAGATTTTGGCTTTGCGTCATCTTTATCCTTGCCCTTTTTATCCCATGGATACTTGAGGCAGACCAGCATTTAATAGTTGGCAAGGATGGTCTCGTTATCTTAATAGATGCCTCTGGTTCAATGCGTTCTTTGGTGCAGGGAAAACGGAAAATAGATATTTTAAAAAAGGCCTTAACTGCGTTTATTTCTCAACTTCCTTCTTCCCATTTGGAGGTGATAGTGCGAAGCTTTGGTAGGGGAATCAGTCTATTTAGGCTACCTACACAAGTACTTTATGGTCCTAAGATTTTGGAAAAGGAAGAGTTGTTGAAATCTGTTATAAAAATTAAGCCAGGGATTGGTCCAACCCCTTTAGGCGTGGCCTTAAGATATGCCGAAAAGGATATGAAGGCTTTAAAGGGAAAGATTGCTCTGGTTATTTTAAGTGATGGTCTAGAGAACTGGCCACCCAAGGCAGAGGAAGTAGCAAAACAAATTAAGGGAAAATACGGGGACAAGGTTGCTATCTCGGCCATCATGATCGGAAAGGCCAAGCGGGGAGAACGAGTTTTAAGGCAGATCACTGAAAATGGAGCTGGTTTTTTTGTCAAAGCTGAGGAGTTGATTATAGAGAACAAGATGAAAACTTTTGTCCAAAAGGTACTAGCGATAAAGGAGTTAAAACTTGAGCCTAAACCGAGAAAAAAAGTGGTAATTAATAAGCCCAGACCGAGAAAAAAACTGGTAATTAAAAGGTTTGCTTGCACACCTGGGTTGAAACTTATTGTTAGATTTGATTTTAACAGTGCAAAGCTAAATCCAAAGTATTATCAAAAATTAGAAAAAATAGGCAAGTGTCTGAAAGTTCATCCAGGAGCAAGAGTCATAATTGCTGGTTATACCGATAATAAGGGAAGAAGAATTTACAACTTAAGGCTTTCCTTACGTCGGGCTGAGGCAATAAAGGCGTATCTTACGCATCGTTTTCATATCCATCCTTATCAGAGCGTTATTATTGGCTACGGGGAGACAAGGCCTATTGCTTCTAACCAAACGCCTGAAGGCAGGGCTAAAAACCGGCGGGCAGAGATATATCTACTTATGCCTCCCTGTGCCGTTACCGAGTAAAATCATGAATATTGAGGAGAGCATTACGCGCTTAAATCAGCTTTACCAACAGTTTGAGGAGGAGGCAAGAGGATTTAAAAAGGAGGCAGTTTGTCAAAAGGGTTGTGCAGATTGCTGCAAGCACATGCCCAGAATAGAGGCAACTACCCTTGAAGGTTTTGTTATTTTTAGGTATCTGGATAGAGTTGAAAATTTAGCGGAAATAAGAAAAAAATTAAAAAAGGACATTCAAAAGAGAAAAAAGGGCAAATACGCAACCTGTCCCTTCCTGGCCAGGGATGATAGTTGCCTTATCTATGAAGTCCGGCCGTTTAGTTGCCGTTGGCTTTATTCTCTAAAAAAATGTGAAAAGGGCATGCCTGTTATTCACCGCCAGGTGTTTAACCTCTCTCAAAAAATCATTAAAGGCATTACCCAACTTGACGTTCAGGGCTATACCGGCCATTTAAGCTTTATCGTTAGCCTCTTTGCCATACCTGGTTTTAAAGAGGCCTATTTAAAAGGAAAATCTACTTATCCCTTTGTGCAAAAGCTAGTCAAGGCTGGATTTATCAGACCTAACTGGGAGAATTAAGTTGTGGCGAATTTATAGTGTTAGTCTCTGGTTGGCGACTAGTGCTGCTCTTCCCCTTGGGTTCTTTCAAAAGAAGATAAAACACTATGTTACCAACCGTCTAGGGAAACACCTTATCCAGTCAGGAATTGCTTTTGTCAACGATCCTATTTGGTTTCATGCCCTCTCGGTAGGAGAAGTGCTCTCAGTTGTATCCTTGGTGAAAAAGTGGCACGCTTATTACCCTAAGTTTCCTCTTTTCTTTACCGCTAGCACCCTGACTGGACATGAGATTGCGGTAAAACAGCTTAAAAATACCGTTGAGGGGATCGATTATTTTCCCCTGGACCTGCCGCCAGTGATTGAACGATATCTAAAAAGGATTAGGCCCAGGTTGGTGATTTTAACCGAAACAGACCTTTGGCCTAATTTTTTGCGCATACTTAAAGAAAGACAGATTCCTTGTCTTTTAATTAATGCGCGCATGTCTGAACGTTCTTATAGGCGTTATTGTTTAATTAAACCATGGTTTTCTAAAATTATTCGGTCCCTATCTTTTATTGGCGTACAGCGGGAGGAAGACGCATTGAGGTTTCTTTCTTTTGGCTTCCCTAAGAATCGCCTTAGGGTAATGGGGAGCCTAAAGTTTGATATTGACCTGCCGCCTATAGATGAACAAAGGATAAACAGGCAAAAAAAGATACTTGGTATTGACCAAACAAGGCCTATCTGGATGGCAGGGAGTACCCATCGGGGTGAGGATGAAATCACATTAAGGGTGCATAAGGCCCTTCTGCGAGTGTTTTCCTCTCTTTGTTTGATTATTGCTCCTCGTCATCCTGAGCGTTTTGATGAAGTAACAGCCTTAAGCCAACGCATGGGTTTTGTTACCAGTCGTCGCACAAGACCAACCGAGGCTGAACCGCAGGTCATTATCTTAGACACCTTAGGCGAATTGGCTGATTTTTATGCGGTAGCTGATTTTGTTTTTTTAGGTGGTAGCTTTGTACCTGTAGGAGGTCATAATCCCTTAGAGGCCGCGCGTTGGGCAAAACCTGTCATTTTTGGGCCTTATATGTTTAATTTTAGCACTATTGCCCAGCAGATGTTAGAAGCAAGGGCTGCCTTACAAGTAAAAAACGAAAGAGGTCTTTTTCAATGGGCAAGGTTGCTTTTAGAAAATAAGGATTTAGCTCAATTTGTGGGAAAACAAGGAAGGAATCTCATTGCGTGCAATCAGGGAGTAGGAGAACGATATTTGGAGATCATAAAAAGAACTTTAAGTCTTTAGTCCTCTACCCTTTGGGCTAAGTTGAGAATAGTGTGTGTATAATAAGGACTATGGTTATAAGACATTAATATCTTTTCCTTTTGCCTTTGGGTAAGGTTAGGCTTCCAACCATGTGCCCATAGATATTTGGCCACACTCATGATAGCATCGTCATGATCAAAGAGGTTAACGCGTCCGTCTCCATCACCGTCACAACCAAACTTAATGGCACTTGTAGGAACAAATTGAGGAATACCAAAGGCCCCGGCCAACGAACCTTTTATAAAAAGAGGATCAAAGCCGTTTTTCTGGGTATAACAAAGAAAGGCCTTAAGCTCTTTATAGGCCCATTTGCCCCTTTTTTCTAAGCGAGGAATGAGCGTTTGAGGCAAATTCAAAGAGGAAGAGAGATCTTTGTTTATTCCTACCAAGGCAAGACTTGAAAGGACATTAAACACCCTATATCGCCCTAGATACTGACCTAGGCGTGTCTCTATCGTCAAAAGGGCAACAATAATGTGAGGAGAGACACCGTATTTTGATTGTGCCTTAAGCAAAATGTCCTTGTGTTCTTTCAAATATGCCTTACCCATACGAATGAGCCTTGGATCTAAAAATTGCCTATAATTCAACCTGCTTTCTTTATAGGTCATGTAGATCCTTATGGTTTGATCCAGAAATTTCACCTGGGGTTGCTGATAAAGCTTTTTAATTAATTTAAGACTAAACCCATCATTCACTAGTTTTTCTTCTAGGGGAGCAAATAAATCTTGTGCAAAGAGATGCGTAAGCAGTGATAGATATAAAAGAATAAATAAACTAAATAACTGTACTTTCCGCATAGTTTTTTGAACAAATGATAACATAAAAAAAGAAAAAATGGGAGAGTTTAAAGGTAAAATAACCTGCCCAAAATCCGTGATTGCCCTCCAAGAAACCCCAGAAGTATGCCATAACAAAACAATTTTTTTAAAAAAATATCTTTCACCTAAAAGGTGAGAAAATATTTGTCTTTTCCTCAAGCCCAATCATAATTATAGTGCCTTCGCTCGCTCATGCGGTCAAGGGCAAGTCCACAGGGCACAGCCTGTGCCTTTTGCGCAGGTCAGAGCGAGCAAAGCGTAAGGAGGAAGGGAAATTCATCAATTTTTGCGGAATACTATAAATCAATCGCGAATTTTGGGAATTTAAATTGGTTGCTGTGTAGTTTAAAGTAGGGTAAAATTGTATATCTATGTCAACTATTTCGGTAATTATCATCACCTATAACGAAGAAAAACGACTTGATCCATGTCTTAAAAGTGTAGCTTGGGCAGATGAAATTATTGTGGTAGATAGTTTTAGTAAGGACAAAACGGTTGAAATTGCCCAAAGATATACTAATAAGGTATTTCTTCGTTCCTTCAAGGGTTATGGTTCTCAAAAGGCCTTTGCCCTAGCGCAGGCCAAAGGAGAATGGGTGTTAAGTGTTGATGCCGATGAACGGGTAAGCGAGAGCTTGAAAAAGGAAATAAAAGAAGCCATTAAGCGGTCTGATATTTTTGGTTATTATATCCCCCGTCAAAGCTTCTTTTGTGGCAAATTTATCAAACACAGCGGTTGGTTCCCTGACTACCAGTTAAGATTGTTTAAACGGGATAGAGCCCGTTTTGAAGAAAGACTAGTACATGAAAGAGTTATAGTTGAAGGCAAAGTAGGGCGTCTTAAGAGCCCTTTATTGCATTATACTTATAATTCTCTAACTGAATTTTTAGAAAAAATGGAGCGGTATACAGAATTGTGGGCAGAAGAACAAAAAAGAAAGGGTAAGAAGGGGGGTATACTAAAAGGATTTGGACATGGGGTCTGGACATTTTTAAAAATGTATTTTTTACGTCTGGGCTTTCTAGATGGCCGGTACGGAATTTTACTTGCCAGTCTTTATGCTAATTACACCCTTATTAAATATACCAAATTAGAGGAAAAATGGAAGAAAGACCAGAAATAGATATTTATTTTTTTAAAATTAATTGAATATAAAATAAACGATCAAATTGACATAAATTGAAAAATAATGTATAAAAAAAGTTATGAAGAGAAAAAATAGCGATTTTATCAGCACGGCAGAGGCAAGCAAGATTTTAGGAGTAGCTCGGACTACAGTTGTTAAGTGGATTGACGAAGGGGTCATTAAGGCCTTTGTTACTCCAGGAGGGCACCGTAAAATCCGACGAAGGGATTTAGAGGAATTTATTAAAAAACAGGGACTCCACCTACCAGAAAGAGTAAGGAAAAAGAAAATATTAATCGTAGATGACAATCCTGATGATGTGAAATTACTTCAAACGGCCTTTTTAGCAGCTAGTGATAGATATGAAGTTCATTCGGCCAGTAATGGTTTTCAGGCTATTTATAAAATTGGAGAATTAAAGCCAGACTTGGTGATTTTAGACATTGTCATGCCAGATATGGATGGTTTTGCTGTTTGTAAAAATATTAAAGAGAATCCTGAGACCCAAGACATAAGAGTAATCGCTGTGACAGCCTTCCCAGATAAAAATAAGAAAAAAAAGGTTTTAGCCTGTGGAGCAGACGCATTTTTTACCAAACCATTAGACCTAGAAGCCCTGATAAAGAAAATCTTGGAGTTACTTAAATAAATATGACGTTTGAAGAGAAGTATTATTTTCTTTCTCTTAGCGGGGTTTATGTAAGCTCTGCTTCAAATGAAGTTATAGAAACTTGTTTGGGTTCTTGTGTAGGAATAGCTCTCTACGATTCTTTTTCTCACATAGGGGGAATGGTGCATATTGTTTTACCCCAAGGTAGTGAAGAAAAAGAAACCAATGCTCCGACCAAGTATGCCCATTCTGGTATACCTTATCTTATTAAAGAAATGCTAAAGGCTGGGGCGTCTAAAGAACGACTGGAAGCTACTATCGCCGGAGGGGCTTCTATTGTTCAAGATACAGATATAAATATTGGCCAGCGCAACATCACTAAGGTAAAAGAGATTTTAAAACAAGAGAATATTCCTATTTTAAAAGAAGATATAGGCGGTAACTTCGGCCGCCTCCTTCGTTTATATATAAGGGATGGAACGACAGAAATAAAATTTATTGGTTACAGGCTGCGTGAAGCCGCTCTTGCCCCTGTATCTCCGTTAAAAGTTGAAGAAGTAACATTAAAGGTACTTCTCCAAAAAATTGACCAGCTTAAACCCATGGCTAAAACTGTAAACAGAGTTTTAAAGATCATTGAAAGTGATCCTTTTAGTGTGGAGGAAATAAAAAGGGAGATTTATCAGGACCAGGCCCTTACAGCCAACATCCTTAAAATCTGCAATTCCCCTTATTACGGTTTAGCCCAACGGGTTTCTAATCTAAGCCAGGGAATTACACTGTTAGGATTAAATGCTATTAAAAGGATAATTGTTTCTCTCTCTTTTAAAGACATTTTAGCTCCAAGGATAAACGCCTATTCTTTAAAGCAGGGCGAGTTTTTTGAACATGCACTAGGCTGTGCCTTTATAGCTGAGTTAATAGCAAAAGAAAAGCAGTATCCAGAACCAGAAGTGGTATTCACTGCTGGACTTCTACATGACATTGGCAAAATTATTTTGGATCAAGTGGCAGCGGATAAATTTCATTTGGTGATGAGAAAAGTGCTTAAAGAAAAAAAGTCTTTTCTAGAGGCAGAAAAAGAAATTCTTGGCTATACTCACCCTCAGGTAGGAGAGATGATGGCCCAACAGTGGTATTTACCCGGCGTATTGAGAGAAGCCATTGCCTTTCACCATGCTCCCCATGAGGCTCAAGAGGCGCCGGCTGTTGTGGCCATGGTGCACATCGCAGATGTTGTCTGTCGTCTAGCCGGCATAGGATGTGGGGTGGCCGGTTTGACTAATCCTATTCATCCCCAGGCCTTAAATCTTTTGAATTTAAAGGCATTAGAGGTAGATGTTCTAATTGAAAAAATACCTGAGATTATAAAACAAGTTGAGGCCTTCAAGGTCGTTTAAAATCTCAAGGGAGAGATATGGAAGGCAAAATACCGGAAGTTGATGATAAGGCACTCAGGATGTTATTAACCAAAATAAAACAAAAATACGGATGTGATTTTTCTCGATATCGCCAAGGGACAATTAAGCGCCGGATATACAAACGTCTATTGGTATCTGGGATAGGTGATTGTCAAACCTACCTTCAACTTTTAGAGGGAGATTTGGAAGAATATAAACGCCTTGTTCAGGATTTGACGATTAAAGTAAGCTGTTTTTTTCGTGATCCTTATGTTTTTGAATGTATGGCTCGAGTAGTCATTCCCACGATAATCGCAACTAAAGGAGAACAAAATGATCATACTATTCGCATTTGGAGTGCTGGTTGTGCCTACGGAGAAGAAATTTATTCTGTAGCCATCTTATTAAAAGACTATTTTGGAAAGAAACACAAGGATATAAAAGCATATGATTTATTCCTTTTGGGTACGGATATTGATGAAAAGGCATTAAGTAAAGCGAGAAGGGCTATATATGAAGAAGAAGCGGTTTTAGAAGTTAAAAAGCGTTTTTTGGATCAATATTTTATCTATAAAAATGGGCTTTATCATTTGAAAGAAGAAATAAAAAATATGGTTACCTTTTGTTGGCATGATATTACTTCTTCCAAACAAATTGCTCCTCCTTCAGGGGTAGTATGTAACTATGATCTTATTCTCTGCCGCAATCTGCTTATCTATTTTGATATTTCCTTACAGAAACAGGTAATCTTAAAACTCTATCAGTCATTGAATTCAGGAGGGTATTTGGTATTGGGAGAGGCTGAAACTCTACTGAAAGAATTTGAGCCATTTTTTGAAATCTTCAGCAGTGAGGCTAAAATATATCGTAAAAAAGAGAATATAGAGTGAGAGTAAGTATTCGTACTAAATTCTTATTGGTAATTTTAGGATGTTTTTTGAGTCTTGGAATTATTACAACTATTTTAGGCTATTTTACTCTTTCCTACCACTTCAGAAAAGAATTCAAGAAATGGGTTGGTCCTTTTGCTAAAGAACTTGGTAAGGAAATAAGACCAGCCCTTCTTGCCGGAGATAAAACTGCTGTTGAGAAGATCTTGCTCAAGTACTTACAAAGAGAACCAGAATTTGCTTACTTTGTCATTGTAGACAAATCGGGGAACATATTTGCCCATGCCTTTAAGTGTTCAGTAAGGTTTAAATTAGAAGAGATAAAATCGCAAAGGCCATATACCATAAAAGACTTACACATAAAGGGAAAACTCATTTTTAACTATGCGTATCCCCTAAAAGAATGGACTCTCCATCTTGGGGCATTGCGTCTAACCCAGCTTCCTGTTCAGGTAAGGGTTCACCATATCCTTAAACTAGTAGCTGGTGTAATGGGGTTAGTTAGTCTACTAGGCATTGGACTAGCATATCTCCTTTCTCATTTCATTAGCAGGCCTATACTTACTCTTAGTTTGGCGGCAAAGGCCATTGGTCAAGGAAATTTAGATACTAAAGTAGAAATAAAAACAAGAGATGAAATAGGAGAGTTGGCCAATGTTTTTAACCAGATGACAGAAAAGATTAAAAGCACGCAAGAAGAAATTGAAAGGCTGTTTAACGAATTGAATCAAATTTATAACGGTGTGCCTACCCCTATTCGGGTAGTTGATGCCAAGTTTAAAGTAATAAGTCAAAACAAGGCCATGAGTAAATTAGTGGGAGTTAGCACCGAAAAGGCTATCGGGGAAAAGTGTTACAAGCTGTTCAGGTGTTCTTATTGCCGAACAAAAGATTGTACCTTGCATCTAGTCTTAGAAGGCCGCCAAAAGGTTGCCCGAGAAGAAGTGCGAATTACACCTGATGGAAGGGAAATCCCATGCCAGTGTTTTGGCACCCCTTTTAAGGATAGTAAGGGAAAAGTCATTGGTATTATAGAAATATTTGTAGATATTACGGAAAGAAAGAAGTTTATCCAAGAGTTAGAGAAAAAAACTAAAGACCTTCATCTTACCCTTACCACGCAGCGGGCCTATACTGACATTTTAACTTCCTTAAGCCAAATAATTGAACTTCAGCCTTTACTTGAAGATGTTTTAACAAAGGTTGCCCATCATACAAAAAGTCAATTGGGAGTAATTTATTTACACAAAGACGGACAATTAAAACCCATGGCTGCTTATGCCTTGGATAAGAAAAAGGTTCCTGTTTTAAAATTGGGTGAAGGGCTCCCTGGTCAATGTGCACAAGAGAGGGAAACAATTGTGGTCTCCGATGTCCCTTCTGATTATTTTAAGGTGACTTCAGGTAGTGGAGAGCGATTGCCTCAATATATTGTCTGTTTGCCTATTATGTTTAAAGATCAACTTATTGGTGTGCTAGAACTGGCTGCCTTTAGTCCTTTTTCAGAACAACTCTTTCAGTTTTTAAACATCGTCGCTGACTCCATTGGAGTAGGAATTGACCATGCGTTGAGCTATCAACGGGTTGAAATCTTGGCCAAAGAATTACAAGAAAAGAACGAACTTTTGATCTCTCAGAATGAGGAATTAAAGGCCCAAGGAGAGGAATTGATAGCCTTAAACGAAGAACTTAAGGCGCAGGCCGAAGAACTGAGTGCCCAAAAGAAGGCCTTGGAGGAAAAGACACGCCAGGTAGAAGAGGCCAATCGGCTTAAGTCTGAATTTCTCTCTAATATGTCTCATGAGTTAAGAACTCCCCTTAATGCTATTCTGGGTATGACCAAATTGTTAAAGGCAGGTGTAGGGGGTAAAATAACCGAAAAACAGCGTGATTATTTGGATATTATTGAGCGTAACGGTGAAAATCTCTTGGCCTTGATTAACGACGTTCTGGATCTATCAAAAATTGAAGCTGGAAAGGTAGAAATTATTTGGAATAAAATTTTCCTAAAAGAATTTATTAACGAACTACTTAAATCTGTCCGTCCATTAGCAGAGGAAAAAGGACTGATTCTTAAAAGTATATTTAAAGGAAAGGTAGATTATATTGTTACAGATCCAGAAAAGCTCCGCCAGATTTTACTCAACCTATTAAGCAATGCGATTAAATTTACCGAAAAGGGTGAGGTAGCAGTGATTATAGAAGAAAAAGACGGCAATATCCTTATAAGCGTTAAAGATACGGGCATTGGCATTCCTGAAGAGGCATTAGACTATATCTTTGACGTCTTTCGGCAAGTAGATGGCTCTACTACCAAAAAATATGGTGGCACTGGTTTAGGTTTAAGTATTGTCAAAAAATTGGTTGATTTACTAGGGGGAGAAATAAAGGTAAAAAGTAAATTAAACAAAGGCTCTGTGTTTACCGTTATTCTTCCTAAGAGACCTATAAAGAGGGAAAAATTAAGTAAAGATTGGAAAGGAAAAATTAAGACCGCTCTTCTGAGCAAAGAAAAAGTTTCTAAGCCTGTTCCTTCTTCAATGAGAACAAAAAAGCAGATATTGATTATTGACGATGATCCTATTGTGACTCAAGAGTTGAAGGTGTTGCTTAAGGACGAAAATTGTGAGTTATCTTTTGCCTATACCGGAGAGAAGGGATTGGAGTTTATCAAAAAATTCAGGCCTGATTTGCTCATCCTTGACTTAAGGATGCCTGGAATGGATGGGTTTACGGTTTTAGAATTGTTACAAAAAGATGAGAAAATGAAAGATATACCGGTTATTATACTCTCTGCTATAGACTTAACTGAAGAAGAAAAAAGGCGATTTCCTCCAAATGTTAAGGCAATTTTGCTGAAAGGGCAAATAGATAAGACCAGCTTAATTAAAGTTGTAAGGCAGATTTTATATCCAGAAACAGAAATTAAAACAGAATCGCTCCAAAAACCTCTTCAACCATCTTTAGATACAACTTCTGCTGGCCCGGCTAAGATCCTTATTGTAGAAGATAATCCGGATAATCTTTTTCTTTTAAAAGAGGCATTGAAGGATACTAATTACACCATCCATACAGCCCCAAATGGGGTTCAAGCCATAGAACAGGCACAAAGGATAAAGCCTGATTTAATTATCATGGATATGTTGATGCCGATAATGGATGGCTATGAGGCGACACAGCGGTTAAAAAAGGATCCTACATTAAAAAATATACCTATCATTGGTTTAACTGCTCGGGCTATGCGGGGAGATCGGGAAAAGGTTTTAGCTGCAGGTTGTGATGATTATCTGGCTAAACCAGTTGATCCTTTTATCTTTAAGAAGAAGATAGAAGAGTGGTTGACAAAGAAAAAAAGGAGGTAAAGTTATGAGTGAGATAAATAACCAAACACCAGAAGCTTTAAGCAAACTTTTCCACCGTTTACGCACACCGCTTAATTCAATCTTAGGTTTTACAGAATTGTTAAAAAAAGAGACTTATGGCCCTCTAACCCCTGAACAAAAAGAATTTTTAGAAATTATTCATCGCAATGCCTTGGAACTTCTGGAGATGTTAAACCAAACTTATAAAAAAATAGAACCACGAATAGAGGATAAATCCACATGTTAACTAACTCCAGCCCTAGAATTATGATCATTGATGACGATCCAGATAGCGTTCGCTTATTTGAACTTTCCCTTAGACCTTTGGGTTATCAGATTGATAAAGCCTATTGTGGTACAGAGGCCTTAAAATTGCTTACTAAGAATCTACCTGATTTAATCCTACTTGATGTTTTACTGCCAGATACTCACGGTTTTGAAATATGCAGGATCATTAAAGAAAAACTACCAGAAGATGAGTTTATCCCCATCATCATGGTTACTGCCCTTAATAGACGAGAAGATAAGATTGAGGGGCTCCAGGCTGGAGCCGATGATTTCATTTCCAAACCGATAGACATTCCTGAACTGGTGGCCAAAATCAATGCCATGCTCCGAATTAGGAGCTTACACAAACGACTCCAACAAAGCTATGACCGATTAAAAAAATTAGAAAAAACCAAGGAATTGTTAGTACGAATGCTTATTCATGATCTCAAAAATCCCCTTACTGCTCTTATGGGTTCTTTAGAATTGCTTTCTCTTAAAACGAAAGGAATTATATCACCTGAAGCTCTATATTCGCCCCAAAATGCACTTTACATTACAGAGAGAATCCTATCTCTCATTCAAAATTTACTGGATATTACCAAAATAGAAGAGGGGAAACTTCGGCTTAATTATAGACAAATAGACATAGCTGGGCTATTCAAAAAGGTTATACGCATGTTTAGGGCTGAGGCAACCCAGAGAGGCGCTTTAATCCAATATGAAGTAGAGAAGGGAATTCCTCTTTTTGCAGCCGATAGAAACCTATTAATTAGAGTCCTGGAAAATTTGGTTTCAAATGCCTTAAAAAGTCTTCTTCCACAAAAGGAAAGATCTGGATATATTACATTAAAAGCAAGTTTGGACAGAGGCAAAAAGAATGTGATTATTAGAGTTATAGATAATGGCTATGGCATTCCAAAGGCATATTTCCCAAAGATTTTTGATAAATTCGCTCAAGTAGAATCCCAAAGATGGGCTAGATTTAATACTGGTCTTGGTTTGCCTTTTTGTAAACTTGCCGTTGAAGCACACGGCGGCCATATTTGGGTTGAAAGTACCTTGGGGAAAGGTAGTATTTTTAGCTTCACCTTGCCCTTAAAATGACTGCAGTTTAGACTTTTCCGGAATAACCAACAAGGCTTAGAAATATAGCCAAAACCACTACCTGAATAAGCCAAGCGATAACACAAACTAATATGGCCCGGGCTGTGCTCGTATAATCAAGGGCTTGCCTGATGGCAGTTACCATAGCAGCGATCATCCAGATGGCGGCAATGATAAAGACCAATAGTCTTATAAAGGGAAAGACGCCTAATACCCGTAATAGACCTGGAGCACTAGCAAATCCTAAAACACGTAAAAGTTCTTTGGGGTTTGATTGGGTTTGGGGTTCAGGCAATAACTTTGTCCCAATCCAATAAGTCAGGTAGGCCCAGATAAACCAGCCTGCCAAAGAAGAAATGATGCCGATTACTATAACCATGAAACTATGAGTAGCACTTCCTGCCCCTGCGGCTAAGCTAGAAAGCAGTACTACCAATAACGCCTGTTCCATAGCCTGTTCATCGGCCTCTACTTCTTCATACAGGCTCGGATCTAACTTGATGGCTCTTATGATCCTCTCGGCAAAGTCAGCCATGAAATTTTCTCCTTTCCCCCCTTTCTTTCTCCAATACCATAAGCCTTTTTCTTAAGCAAGTATTTTGGCTTGTCATTTTTCTTTCTTTGGGTTAAAAACGGCAATAAATTTTAGAAGATGTGGAGGAGTAAATATGGAAAGGACATTAAGTTTAGTCAAGCCAGATGGAGTAAAAAGGAATTTAGTAGGAGAGGTAATTAGTCGCTTTGAGAAGGCAGGGTTAAAGGTAATTGGCTTAAAGATGTTGCGTCTAACCAAGACCCAGGCTGAGGCCTTTTATGCCGTGCATAAAGGTCGTCCTTTTTTTGATGAACTTACCACTTATATGAGCTCTGGTCCTATTGTAGCTATGGTACTTGAGGGAGAAGACGCAATTGCCAAGGTAAGGGAGATTATGGGTGCTACGGACCCCAAAGAGGCTGCCCCTGGCACTATTAGGGCTGATTTAGGCCTAAATAAGGGAGAAAATACGGTGCATGGTTCTGATTCTCCAGAAAATGCTGTTAAAGAAATTGCCTTTTTCTTTAGTGAAAATGAATTGATAGAGGGTGAGAGATAAATTAATATCCTTAAAGTTCAGTTATAACTCTAAGGCGTCAAGGTTCTTGTTTATTCAAGTTCAACTTGACGTGGCCAAAGTATAGGACCTTGGCGCCTATGGTATTGGAAGAGATTAAGATCAAATCTTTAAAATACGTCAACTTACTTTAAAATATTCCTGAAGTAACAAGTAAAGAAAGACCAACAGTGATAAGAAAACATTTACAGGGTAAACCGACACTGTTCTCTATTCTTTTCTTCAAGTTTTTTAGCAAGCTTATCTATACGATCTTACCAGATTGTTACAGATCATGGGAAAGGTGCTATAGCCTTGACAGTCTAAAGAAGAGAACGCTACAATGTAAATTGCCAGATGGATAAGTTGCCTAAATTGAACAATAGGGAATAAAAAGGCAGGTTTAATTTTATGCTTTCTTTGACGCTGGACATTTTGAAGCGCACCTTTAAGGTAGGTGTTGTTGTATTTGATGGAAATTATGACATTCTCTGCGTAAATAAGACCATAAGCGAACTTTTTGGAATTAGTTTAGAGTCAACTTATAATCTCTCCCAGCTTCATTCTCCGCAAGCATTTGCCAAGATCCAAAAAATGACCGCTGAGGCAGTAGAGAAGAATAAAAGTGGTAGTTATGTTATTAAGGTTTATAAAAATGGTAGTGATAAAGAAATCATGTTTCTAGGTAAAGTCTTCCTGCTTCATGGTCAATGTCAGGCCACTTTTGTGGCCCTGCTTTATGATGTTACTACCCTTTTGACCAATGAAGAGGACTTTATTGTCAAATTTCCGGTATATGAAGGAGATGACTTTTTACTTTTAGAAGTAAAAAATATTGATTTTTTTGCCGCTAGAGGGAATTATACTGAGGTGGTCTCTCAGAAAAGGAAATTTTTAAGTCCATTATCTCTGAGAAAGATTGAAAACAAACTTTCTCCTGAACGGTTTGTGAGAATTCATAAAAGCTTTATCATCAATATAAATTCCGTTCAGAAGTTAAAAAAGACTGAAAACAGATATCGCATTTTAATGAAGGACGGTTCAGATCTGCCTTTAAGTAGAAGTAAAATAAATACCTTCCTGAAACTTTTTGGTCTCCGCTAACTTCTTATCCGCCTATTCCCCTTTTTATCCACTTATTATTCAGTTTATACATTTTTTCTACATTTTTGTTTTAAACCTAGATTTAATAAAATCAAGGAAATAGTAGTGTTAAAATTACTAAAAGGAGGTCTAGCCATGAAGGCAGAAGGACAAGAGAAGTATTTACAAAGGAGTATCGATCCTGCCGCGCAGGAGATGTTAAAGCTGGCTGAAGCCAGAGGATATGAAACGGCTTGGGATAGGGAAGATGCGCAGACTCCACATTGTAAATTTGGAAGCGCAGGGGTATGTTGTAAAAACTGTGCCATGGGGCCCTGCCGTATTACCAAAAAGACACCTAAAGGTGCCTGTGGAGCGACAGCAGACATTATTGTGGCAAGAAATCTCATACGGGCCATTGCCGCGGGAGCTGCTGCCCATTCTGATCACGGACGTCCCCTAGCCATGACGTTAAAAGAAGTGGCTGAAGGGGAGAATAGGGATTATCAAATTAAAGATGTAGAAAAGCTGAAATTAATTGCCAGCAAACTGGGAATTTCTACAGATAAAAAACCTGAAGAATTGGCTAAAGAGGTAGCTGAAATTGCCATGAAAGACTATGGAAAACAAGACGATACCCCTATTAAATTTCTTCTCTCCTATGCTCCTAAAAAAAGAATTGAATGCTGGCAGAATTTGGAGAAGGTCCTTTTTGAAAAGACTTCTAAAAAAATAGGTGTCTTCCCTCGTAACATTGATAGAGAGATCGTAGACATCATGCACAGAACACATATCGGTGTAGATAACGATCCGGTATCTCTTTTGTTTCAAGGAGTGCGGGCGGCACTAGGAGATGGCTGGGGGGGTTCGTTGATTGCTACTGAAATTCAAGATGTTTTGTTTGGCACCCCTACCGTAAAGACAATCATGGCCAATCTGGGAGTAATTGATGCTGACTATGTGAACATTGTCGCCCATGGCCATGAGCCCATTTTATCAGAGAAGATTGTAGAGGTAGCCCAATCAGAGGAGATGCAAAATTTAGCCCAAAAATACGGTGCTAAGGGAGTTAATGTCGTAGGTATGTGTTGCACGGGTAACGAACTGTTAATGCGTCAGGGTATACCTATTGCGGGAAATGTTTTACATCAGGAACTAGCCGTAATGACTGGAGCGGTTGAAGCGGTGGTAGTTGATGTCCAATGTATTTATCCTGCCCTTGGACAATTGGCTGAGTGCTTTCATACTAAATTCATCTCCACCAGTGATCAAGCAAAATTTCCAGGTTCTTTGCATATCCAATTTGATGAAAGACACGCTACGGCTGTGGCTAAGGAAATTGTAAAAACAGCCATAGAGGCGTTTCCTTGTCGGGATAAAAGTCGTGTTTATATTCCCTCTTATAAAACCGAAGCAATAGTGGGGTTTACCACTGAAGGTATATTAAGCGCTTTAGGTGGGAGTCCCAAACCTTTGGTAGATGCCATTGCCGCCGGTAAAATCAAAGGAGTGGCAGGAATAGTGGGATGTAACAATCCCAAGGTAAGACATGACTACAATCACGTGAATATTACAAAGGAGTTGATAAAAAGAAATATTCTGGTCATCGGCACCGGCTGCTGGGCCATTGCTTGTGCTAAGGCAGGATTGATGCAACTTAAAGCCCAGGAAATGGCTGGAGATGGCTTAAGAGAAGTTTGTCAGGCACTTAATATTCCGCCTGTATTGCACATGGGTTCTTGCGTTGATTGCTCAAGGATGTTAACATTGGCAGGAGCCATTGCGGATTATATGAAAGTGGATATTTCAGACCTCCCATTGGTAGGATCGGCACCTGAATGGATGTCAGAAAAGGCTGTTTCTATCGGGACATATTTTGTAGCCTCAGGTATTCCAGTGCATTTGTGGCCTATGCCACCCATTGCTGGAAGTGAAACGGTGGTTAAAATTTTGACCGCAGATCTTAAAGATCTAATTGGTGGTTATTTCTTCGTTGAAGAAGATCCGATAAAAACAGCAGATATAATAGAAGAAATTATTATGGAAAAGAGAAAGGCACTAGGAATTTAGGAGGAGTTTATGGGCAAGAGGACGGTAGAAGAGATTAAATCGCTAAGGAAAGAGGGAATTACTAATGGTTTTAAGGTAATTATCACAGGAAAGGGTGGAGCGGGTAAAACAACCTTAACCGTCCTCCTTGCCCAATCATTTGTTAACAAGGGTTATAAGGTGCTGGCGGTGGATGAAGATCCCCAGATGAATCTTCCTTTTGCCTTGGGTTATCCTTTAGAAAAGGCCACTGAGCTTAAACCCTTAAGTCAGAATCTGGATTACATAGAAGAAAAAACAGGGGCTAGGCCAGGCACAGGCTGGGGGAGTTTTTTAAGGTTAAATCCGCCCGTAGAGGACGTAGTAGAAAGATTTGGCATAAGGCTTAATGATAAATTGAGTTTTTTGGTCATGGGAACGGTTGTACAACCGGCCACTGGTTGTCTTTGTCCAGAGAATGCGCTGCTTGATGCAGTGATGAAACACATTTCTTTGCGTCAAGATGAATTGATTCTTCTAGATACACAAGCAGGAGTAGAACACTTTGGCCGGGCACTGGCCAAGGGATTCTCGCAGTGCCTAGTAGTAACTGATGCCACGTTTAATGCTATGGCTGTAGCTGCCCATGCGGTTAAACTGGCTAAAGATATTGGCATTAAAAATATTCATCTAGTGCTTAATCGGATTGCCAGCGAAAAAGAAAAACAGAAAGCACAAACTCTCATGACTAAATTTGATTTAGAAAACCAAGTAAACCACATCTTTATCCTTCCCCAAGAGGACAAGCTATTTGACTTGGAACCGGCCGTAATTGATTTTTACAATCAATTCCCAGAATCAACCCTTACACAAGCGATTGAAGCTATTGCTAGCTGTCTGGAAAAGTGTGAATTACTTACCCTCCATTAAGGCAAATTTGTTATAGACAATAGTAACCCCAAGGGCAAAGAGGACAGCACCAACACCAAGAAGGGCACTTATTATAACCGGGGCAATAAAACCCAACCGGATACAGAGGGTAGCTACGGCAAAAGCGGAGTTTCTAAAGACCACGCAGTATTTTGTACTGTAAGCTAATGAAATTAAAACAATTAAAACATCGCTAAAAATAAGTAATGTAAAAAATATCTCAAAGGCCGTTTCTGGCTGTCCCTTAGTTAAATATCCCCAAAGATTATTTAAGCTAATAGTAATAAAACTGATTAATAAAATAAGGGCCATAGTCTTTTTCAGTAAAATAAAGGTAGCTTTACTTTGCCCATCCTTAATAACCGGAGCGTGATGTTGAACCTTGTAATAGAATCCAAGGATGACAAAAATAAAGAGTGCCCCAATGGCCGGAGCGACAATAGAGGGAAGGGCTTGCTTAATTTCTTTCCAAACCAGCGGCTCATTAAGATGAGAAAAGACCTTAAATGCATCCCGCAAGAGAACAAGAGAAAAGATTTCAAATTGTTTGCCAACGGAAATAGAAACTGATTCGGCTAAAGAAAGGATAAGACTAATAACTTCAAATACAAGTGAAAAGGTAAAGGCCCATTTGATGGCTACCAAGTGATTAGTGGGAATAAATACATTTAAGGGACTAGACAACAAATGCTGCCGATTAAGCTCAATGATACCTAAGGCAAAGATAAAACTAGCGGTTATCATAGAACCTATGACCCGGTGGGTCCGAGGTTTTTGCCACTGGGCTTGGAGATAGTCAAATAAACGTTCAACCCACATTAAGATAGAAATCATGGGACTCTGTTTGTACTTTCAAAAAACCTATTTAATAAGTATTATTTGAATGTCCATCACATTTGTGCCGGTAGGCCCAGTAACAAACAGCCCGCCGACTTTTTGAAAAAAGTGGTAGGAATCGTTATTTTCTAAGTATGCCTTTGGGTCAATGCCCATTCTTTGGGCCTTAATAACGGTTTTACCATCTACAATGGCTCCAGCGGCATCTGTAGGGCCATCAGTGCCATCGCTTCCAGCTGAAAGTAGACTTATACCTTTTTTGCCCGCGATTTCTAAAGCAAAAGCCAGGGCTAATTCCATATTTCTTCCACCCAATCCATTGCCCTTGACGGTGACCGTCGTTTCTCCACCACTAATCAGACATTTCGTTTTCTCACAAAGCTGTGCCTGTTTTTCTATGGCTAATTTGGCCAACTGTTTGGCTACCTCTTTGGCTTCACCTTGGAGGTCGGAAGAAATAACTTCAGCCACAAAACCTTGCTTTAGAGCAGCCTTTTTTATCGCCTTTAGGACCTTGCGATTGCTGCCCACAATGATATTGCTTACCTTTTTAAAGACCGGATGTTTTGCCTTTAAGGTTTCGGGAATAAGGCCTTTTTTCCCTTTTTCTAGCAGGTTTAATACTTGAGGAGAAACGCTTTTAAGTAAATTATGCCTTTCTAACACCTCCCAAGCATCTTGATAAGTTGTCTCATCTGGAGCGGTAGGACCAGAGGCGATTACATCTAGACGGTCACCAATGACATCAGAAAGGATAAAAGAAATTAAACGGGCTGGATAAACTTTTTCGGCCAATCTTCCTCCTTTCACTTTAGAAAGATGTTTTCTGACGGCATTGAGTTCATAAATATCCGCACCAGCCTTTAACAAGAGTTGGGTAACGGCCTGTTTTTCTTTAAGGGTAATCCCTTTATAAGGGGCAACAAATAAGGCTGATCCACCTCCAGAAATCAAACAGAGACCAAGGGTATTTTCTTTGGCGTGGGTTTTAATAATACTTAAAATTTTTTCTGTTCCCCTTACTCCGTTTGCATCTGGCACCGGATGGCCTGCTTCTATAATTTTTATCTTCTTTAACGCTTGGCCATGTTTGTATTTAGTGATGACCAGCCCCTCTTTTATGTCTTCAAGCAACATTTCTTCCACTGCCCTAGCCATTGGACAAGCGGCTTTGCCGAAACCAATGACGATAATGTTTTTATAACGCCTTATTTCTTCTTGATACTCCTTTAAGGTCTCTTTTACGGCCTTATAAGGATTAACTGCCTTTATTCCTGACCAAAAAAGTTTTTTTAGGACATCTTGGTAAAACATTCTAACCTCTTTTGATATTAAATTCACTAATCACCATTCACCATCTTATTATCTTCTTCTACCGCTTCCTGCAATTTGTCAAAAAACTCAGGTAAGGCTGAACCCACACGACTCCAACTCGGAATAAGAGGAATGCCAAGTGGATCTTCTAGAATTTGCTCACCCGCAATGATGATACCATTAGCAAAGGCCTCTACGGCCAGGGCCTCGGCATGGCGATCAAAAAAGAGGGAATTAATAATGCTGTCATTTTGATATTTTCTTAAGGCATCTTGGGCTTCACGCACATAGGTGGCCTTTAGCGTCTTAAAAAAGCCGTCAGAAAAGACTACGCCTTCTCCTGCTAGGGTTCGGAAGAGGGTCTTGGCAATATCTACAGCCATTTTTAAAAGCCCTTTGCTTGCATCTTCAGGAGAAAGTTCCTGATGTTTGTGTTCATAATTTTCGGCCAGGTCTACTTGACAGATGTTACGCAAAGTAGAAGTACGATAGACCTCACTTAAAACCCCCACTTCCAACCCCCAATCAGAAGGAATGCGAATACGCCAAGCCAGCTCTGTGGTCATGGCAAATTCTCCAGCCAGAGGATAGCGAAAACTGTCCAGATAGACTAAAAAGGGAGTGTGGCCTAATATTTTTATTAATGCCCGTATAAGAGGAGTAACAAAAAGCCGTGTTACGCGACCATGCATACGGTCAGTAATGCGAGGATAATAACCTTTACAAAATTCATAATTAAGCTGTGTACTGGCAATAGGAAAACAAAGACGCGTGAGCATTTCTCTTTTATAAGTTAAAATATCACAATCATGACAGACAATAACATGGCACTTATTACAAGCCAACACGTAACCATAAGCCATCCAAGTAGCTAGACCCTTGCCGCTTTCCCAGGAAAAAAACTCTTCTTCCAACTCTTGATAAAGGACTTGCAAGCGTGGGCCATCGTTCCAAAGGATAACTGTTTCTTGAGGTAAGCAAGAAAGGAATTTTTTGGCATATAAGAACTGCTCCTTATTGGCCTTGCCAAGGCTAAGAACGATTTGATCTATGTAGCTAACCTTCTTTAGCTCTTCTACAATCCTTGGCAGGGCCTTACCCGTAAATTCGCTAAAAAGGGCTGGTAAAACTAGGGCAATGGGTCGCCTCTTTTTAGACTTAAGCAATTTTTTAATTAACACTTCTTCATTATCAGGATTTAATCTATGTAAGGTAGCAATTACCCCGTTTTGAAAAAAGTCCGTCATTTTTTTCCTCCTTGATTATCTTAAATATAGCTTCGGCCCATCCTTTAGGACCTGGAAATTGGGTAAAATAGACATTTCTCTGTTGAATTGAAAGATGAGAACCATCTTTTCTTCTTACGACTACTGGAATATCCACTTTCTCTAACAGAGGTAAGTCGTTAGGACTGTCACCTAGACCAATAGAAACAAACTTCTTATAAGGATATGTCTGTTGATAAATATTCTTTAAAATCTCTACGGCCCTTCCTTTATCATTACCACCCATTACCGTATAAAATCTCCCTCCCTTTGTCAAATAAAGACGGTATTCCTGAAGAACCCTTTTAAGAACGGGTAGTTTTTCCGGTATATCGGCAAAAATAATAGGTTCAGAATAATCTCTTTTTTGAGCTAATTTGGCCTCTGCTGGAGGTAGATTAGTGAAGGCAATGATTTCTTCCAAATCCATTTCAGAAAGACACTTTAATTTAGTTTGCAACTGTTGTTTTATCTTATAAAGACATTTTTGGATATAGGCAGAGGGCATACCCAGTTCAATGACGCAATAGCCAGATCTTATTTGATAATTAAAGCCGTTTAAATTTAAACTTCCCTTAGGGATAAAGATTGCTCCTCCGTTTTCTGAGATAAAGGGATAGGCCTTTAGTCCCATTTTTTCGCGATAGACTTCTATTTCTGCCTTTGTTTTACTAGAACAAAGGATAAGGGGAAACTGGTGCTCTTTAAGAAATTCTATGGCTTCTTTGGCAGGCGTAAAATCATATGTGTCTGCGTCAAGCAGAGTACCATCAAGGTCAGAAAAAATAAGATAACTTATTTCCATAAATCAATTCTACCATGGAAGTAGAAAAGAGGCAATAAAATCTTGAGTCGTAGAAACTAAATACTTAAGGCGGCATCTATTTGGGCATATATTTGTCTAAGGCTAAATCCCGTAACTTCACATCCTTCTTTAGGACAGGTAGCCTGACAAACACCACACCCACGACATTTAAAAGTATCTACCTCAGCAATCCTTCTAATTACACCATTCTTTTCGTATTCTTTAATCGTAATCGCCTGCGTAACACACACATCCACACAATAACCACATCCATCACACTTTTCTTCTATAACTCGCATCTTACATAAATCTTCTCTAAAACCCAGGGTAACGCATGCACGGCAATTTTCACATCCACCGCAGTGGAGGCAACGCCCTGTCTCTATAATGAGTTGATCTAGATCAAATCCCTCTTGTTCTAAAGTAAAGTTATGGAGACGTTCCTCTACTGGAAGCCTTTTGGTTCTCGGAGCAGGCTTTTGAGACACCCGTTCTTTAGGGTAGGGGAGGGGGGTAGGAATGTATTTTATAGTATTTCTCTCCGCCTCCAAATCTTCTTTTAGGAGATATCGTTTGATAGACTCAGCGGCTTCTTTACCAGCCCTAATGGCCTCAGGTACACGTCCAATCCTAAAAACATCCCCAGCCACAAAGATCTTTTCTTCTTTGGTCTGTAAGGTTAGCGGATTGGCCTCTACAAACCCACGGTCATTAAGTACCTCTCTCAAATATTCCCTATCTGGCACTTGACCAATAGCAAAGATAAGAAAGTCAGTAGACAGGCTAATGGTATCACTGGAATCAAACTGGGGATTAAAAACCTTACGACCATCTTTCAGGTCATAAACAGAAGTGCAACGGCAAAAAGTAAGGTCTAAACGCCCACCTTTTTCCTCTACTTTTTGCAACCCACGGGAATAATAAATCTTAATACCTTCTTCTTTAGCGCCTTCTTCATCTTCTATGTTAACTAAAATACCATCCTTAGAAGAGCGGTCTTCACATTCCAAGCAGGCCAACGAAACATTAGCGCCTAAACGTCTTAAGGAGCGCGCCGTATCTATAGCTACACCACTGCCCCCAATCACGATAATATCCTTACCAGCATACTTTTCCCTGTTTCCGTCTCCCCAATAAATGGTGGATAAAACGTCAATCGCACTTTCTACCCCTTTATATCCTTGGGCAAAGGGAGGGATAGGGCGAGGCAAGGGGGTGCCTGTAGCTAGGAGCACGGCATCGTATTCCTGTTTGAGATCGTTTAAGGTAGGTTTAGTATTCAGACAAACCTTTATCTTAAGAGAGGCAATTACTTGGTCAATGGCAAAGTCAAGCACCTCTTTAGGCAGACGAAAAGAAGGAATCAATCTTAAGGCCCCTCCAAGCTTTGCCTTTTGCTCAAAAAGATGAACGTCAAACCCCATTTTTTTAAGGAAAAAGGCAGCAGCCAGCCCTGCTGGACCACCGCCTACAATGGCTATCCTTTGGGGAAAGGAATTTTGAGGTACAATGGGGCGATATGGAGGAATTTTGCCTTTTCTAACCGCCTCATGATACCAATCAAAGATAAATCTTTCTATAAAGCGTATGTGTACCCTTTCATCTACCTCGGCCCGGTTGCAAAAATTTTCGCAAAGACCACAAACATATCCACAAATACCAAAAAGGGGGTTAAAGTTAAATATCTCGTCAAAGACAATTAAAAAGGCATCCTCTCTAACCAGACCACCTTTTATAAGTTTGCCCAAATGGTGCAAAAGCACATTATGACGCTGAATGGTACGGGAAAGAGGACAAGCATTACGACAGGGAGAAATAAGAAGCGTATTATCAACCCCCATAGTCCACTCCTTTTGCGTTTGACTTTTTTTAACAGAATTTTTATTTGAATGCAAAAAAATTCTTATAGTTAAACCATAAAAAGAGATAAAAGGAAATTTTTCCCGATAAAAGGTTTTTTAACCTAAAGAGGTGTTAGAAAAGGATATATTTTTCGGCAAGCATTTCTAAGGTGGGGTAATGGGTGAGGTCGTGGTGAATGGGAGTAATGGAGATTTTCCCTTCCTTTAAGGCATACATATCCGTGCCTGGCTCAGGTTGCCCTTGAAATCCATCTTCAGCCTCCCAGTAATAGACCCGCTGACGGGGGTCTACTCGTTTTTCAAATTTATCCTTTAGAGGAACAGTAGCCTGACGGGTGAGGGCAACTCCTTTTATCTGCTCTAAGGGTAATGCTGGGATATTGATGTTAAGACAGACACCGGGAGGTAAATTTAGTTTAGATACTTTGGGGGCAAGTTTATAGATAAATTCAGCCGCAGGCTTGTAGTCTGGATTGGTGTAGGTGTCAAGAGAAACAGCAACAGCTGGAATACCCAAAATAGCCGCTTCGGTAGCAGCAGAGACTGTGCCTGAATAAAGAACATTAATGCCTACATTTGGCCCCAGGTTAATACCAGAGATGACAAGGTCAGGTCTAGTGGGAAGTAGTTCATTTACAGCAATCTTTACCGCATCGGCTGGGGTACCACTGACGGCCCAACCATAAAAATTGCCATTACGATAAACCTCCTTTACCCGTAAAGGGTTACTTAAGGTAAGGGCATGCCCAACAGCACTCTGTTCACTTTCAGGGGCAACGACATAAACCTTATGTTCAGCCTCAAATTGATGATAAAGGGCATAAAGACCTGCTGCAAATATACCGTCGTCATTGGTTAAAAGAATCACCATTAATCTTTTACCCGTACCACATATTTTATTTTTGTTTCACCATCTGCTGCTACAGGCACGACAAAGACAAGCTGATGCGCCCCTGTCTTTTGGTATTCAAAGTTGGCATTTATAACTTCCCAATCGCCAGGAATGTTCTCCGTGACATTAATTGTAACCGGATAGTCCTTTTTGTTCTGGAAAAGAATTTCCCACCCAATTTCATAAATCGTAGCCGAAAGACGGCGATAGACATTCTGTCGGCGCTGGGCGATAATGTCAAAGGCAACCCCCATGGCTAGTTTCAATTCCTTACCTACAGGGGTAGGATTTATCTTGTCCTCACCGATAAAGATAGCATTCCCTTCCTTGTCCTCCTGATAGACTCTGATTTTGCCTGGAGGTAGTGGTAAACCTAGTTTGTTTTCTCCAGTATTAGCAATTTTTAAATAAACTTTAACTTTATCTTGAGAGATAGGGGTATCATAATAAGAACGGTAATAATAGCTGTTACCTTTGTACACAAACTCCTGTTGCACGCCAATCCCACTTTGCTGTAAAAATTGAATCTGCACCTGTTGGTTGTTTTTAATGGTAAGAGGCTGGTTGAGGCGATAAAGATGATACTCAAAAAAAGGAGTCTCTTTTACTTGTGGGCTTAGAGACTTTTGGCCCACAAACTCACTCCGATATACCCTTCGGGCAGGGGAAGTCTTATGTAATTCACCTGCCAAAAGCAACACCCTAGCTTGGTTATAGTCAGCTCCACTTTGATTGTTAATTCTAATCCACCCAGTTAGATTTCCTTGATTTTTTTGGGTTAGGATAAGCACATAATCAGCCTGCCAGTTGATATTTTGAGTAAGGTAAGTAAGCTGAATGAGGTGTTCCCCTTCAGTACTATTGTGTATTTCCCAAGAAAGAGTAGGGGAAGGGAAAAGCCCTTCAGGCAGAGAAGGTAGGATAATTTCTCCTGGACAATGAAGATAGACTTGACCATTAATCTCACATACAGGTCCACTCGGGGCATAGGCCAAAAGTAAGGCATCCGTCATCTCTTTATTGCCTGTTAAGGGATTTTCAAAAAAAACTTTGATCTGCTTGCCTACATAACGCTTAAGGAGGTTTTGAGGGGTGATAGGGTCATAGAGATATTTTTGGGAAAGAATTTGCAAACTTCCTTCTGCAAAAAGAGATTTGGCAATAATTGTTTCTGGCTCAATTTTGCTGGGAATATCTTCTAGATAAAGTTTACATTTCCCTTCAGGAAGTTCAATTTGCCTTACCTCTTGGACTAAAGCAAAGTTTTGGTTGTAGATAACTAATTGCAGGGACTGCCTGTCTTGGGCTGTACTTTTTATAATCTCCTGTGCCCAAAGGAAGGCAGGAAAAAAGTATATTATTAACACGTAATACGTAATGTGTAAATCTATTTTGCGCATTTTTTCTGAAAGAGTTTAAAGATATATACAAAACTTGGGGTAAACATGTCTTCTTTTTCCTTAATTAAATCAGCAATTTCTGCCAGTTCAAAAAATTTCCCTTCTTCTATCTCTGCCCGGTTGGGAAAGGGTTCAAAGCCCGTTTGGGTTTCATAAAGCACCACATGTTCACCTTCAGTTTCCTTACACGCCTTTATTTTAAACACCTTTTTTAAAGGCAATTCAAGCCCCAACTCTTCTTTTAATTCCCGATAGGCTGCCTTTTCATAAGTTTCTTTGTAATCTACATGTCCAGAAGCAGAAGAGGTCCACTTTAAAGGGTGTTCATCTTTATCTTTAGAACGCTTCTGCAAATAGAGCCGTCCCTGAAAATCAAAGACAAAGATGTGTACTGCCCGATGAAGGCAACCAATCTTGTGAATAAAAGAACGCTTTCCCACACCAATTATCCGATCATCTTCATTGACGATTTCTAGGTATTCTTCCATCAAAGCCTCTCTGAATTCATATTTTATTCTATTATCACTACTCTCTGTGCCTTCCCTTGACTACGGGGCAATGAATTTGGCTCTATTAGCTCTACTTTCGGCGTAACTAAGATTTCTTCCTTAACCTCACGGGCAATTTTCTTCCGTAAGCCTTCCAGGTAACGCATGTCCTCTTGAAATATTTCGCTCTTAACTTCCACCTTGATCAAAAGTTCATCCCCAGTAGGCCTTTTGTGTACCTCAATGAGATAATTGCTACCCACTTCAGGCAGAGACATAAGCACCCGCTCAATTTGAATGGGATAAATGTTCACACCCTTAATGATAAGCATATCATCAGTACGTCCAGTAATGCGATCAATGCGGCGATGGGTACGGCCACAGGGACATTTTCCAGGAAGGAACTTGGTTAAATCACGAGTGCGGTAGCGTAAGAGAGGCATACCTTCACGGGTCAAAGTCGTTAAAACAAGCTCCCCTTCTTCCCCTTCTTTCACTGACTCCAAAGTTTCTGGATTAATAACTTCCACGATGTAGGCGTCTTCCCAGATGTGCATACCGTTTTTATAAGGACATTCAAAGGCCACGCCAGGACCGTTAACCTCCGAAAGACCATAGGAGTTAAAAGCATCAATACCAAAAAACGCTTCAATCCTTTGTCTAATGCCTTCAGAGTGGGGCTCAGCCCCAATAAAGGCAATACGCAGCTTAAATTCCTTTTGGGGATCAATGCCTTCTTCTTTACAAACTTCAGCCACATAAAGGGCATAACTGGGAATAATATGCACGACGGTGGTCTCAAACTCTCGCATTAAAAAAAGCTGTCTTTTGGTATTGCCTGGACCGGCCGGGATCACTAAACAACCTAGCTTTTCGGCTCCATAATGGAAACCAAGGCCACCAGTAAAAAGGCCATAGCCCATCATATTTTGAAAGACATCCTTGCGTCTTACCCCAGTCATATACATGCACCGAGCAACAAGATTGGCCCAGGTGTCAATGTCTTTTTTTGTATAGAAGACCACGGTAGGACGGCCTGTGGTACCAGAGGAAGAGTGCATTCGTACAATTTCTTCTTTGGGCACGGTTAAAAAACCATAGGGATACCACTCCCTTAAGTCCTCTTTGGTGGTAAAGGGAATGCGTCTAAGATCATCTAAAGAGTTAATCTTTTCAGGATCAATCTTATTTTGCTTAAAGACCTTTTGATAAAACGGCGCCCTTGCCGCCCTAGCTATGGTTTCTTTAAGGCGTTTTAGTTGTAAGGCCTTAAGCTCTTCTTCTGGTAGTGTTTCCCATTTGGACTCCCAATAGGGATTATCTTCAGTCTTCAAATCCAGGGAGTTCGTCATCGTACATTTCCTCACTGGCCAGATTTTCAAAGCTTGTAAACTTGTCCAAAAAGGCTAACTTAACCGTACCTGTAGGACCGTTGCGGTGCTTGCCGATGATGAGCTCTACGATGCCCTTGTTAGGATTGTCTTCCCGCTTGTTATAGACCTCATCCCGATAAAGAAAGACGATTAGGTCAGCATCTTGCTCAATAGCCCCTGATTCCCTTAAATCAGCCAAACGGGGTCTTTTGTCTTCTCTTTCTTCTACCCGGCGGTTAAGCTGGGAAAGAGCAACAACGGGAACATTTAACTCCTTGGCTAAGGCTTTTAGTGAACGAGAAATTTCAGAGATTTCCTGTTCCCTGCGTTCGGATTGTCCCTTACCTTTCATAAGCTGAAGGTAGTCTATAATGATGAGTCCGATATTATGCTCAGCCTTAAGTCTTCTGGCTTTAGCCCGCATTTCTAGAATAGAAATGGCTGGGGTATCATCAATAAAGATGGGGGCCTCAGATAAAATTGAGGCAGCCTCTGTTAATAATTGCCAGTCATGATCGGCGAGAAAGCCTGAACGTAGTTTCTGACTATCCACCTTGGCTTCGGCACAGAGCATACGGTTAGCCAGTTGTTCTTTAGACATCTCCAAGGAAAATATGGCTACTGGGATACCATAGCGAATGGCCGTATTAGCAGCAATGTTTAGAGCAAAGGCCGTTTTTCCCATACTAGGCCGGCCAGCAACAATTATTAAGTCTGAAGGTTGTAGACCTGAGGTTAAGCGGTCAAAGTCCACAAAGCCCGTAGGAACACCGGTAATGTGAGTATCTTTACTAGCAATGTTTTGAATCATGTTAAAGGTTTCTTTAATGATCTCCTTTAGAGGATAATAAGAAGTTTGGATACGCTCATTAGCGACTTCAAAGACCGTGCGTTCAGCCCTATCTAAGACTTCCTCTACATCCTCAGTGGGTGTAAGGCACTGATTGATAATTTCACTTGCGCAGTTAATCAATTTTCTTAAAATGGCCTTTTCTTTGATAATCCGGGCGTAATGAACAAGATTAGTTGTTGTAGGTATAGCTTCTACTAAAGTAGCCAAATAAGAGGCTCCACCTACGTCGGTCAATTGTCCCTTTTTTTGCAGAAGTTCACTTACTGTAACCAGGTCTATAGGAAGATTTTGTTCATATAGTTCTAGAAAGGCAAGAAAGATTTTGCGGTGGGCCTCACGATAGAAATCTTCTGGTTTGATAATTTCTAAAACAGCATGTAAGGCCTCATTATCAATAAGAATACCACCAAGGACAAACTGCTCGGCCTCTATATTCTGGGGCAAAGACTTAGTAACGGCAGCAGTTTTGCTATTCTTCCGCTTAGCCGTAGCAAGTACTCGCCCTGCTTCTAACTGCATTTATGCCCCTACAACTTTTACCTTTAAATACGTCTGTACCTCAGGATGAAGTTTAACCGGCACCTCATATTCGCCAATGGTCTTAATGGGCTGTTCAAGAAGGATCTTCCTCTTATCAATCTCAAAGCCCTTTTCTTCTAAGGCCTTGGCAATGTCCATGGCCGTAACCGAACCAAAGAGTTTACCTTCTTTACCTACCTGCTTGGCAATCTCACAGGTAACGGCAGCCAGCTTTTCGGCCAAACTCTCGGCCCGGAGTTTTTCCTTCTCTCTTTTGCGCAATAAGATTTGCCTTTCTTTTTCCAAGGCCTTTATATTTTTTCTTGTGGCCGGAATAGCAAGCCGGCGCGGAAGAAGATAGTTTCTCGCATAACCATCAGCAACATTAACAACATCTCCTATTTGTCCCAGGTTAGGTACTGTTTCTCTCAAGATAACTCTCATTGACTACCTCCGCTTTTATTCGTGACCAACAGTTGTATAGGGTAAAAGGGCCAAGTGTCTTGCCCGCTTGATAGCCAAGGTAAGCTGGCGCTGATGCCGGGCACAATTACCGGAAATTCGCCTGGGAATGATTTTACCCCGGTCGGTAATAAATTGCCTTAAGATGTCTACATTGCGATAAGAGATCTTTAAATTAGGATCGGCGCAAAACCGACAGAACTTCCTTCTGACATAAAACCTACGCCTTGGCGCATTGGGATTGGCCATATGTCTTTCCCTCCTTAAAAATATTTATAAAGTAACTAAGAAACACAATCCTTTTTATGCTGCCTCTTTAAGTTGAGCTTCTATTTCTTCCCGGTTAAATTCTTTCTTAGATACCTTAAAGGTGAGGAAGCGGATAATACGGTCGTCTATCTTAACATTTCTTTCCACTTCTTCTACGATGTTGGGTTCACCATAATAATGAAGGACAAAATAATAACCCTTCTTTTTATGTTTTACCTTAAAGGCCAACTCCTTTAAGCCCCACTTCTCCACCTCTTTTACAATTCCGTTATCCCGGGTAATGATGTTTTTAAACTTGGTAATTAGATCTTCTAACTGCTCCTCAGCAAGATCCGGATCGGCCACGATCACAGTTTCATATTCTCTTAATTTCATCGTCACCTCCCTTTCTAAAATTCGCCTTGATATATTACACTTACCTTTGTTTGTCAAGCACACAATATACAATGAGTTAGCGGATTATTCAAGAGGAACACAAAATCCGTGATTGCCCTCCAATATAGCCCGCAAGTAGGCTGTAATAAAGCGATTTTTCAAAAAAACGCCTTTTACCTAACAGGTGAAAAGCATTTATCTTTTCCTCAAGTCCAATTATAGTGCCTCCGCTCGCTTATGTAGTCAAGGCCAAGCCCGCAGGACGCAGGTCTATAGCGAACGAAGCGGGCATAGCCCCTTGAGCATCTAACGAGGCCTTGGCGTATAATTCCTGTAAGTAAGGAGGAAGGGAAACTCATTAATTTTTGCGGGATACTATAGATCAATCACGGGAAATAGGTTGACGGGTGGAGAAAAATAAAGTAGTTATTGTTGCCGACGCTTTAAGGAGGAAAGCATGGAGGAAAAGTTAATCCAGCAGCGGAAAGAAAAGGCGAAGAAGCTATTAGAGAAGGGGGTAAAGTTATATCCTAATGATTTTAAACCTACCCATCGGGTGGGAGAAATATGGGCCCAATATGGGGAAACGAGTGAAGAAGAACTTTTAGCCCTAAAAAAGACCTTTTGTCTGGCTGGGCGGATAGTGGCTTTGCGTCGATTTGGTCGGGCGGCTTTTATTCATTTTCAGGACGCTACAGGAAAACTCCAAGCGTATTTTAAGCAGGATGTCCTGGGTAAGGAAAAATACGAAATCTTTAAACTCCTTGATATTGGAGACATCATTGGGCTCTGCGGTCATCTTTTTCGCACCAAAACTGGAGAATTGACCTTACTTGTAGAAGACTTTCGTCTGCTCACCAAGTCTCTGCGTCCCCTCCCAGAAAAGTATCATGGTCTAAAAGATATAGAATTACGTTATCGTCAGCGTTACTTAGATTTAATAGTTAATCCTATTTCTAAAAAAAGGTTTTTAAAACGCACTAAAATTATACAATTTGTTCGCCAATTTCTTACTGATAGGGAGTTTCTGGAGGTAGAAACCCCCATGATGCAGGTTATTCCAGGAGGGGCATTAGCGAAACCTTTTGAGACCTATCACAACGCCTTAGGCATTACCTTATACTTGCGGATTGCACCAGAGCTATATTTAAAGCGACTTTTGGTAGGTGGTTTTGATCGGGTATTTGAAATCAATCGTAACTTTAGAAATGAAGGGATAGATATTGATCATAACCCTGAGTTCACTATGCTTGAATTTTATCAGGCCTATGCAACCTACGAAGACTTGATGGCCCTAACCGAAGAGTTGATTCCACAGTTGGCCGATAAGGTACTGGGAACAAAGAAGATTACTTATCAGGGCGAGGAAATTGACCTTACTCCGCCTTGGAGGCGGGTTGATTTTAGAGGAAGTCTAAAGGAAATTGGACAGGTGTCAGAGGAGATTTTAAAGGACCCAGAGGCAACAATTGCGTATGCTAAAAAATTGGGAGCAAAAC
Source organism: Candidatus Desulfofervidaceae bacterium (assembly GCA_027064585.1). Classification (GTDB taxonomy): domain Bacteria; phylum Desulfobacterota; class Desulfofervidia; order Desulfofervidales; family Desulfofervidaceae; genus JAGHCL01. The sequence continues at coordinate 143,750 of JAMOPI010000036.1, read as the reverse complement.
TGCGTCCAGGGGAAGGGGTAGGAAAGGCCTTGGCCAAGCTTTTTGAAAAGCTGGTTGAGCCCAAATTGATTCAGCCGACCTTTGTTGTGGGTTATCCAGTAGAGGTATCTCCTTTGGCCAGGCGTAATGATGAAAACCCAGAAATTACCGATCGGTTTGAACTGTTTATTGCGGGAAAGGAAGTGGCCAATGGTTTTTCTGAATTAAATGACCCAGAGGATCAGCGCCAGCGTTTTTTACAACAGATGGAAATGCGTAAAATAGGAGATGAAGAAGCTCATCCTATTGATGAGGACTACATTGTTGCCCTTGAGTACGGTATGCCTCCGACTGCAGGGGAAGGAATTGGCATTGATCGGCTAGTGATGATCCTTACTGATGCTCCTTCTATACGGGATGTCATCCTATTTCCCCATTTAAGACCAGAGAAATAATGAAATTTCCCTACGAACTTTTTATCAGTCTTAAATATTTAAAAGGAAGACACAAACAAAGGTTTGTCTCCCTTATTACCCTTATTTCTGTCCTTGGGGTCATCGTGGGGGTAATGACCCTTATCATCGTCTTGGCCGTAATGTCAGGATTTCAGAGAGAGATACGAAGTAAAATTTTGGGCATTAATGCCCACATCTTTGTTTTAAACCTAAGAGGACCTTTTGCAAATTATGAAAAGATTACCCAGCAAGTAAAAGAAGTAAAAAATGTTGTTGCTGTAGCTCCTTTTGTTTATTCGCAAGTAATGATTAGCTCTGGGCAAAGGGTGGCAGGGGCAGTATTAAAGGGCATAGAACCGGATACAACTGCTAGAGTGACAAATTTAAAGTCTACTTTAAAATTAGGAAATTTAAACTGTTTGAAAGATGAACCCAAAACAAAAAAAGGGCAGACTTTACCAGCTATTATTTTAGGAAAAGAGTTGGCCAAAAATTTGGGAGTATGGATAGGGGATGAAGTAAGTGTTATTTCTCCTTTCGGGCAGATTACGCCCATGGGGCAGATTCCTAAGGTAAAGAAATTTTTGGTCTATGGAATCTTTGTTACGGGAATGTATGAATACGATTCTTCTTTAGCCTATATTAATCTTAAAGAAGCACAAAGTTTTTTTGACCTCGGGAATGCGGTTTCAGGGCTAGAAGTAAAAGTAAAGGACATCTTTAAGGCCAAAAAAATTGCACAGCAGATTCAAAAGAGACTTGGTTTTCCTTTTTGGACACGTGATTGGATGGATATGTATAAAAGCCTTTTTTCAGCCCTTAAGCTGGAAAAGGTAACTATGTTTATTATTCTTAGCCTTATTGTTGTGGTTGCTGCCTTTAATATTGCTAGCACCTTGATTATGATGGTGATGGAAAAGAAAAAAGATATTGCTATTCTAAAGGCTATGGGAGCAACAGACAAAAATATCCTTAAGATATTTGTGTTTCAGGGGTTAATTATTGGTCTTATCGGCACGGCAATAGGTCTTATGGGTGGTTTGGGCATTTGCTTGTTACTTAAACATTATCATTTTATTCATCTCCCTCAGGATGTTTATTATATTTCTACCTTACCTGTAGAGATTAAATTTACAGATGTTTTCTTTGTCTGCGTAGGAGCAATTATCCTAAGCCTTCTTGGGACTATTTATCCAGCTAAACAGGCAGCACGGCTTGACCCGGTAGAGGCCATTCGGTATGAATGAAGTTTATTAAACTTTAAATTAGTTTAAAAGGATGAGAGAAATTTTACTTAAAATAAAAAGAGTAAAAAAAAGCTTTCACCAAAAAAGTGAACTCATTGAAGTATTGAAAGGAATAAATTTAGATGTTTATGCTGGCGATAGAATTGTTATTACAGGGGCGTCAGGTGTTGGTAAATCCACTCTTTTGCATATTTTAGGAACATTGGAAAAACCAACGGCAGGACAGGTTTTTTATAAAGGAAATGATCTTTTTTGTCTTTCGGCCAAGTCCTTAGCGCAGTTTCGGAACCAAAAAATAGGTTTTATCTTTCAGTTTCATTATCTTCTTTTGGAATTCAATGCCTTAGAAAATGTAATGCTACCTGCCTTAATCGCTGGCTGGACCAAAAAAAAGGCAGCCCTAAAGGCAGAGGAGTTATTAGACGAGGTTGGATTAAAAGATAAACTGCATTATCAAATAGGAGAACTCTCAGGAGGAGAACAACAACGGGTGACTATTGCTAGGGCCTTGATTTTAGAGCCAGAAATAGTTTTAGCCGATGAACCAACAGGAAGTTTAGATGAGAAAACGGCCGAAAAGGTAAAAGAACTTTTATTTTCTCTGCAAAAGAGGAAAGGCATGACTTTAATTGTGGCGACTCATAATTTAAAACTAGCCTCTTCTTTTCCTTTATGGTATGAATTAAGCCATGGTCAGTTACATCTAAAGAAAGGAGAATGACCTTTATGCGGAGATGGATTATTTTCCTTTTTATATGGCTCATTGCTTCGTCTGCCTTTGCGGAAGAGATATTGAGGGTTACTGTTCCTCCTTTTAAGATATATGCGCAAAAGGCAATAGAGGGATTAAGCGAAAAGATTCAACAAAAGTTGATTGCTAACTTGCCTCCAGACAAGGTGCAAGTTGTTCCTTGGAAAGGCCATATTCCCAAAAATGAAAAAATAGCAAGAAAAAAGGCCAATGCCTTAGGTGTTGACTACGTTATTATGGGGACATTGATCCAGTTTGGGAAAAAATGGAGTTTAGATGCAGTGGTGATAGAAACCGGGGGAATCAGACCCTCTTTTTCGGCCTATGCAGAAATTCCTTCTTTGAATAAACTTGATCAAGCGGTAAAGAAGTTTACTGAGGAAATTTTATTAAAACTCTTTAAAAAGGAAAAGGTAGCCAAGGTAGAGATTGTGGGCAACAAAGGAATAGATACCGATGCTATTTTGGCAGTTATTAAAACAAAAAAAGGAGGGTTATTTAATCCCAGGTTAATTCGTCAAGATATTAAGGCCATTTTTAAAATGGGCTATTTCAGGGATATAAAAGTAGAGGTAGAAGACCTACCTCAAGGAAAGCTGATTAGGTTTATTGTTACCGAAAAACCTTTAGTGAAACAGATCATAATTAAGGGGAACAAACATATTTCTGAAGAGAAAATAAAAGAGGTCATTGCCTTAAAGGTAAATTCTATTTTTAAACAAGATCTTCTTACCAAATCAGTTAAGCAAATTAAGACTCTTTATGAAAAAGAGGGATATTTTGACGCTGAGGTAAATTATGAAGTCATCCCTATTGATAAACAATCAGTAAAAGTCGTCTTTCGGATTAAGGAAGGGGGAAAGGCTTATATTAAAAAAATCATATTTGAAGGGAATAAGGCCTTTTCTGATAAGACCTTAAAAAAGCTTTTAAAAAATAAAGAACATTGGTTTTTGTCCTTTTTGACTGGTTCAGGCAAGTTAAAAAGGGACGAATTGGAAAATGATGTTAACCGGATTGCCAATTTTTATTACAATCACGGTTATATCAACGCCAAGGTAGGAGAACCCCGTATTGAACGCAAGGGAAGAGAAATATACCTCATTTTTCCTATAGAAGAAGGGGTGCAATACCGTGTGGGTAAGGTGGAACTTAAAGGTGATTTAATAAAACCTGCTTTTGAATTAAAAAAGAAGTTAAATCTTAAGCCAGGGGATATTTATAGTCGGGAAAAGTTACAAAAGGACATTTTTGCCCTTTCTGATATTTACGCTAACGAAGGCTTTGCCTATGTAGAGATTGATCCTAAGCTTACTCCCCATCCACACAAGAGGCTAATGGATATTAGCTATCAGATCAAAAAAGGGCCTAAGGTCTATATTAATCGGATAGAAATTGTAGGTAATACAAAAACACGGGATAAGGTAATAAGAAGGGAACTATGGATAAAAGAAGGAGAGATTTTTAGCAAAAAGAAGGTGGAAGAAAGTATAAATGCCTTACGCCGACTGGGGTATTTTGAAGATGTCCAAGTTGAAACAGAAAAGGGAAAGGAGTCAAGCGAAGTAAATATTAAAATAAAGGTAAAGGAACAGCCTACTGGTTCTTTCTCCCTTGGCGCAGGGTATAGCTCGGTGGAAAAGCTCGTCGTTACGGCTGATATTACTCAACGCAACTTTCTAGGTCGCGGACAGCGAGTCACTTTACGAGGCTATGTGGGCAGTATTACTAAAAGATACATCTTTGACTTTACTGAACCTTATTTTATGGATACAAAATTATCAACAGGTTTTGAAATTTTTAAATGGGATACAGAATATATTGACTATACTAAGGAAAGTTCTGGAGGAGAAATTAGACTGAGCTATCCTGTTGGACATTTTTCGAGAATTTACGGAACTTATCGTTATGAAGATGCTAAGACTTCTGATTTTAGCGAAGGTGCCTCTCTTTATATTAAAGAGCTGGCGGAAGGTATAACGACTAGCAGCATTAGTTTGGCCTGGAAAAGAGATACCAGAAACCGCTTTTTTAATCCGAGCAGAGGCACAGTTCTTTCTGCTACTGTTGAATATGCCGGCGGACCATTAGGCGGAGACAGTGCCTTTACACGCTATGAAGGTTCTGCTTCGGTGTTTATCCCTTTATTTTGGGATACAGTAGGTTTCATTCGCACGCGGGTTGGTTATATTGACAAACGCCATGGAGGGATTTTACCTTTGTTTGAAAAATACTATTTAGGTGGGCCTTATACCATTAGAGGATATGACTTTGCTACGATCAGTCCGCGAGATCCTAAAACAGGAGACAGGATTGGTGGGAATAAAATGGCGCTATGTAATCTAGAATACCGCTTTCCTCTAGTGAAAAAGGTGCGTTTGATAGGGGTGGTCTTTTTTGATGTGGGTAATGTATACGATGTGAATCAGGCTTTTGATTTCAGCCATCTGAAAAAGAGCGTAGGAGTAGGAATTAGATGGTTTTCTCCCATGGGACCGATACGTTTAGAATGGGCGCGGGCCCTTGATGCAGAAGCCGGTGAATCTACCAGTAACTGGGAATTTGCCATGGGGACATTTTTCTAAAATTTGAAAGCTAGTTGAACAATTTGCTTTTTTTAAAATAATGAATTAGGAGGTAAACAATGAAAAAGGTAAGATTGGCAGTAATTTTTTGTTGTCTATGTCTTCTCGCGACACCCATTTGGGCGAGTAATTTCAAAATTGCTATTGTTGACATGCAAAAGGCCCTTAATATGTGTGAAGCAGGAAAAGTAGCTAAGGCAAGATTGCAGAAAAAGTTTGAAAAGATGAAGAAAGATCTTGATGCGAGGCAAAAGGAGTTAGAAAAATTGAAACAGGAGCTGGAAAAACAAAGTTTAATGCTTAGCTTGGATGCAAAGAGGGATAAAGAAAGAGAGTATAAAAGGAAATTGAGAGATTTTCAGGATTTATATCAAGACTATAAACAAGAAATGACTAGGGCTGAATATGAGGCCATTCAGCCCATTTTACGGGATCTACAGCGGGTGGCCGAAGAAATTCGGAAAAAAGAAGGTTATTTAGTCGTGTTTGAGAAAAACAATGCCGGGATTGTGTGTTACGAACATGGAATAGACATTACTGATAAAGTAGTAAAGCTTTATAATGCCGAATGGAAAAAGGGTCAAAAGAAGGCAAAGTAAGATGAAACTAGGAGAAATTGCCCGTTTCATAAACGGAGAATTAATAGGGGATGGGGAGATAGAAATTAGGGGTATTGCTCCCCTTGACCAGGCCAAAGAGGGAGACATTTCCTTCTTGGCCAACAAAAAATATAAACAATATCTGAGTTCTACCAAGGCCAGTGCTGTTATCGTGCCGCCTGATATAAAAAATATTTCCATTCCAATAATCAAAACGACCAGTCCTTATCTGGCCTATGCCCGCGTAGCCCAATTGTTCTATAAGTGGCCCTATCCTTTTAAGGGAATTAGTGAAAAGGCCTTTATTGCCCAAGGAGTGCGTTTAGGAAAAAATGTAACCATTTATCCTCAAGCCTACATTGACGAAGAGGCTGAAATAGGAGACGAAGCTATCATCTTTCCAGGTGTTTACATTGGCCCTAAGGTAGTCATTGGGGAAAAAACGATTGTTTACTCCAATGTTTCTATTTTGGCTGGTTGTAGGATTGGTAAGAGAGTAATTATTCATAGTGGCGCAGTGATTGGCAGCGACGGTTTTGGCTTTGCTCCGGATGAAGAAGGAAAATATACCAAGATTCCCCAAATGGGGATTGTCGTCATTGAAGATGATGTGGAGATTGGAGCCAATACAACCATTGACCGGGCGGCCTTGGGTGAAACAAGGATTAAAAGAGGCACAAAAATAGACAACCTAGTGCAGCTCGGACATAATGTAGAGGTAGGTGAGGATACCATTCTTGTTTCGCAAGTAGGCATTGCGGGTAGTACCAAGATTGGAAATAAGGTTACCCTAGCTGGTCAAGTGGGGGTAGTAGGTCATATTACTATTGGCGATAGAGTTAAAGTAGGAGCCAAGACAGGTGTGCCCAAATCTCTACCAGAAGGAGCAATGGTTGGTTCTGGCATTCCAGCCATGCCTTATCATACCTATTTGCGCGTAGTCAGTATTCTGCCTAAATTGCCTGAGTTGCTCAATAAAATAAGGAATTTAGAGAAGGAGTTGGAGAGGGTTAAAGGGTTAATAGAGAATGATTAACGATGAATTATTATAGTATTCCGCAAAAATTGATGAATTTACTTTCTTCCTTCTGGCCTCAAAAAGGAATTTGTGCGGAAGGCTGGACGAAGACCACCCGTAGGGCTTGGTCTTGACCGCACGAGCGAGCGGAGGCGCTATAATTATGATTGGGCCTTGGAAGGCAAAGACTCCACAAAATACGTAAAGTTATGCGGTTAGCTATAAATTCAGTGAGGGAGAAAGATGAAGGAGAAAAATTATCTTATGGATGTTATGGAGATACAAAAATACCTCCCCCATCGCTATCCTTTTTTACTAGTAGACAGGATTTTGGAAATAGAAGAGGGTAAACGGATTGTTGGCCTTAAAAATGTGACATTTAATGAACATTTTTTCCAAGGACATTTTCCCCAGGCGCCAGTTATGCCCGGGGTTTTGATCATTGAGGCCATGGCCCAGGTAGGTGGTGTATTGGCCTATAAGTCTGCCCCAGAAGAAACAAAAGGAAAACTTATTTATTTTGCGGCCATTGATAAGGTGCGGTTTCGCAAACCGGTGGTACCAGGAGATCAGGTAATTTTTGAACTAGAGATTGTCAAATGTAAAAAACGGGTTTGTAAGATGGAAGGTAAGGCCTATGTAGACGGTGAGGTCGTAGCCGAAGGTATCTTAACGGCAATCCTGGCGGAGTAAAAAAGATGGCAGATATCCATCCAACGGTAATCATAGACAAAGAGGCAGAAATTGCAGATTCGGTGAGCATTGGCCCTTATAGTATTATTGGGCCAAAGGTATTTATTGACAAGGATACAAAAATTGGCTCCCATGTTGTTATTCATTCCCACACCAAAATCGGCAAGGGCTGTCAGATTTATTCATTTGCCTCTATTGGTGGGTCCCCCCAGGATTTAAAATACAAAGGCGAAGAGACATGGGTAGAAATTGGCAACTATAACATTATCCGGGAATATGTTACCATTAACCGCGGTACGGCTAGAGGAGGAGGAATAACCCGGCTGGGAGATCACAATCTACTTATGGCCTATGTCCATATTGCCCATGACTGTCAGATTGGCAACCGCGTTATTTTGGCCAATGTCGCTACGCTTGGTGGACATGTAGAAATTGAAGATTGTGCTATTATTGGTGGCTTAACCGCCATACATCAATTTGTCAAAATAGGTGCCTATGCCATCCTTGGTGGTAAATCCGGAGCAGTAAAAGATATTCCTCCTTATGTCACGGCCTGGGGTCCGCGGGCAAGGCTCTATGGGCTCAATCTGATTGGACTAAAACGCCACGGCTTTGCCCCAGAAGTCATTAAGGCCTTAAAGAGAGCCTATAGGCTTATTATTTATGCTAAGAAACCCCTTAAAGAAGTCATCGCCGAGGTAAAGGCCGATCCCATTTTTGCCGTACCAGAGGTAGCCCACTTTGTAGAATTTATTGAAACCTCTAAACGAGGGGTGCCAAGACGGTGAAAAAAAAGATTGGCTTAATTGCTGGTAACGGCAAATTCCCTCTCATCTTTGCGCAAGCAGCAGGCAAAGAAGGTTATGAGGTCTTTGCCGTTGCCCATAAGGGTGAAACAGATCCTACCTTAGAGCGCTATGTTTCTGGCATTAAATGGGTAAAGGTTGGACAATTGGGCAAGCTCATTAAGGCCTTTAAACAGGCAGGGGTAAAGGATGTAGTATTAGCCGGTGGTATTACCCGCAGACGGTTGTTTAAAGAAATCTTTCCTGATCTTAAAGCATTAAGCCTTTTGGCCAGATTGAAAAACAAGACTGACGATGTTGCCTTAAGGGCCGTGGCCGATGAATTGGAAAAAGAGGGCCTTGTTGTTCAGCCTTCCACCCTGTTTGTGCATTCTTTACTTGCTCCGGGGGGGTGCCTGACCAAACGCAAGCCCAATAAAGAGGAAAAAGAAGATATTACCTTTGGCTGGCGTATGGCGAAGGCAATTGGCGAACTGGATATTGGCCAGTGTGTGGTGGTGAAAAAACAGGCAGTGGTGGCGGTAGAGGCAGTAGAGGGCACCGATGAAACCATTAAAAGGGGAGGGAAGTTAGCGAAAGAAGGGGCGGTAGTCGTTAAGGTAAGTAAGCCAAACCAGGATTTACGTTTTGATGTGCCGGCCGTAGGGTTAAAGACAATAGAAACGATGGCTATGGTGAAGGCTAAGGTATTGGTCATAGAAGCTGGAAAAACGTTGATGTTTGATAAAGAAGAGATGCTTGCCTTGGCGAATAAAGAAGGAATTAGCGTGGTGAGTTTAGAGAACGGAGTGTTGTAAATGCCGATAAAGATTGGTGTTATCGGAGTAGGTTATTTAGGTAAGTTTCATGCTGAAAAGTATGCCAGATTGCCAGAGGCAGAGCTTGTCGGTGTGATGGATATAGACCAGGCACGGGCAAAAGAAATTGCGGCCCGGTATAAATGCCAGGCCTTTTTTGAACTGTCCCCTTTATTAGAAAAGGTAGAGGCCGTTAGCGTGGTTGTGCCTACCAAGGCGCACTTTGAGGTGGCTAAGGCCTGTATTGCTGAAGGTAAACATGTCTTATTAGAAAAGCCTATGACAACGACCTTAGAAGAGGCAGATACCCTGATTGATCTGGCAGCCAAAAAGGGAGTAATCTTACAGATAGGGCATCTAGAAAGATTTAACCCAGCCGTAAAGGCACTTTTTTCTTATTTGCATAAACCTATGTTTGTTGAAACCCATCGCCTGGGCCTTTGTTTGGAACGAGGCACAGATGTGGATGTCATTTTGGACCTCATGATTCATGACATTGACATCATCTTGGCAGCGGTTCCAGAAGAAATTGTAGAAATTAGGGCAGTTGGGGTGCCTGTTATCTCAGGCAATATAGACATTGCTAATGTGCGCCTTGAATTTACAAACGGCTGCGTGGCTAACTTAACGGCCAGCCGCATTACTGGTAAAAAGATGCGCAAGATTCGCTTTTTTCAAAAAGATGCCTATTTTTCTCTTGATTATGCCAAGCGAGAATTAGCCATCATCCGCAGGCAGGAAGGTGGGCCTTTGCCCTTTTTCCATAAACTCTTACGCTTTGCAGAAGGAGATCCTTTGCAGGCTGAAATTGCCAGTTTTTTAGAAGTGATTAAAGAGGGGAAAAGACCTGTCGTTTCTGGTGAAGACGGCCGCAAGGCCCTTAAGGTAGCCTTGGAAATAAACAAACGCATAAAAGAAAGGATAGAAAGGTTTGGTAAATAGCAACCCATCCATTTTCATCGTTGCTGGAGAAGCGTCAGGAGACATGCATGGGGCCAATCTCATCAAGGCCTTAAAGGCTGCTATCCCTGGGGTGAAGGTAGCTGGGATTGGTGGCCCTAAAATGCGGGAAGCGGGTTTAGAGTGCCTTTACGCCGCAGAGAAATTGGCGGTTGTTGGTTTGACCGAGGTCATTACCCATTTAAAAGACATCTGGCTGGCAAGACAGAGAGCAAGAAGGTTTTTATCTACACAGCGGCCTGATTTGTTTATTCCCATTGACTATCCGGATTTCAATTTTGGACTGGCCGCCTTTGCTAAAAAGTTAGGCATTCCTGTACTTTATTACATTAGCCCTCAGGTCTGGGCATGGCGGAGAAATAGAGTAAAAAAGATTGCTAAAATTGTAGATAAAATGGCTGTAATTTTACCCTTTGAAGAGGAATTTTACCGCCGTTATGGGATAAACGCTACCTTTGTTGGCCATCCTTTATTAGACATTATGCCTCCTCCAACCCCCATAAACCTTGTAAATCCAACCATTGGTCTTTTACCCGGTAGCCGCCGAAGTGAGATTAAACACATTCTTCCTCTTATGCTTGAAACCGCTAGTATCTTGCATAAAAAAAGGCCAGTATTAAAGTTTGTTTTACCTGTTGCCCCTACCCTTGATTTGGGCTGGCTTAAGCAATTTGTGCATTGTTATTCTTATCGTCTTCCGCTTAGTTTAGAGAAGGCCAGCTATGAGCTCATACAAAGATGCTCTTTTTTGCTTGTAGCCTCTGGCACGGCTACATTAGAGACGGCCATTTTAGAAAGGCCCTTTGTTGTCATCTACCGCCTTTCTACCTTGAGTTATCTTTTGGGCCGAATGTTGGTAAAGGTGCCATATATCGGCCTGGTTAACTGGGTGGCAGGCGAAAAGATTATTCCGGAGTTTATCCAAGAGAAGGCCAAACCAGCGCTTATTGCCCAATATGTTCTTGAAACCCTTGCTAATCAGGAAAAAATAAAGCAAATTAAAGACCGCCTTAAAAGGATACGCCAATGTTTGGGTAGCCCGGGGGTAGCCCAAAGGGTAGCACAGCTAGCAAGAGAATTGGTAAAATAATATGCACGTTTATCGTCGTCTTTTAAAAAGGGTTAAACCTTACTGGAAACATCTGTTTTTGGCCATGATCTGTATGCTGGTAGTGGCAGCTGCTACCTCGGCCACGGCCTATTTAGTAAAACCCGTGCTGGATAAGATTTTCTTTGAAAAAAACATGCGCATGCTTAAAATCTTACCCTTTGTCATCTGTCTCGTTTACATGATCAAAGGCATATTTTGGTATGGTCAAACATATTTGATGAACTATGTAGGACAGCGTATTGTTACCGAACTACGGGAGGACCTTTATGTCCACATTCTTGATCTACCTCTTTCTTTTTTTCACAGACACCACACCGGTGTCTTAATGAGCCGCATTATCAATGATGTTAACCTAATTCAATCGGCCGTATCTACTGCTGTAACCGGCTTGCTTTGCGATACTTTTACGGTAATTGGCCTTATCTTTGTGGTTTTTTACCGGGATTTTAAGCTGGCCTGTATTACGATGATCGTTTTTCCCCTGGCCATTATGCCTGTCGTCAAAATTGGACGGAAGTTACGGAAAATTAGCACTTCTTCCCAAGAAGAGATGGGCAGGCTTTCTACTCTCATGCATGAAACCTTTGGCGGAGCAAGGATTGTGAAGGCCTTTTGCATGGAGGAATATGAAAAGTCCCGCTTTAAACGCATTAATGAGCAGATTTTCCGTTGGTATATGCATGCGGTAAGTATGCGCGGCATTACTTCGCCTTTAATGGAGGTTTTGGGTAGCATTGGCATTGCGGCAGTCATCTGGTATGGTGGCTATCAGGTCATCAAGGGAGCTTCCACACCAGGAAACTTTTTTTCCTTTATTGCCGGCGTGCTTATGCTTTATCGTCCGGTAAAAAGTCTAAGTAACACCAATAATACCATTCAACAAGGACTGGCGGCGGCGATCAGGGTATTTGAGGTACTTGATACGGCCACCGAACCAAAGGAAGAACAAGGAATAGAACTACCACTCTTCTCTAAAGAAATTGTATATAAGGATGTTTGGTTTAAGTATGCCGATGACCAGGATTGGGTGCTTAAGAATGTTAACTTAGTGATTAGAAAGGGACAAAAGGTAGCCTTGGTCGGGCCAAGTGGTGCAGGCAAGACAACAATTGCCAATCTTTTGCCCCGTTTTTATCGGGTAAATAAGGGCAAAATTTTGATTGATGGAATTGACCTTAATCAGGTAAATTTAAAGTCTCTACGCGCCCAGATTGCCATTGTCAGTCAAGAATCTGTTTTATTTAATGATACGATCAAAAATAACATTCGTTACGGGCGACCTGATGCTAGCGATGAAGAAATTATTGCCGCTGCCAAGGCAGCTTATGCCTATGACTTTATCATGAAAATGCCCCAGGGCTTTGACACGGTAATTGGCGAAAAGGGAGTAAGACTCTCTGGAGGAGAGCAACAACGGATTTGTATTGCCAGGGCAATTTTAAAAAATGCCCCTATTTTGATCTTGGATGAAGCCACATCCTTTTTAGACACCGAGTCAGAGGCCATAGTGCAAAAGGCCTTGGAAAACCTCATGCAAAACCGCACGGCCTTAATTATCGCCCATCGTCTTTCTACCATTCAACGGGCGGACAAAATTGCCGTTGTGAGTGAAGGAAGGATCGTAGAAGAAGGCACGCACGTGGAACTTTTAAGAAAAGACGGGGTTTATCGTCGCCTCTATGACATCCAGTTTAGGAATGAAAAAAGCAAAGCTGCAAAAGCCGCATAAGTAAAAGGGCATAGGCCCCGGCCATAATATCGTCCAAGACAATCCCAATCCCACCAGGAATTTTTTCTAACTGTCTTATCGGAGGTGGTTTTAAGATGTCAAACAAGCGAAAGAAAAAAAAGGCGAGGACAAGGTTTAAAATGCTTGGCCTGAGTGTCCACATCGCCAGCCACATACCTAGAATTTCATCAATGACAACCTGAGAGGGGTCTTTTTTTTGAAAATATGCTTCAGCCTTAGCCGCAGCAAAACAGCCAATAGGAATGGCAACAATGAGAGATAAAAGATAGGCTAGATTTGACTTGGGCAAAAAAAAGTAAAGACCTATAGCTAAAATACTACCATAGGTACCAGGGGCACCAAGCAAAAAACCAACACCAAAACCTGTAGCCAAAAAAATTATAAGATATTTGACAAACTTAGACACTTCCTTCTAAAACCTTCTTTACTTCCTCCACTGCTTCTTTCACATCTCTGGCCGTATTGACTGTAATTTTATGTTTGTCCTGTATAGGCTCAAAATCCTTTTTAAAGGTCTCAAGCAGGGCTGGATGTCCATCAGAGACATCACCTCCATTCTTGTATCTTAGGACAAGCCTTTGTTTAAGTACTTCCTCTGGACATTCACACTCAATAAAGAAATAAGGGCAGTTCATCTTTTTGGCCAATTCCTTAACCTCTGTCCGCCATTTTTCTTTACTAAAAGAGGCATCTAAGATTACAGGCAAACCTTGTGCTAGAACTTCTTCGGCTATCCTAAAAAGCGCTGCATATACCTTTTCTGTCATCTCTGGGCGGTAGATGCCCTGTCCAAAAGGGACATACACATGTTCATCTGGGTCTAATCCTGCCAAATGCTTACGCAGGGCGTCAGACCGAATGAGAACTGCCTTAAGGACAGGGGCTAGCTGACAGGCCAGGGTGGATTTGCCACTACCTAAAAGTCCGGTCATAGCGAGAATGAACGGTCTTTTGGGGGCGGTTAGATATCGGTAGGCCAGCTCAAAATAACGCTTGGCCTTTTCTTGAGCCTGTTTGCGCTGGGTTTCAGGAATTTCAGCCATATCCATTTCAAAACTGGCAATCTTTCCCCTCACATAGGCCCGGTAGATTTTATAAAAATCTAGCACCTTTAATAGACCAAAGTCATTGGTATAGGTTAAATAGGCATTTAAAAAACAATTGCCCAAGTGGCTTGCCTGCCGAAAATCTAAGTCCATTAACAAAAAGGCTACATCTGCCGCCACATCGGCATAGCGAAAACGAGTATTAAATTCAATACAGTCCAAAACATAGATTTTATTGTTATGCCAGTAAACATTGGCACAATGGAAGTCTCCGTGCCCATCTTTAATTTGTTCGGCACAAATGCGTTCTAAAAAGACCTCTTTTCTTTCGGTTAAAAAACGAAAGGAATAGTCCTTTAAGGCCTCATAGACATCTTTTTCAATGGTTTTACCGACATAGCTAGCCGTTTGGTCAAAATTTTCCTTAATATTAACCTCTATTTTTTCAGGTAATCCATAGGTGGCAATCTCTTTACTGGTTTTAGCCTCTTTATAAAAACGGGCCATCAGCCGCGCCAGTCTTTCCATAATAAAGGCGGTTAATTTTTTTCTTTCTAACAAAGAGATTAAGCAGCTTTCCTGCGGCAATTGTTTCATCTTGACGGCATAATCTATGACCTTTCCTTCTCCCCCTACATAAATACCTCCATCCCTTTGCACAATAGGCACTACTTCCAGATAAATTTCTGGAGAAAGGCGGCGGTTAAGGCGTAACTCTTCTTGGCAGAAGTGGTGCCTCTTTTCTAGGGTTGCAAAATCAAGAAAACCAAAGTTAACCGGCTTTTTTATCTTATAAACAAACTCTCCTGTTAAAAATACCCAGGAAATATGGGTTTGAACAAGTTGAATTTCTTTGACTGCATGCGGATAGGCTTCAGGTTTAAGCAATGCTTGCACAAAGTTCATGCTAGATATATGCCACTTTATTCTTGAAAAGGCAAGAGAAAAGCGCTAGTTTTCTGTTTTGCCTGCTAATTTTAGGAAAATTCATTTTTCAATAATCAGTTTAATCTTTGCCCCTTCTTCTATTGTTACCTTACATCCTTCATGTTCGGCCAGGCGTTTAACATTCTCTTTTGAAGGAGGATAATCTACAATGACCTCTAGGATATCTCCTGACTTCATTTTGTCTAACATGGCCTTGGTCTTTATAACCGGCATAGGACAAACCTCACCGCAGACATCAAGGGTGTATTTTTCTCCCATTTTTTCCTATTTCAAAAATAATTTTTATCGCTGGCGCGACAAATTTATGAAAAAATGACCGCCCCGATGGCAAAGCCAAGGATATAACTTAGTGCACTGCGGCTACCCTCAGCAGCCATAACATGTTGCCTAAAAGGACAGCCACCTGCTAGAACTGAGAAAAAGCCAACCATGATTCCGCCAATAAAAGCAAGCAGAAGATGATAAATCACCTTGGGTGACCAGGTAATGGGATCCCCTGGTACACGTAAAACTGGACTTGGCGTGGTCTGAATATGCATTGCCTTCCACTTCTTTAAGAAAACACCTGCTCCGTTTATAAACCAGGGAAAGGTCTTTAAAGTTCCTGCGGCAAAGACATAGTGAAACAGAATAAATCCTAAAAATCCCCCTAAAAAGAAGCCAAATAGGCCTTTAAGGGAGCCAACTTTTAACCTTTGCGCTTCAAAACTTACTTCTCCAGCTACAACCTCATCTAAGGAGGTGGGCACTGTCCCAATGACAAGCATTTTATTTTTGCTCCATTAACTTCAGGGCCTTATAAACGGCCTTATTTAGCATATACGCACACAAAGAGTAACCCTCCTCCATTATCCTTTTCGCCTCAGCAAGGGTTTTTCCAACTAAATTTTGGGCCAAAAAAGCACATCTGGACAACCGCCCTCAGAAACATTGACAATCTTACCTGTCTTGGGATCAAAAGCAAGCTTCATATTTACCGCCCGTATAAGGATGTATTCACCAAGCTGTTTTACCTTCGTCAATTCTTGGGGTTTTTCTTCGGTTGTAAGGGCGGCAATTTCATAGGGAATTTTTGTTTTGTTCAATACCCGCTCAATGGCCATTTGCTCTACTAACTCAAATTCCACGGCCAAATCACAACCTTTGCGTAAATGCAGGGGTGGCGCCACTCCTCTTACCTGAAATCCGTGTTCTTTAAGCAGCCTTTCTATCGCCATGGCATTGGCGACATTTTCTACCAAAATAAGCCCTTTTCCTGTAAGTTCCTTCTTTTTCTTTTTTAAAAAGCCTAACATTTGCTTTACCAATCAAGTCTAATTTCAAGGGCAAAAAGATTGGCATCGCCTTTACCATCGCTAGTAGTAGCTGTATCTTTTACATAACTTCCAGCAAAGAAATGACCACCGTAACTGATGAGGGTGAAGTGTTGGCTAATCTTGTAAAGTAAGTGAAAGTCTAATTCTGTGCCCACATAACTGCTAACATCTTTATTAGGAGCGGGCCTTAAAACATTACCTGTAAAGTCATACCAGGCATCTTTGGTGGTAGCCAGCCAGAAGGCATGAAGCATCATTTTGAATCTTAACCTCTTTGTCGGAAAGATAGTATGATTAATTTGCAGTTCATGCATGTTTTTCCAGGTAAAGAAGTCCATAAGGCCATATTTACCATGGTCAGCCCCATAGAGTTTATCAAAGGTGCCATAATCATGGTCATTGGGATTGTCATCACCTGAGGCATAGTTATATTCAATGCCTATTCTTTGTTTAATGCCATAAGTAAACTTATAACCTGCCTCGGCATGTACGGCATAGGCAGAGCGGTCAAGTTTATTGGAACCATGCACATAATTACCCCATTGATAAACAAAGGAGGTATCAAAATCTATTGTGGGCAGCTTTTTATCGTATACTCTAAAACCCAGCGTATAAACAATGTCATCGTTTTCTTTTTTATCCTTAACAAGAAAATACTGATCTAGCTTTACCTGCCAAGGTAAGTCTTTATAGGTAAACCAATAACCATAAAAATGGTCATTATCAAACCAGTTGTCAAAACCATTCTTATTTGGCTGCCTTTTTTGCATATAAAAACAATCAATTTTGAGTTTAGGCACATCTAAGGTAACCATCCCACCATCATAACTAAAGACATAATTCCCCCAGCCAGTGGAGGTACCAATCAATGCTTCCCGGTCATATCTGACTTCTTTTCGTCCTATCCAAAAAGAGAAAGGCAAGCCTTGAGGTTTGTTTAAATAAAGATACAGCTGTTGAATATCCATATCAAAATCTTGCGAAGTAGGTGAATTATGGGAATTAAGCTCCCGTCCGTTTATATCTTCTCCCTGCTGTCCCATTAAAAATACACCCCAACCTTGACCTTGAAAGTCAAGGGCCAAACGGGTACGGATAAGAAGATAATCTAAGGTATCACTAGCTGAGGTTTGAGTGTAATAATTACCCTTTACTTCTTCCCGCATTCGTACCTGACCACTAAAATTAACTTTAAAATAAGGAGTCTCTCCGACAACAATGCCCTTTGCGTAAAGAAGGGTAGGAAGGGAAAACAATCCGAAAAACACAATTAGCCACTTCTTCATTTTCTTCCCCCTCATTTTTTGCGGCATTTTATACATAAATTACTAGCATAAATCAAATAAAAAATTTAAATAATCTATCTTGTTTGCCATTTAAATTTTTTATTGTAAAGAATCTATAAGAATATTTTATACATCTGCCGCACATCTATTCTAATTTTTTGATAACTCTGAATGTTACTAAAAACAGCGACCGTTTTGAGTGTGTTTGAAAAACAGGTTCAGGGCAGTTCTTGATAGAAACTGAATTAAGTTATATAAGTTGTTAACTTAACAGGCGCTTTTAATCAATTATTTTATCAGGAGGAAAGTGTGATGGCGAAGAGGGTGTGTTTAGGGATCTGCTTGTTTTTGTTGGCGTTTTCTTTGACTGTATGTCCAGTTTGGGCACAGAGTGAACAGGAGAAGATAGAGGCCTTAAAGGCACAGGTGAAACAACTGATGCAGCGTATTGAACAACTTGAAAAAAACAGGCCCAAAAGGAGAAAAAACAAACGGCCAAGGCAAGGGCCTACTGGAAAAATGGTTTTCGGATTGAGTATAAGGACGGCAAAGGCCATGCATACAAATTTCGGTTTCGGACAGGTATCCAAATACGTTATACCTATGCCTTTACTGATAAAAACATCCGTTACAATAACTCACCTACAGGAGACAATCACAATACAACCGAAAACTATAGTAGCTTTGATATGCGCCGTTTGAGGTTTTTTGTAGATGGTACAGCCCCCAATCAGGATTGGAAGTATTATGTTCATGTCCAGTTAGAGCCTTCCAGCGCCAATGTCCATGATGCCTTTATCCGGTGGCAGCATTTTAAGACATTGCGCGTGCAGTTTGGCAGAATGAAGCTTCCTGCCTTTGGCATGGAATACTGGCAGAGTGGATTTATGCAAAATGGCACCGCTAGAACTATTTTTACTGGGATTCTGAATATGATAAAGACATCTTTGGCAATCGCACTTATGACTTTCCAGGTAGCAATGCCAGGTTAAGGGTGAGCAAGCATAGGCTTAAAAATCTCTTTCCTGCGGGTGGCTTCCTGCTCTATCGTTCGCAGGGTATTGAGGCCGATGGTTATGTAGATATGTTTGGCAAAAAGCAATTTTTGTGCTACTGGCTTGGTGTTTATAATGGTAGGGACACAAAGCAGTTTAACAATTTAGATAGCGATATGCTTTATAGCTTAAGGATTGGTCTAAACCTTTTATCTGGATCTGATCCCAAAGGACCAATGGGGGAAAATACATTTAACAATTATTCTATGCAGGGTGATTATGGCTATAACATTCGTCCGGCCTTGGCCCTTATTTTTTCTACCTTTTATGATCGGGAGAAGACAAATATTTATTATAAAGAGCAGGGGCCTTGGGGGCCTTTTTTAATTTGTATATATCTCCTTCCGATGAAATGAATTTATGTGTTTCCGATCGGTTGAGAACACGATTTGGTATACATTTATTTCTCCAAATTTAAATCCAGCCGCTGCCCCATCGAGATAAAGCCGCCACATATTGATAAATTTTTGGTCAAACATCCCACGAACTTTCTCTATATTGGCCTCAAACCGGCTGATCCACAAAGGTGAAAAACATTTATCTTGTCCTCAAGTCCAATCGTAATTATAGCGCCTCCGCTCGCTTAGCGCTCAAGGCCAAGTCCTACGGGTGGCTTAATAGCCAACTTTGACCTTGCTCGCTTCGGTGCAATTTTCTTTTTGAGGCCAGAAGGAAAAAGGGAAATTTTCTTTTTCCCTCCTCTTTTGTGATTTTTCTTTTTGCCAAGGCCGTAGTGTGGTCAAGGGCAAGCCCGAAGGGCGCAGCCTGCCCAAAGGGCAGGTCTACAGCGAGCAAAGCGAGTGGAGACCTTTAACCAACTAACGAGGCCTTGGCGTATAATTTCTGTAAGGAAGGAGAGAGGAAAATTCATTAATTTTTGGAATACTATAAATCAATCACGGATTTTGGGAAATACGAATATTTTTATCTCTGAATTTTTTCTTGCAGACAAGAATCGAAGACAGCAGGGACTGCTAGATTTTAAATAAATTCTAATATACCTCGCTGACTAATCTTTCTGCGAACTTCTATAGGTTATTTTAACTTCTTTAAGAAATTTTATATTGCTTAATTTCTTGCAAATACTTTTTAAAAATTTTATTCACCCCTTGAAAATTGCTATTTTTATTATTTTATTAAAATAATTAAACCTATGCCAAAATTAGGAGTAAACTTTGTGCCAAACGTGGGAAAAGACAAAATTGTCCTTGCATTGTCAGCCCATAACTGCCTTTGCATCCTTTGCTAAGTCAGCAGGGGCAATTTTATTGGAAACCCAAAAGGTTTCTTTTAGCGAAAGATATACTTATCTTGCCTGGGAGCCGGTGGCTATTTTAAAAATGGATATTCAAGATGTTTGGAGCAAAGAACTGTTTGCTTTTTTAAAAGAATACAAAAACCATTTTATCGCCGGTTACTTTAGTTATGAAATGGGACAGTGGTTTGAAAAATTACCACCCCTAAAGGAAAAAGACACTCCACTTCCTCACATTTATCTGGCTGCCTATGATAGATTTTGGGCATATGACCATCTTAAAAAACAATGGTGGCAGTGGTTTAAATCTCGTCCTTCTAAAGAAACCTTAAAGGAAGCTCAAATCGGTGTTTTTAAAGGAAAATTTTTGGGTACAAATCAGAAAAAGTCTACATATCTAAATCGTGTCAAGGCAATTTTGCGATACATTGCTAATGGCGATGTCTATCAGGTAAATTACACTCAGCGTTGCTATTTTTGTTATGAAGGCAATCCCTATAGTTTTTACTTGCGTCTGGCAAGGGTACAGCCAGTGGCCTATGCCGCCTTTATCAATACAGGCGATGGTGTTGTTATCTCTGGAAGTCCAGAACTCTTTTTGCGGATAAAAGGTAGCCAGGTCTTAACCAAGCCCATGAAGGGTACACGCAGACGGGGAAAAACAAGAACAGAGGATCAAACCTTAAGACTGGCCCTCAAAAAGAGCAAAAAAGATCAGGCTGAAAATGTTATGATTGTGGATTTAATGCGCAACGATTTGGGCAAGTTTTGCCTGCCTGGTTCAGTAAAAGTGCCAAGGCTTTTTGTCGTAGAGGCTTATAACACTGTGTTTCAAATGGTCTCCCACATTACTGGCAAGCTTAGGCCTGAGATTGATTGGTCAGAGGTGTTGGCAGCCACCTTTCCCCCTGGTTCCATTACCGGGGCACCTAAAAAACGGGCGATGGAGATTATCAATGAACTTGAGCCTCATCAGCGAGGTGTGTATACAGGGGCTATTGGCTATTTCTTTCAGGATAAAGTGGTTTTAAACGTAGCCATTCGCACCGTAGAATTGTTTAATGGAGAAGGGGTATTGGGCATAGGTGGAGGTATTGTGTTTGACTCTGACCCAGAGGCGGAATATGAAGAAAGCTTGCTTAAGGCCAAGGCCACGATGCAGGCCTTGGGGGTAGAATAGTGAAAAATCGCACGTTGCTTTTAGGAGAAGGCCTTTTTGAGACTTGGCGTGTCTATCCAGGCCGTAAGCTTCCCTTTGTGAAAGAGCACCTAAACCGGATGAAACGAGGAGCCTGTTATTTTAACTGGCCCTTTTGTGAAAAAATGGCTATTCAAAAATTAAACGATGTTCTTAAAGAAATTCCCCCAGACATAGATGCCCGCTTGCGCCTTACCTTGGTTTGTTATGGAGAAGATAGGATAACAACAGAATTCCTGACCCATTGGGAGCCTCTTAGCCCTGAACTAGATAGATTTCAAAGAGAGGGTGTTGCTGTGACCATTGCCCCCTTTAAAAAACACTCTTCTTCCCCTCTACGCTATTTTAAGACCACCTGCTTTTTAGAAAATAGTCATATCCTTAAAAAGGCCCGACAAAGAGGCTTTTATGAAGCTATTTTTTTAAATGAAAGGGATGAAATTACAGAAGGCTGTATAAGCAATATCTTTTTTGTCAAAAATGAACATGTAATCTTAACCCCTTCTTTAAAGAGTGGTCTTTTACCAGGCATTACCCGGCAGAAGATGATTAAGCTTTTAAAGGAAATGGATCTTTGTGTAAAAGAAACAAATCTCTCTCTACATGACCTTACCCATTTTCAAGGTGCCTTTCTCACTAATGCCGTAGTAGAGGTATTGCCGGTAACAAAAATTGACACTGTGCCGTATTCTTCTTGGGCAGGGTGCAAAAAACTTCTTGCGGCTTATCGGGAGCTAGTAAATAAAGAAAACTGCCTTTTGGTTAAAATTTAATCAACTAACTTGCTTCCTTCCTTTTTGGTGCTTACCTTTTAAGCAAAAAGAAAGCTAAGGAGGAACTTATGGATATTTCTCGCTTTACGCAAAAGACACAGGAGGCCTTGGCTGAGGCTCAAAATATTGCCGTGCGTTATGGCCATCAGGAAGTAGATGGAGAACACCTCCTTTTGGCCTTTTTAGAACAGGAAGGGGGACTTTTTCCCAGACTTCTGCAAAAAATGGACATCCCGGTAGATGCCTTTAAGGAACAGGTAGAAACAGCCTTGAATAAAAGACCGCATGTAAAGGGTCCAGGTGGAGAGCTGGGTAAAATATACCTCTCACAGCGGTTATATCAAGTATTGACCAAGGCCCAGGAAGAGGCCAAACACCTGAAAGATGAATATACAAGTGTAGAACACATCATCCTTGTCTTTATTGATGAAGGCACCACTACCGATGCTGGCCGCATCTTTGCCCAGTTTAAGATTAGCAGGGAACGCTTTTTAGAAACCTTAACCCAGATCAGAGGGAGGCAGCGTATTACCAGTCCTACACCTGAAGATACCTATGAAGCCCTGGAAAAATACGGCCGGGATCTAGTCAAAGAGGCCCAGAGGGGCAAACTTGACCCGGTCATTGGTCGTGATGCCGAGATCAGACGGGTCATAAGAATCCTTTGTCGGCGCACGAAGAACAATCCGGTCTTAATTGGTGAACCCGGTGTCGGTAAAACGGCCATCGTAGAAGGGCTGGCACAGCGTATCCTTAGGGGAGATGTGCCAGAGGGTCTAAAGGATAAAACCATCTATCAGCTGGACATTGCCTCTTTACTGGCTGGGGCTAAATATCGGGGCGAGTTTGAAGAACGCCTTAAGGCCGTCTTAAAAGAGGTGCAGGCCAGTGAAGGCCGCATCATTATGTTTATTGACGAGTTGCACACGATTGTGGGTGCAGGTAAGGCCGAAGGTGCTATTGACGCTGGTAATATGCTTAAGCCCATGCTTGCGCGCGGAGAATTGCGTTGCATCGGCGCTACCACCCTGGACGAATACCGCAAATATATTGAAAAAGATCCAGCCTTAGAAAGACGTTTCCAGCCGGTTTTAGTTGAAGAGCCTTCGGTTGAAGATACCATTTCTATCTTAAGGGGATTAAAAGAAAAGTTTGAGGTACATCATGGTGTGCGTATCAAAGACAGTGCCCTCGTGGCGGCCGCCGTCCTTTCTCACCGCTATATTACCGATCGGTTTTTGCCGGATAAGGCCATTGACCTGGTAGATGAAGCCGCAGCCATGATTCGCACCGAGATTGACTCCATGCCGGCGGAATTAGATGAAGTTACCCGCCGCATCATGCAGCTTGAAATTGAACAGCAGGCCTTAAAGAAAGAAAAAGATAAGGCCTCGCGGGAACGGCTGGCGGCCATTGAAAAGGAACTGGCCGAGTTAAGGGCTAAGGCCGATAGCCTAAGGGCACAATGGGAGGCTGAAAAGGAGATAATCACCAAGCTCCAAAAAATTAGAGAGGAAATTGAGCGGGTCAAGCATGAGATAGAAAAGGCCGAACGCGAATATGATCTTAACCGGGCCGCGGAGTTGCGTTATGGCAAGCTGGCGGCCTTAGAAAAAGAATTAAAGGAAATGGAAAAGAAGCTGGCCGAACGGCAAAAAACTGGCCGGTTGTTGCGAGAGGAGGTAACAGAAGAAGAAATTGCTGAGGTTGTCTCACGCTGGACCGGTATTCCTGTAAGCAAGCTTATGGAAGGGGAGCGGGAAAAACTTTTAAAGCTTGATAAAATTCTGCACCGGCGGGTCGTTGGTCAGGATGAGGCCGTGCAGGCGGTAGTGGATGCAGTCTTAAGGGCACGGGCTGGACTTAAAGATCCCAATCGGCCGATTGGTTCCTTTATCTTCCTTGGTCCAACGGGGGTGGGGAAGACAGAGCTGGCTAAGTCTTTAGCTGAGGCCCTGTTTGATACCGAAGAGAACATGGTTCGTATTGATATGTCTGAATATATGGAGAAACATACCGTTTCCCGACTCATTGGTGCACCTCCTGGCTATGTTGGTTACGAAGAAGGCGGCCAATTAACCGAGGCCGTACGACGTAAGCCATATTGTGTCATCCTGCTCGATGAGATAGAAAAGGCACATCCAGAGGTGTTTAACATCCTGCTTCAAATCTTGGATGATGGCCGATTGACTGATTCTCATGGGCGCACAGTGGACTTTAAAAATACGGTCATCATTATGACTTCTAACCTAGGTAGCGAATATTTGCTTGAAGGCGTCACCGAAAAGGGAGAAATCAAACCAGAGGCCAAAGAGCAGGTGATGCAGCTTCTTAGGCGTAGCTTTCGGCCAGAGTTTCTAAATCGCATTGATGAAATTGTACTCTTTAAGCCACTTACTTTAGAAGAGATTAAGCAAATTGTTGATCTACAGCTTGGTTATATCAATAGGCGGCTTAAGGATAGAGACATCGTGATTGAGCTCAGTGAAGAGGCAAGAGAATTTATCGCGCGTGAAGGTTATGACCCGGTTTACGGCGCTAGACCACTTAAGCGTTACCTCCAACGGAAACTTGAAACCGCCTTGGCCAAGAAAATCATCGCCGGCGAAGTCCTGGACGGTAGCCGTGTAAAGGTAGTCGTAAAAGATGCTGATCTTGCCTTTGAAATTACCCCGCCAGTAAAAGAAGAATAAGAAGAGGCCTCCTTTAAGGAGGCCTCTTATCCTGCTTACATCTCTAACTCAAAATCTGAGATTGTTTGTTGTTAAAAGAAGACATTTTGAAAGAAACGGCCAATTTTCTGGCCATCGTTTTATTATAACAGACTTGCGGGGTTTCTTTTAGGGCAATCATGGATCTGAAGACGGATCTAAAGATTTACAAACACTCTTGTCATTCCTGCCTTTAAACGTTAAGATAACAGCAGGATGAAGGGACTATTTTTCATCCAAACCTTTGGTTGCCAGATGAATGTGCACGATTCAGAGTACATGGCTACCCTGTTAGAAGAGGCAGGGTATAGGGAGGCTTCTACCTTAAAAAAGGCGGATGTTATTCTACTTAACACCTGTGCAGTAAGACAAAAGGCAGAAGAGAAGGTTTATAGCCTGCTTGGACGGCTTAAGTTTTTAAAGAAGAAACGGCCAGACATCATTATTGGCGTAGGTGGATGTGTGGCGCAGAAGGAGGGAGAGCGAATTTTAAAGCGGATGCCACATGTGGATTTGGTTTTTGGCACGCATCAGTTTTACCATGTAGCCGAGTTTATAGAAAAAGTAAGGCAAAACCGCGCACGCATTTGTTGTGTAGATTTTTCTTATCAGCTTGAGCCACCAAGAAGGATTATACCGCTTCCCCGTGAGAGTAAGGTGCGTGCCTATGTAACCATTATGCAAGGATGCAATAACTTTTGCACCTATTGTATTGTACCCTATGTGCGGGGAAGGGAGGTTAGCCGGAGAAGTGAAGACATCATTGAAGAGATTAAACGGCTTTTAGATATGGGGATAAAGGAGGTTATTCTCCTTGGACAAAATGTAAATTCCTACGGACAGGACAGAAGTGATGAAATCAGTTTTGCGGAGCTTTTGCGGCGGATAAATAAGTTGCCTGGGCTGAAAAGGTTACGGTTTATTACCTCGCATCCTAAGGATATTTCAAAGGAATTAATTAGGGCCTTTGGTGAACTTGAAACCCTGTGTGAATACATCCATTTGCCCGTGCAGTCAGGTTCAGATAGGATTCTAAAGATGATGAACCGGAAGTATACCCGTAGCGATTATTTACGCAAAATAGAGTCCTTGCGTAAGGTAAGACCAGATATAGCCATCTCTACTGATTTGATTGTCGGCTTTCCAGGCGAGACCGAAGCAGACTTTAAGGAAACTTTATCTATTTTAAAAGAAGTAGAATATGATACTATCTTTGCCTTTAAATATTCAGATAGACCTCCAGCCAAGGCGGTTACTTTTAAAGATAAAGTAAGGGAAGAGGTAAAAAAAGAAAGGCTTGAAAGGGTATTGGCCCTGCAGGCACCGATTACGGAGAGAAAGAATAAGGCCCTTGAAGGTAAGGTGGTAGAAGTGCTGCTTGATACCTATAGCAAAAGGGGAAATCAGCTTTCAGGGCGCACGCGGTGTCATCGGGTAGTTAATGTAGCAGCAGAGAATGGTCTTTTAGGGCAGTTGGTGAAGGTAAAAATCAAAGAGGCGTTGGCCCATTCTTTAAGAGGAGAGGTCGTTTCTTAAAATGCCAGAAAGAAGTAAGGACTGGTTGACCCAGACAGAAAGAGACTTAGAACGTTGTAAGAAGGAAAGATTTATAAATTTGGCGGTAAAAGAAGGTGTATCTTTGGAATAAAGAGAGGAAAAACTAAATGAGGAAATTAAAGGGTATAGAAGAAACAATCAGAAAAGTTTTGACTCAATTTCCCAATGTGATGTTTGCCTTTCTTTATGGTTCTTACCTCAAAGGTCATTCCATCCCCCTTGACATAGACATCGCCATATATGTAAAGAAATATAAAAATTTTTTAAAAACCGAGTTAGGTGAGGCCAAAGAAGTAGAAAAAAGGTTTTTCCCTTTGCTTCCTCTCAAGCCAGATGTGAAGGTTTTAAATGGGGCACCTGTTTCTTTTCAAGTGGAAGTATGTAATACAGGAAAATTTATTTACTGTTTGGATGAGGAGTTTTTTACAGATTATTTGGAAGAATTGTCGCACAGAGCTATTCAAACCCAAGAAAATAGACTGGCCTTAGAAGGAGTAATAAAGGAGGTTTTTAGCTTTGGTGGATAGAAAGGGGGTAGTATTCAGGAAGCAAACTAACACCTGCACAGCGGCTAAACTCTGTCTGCTAAAACCTATTAGAGCCATGGATGCAAAGACAATTATATAAGTAGGAGAAAACATGCTTATCAAAGTAGAAGTCTTTGGTTTAACCATGGATCCGGTAAGTAATTCTCCCATTGTTATCTTAAAAACAGTAGAGGGAGAGGAAGCCTTGCCCATCTGGATTGGCATTCTTGAGGCGACGGCTATTGCCAGCGTATTAGAGGACGTTAAGTTTTCGCGCCCCATGACCCATGACCTTCTCAAAATTACGATTGAGACTCTAGGTGCGAAAGTGGAAAAAGTAGTTGTTTGTGATCTGCGGGAGAATACATATTATGCCCTGATTTATCTAAAGGCAGGTGATAAAGTTTATGAGATAGACGCCAGACCAAGTGATGCCATTGCCCTAGCCTTACGCACCGATGCCCCTATTTTTGTAGATGAAAAGGTGTTTACCAAAACAAAAGAGGCTGTAAAAGAAACCCGAAAGGACCAAAGCACAAGTGATGAAGAAAAGAAGTGGGAAGAGATCCTAGAAAACCTCTCCCCTGAAGACTTTGGCAAGTATAAGATGTAGAGATAACATGCTTAAGATAATTAATTGGATTTTGCTTATCGGATATATTAGTTTGATTTTTTTTCTTTTCAAGTCAAAGTCAACTGCCTAGGGTGGTAACCAGTTTTAATGATAAAGTATTGCATACATTGGAGTACTTCTTTTTAGGTATCCTATTTGTGAGAGTCTTACGGGTATTTTTCCAAGCTCTCTTTTGAACGGGTGCTTGTGTACACTGTTTTATTTTGTTTTATATGCGGACTTAGCGATGAGTTTCACTAGAGTTTTGTTTCAGGACGGGAAGCAAGTTTTTATGATACCTTGGCGGATGGATGATATAGGGAATTTTTTAGGAGTTATAGGATGGAGGTTGTTATGTCTTATCCAATGATTGATCTGCACACACATTCTGTCTTTAGTGATGGGGAGCTTATTCCCTTTGAACTCTGCCGCCGGGTAGAGGTGATGGGGTATGGTGCTATTGCCATTACTGACCACGCCGATGCCTCTAATTTAGAAATGATTATCAGTAATCTTAAAAAGGCAGCCGCTGCCTGGAATGAGGTAAGTCCCAACATAAAGCTCATTCCAGGGGTAGAGCTAACCCATGTTCCACCTGTTTTGATTAAGTCTCTAGCGAAAAAGGCAAGGGAATTGGGAGCAAAGATTGTCGTGGTGCATGGAGAAACAATTGTAGAACCAGTTGCGCCTGGCACAAACCGGGCCGCCCTTGAGGCAGATATTGACATTTTGGCCCATCCTGGACTTATCTCAGAAAAAGAGGTAATTTTGGCGAGGGAGCGCGGTATTTGTCTTGAAATATCTGGCCGTAAAGGTCATTGTTATACCAATGGCCATGTCGCCCGGCTGGCCAAAAAGGTTGGGGCAAAATTAGTACTTGATTCGGATGGGCATGCCCCAGGGGATTATTTAGACTATGAACTGGCAAGACAGATAGTACTGGGAGCAGGGCTTGAAGAAGAGGACTTTAAAAAAATGCTTAAAAACAGTTGGGAAATGGTGGAAAGAGTTTTAAAAAATGAATAGGTTAGTAGATTTTTAAGTGTTAGACTTAATAAACTATAACTAACACATAAGCTTTAAGATAAGGAGTGATTATGCAGAAAAGAATTTTGTTGGTGTTGTTGGTTATAGCTATTAGCAATGTGTGTTTTAGCTATCAAAAGGCAAGTTCTTTGACGGATAAGGAGATCATTGAACGCTTGACCAGACTTGAAGAAGGGCAGAAGGCGATTAATCAACGGTTAAATGAGATGAATAAGCGCATAGATATGTTAGCTAGTTTAATATATGTCATCATTGCAGGCATTTTTGGTTTAATTGGTTTTGTGGTGTGGGACAGAAAGAGCATGGCGGAGCAGGTAAGAAGGCAGTTAGAGGAGAGTAAGATAAGGGATGTGATTTTGGCCCTTAGGGAATATGGGCGAGAGCATCCAGAGTTTGAAGAGGTGTTAAGAAGGTTTGATTTGCTTTAAGGGAGGACTATGTCTTTTAAGGATTTTCTTTCCCAACTAAAAGGCCCCTCACGCTATTTGGGTAATGAAATAAACAGTGTGCACAAGAATCCAGCCAAGGCCCAGGTGAAGTTTGCCCTTTGCTTCCCTGATCTTTATGAAGTGGGCATGAGTCATCTGGGTATTCAGATTCTTTATTTTATTCTTAATCAAGATGAGCGGGTAATATGTGAACGTGTATTTGCCCCGGATACCGATTTAGAGGCCCTGCTTAAAAAACACAGGGTGCTTTTGGGAACCTGGGAGTCAGGCATTCCGCTAAAGGAGTGTGATATAATTGGTATCAGCCTGCAGCACGAGCTTTGCTATACCAATGTCCTAAATATTCTCCATTTAGGAGGTATTCCTATTTATGCCCGGCAGCGGGATGAACGTTATCCTCTAATCTACGCCGGAGGGCCCGTAGCAGTCAATCCAGAACCCTTAAGCCCATTTATGGACGGATTTTTTATTGGCGATGGAGAAGAGTCTATTATTGAGATGGTAGATGTTTATCTTGAATGGAAAAAAAGCGGTGGTAAGAGAGAAGAACTTTTGGCTGCCATGGTAGAAAGGGTGCCTGGATTTTACCTGCCCTTTGCCTTCTTCCCCCGCTATCATATAGATGGCACCTTAAAAGAGATTGAAGAACTCATTCCTGGTTATCATAAAGTCAAACGTCGGATTATTCCAGATCTAAATAAGGCCTATTTTCCTGTGGCCCCTATTGTGCCTTATCACAAGCCAGTACACGACCGTCTTTCTATTGAAGTAGCTAGGGGATGTACACAGGGTTGTCGCTTTTGCCAGGCTGGTTTTATCTACCGGCCAGTGCGAGAACGGTCACCGCAGAAGGTGTTAGAATTAGTAGAAGAGGGTCTAAAACATACAGGTTATGAAGAGGTTTCTTTGCTCTCTTTAAGTATTGGCGATTATCGCCCGCTAAGGGAGCTTTTACCTGTGTTGATGGATAGGTTGAGTAAAGAGGGCATTGCTTTAAGTCTGCCTAGCCTTCGGGTAGGGACCATCACGCCAGAGATGATGGAGCAGATTAGCCGGGTGCGCCGCACTGGTTTTACCATGGCCCCAGAGGCAGGTACTCAGGAGATGCGCAACCGCATTAACAAAAAGATCAAAGAAGAAGACCTCATTGAAACAGCCAAGGAGGTCTTTGCGCGCAAGTGGCCGGCCTTAAAGCTCTATTTTATGATCGGTTTACCTCAAGAAACCCAAGAAGACATAGAGGCCATTGCCGAACTGGCTAGACGTTTAGTAAAACTGGGAAAACATAAGTATCAGGTGACCATTAGTGTGTCTACCTTTGTCCCTAAGGCTCATACGCCCTTTCAATGGGAAAGACAAATCTCTCTAGAGGAAAGCCGAGAAAAAATCAAGTTTTTACGCAAGATGGCCTGGCGCTATGGCTTTCGGGTTAGGTGGCATGAACCAGAGCAGAGTTTTTTAGAGGGTGTATTTTCGCGTGGAGATAGAAGGCTACATGAAGTCATCTTTAGGGCCTGGCTAAAAGGGGCGCGTTTTGATAGCTGGCGGGATCGGTTTCAATTCTCTATTTGGAAAGCAGCCTTTGAAGACGCCAGGCTTGATCCCTATTTTTATCTCTCTGAAAGGAGTAAAGACGAAATTTTACCCTGGGAACGCATTGATATCGGCGTAAGCTGGGAATTTTTATGGCAAGAAAGACTGAAGGCACAACGGGGAGAAATTACGCCTGATTGTCGTTATGACGGCTGCCAGCAGTGTGGTCTTTGCGATTTTAAACAAATTAAACCAGTACTTCATAAAACACCTATTGTACTTGAAATTTCATCTGAACGCACATCTACACATCCACACATCCCCACATCTATACATAAATACCGTCTTACCTTTAGTAAACTGAATGAAGCCAAGTATTTTGCCCATTTGGAAATGGTTAACATTTTTCACCGGGCCTTTAGAAGGGCTGGATTTAAATTGGTGCACAGTCAGGGCTTTCATCCTCTACCCAAGATAAGTTTTGCCGTGGCCTTACCAGTTGGAGTAGAGAGCCTAGCCGAAACTATGGATGTGGAAATATATGGAGATTATGATGAAAAGGATATTCCAGGCAAACTCAATCCGCAGCTTCCTGCTGGTTTAAGAGTGCTTTTGTGCGAGAAGGTACCTCTTAACGCCAAGCTTACCCCTCCCTCGGCCCAAAGGTTTGTGATTGAGGGTAATGGCATAAAAATAGATCCAACGAAGGTAGAGGCCTTTCAAAATAAAAGTGAATTTAAGTGGCAAGTGTTACGTAAGGGCAAGGTGCGTCAAATAGACATCAAAAAGTTGGTTAAAGAAGTTGCCCTTAAGGGTGACCACAAGCTTGAGCTGACTTTGGCCTTGACCAAGGAAGGAGGCATTAAAATTACAGAAGCCTTAATGGCCATTTTAGGATTAGAAAAAGGGCAAATTCACCGCCTTCAGATCCTAAAAGTAGGGGTTATTCCATGATTGCTGAACTAGCCTTAAATGTGCGCCCACACGAAATCAGGCTGGCTGTGTTGGAAGATGGTCAGGTGGTTGAATATTACATTGAACGCACCCTTGAACCTGGTTTGGTAGGTAATATTTATCGGGGGCGGGTATTAAGGGTGTTGCCAGGTATGGAGGCAGCCTTCGTGGACATTGGCTTGGATAAGGCGGGTTTTTTATATGTCTCAGACGTTCTACCCAATGTCTGGGACTTAAACGGAGAATTTATCCCTTTGCTGAGTGGGAAAAAGGAATACCGTATTGAAACCCTTTTACAACAGGGACAGGAGGTCTTAGTGCAGGTAGCGCGTGAGGCTATTAGCACCAAAGGTCCAAGGCTTACTACCCGCATTACCTTACCTGGACATTATCTGGTGCTTTTGCCCTTTTTTGACTACATCGGCATTTCTAGACGCATAGAAGAAGATGAGGAACGGGAAAGATTGAGACAAATTGTAGCCTCTGCCAAACCAGAAGGGGTAGGTTTTATCATCCGCACGGCCTCTAAGGGGGTAGAGCCAGAAAAAATTGTGCATGAAATGCATAAGTTAATTGCCCTTTGGAAAAAGATCTTAGAAAAGAAAAAGAATGTCCCGCTACCCGGGTTGATCTATCCAGAACCAGATTTAGCCCTGCGTGCCTTAAGAGACTTTTTTGGCCATGAGACCCGACGTTTGATTGTAGACGATAGAAAAGCCTATGAACGCCTCCTAGAATATGCTAAGACTTTTTTACCGCATCTGCAATATGCCATTGAGCTTTATGAAGGCGAAGAGCCACTTTTTGAAAAATTGGGCGTGGAGAAAGTAATCAAACAAGTCATGCAGCCAACGGTTTCCCTTAAATCTGGTGGTTATATTGTCATTGAAAAGACAGAAGCTCTGGTAGCCATTGATGTTAATACCGGCAGTTTTGTCGGTGAGGATAATCTAGAAGAAACTATTGTCCAAACAAACTTAGAAGCCGCACAGGAGATTGCCAGGCAGCTCCGCCTGCGGGATTTGGGAGGTATTATTATTATTGACTTTATTGACATGCAAAGGGAAGAAGATAAAGAGCGGGTGCTAGCCTCTTTGGAAGAGGCCTTAAAACGTGATCGGAGTAAGACCAAGGTCTGCCAGATGTCTGAGCTGGGTTTGGTAGAGATGACCCGTAAACGCACGCGGGAGGATTTGGTAGAATATCTCTGTGAGCCTTGTCCTTATTGCCATGGTAGGGGATTTGTTAAAACGAGACGCACTATTTGTTATGAAATTATTCGTGAATTGGACAAAATTCACACCGTTGCCCGCAAGATAGGTATCAAGGCTCATCCTGACTTAATTCATTACATTAATGAAAGGGAAGGAAAGACCTGGCAGTTGGCCTTAGAACGCCTAGGAAGGCCTGTGGAGTTTATCTCGGTTCCACATTTCCATATTGAAGATTATGAAATTATTGAAATTTGGTAAAAGATTTCTTAAATGCTTAAGACCAAGGGCTAATACAGGCCAACGCGGTGAAAGACTAGCACAGAGATTTTTAAAAAGGCAGGGATATAAAATTCTGGCCACTAATTACCAGAACAAATTAGGGGAAATAGACATTATTGCCCAGGATAGAAATACGGTGGTGTTTGTAGAAGTAAAGACAAGAAGGTCTACACGCTTTGGGTTAGGTAAAGAAGCGGTAGATAGACATAAACAGAGACAAATTGTAAAGGTTGCTCAAGTATATTTAAAACAGCACTGTCCAGGACAAGATGTAAAAGTCAGATTTGATGTAATAGGGGTTGATTTGGAAAAAGAAGAAATTGAGCTGATAAAAAATGCCTTTGAGACAGCTTGACAAAAGGTAAGATGCCTAACCCAGGTACTCTTTATATCGTTTCTACCCCTATCGGCAACTTAGAAGATATAACCCTACGGGCCTTACGGGTGTTAAGGGAAGTAAATGTTATTGCCGCCGAAGATACTCGCCAGAGTCGCAAGCTGTTATCCTATTATGAAATAAAAACTCCCCTGATTAGTTATCGAGAAGAAAATAGAGAAAAACAGGGGAAATACATCTTGCGGTTATTAAAAGAAGGTAAAGACGTCGCCTTGATTAGCGATGCTGGTACCCCCTGTTTATCTGATCCAGGCGTGCACTTGGTTAATCTCGCCCTTGAAGCAGGGATAAGAGTTTCACCTGTGCCTGGGCCCTCTGCTGTTGTTGCGGCCTTGAGCGCAGCTGGAGTTCCTACCCATCCCTTTTTATTCCTGGGCTTTTTACCTCAAAGAAAGGGAAGAAGGCGAAGGCTTTTTACGGAGTTAAAGAAATTGCCCTATACAATTGTCTTTTATGAATCTCCCCATCGTTTTAAGGATACTTTAAACATTTTGGTTGAAATTATGCCTAACTCTTTGGTAGTAGCAGCTAGGGAGTTAACAAAACTTTATGAAGAAATTAAGAGAGGAAGCCCAGCCGAACTTTTAGAATATTATAGCCGAAAAGGAATCAAAGGAGAATTTACGGTAATAGTGACAAACAAAAAACTTGACTATTGAAATTAAACAAGATAGAAGAGGTAGCATGGAGTTGGATCATGCATCACAAGATATCCTAAAGCAACTTAAGAAAACAGAAGATATATATCGGCTATTATTTGAAGCAGCCAATGATGCCATTCTCTTTATGGAATGGGACAAAATCATTGACGCCAACCAAAAGGCTGTTCAGCTTTTTGGGTGTAAAAATAAGGAAGAACTTATTGGTAAGAGTCCGGTTGATTTTTCTCCCCCTTACCAACCTGATGGAAAGAGCTCTAAAAGGGCAGCGCGGGAGATATTAAAGGAGTTGCTTAAAACGGATGCAGTCTTGTTTGAGTGGGTAAATGTGCGTAAAGATGGTACAGCATTTTTTTCGGAAGTAAGTTTGGGGTCTTTTAAAGAAGGAAAAAGAAGGATTGTCTTAGCTATCTTTCGGGACATAACTGAACGCAAACGTTTAGAGGAAGAATACATCCGAACCCGTCAATTGGAGACTATTGGCACAATGGTCGGCGGTATTGCTCATGAATTTAATAATATCCTTAATGTCGTTCTTGGAAGTGCCGAAATTCTTCATAAAAAAATTCATGATCCTAAACTCAAACACTGGCTAGATGTAATTATCAACCAAAGTCAAAAAGGAGCGTCCTTGGTAGCCCAACTCCTTGGTTTTTGCCGAAGAGAGCCAATAAAGCCAAGTCCTCTGGACATCTTGCCGTTAGTAAAAGAAACGGTCAAGATTTTGAAACGCATTTTGCCAGAAAATATAGAAATAAATTTTTATTACAATCCTCAGACTCAATATGTCGTTTGCACCTCTCCTGTTGATATGCAAGAAATTTTGATGGATCTGGCAGCTAATGCCAGAGATGCTATGCCCCAAGGAGGAAAGCTAAAAATTGCCTTAGATAAAAAGAAAATAAAAGGAAGAGAATATATTGTCCTTTCTGTCCAAGACACAGGCGTAGGTATGTCAGAAGAAGTTCTACGCCGAGCGTTTGATCCTTTCTTTACCACCAAACCAAAGGGAAAAGCAGTAGGTCTAGGCCTAACGCGTGTTTATAACATGGTTAGACAACACAAGGGATTTATTGAATTAAAGAGTAAAATGGGAAAAGGAACTACTGTTACTATATATCTACCTATGGTAGAAATCAAACAAGAACCTATTGACAAGCCTGTTGCGGCAGCTATAGATAAAAAAGTAGCCATTTTGGTAATGGAGGATGATCCGGCTGTGCTTGAAGTATTAAAAAATATCCTTAGTTCGGCCGGATATGAGGTAGTAACGGCTAGAAATGGAAAGGAAGGGCTAGAGCTATATGAAAAGTTAAAAGATAAGATTAAAGTAGTTGTAACTGATATTGTAATGCCAAAACTTGATGGAATTTCTTTTTATAAAAAGGCTAAAAAGCTAAATCCCGACCTAAAAGTCCTTTATATTACGGGATATAGCATTGCCAATTTTTTAGGAAAAAAGGAAGGTATGGTTGAGGTGATGCAAAAGCCGATTGTCTCAGCCCGATTAATTAATAAAGTAAATAAGTTGTTGGAGAAAGATGTTTAAGAACAAGATTATCCTAGCCGTAGATGATGAGGAGTTTAACTTACAATTAATAGAAGAATTTCTGGGGAAGCAGTATATCATTATTCGGGCTACCAATGGACAAGAGGCTTTAGAAAGGATCAAACAGACTATGCCTGACTTGATCCTGCTTGATATAAGCATGCCTGTGATGGATGGCCTGCAATTTTTAAGAAAATTTAAGCCGGTTTTAGAACAAAAACATATTCCTGTTATCATTCTTACCGGTTTTCCAGATAGAAACAACAAACTTACGGCCCTTTCCCTTGGCTGCTGGGACTTTATCTCTAAGCCGATTGATTTTGTTGAGTTAGAATTAAGGGTAAAAAATGCCCTGGAATTAAAGTCCTATAAGGACTCTTTGGAAGAAAGAATTGAACAGAGAGCAAAGGAACTCAAGGGAGCCTATGAAAAGATAAAAAAGACCCAGCTTGAAATTGTAAGAAGATTGGGTAAAGCGGCAGAATTTAGGGATGATGAGACCGGAGATCATATTCTTCGGACAAGTAAGTATGTCCGGATTTTAGCTCAAGAGATTGGTCTGCCTTCGCATGAGTGTGAACTTCTCTATCATGCTGCCCCGATGCATGACATTGGCAAGATTGGTATTCCAGACATGATTCTACTTAAACCAGGACAATTGACAAAGGAAGAATTTGAAATCGTAAAGCTCCATACTACCATTGGGGCCGAAATTCTCTCTGGCACCGATTTACCTTTGCTAGAAAAGGCTAAAGAAGTAGCCCTTACCCATCACGAAAGATGGAATGGAACGGGTTATCCCAAGGGTTTAAAAGGAGAAGAAATACCTCTTTCTGGAAGAATTATGGCCATTGCCGATGTCTTTGATGCCTTATCCAGTGATCGTGTTTATAAAAAGGCATGGCCATTAGAAAAGGCATTGGATTACATGAAAAGAAATGCAGGTACCCAGTTTGATCCCAATCTTGTGAGCGTATTTTTTGAAACTTTAGATGAGATTTTGTCTATTAGACAACAATATCAAAACCCTACTGTAAAACCAAAACTTATAGATATTCTTGAGAGAATAAAAGAATATCGCACAAAATTTTTGAAAATTTCATAGAAAAAATCATTTTTATAACTACAGCTGAGCCGTCGGTGGCAAAGCTTTATAAAAATTAATTTCTTTGCTATAATAAATTTTTAGCAAAACCAATTTCTGGAGGTAATCAAAATGGGGGAGATTATAATAAAAGTCCCAGGAGATGTAAGAGAGGTTGTTGAAGTGAATTTACCGTTTGACAAGATTTTTGACATAATAAAGAAAGAGGTAAAAAAAGAAAAAATTAAACAACTTGTAGAAAAAACTTTCAATACTCTAAGAGAAAACAAAACGTTAGAGATGCAACTTGAGAAAGAGTGGCATGAACAATGAAAGCTTTTTTAGATAGTAGTATCTTTATAGAAAATCTTAAAGGCAATCCAAAAGCTAAACAGATATTTTTAGAAGTTGTGGAATTTTTTGATTGTTTTATTAATGGGATTGTCTTTTCAGAGGTTACTTATAAAGTGCTTGGCTTAAAAGCAGGAGTTTCACCTTTGACTTTAAAAGCAAAGAAGAAATAAGGAAAATCTTAGAAAAACCTGATGTTTCTCTTTATTTTAAGGCTCTTACAAGTTTTGAGAATCTAAGTATTGATAAAGAAATTTTTTATTTGTCTATTGAATTAATGAAGAAACATAATCTACTTTCAAACGATGCCTTAATTTTAGCAACTTGTAAGTATTATAGAATTAAATACTTAATTTCTATAGACACATCTGACTTTAAAGAGCCATGCGAAAAGGAAGGAATTGTTTTAATTAATTCTGTTGAAAAGTTGAAAGAAGTTTTAAATCAATAAAACTAACATCTAACATCAACCAAACCGTTAGCGACAAATCTTTATAGTTGGTTGTAATAAGGCTATAAGTTACAAAATTTCTGGAGGTAATCAACTATTTTTTAATAGAAAAGTAAAGCAAAGGAGATTCCTCTGGTGTCCTGGTTCTTTTGGGCCCTTTTTTCGGCCCTCTCTTTGGCCACGGCCGATGCCTTGACCAAAAAATATTTAAAAGGCCTTTCGGCCTGGCAAATGGGAGCGGTAAGGATTGGTTATACGGTTTTCTTTCTCCTACCTCTTTTGTTTTTTACTCCCTGGCCACATTTACAGAAACAATTTTGGTACACATTGGCAATGCTTTATCCCTTAGAAATCACTGCCCTGTTTTTATACATGCTGGCCTTAAAAAAATCTCCTTTATCGCTATCCCTTCCCTTTCTTTCCTTTACGCCTGTTTTTCTTATCTTTACCGGTTGGCTTATCTTGGGTGAAAGACCTAACTTTTGGGGTCTGCTAGGCATTCTTTTGGTTGTAGGAGGCAGTTATTTGCTTCTTTTGCCTCCGCAATGGTTTGATGTAAAGGTGTTTTTACGTAATTTTGGGCAAGAAAAGGGCTCGGTGCTCATGCTTTTAGTGGCCTTTATCTATGCCATTACCTCCGCCTTGGGAAAAAGGGCAATCCTTTACTCAAGCCCCGTATTTTTTGGTATCTTTTATTACCTAGGTTTAAGTATCTTTTTCATCCCTTCTTATGTGCGCCAACCCATCTTGCGCCAAAAACATATCTTACCTGTTGGTCTTGCCATAGGGCTTTTGACGGTTTTAATGATCATCAGCCATGTCATTGCCATTAGCCAGACAAAGGCCGTGTATATGATCAGCGTAAAACGCCTTAGCCCGCTCTTTGGCGTGATTTATGGTGGCATTCTGCTTAAAGAAAAACACATTAAACTCCGCTTATTGGCGGCTAGCTGCATGTGTCTGGGAGCAATCATTATCTATGTATGGGGAATGAGATGAAGCACTACAAGATCCCTACTTGGCCAGAGGAAGAAAGGCCACGCGAAAAACTATTGAAATTTGGTCCAGGGCAACTGACAGATACCGAACTCCTTGCCATCCTCATTGGCAAGGGCACAAAAGAAAAGACTGCCGTAGACCTGGCCAGAGAATTACTAATCAAATTTGAAGATCTGAACAATTTGGCCAGCCGTAGCCCTGAAGAATATTGTCAGTTAAAAGGTATGGGTCTAACCAAGGCCGCAACCCTAGCTGCAGCCTTTGAACTAGGCAGGCGTTTGCAAGTAAAGAAACACCCCTTAAAAACCTTTAAAAGCCCAGAAGATGTAGCCGCGGTTTATTTACCCTTAATGTGCCATTTAAAAAAGGAAGTGTTTAAAGTGTTACTTCTAAACAATGCCAACCAGCTTATAAAAGAAATAACTGTTTCTGAAGGTATTTTAACCGCCAGCCTTGTCCATCCGCGTGAGGTTTTCCGCCAAGCCATAATTGAGACAGCTAAAGCCGTTATTCTCATGCATAACCATCCTAGCGGTAACCCTGAGCCCAGTAAAGAGGATGTAAAAATTACCGCCCAACTTGTAAAGGCTGGAGAAATTATTAGCATCCCTGTTCTTGATCACATTATCCTTGCAGGAGATACCTTCTTTAGCTTTGCCGAAAGGGGAATGTTGAAATAATCTCTTTTTTTCTGTGTAATCCTCCTACAAAGCATATTTTAGATTAAATTAAATGCTTGACAAGAGTTTTTAATTCTTTTATAAATTTTGCCAAACTTTCATTACATTTTGGGAAGTTAAAATTATGAAAAGGTATTTTAAGTTATTTTAATACTTTTTATACCTTTTTTAGTAAGAGCTGAGGAAGTGTTTGATCTAGGAGAGGTAGTAGTAACGGCTGAGGAAGAGGCGGTGGCAGAGGCTACAACCGTGACTGAAATTACAGCAGAAGATATTCAGGCCCGTGGGTGTGAAACGGTAGCTGAGGCCCTGGAACTTATTCCTGGTGTAGATGTGGAAATGGGTGGTAAGGGAGAAATGCATGTGTATATAAGAGGCTTTGAGCAAGGAGATGTAAAAGTACTTATAGACGGCGTGCCTGCCTATGAGACTTATTTTCGCACATTGGATTTAAGTCAGTTTCCAGTAGAAAGCATTGCCAAGATAAAGGTTATCAAAGGAGCGTCTTCAGTCCTTTATGGCGCAAACACCATGGGTGGAGTGATCAATATCATCACGAAAAAAGGCAGTCCTAAACCTTCGGCTTCGGCAAAGGCCGCTTTTGGTGATTACAGCACCCAGCACTATGCCTTGAATCACGGCTGGCAAATAGGAGATATCAATTACTTTTTCACCTATGCCTATCAAAAAAGTGATGGCTTTAGGCTTTCCAGCCATTTTGATCCTAATGATGCTAATGTTGGTGTTAATTCTCCCTATCAAGAAGATGGAGGTAAACGGGATTTAAGTGGTTATGAAAAACATGCTTTCAATGCCAAAATCGGTTATGATAAAGACAACACAAAGGTTTATCTCTCCTTTGACTATCACAACAACGAACGGGGTATTCCTACAGAATACTACCGTTACTGGCGTTTTATTGACTGGGATGAATGGCACTTAAACCTGGTAGGAGAACAAAAGTTTGGAGATAACCTTAAATTAAAGGCGCGTGTTTTTTATGTAGACCACGAAGATACCATTGCTAGCTATACAGACAAGACCTGCACCACTTTAGGTGGAAAGTGGTTTGACAAGAGTGCTTATGACGATTACAGTGCTGGTGGAGAAATGCAGGCGCATTTGAAAACTGGTAACTTTAATCTTTTAAAGTTGGGTTTTAATTACATCTTTGATCAGCACAAGGAACAGACCTACTTTGTTAACTCTGGCTGGACACCTGAAGAAACCTATGAAACAGCAACCTATACCTTTGCTATTGAAGATGAAATCTACCTTGGTCCCTGGTCAGTTGTAGCTGGTTTAAGCTATGACCGGTTTGATCCCATAAAATCAGCTGGTACACCTCCGGGAAATGATATTGATACCGTTAATCCGCAAATTGGTATTGTTTACACATTGAATCAAACGACAAAGTTTCACACCTCTCTGGGTAAGAAAACTAGATTCCCACACATGAAGGAACTCTTTAGTGATAGAGATGGTAATCCTAATTTAAAACCGCAGCGTACCCTTGCCTTTGAGATAGGGGCAGATAAATATTTTGAATGGGAGGAAATAAGTGGTAGCTTAAGTATTGTTTATTTTTACAATCGGATTCGGGACATGATTTATAAGCCCTCTAAGAAAGAATCATATCAGAACATCGGAAAAGCTAGAATTCAAGGTGTAGAAGCAAGCCTGCAACTTATGCCTACAGATAACTTGTGGACAGAATTTAGTTATACCTATCTATGGACAAAGGATGATGAAAACGCACGTCCATTAGATGAGAGGCCAGAGGACAAACTTAGTTTGGACATCCGGTATCACTTTAATTTTGGACTAAGCATTAACACCCAAATGATCTATGTACATCGGCAATATACTGATGACGCTACTAGAATTCTACCTGATTACTTCCTCTTAAATGCTAAAATAACTCAGAAAGTTATGAAACACTGGCTTTTCTTTGCGCAGGTAGAAAACCTTACAGATGTCAACTATGACGAGGGCAATGGCCCTATGCCTGGAAGAAACTTTTTAATTGGTGTTGGAGCCAAGTGGTAATGGATATGGCTTTCTTTTCTTTATGCTTTTACGTTGGGCTAGCTGGTTATACAGCTAGCCTTGTCTTTTTTTCTTATAAAAAAGAAAAGGGTAGGGAAGTTATTTTTCTCGTTTGGTTTTATCTCTCATACCCTGAGTTTAATCGCACGCGCTTGGCTTATTGGTATTTTTACCCCTAATGCCATGTTTAACGAGGTTTTCTTTTTGCCTTGGTGTTTGGCCTTTTTGGGTGTAGTTTTAAGAGTCTCAGAAGACAAAAAGGAATTTTTCTACCT
This sequence comes from Candidatus Desulfofervidaceae bacterium, assembly GCA_027064585.1. Classification (GTDB taxonomy): domain Bacteria; phylum Desulfobacterota; class Desulfofervidia; order Desulfofervidales; family Desulfofervidaceae; genus JAGHCL01. The sequence continues at coordinate 102,744 of JAMOPI010000036.1, read as the reverse complement.
TCACCTAAACAAAATACCATCCTTTCTTCTTTATTTTTCTTGTTTGAAGTTCTTGCCCATGCCTGTTTTATCTTAGGGGCATGGTTTGCCTTGTGTTATTTAAGAGGTAAAACTTTTTATAAAGAGTTTGATACCTTAATTGTCTTTGGATTTGTATTTTACACCATTGCCCAAGTAGTGGGGGCCTATTGGTGTTATCTTGGCTGGGCAACTCCCTTCCACTGGGGAGATAGACACTTACAGTCTGCCTCTCTTTGGTGCTATTATGCGGCTTATTTACACCTGAAGTTTTTGCCTAATGGAAATATAAAAAACAAGGCAATATTTGCCTTACTGGGTCTTGGGTTAGTTCTTCTCTTTAGTTATGGCGGGCAATTAAAAGAAATACACCTTCCACGCTTAGGGGCTTGAGGTTGCTAAAAAGAATCTTTCAAATTTTAGGCAGTATCAAACTGGCCTTTTATCTCCTTTTGTGTATCGCCCTAACTTTGGCTATAGGGAGTTATTATGCAGCTTTTTATCCTAAGGTTTTTAAGGCATTAAATAAATATCTGTTTTTAGAATGGTTACAGGTTTATGGACAGAAAAATACAGATAAAATATGGTGGCTGTTTCTTCTTTTCCTGCTTTTATTTGGATTAGCCATAAATACTCTCATTTGCACTCTAAATAAACTTGCCTATTTTTGGAGAAAGCGAAAACAATTTACTTTTAGAGAAATTATTTATAAAATGACTCCTTCTATTGTTCATCTCTGCTTTTTCCTTGGGCTTTTCGGTCATCTTCTGAGTATGACTATTGGTATTAACCAAACTTTACCCATCAAGTTGGGCAAGGAAATAGACCTAGCTGCCGGGGTAAAGGGTAAAATCGTAGGTCAAAATTGCGTTTATTACCCCTTAGAAGCGCAGCAAATAAAGGTTAAAGGGCTTCTGAAACAATGCCGTATTTCTCTAGAAATAGCCAATTCTTCTGATAAAAGATTAATCCAAATCAGCTTTCTTCACCCTGTCTCTTGGCATGGGCTTAGTTTTTATCTGGACAAAGTAAAGACAAACGATCGTTATGTCTGTTTAAATCTTGTGGTAAAAAATGATCCTGGGGCAAAGTTAACCCTTATTTCCGATGCAATGATGTGTATGTTGATGGGATGGTATTTCATGGTGTTATATTATCCTAAAAGGAGGAAAAGAGAATGAAAAAAGTCATTTTTATCGGAATGTTAATTAGTCTTTTGTTTGCTTCAAGAGTCTGGGCAGGAATGCCTATACTTCAAATTACAGGCAGTGTTAAGCATGATTTAATCCTTAGCGTTAACGACTTGTATCAATTCCAATCTGTGCAAGTGCGTTTGAATGAAGTTACAAGAGAGGGTGAATTTAAAGGAGTATTTCTTTACCGAGGTGTTCCTTTGCAGACTTTATTAGAAGTAGCTCAAATTCAAAAGAAAAATTCAGACTTTAATAAACCTGTTGATTTGGCAATTGTAATAACTAACAAATCCGGTCAAAAAGTTTTACTTTCATGGGGAGAAATTTTTTATCATAATCCAGCCGCGATAATCATTGCTTATACCGCCATGCCCATTATGCCCCATAAAAAATGTCAAGATTGCCACAGGCCTTCCTTTTATCAGCCATATCTCAAACCTCTTAAGCGTCATATAGGTTTTCCTAGACTAGTTATCGCCAATGATTTTTATACAGATAGATGTTTAGAGGAGATAACCAAAATTGAAGTAGTTGATTTAAAACCCAAAATAGAAACAAAGCGGACAAACAAGTTGTTTTCTTCCCAATTTACAGTTGTAGTAAATAAAAAGGAGGTTTTGAAAATATCTGATTTATCTAATTTTGCCCACAAAACATATAAAATCAAGGTCGTAGGGGAAGGAAAGGGGTATCATGGGGTAAAAACCTTTAGTGGAGTGCCTTTGGTTGATATACTGAAAAAGGCAGGTATGAAAGAAGGTTTAAATGCGGCTATCTTGATTTCTGCCCCCGATGGCTATCGCTCTTTTATCTCAGCCGGAGAATTGTTTTTAACTACCTCTGGGCAAAAAATTATAATTGCCGATAAGTGTAATGGGCATCCCTTGCAAAAGGATGGAAAATTTATCTTAGTTTTGCCTGATGACCTGTTTGCCGACAGGTGGGTAAAGGCAGTTGCAAAGATAGAGGTAATTGAGGTAAACTAGAAAACCTCTACTATTTGAGGAAGAGAGATGCTAGAGCTTTTTTTCAAAGGCGGCCTTTTGATGTATCCTATTCTTCTATGTTCTATCGTTGCCCTTGCCATCATTCTGGAAAGGACGTTTTGCCTTCTTTATTTAAAGAAACATGGATTGGTTGAAAAACTAACTTCTATAAAGGCATTAATTGAAGAACAAAAATTAGAAGCAGCGCAAAAAAAGGCGTCTTTAATACCACATCCTTTAATAAAGGAATTAGGCCATTCTTTGGCCAATAATCCCCGTCGTAGCGTGATGGAAAAAGTATTGGCCCATCTTGGTCAAAAGGAGGTCAGGAAGGCAGAAGCAAGGCTTACAGTGCTGGCAACGATTGCCAATATTTCTCCACTTTTGGGCTTACTTGGCACGGTCATTGGAATGATTAAGGCCTTTATGGTCGTGCAGTCCATGGGCAATAAGGTAAGTGCGGCCATGCTGGCTGGGGGCATTTGGGAGGCCATGCTTACGACGGCCTTTGGCCTCAGCGTCGCCATTCCTACCCTTATATGTTATGATTATTTTATAAGTCAGGCCAATGATTATGCCACTCAACTTGAGGATTGTTTGAATGAAATTTTAAATTTACTTGAAAAGCAAGGCTTTTTTAGGAGTGAAACTTTTAAAAATAAGTGAACAGGATGTTTAAAAGATTATATTTAAATAGCAATTTTCTATGCGAATGTCCATTATAATCTTACTCTTTATTTTGATTCTTGCAGCATTTTTATCTTTATTTTTAGGCACATTTCCCATATCTCCCGTAGAAATTATTTATACAATTATTGGGAAGAATGTCCCAGATACTTACCGTACCGTTATTTATGATATAAGGCTGCCAAGGGTGTTATTTGCAGTCGCTGTTGGTAGTGGATTAAGTGTAGCTGGGGCTTCCTATCAAAGCATATTTAAAAATCCTCTTGTGTCCCCCTATATCCTGGGTGTTTCATCTGGGGCTGCCTTTGGTGCAGCCTTAGCTATCCTTTTGCATCAGAATGTCTATGTCATGCAAACATTTGCTTTTTTCTTTGGTATCCTTGCCACATTGCTTGCGTATTTTTTGGCAAAAGAGAAGGGAAGAGTACCTGTTCTTAGTTTGGTCATTGCTGGTGTAATTGTAAACTCTTTTTTTCAAGCATTGGTAGGGATGGCAAAATACTTTGCTGATACACAGAATCAATTGCCTTCTATTGTCTTTTGGATTATGGGAAGTTTTTCTGGGGTTGATTGGGATAACGTAAGCGTTTTGATTGTCATCTTAGTAGGTATTGGCGTAATGTATGCTATAAGGTGGTATTTAAATATTATGTCTATGGATGATGAAGAGGCAAAATCTTTAGGAGTTGATGTAGACAAATTCAGAAAAGTGATCATTGTTGTTTCAACCCTTATTACTGCCTCAGCCGTAAGTGTAGTGGGCATAATTGGGTGGGTAGGGCTGATTATTCCGCATGTGTCTCGTTTAATTGTAGGGCCTGATAATGTAAAAGTAATTCCGGTAAGTATCCTGTTAGGAGGGTTATTTTTACTTATTGCCGACGATTTAGCTAGAACCATTACGACAGGAGAGATACCTATTGGGATCCTTACCTCATTAGTAGGAGCACCATTTTTTGCCTATTTATATCACTTACAAAGAAGATGAAGTTAAAGGTAAAAAATTTATATTTCGGGTATAAGAAATCATTTAAGGTACTGAAAGATATTACCTTTTCGCTAAAACAAGGGGAAATTTTTACACTTTTAGGGCCTAATGGATCTGGAAAATCTACTTTGTTAAAATGCATCAATAAACTGTTAAAACCTCAAAAAGGAGTGGTGTTTATAGGAGATAAAAACATAAACGAGTTGAACGAAAAGGAACTGGCAAGAGAAGTCTCTTACCTTCCTCAAGAGCATAATTCCTCATTTCCATATACGGTTTTAGACATCGTTCTAATGGGAAGGGCCCCTTATATTGGGTTATTGTCTTCGCCGTCTAAAAAAGATGTTATGATGGCCAAAAAGGCTATAGAAACTGTAGGTATGACTGATTTAATAAATAAACCATACACCGAATTAAGCGGTGGTCAAAAGAAGCTTGTATTAATAGCTAGGGCATTGGCTCAAGATGCAGAAATCCTGTTGTTGGATGAACCGACTAACCATTTAGATTTTAAAAATCAATATGTGATTTTAAGCCGGATCAAAAAACTGATTAAAAACAGAGGACTTTCTGCAATTATGACATTACATGATTCCAATCTGGCCATGATATTTTCAGATAAAGTTGCCATGCTCAAAAACGGAAAGATTATTGCCTATGGGCCTGTAGAAGAAGTCATGAATGAACGGAACCTTAAAGAACTTTATGAGATGGAGATAGAAATTTTCAATATAGAAAACCGTATGATAGTCTTACCTAAATTAAATACCCTAACAGAGAGATAAAATAGAGGTTGATGAAGAAATTAAAGCAATTAATGAAATATGGGTTTTGATAAAAAAATGTTGACAAGTTATGTTTTGATTTCATACTAATGGATGAAAAGAAAAAAGTATCCTAACGGATGGGCAAGTGGAAGTCCATATGAATATTACACAGTAGAGGATGCAGATGAAGCCATTAGCTGTGCAGAAAAAATTTTTAGGTTCTGTCAAGATATTTTGGCTAAATAAAAAAGAAATTTTGGAAGAGCTTAAAAATTTTTAAGTCATGATCTCCTTTAAAAGAAAAATAATTAAGCCAAGTCCTAATCTCACTCCCCTTATTGATATGGTTTTTCTTTTGCTTATTTTCTTTCTTCTTACGGCCAATTTTTTGCGCAATGAAGGCATATCGGTTAATCTGCCAGCGGCCAAAAGTGCTACCTTGCAGAATGAGACAAGCGAGATTACAGTGATCATTGATCCAAAAGGAAGGATTTTTATAGACCAAAGACAGATGGATTTGGCCAGTGTTTATCATTTCTTTTGTGAAAGGGTTAAGCGGGAGCAGAAGGTCACGGTTGTCATTAAGGCTGATAAGACAACACCAGTAGAGTGGGTGATTAAAGTCATGGATCGGGCAAAACTGGCAGGGATAAGAAAAGTCTTCATTGCTACAGAAAGGGAGATAGAATAGGCATCAGTGATAAATAATGGATAGATTGTTAAGCTTATGTTTGATCCTTTCCATTGCCCTGCATTTAGTGTTATTAAAGGGCATTCCCTTTGCTTTACCTAAGTATAGCTTAAATACACCTATTGAAATAGATTTAAAATTCTTGCCGTCAGCGTCTTCACCCAAAAAACTTCAAGGTGAAAAAAGAAAAGAAACTAAACAAAAAAATCAAAAAAGAATAGTCAAAGCTAGGCGTAAACCCAAAGTTAAACCTAAGCCTAAGCCAAAGCCAAAGCCAAAACCAAAACCAAACCCCAAACCTAAGCCAAAGTCCAGACCCAAACCCAAACCTAAACCAAAGCCTAAACAAATCTCTAAATTCAACTCCAACCCTACACCAAAACCTAAATCTGAGCCCTTAAAAGAGACACCTTCTAGCCAAGAAAAGCCCACTCCCCCAGCAAAACCAAATTTAGAAACACCTAAAACGCAACCAGAAGCATTATCTACAACCCTAGCCCAAGTTAACAAAATTAACACTGGCCTAAAAAACACCTCTGGAGTACAGGTATCTGACCATTCTTCAGAAAAAAGTTTTCTTAAAGTCTATTTAAATAGAGTCCGCCTACGCATTGAACAATACAAAGAATATCCCTTCTGGGCCAGACGGCATGGAATTGAAGGAAAAGTGATTGTAGTTTTTTCCTTAAAAAAAGACGGACAATTAGAAAGGCTTAAAATACAAAAATCATCGGGCTATTCTCTTTTAGACAAAGCCGCTATAAAGGCAATCAAAAAGGCTGCTCCTTTCCCTGCCTTTCCGCCAGGATTGAATAAAGAAATTATTACTTTGAAAATACCAATCTATTTTTATCTTGAGTAAACATAAAGATTTAAGGCTTGCTTAATATTTCAAGCCTTACCCTGGCCGTTCCCTTTTCAAGCATGCCAATCTTTTTGGCTGCAGCGTAAGAAAGATCAATAATACGTCCCTTTTTAAAAGGACCCCTGTCATTTATGCGCACGACTACGCTTTTGCCGTTTTCCAAATTAATGACTCGCACATAAGTACCCAAAGGCAAAGTTCTATGGGCTGCTGTGTAGGCATACATATTGTAAATTTCACCGCTAGCCGTGCGTCGTCCGTGAAAACCGGGTCCATACCAGGAGGCAATTCCCTCTAACTCATTATCAGGGAGAGGGGCCGTAACTATCTTCCAAGTGGTCTTGCCAGTAATCTCTACGGTTTTATAGGCTACCTTAACGGGAAAGGTGACCACCTTGACAGCAGTGCAACTTGACAATAAAAAGACAAATCCGCATAAGAATATTAAACGCATGTTCTTAATTAGAAGGCAAAAGATGTTTTTGTCAATATTAATTTTGATTTTACAAATAGTTATTACACTCCCTCTCTTTGCCTCTCAAACTCCCTCTTATGGTGATGCTATTATTGTTGGTTCTATTGGCGAGGCCAGCAATTTAATTCCCATTCTTGCCTCAGACAGTGCCTCCCATGAGATTGCAGGATTGGTCTATAATGGTCTGCTTAAATATGACAAGAATCTAAATCTTACCGGTGATTTGGCTAAATCTTGGGAAATTTCAGAAGATGGGTTGGTCATTACCTTTCATCTCCGCAAAGGCATAAGATGGCATGATGGAAAACCTTTTACTGCCCAAGATGTGCTTTTTACCTATAAATTAATGGTTGGTCCTAAAACACCTACTCCTTATGCCGGTGATTTTATGGAAATTGAAAAGGCCGAGGCTCCAGACGATTACACCTTCAGGGTATATTACAAACACCCCTTTGCTCCTGGCCTGGCTAGTTGGACCCTTTCTATTTTACCTAAACACCTATTAGAAGGAAAGGACATTACCAAAAGCCCTCTTATTCGCCACCCCGTTGGTACCGGTCCCTACCGGTTTAAAGAATGGGTCAGTGGGCAAAAGATTGTGCTTGAATACAACCCTGACTATTTTGAAGGCAGACCATATATCAATTGGTATATCAGCCGGGTCATCCCGGATGCAGCTACCTTGTTTTTAGAGTTAAAGGCGGGTGGCATTGATTACATGGGGCTTACTCCCATTCAATATAAACGCCAGACAAATACACCCTGGTTTAAAGAACATTTTAAAAAATACCGCTACTTAGCTTCAAGCTATACTTATCTGGGTTATAATCTGCGCTGTCCTCTGTTTAAAGACAAGCGGGTAAGACAGGCCATCTCTTATGCGATCAACAAGAAGGAAATCATTGAAGGCGTGCTTTTAGGTTTGGGCAAAATTGCTACTGGGCCATATAAGCCAGGCATGTGGGCATATAATCCCAATGTTAAACACTATCCTTATAATCCAAAAAAGGCTAAAGAACTTTTGGCTGAAGCAGGCTGGAAGGATACAGACGGAGATGGCATCTTAGATAAGGACGGACGTCCATTTTGTTTTACTATTATTACTAATCAAGGTAATCTTATGCGCCTTAATGCTGCCCAGATCATTCAATACCGCCTGGCCCAAATTGGAATCAAGGTGAAAATCAGGGTAATTGAATGGGCGGCCTTTATTAGAGAGTTTATTGACAAACGCCGGTTTGAGGCCACTATTTTAGGTTGGACTATTCCCCCAGAACCGGATTTATACGATGTTTGGCATTCTTCTAAAGATGTGCCAGGAGGTTTAAACTTCATCGGCTATCACAATACTGAAGTAGACGAACTGATTGAAAAGGCCAGAAATACCTTTGACATAAATGAGAGGAAACGGTGTTATTACCGTATCCAAGAAATTTTGGCCGAAGAGCAACCTTATACCTTTTTGTATATTCCAGACGCTCTGCCTATTGTAAGTGCGCGGTTTCATGGTATAAAACCTGCACCAGCAGGAATTATGTACAACTTCATTAAATGGTATGTGCCTAAAGGAATGCAAAGGTATACATTTGTGCCTTAAACGATAAAAAGGAGGTATAATTGTTATGAAACATGCTCAAACAACAGTTATAACCAAAATATTAGAAACCATCCCTGAAAAGGAAATTATAGAGTCGTTGATTTACAATTATAAAAGAAAGTTAATAATTTATAGACTAATAGATGAAAAAATGAGAAAGAAGTATGGAATGAGTTTTGAAGAATTTGACAAAAAGAATATAGTAAAAGAAAAAGGTTTTTCATGGGAAGTTGAATCCGATGCGATGGAATGGGAACATGCAATGGCAGGCATAAAATACCTAGAGAAAAAAAATAATGGAACTTAGGAAGTATAAATATTGATGAATTTCTGTCTTACATAAAAACACTTTCCTTAAGATATGGTTTGGACATTCTTTTGTTAGATTGCACAGATGTAACTCTTATTTGCCGAATGGGATATACTTCAGATGTATTCATTCAGGTATATCTAAATTGTATAAAGCAAAAACTTAATTTGGCCTTAATAGTTGGACAGACTAGAATTTATGGTGTAGATAAAGAAGGAGGTATTTATCATAAACATCCTGTTGAAAACCCAGAACTCCATATACCTTTAAAAGAAGAAATTTCATTAGAGGAATTTATCCTTAAAAATATGGAAATTTTAAGAAATCTAGGGCTACTTTAGGGAGTGAAATTTTAAGAATATGTATGTTATTGTCAGTATTATTTGTTTAAAATATCAATTTGGATGGCAAACTCTAGTGCTCATTCTTGTTTGTCTATTTCTGTTTAATGCAAAATGCAATAAAAAATTGCTTTTTGCAATTAATTTAAGTCCTATCCTAAAGGGCTTGTTTTTTGAAAAGTTCCGATATATATTGCCATTTTGCTGTCTGGCATAAAGATTGCTGAGATAAAAAATGAGTTAAGGAGGAGGTATGGCGATGGAGAAAAAGGGCAGTGACGAGAGTCGTGCCAGTAAAGGTGTATCTGGAGTGGCTGACGAAGAGAAGATGTTAAAGCCCGTCCTTTCCCGCATCAAGCACAAGCTCATGGTTATGAGCGGGAAGGGTGGTGTAGGAAAGAGCACAGTGGCTACTTGTTTGGCAATTGCTCTTGCCCAGAAGGGTTATAAGGTAGGCCTATTGGATGTGGACCTGCATGGGCCAAGTATTCCTCACTTATTAAACCTGAAAGGATTTTTGGATATTGCCCCTGAGGAACAAAAAATTCTGCCCAAAAAGGTTATGCCTAATTTAGAAGTTGTGTCTATTGAGTGCCTTATGGCAGATAAAGACCAAGCGGTTATTTGGAGAGGGCCTCTAAAACACTCTGCTATCAGACAGTTTTTGGCTGATGTAGTATGGGCAGATCTGGACTATCTAGTCATTGATTCACCTCCTGGAACAGGAGACGAACCTTTGTCTGTGGCCCATCTTATTCCTGATGCCAAGGCGATTATTGTGACAACACCACAAGAAGTTGCCTTAGCAGATGTGCGTAAATCCATTACTTTTTGCCGTCAGGTACAGATGGATATCGTTGGGCTGATTGAGAACATGAGTGGTTTTATCTGTCCTTATTGTGGTAAGCATGTGGACATTTTTAAAACAGGTGGAGGAGAAAGGACGGCGGCTCAGAAGGGCATTGCCTTTTTAGGTAAATTACCTCTAGATTTGAAAGTAGTTGAGGCTGGAGATGCAGGGAACTTGTTGGAGTTTTTTAAAACCAATCCCGATAGCCCTTATGTGCAAGCCTTTCACCAGGTGGCAGATGTAATCATAGAGCGGCTAAAGCAGATGGAAGTCAAACCTGTAGCCCCTTCTGAAATCAGGGCAATGAAAGAGTATAAAGTAGCCATTCCCTTAAAAGAAGGCAAGCCAGCTCCTTTTCTGCCGGAGGCCGATGAGTTAGCTTTGGTGTATGTTAAAAATGGAGAGATTAAAAAGGTAGAAAAATTGCAGCCTGCTGAGGAAACAGGAGGAGTGACACCAATGGCAATTGTGCATCTAGGGGCCAATCTCGTGATGACCAAGCGCATGAAGGAAAAGGCTAAATATATCTTTTACAAAAATAAGGTAGGTGTAGTATTGGACATTTCAGATCTATCCCCTGAAGAATTAGTCCAAAAATTCATTGCTGGTGAAATAGGAGGTGAATAATGCGGATTGCCATTCCTGTTTATCAAGGTCAGCTTTGTCCCCATTTTGGTCATGCCCCTGAATTTGCTATTGTAGATGTTATCAACGGAGAAATAGCAAGTATAAATTACCTTACCCCACCACCACATGAGCCGGGAGTACTACCAGCCTGGATGAATGAATTACAGGTAGATGTCATTATCTGTGGTGGTATGGGTATGCGGGCCCAACAGTTTTTTAATCAATATGGGATTCAGGTTGTTGTTGGTGCCCCGGTTATGCCGGTAGAGGAGATAGTCAAACACTATCTTGCTGGTACACTAGAGGTAGGAGAAAACATTTGTGATCATTAAAATAATCAAAGAAGGTTTAGTGATGGCCTTTATTCCAAACAATGACAAAGATTGTTGTGTTGGCTGTGGAGAGTGTGTGGAGATTTGTCCTCAAGATGTGTGGGAAATTGTGAATGGAAAGGCAGAGGCTGTCCGGGCAGATGATTGTGTGGGCTGTATGAGTTGCGTAGAGGTTTGTCCTAACGACTGCATTACGATAGAAGAAGGGTAAAGCATTTAAACTAACCCTTTAATATTTTTATTTGGGCCCATATTTAAAGGTAAGAGGGTGTTTTGTGTGTAAATTAAACTAAGGAGAAAAAAATGCCTAATGGTCAAGGTGGTCGAGGTAGAGGTGGATACGGACAGGGTGGAGGCCGTGGAATGGGTGGACAAGGTAGAGGTCGTGGCATGGGTGGAGGACAAGGTAGAGGTCAAGGTGGTCGTGGTGGTAGGCAAGCTGGTTTTTGCGTATGTCCTAACTGCGGTACCAAGGTACCACACCAACCTGGAATGCCCTGTATGCAGACAAATTGTCCTAAGTGTGGAACACCAATGGTGAGGGAGTGAAAAATGGTTATTTGCGTAGCTAGTGGCAAGGGAGGTACAGGCAAAACAACGGTAGCTACAAACCTGGCGGCCGTTTTAGGAGAAAAGGCCCAATATCTTGATTGTGATGTAGAAGAGCCCAATGGTCATATTTTTCTAAAACCCCAATATGAACATAGAGAAAAGGTTTATGTGCCTGTACCTCAGGTAGATTTAAATAAATGTGATTTTTGCAAAAAATGTGCGGAATTTTGCCAATTCAACGCCCTGGCAGTATTGGGCAAAAATGTGCTTGTGTTTCCTGAGTTGTGCCACAGTTGTGGTGGTTGTATGTTGATTTGTCCTAAAGAGGCTATTACAGAAACAGGACGCGAAGTGGGCGTTTGTGAAAAGGGTAGGGCACTTTTAGGCGTAGAGTTTGTGCATGGCCATCTGCGTATAGGTGAGGCACAGGCCGTGCCTTTGATAGAACGGATAAAAAAGGAAATCAAGCCTGATAAAACAGCCATTGTTGATGCCCCACCTGGGACTTCTTGTCCTGTAATTGCTACTTTAAAAGGAGTAGATTTTGTCGTTTTGGTAACCGAACCTACTCCTTTTGGTTTACACGACTTAAAGCTAGCTGTAGGGGTAGCTAGGATTCTTAATTTGCCTATGGGCGTAGTAATAAACCGTGCTGATTTAGGAGATGAAAAGGTTTTTACATATTGTGAGGAAGAAGGGATTCCCGTTCTTATGACCATTCCCTTTTCACGCAGTATTGCTGAAAGCTATGCTAAAGGCAAATTAATTATCGGTGAAGAAAAATGGCGGGATGAGTTTTTAAAGTTATTTCAAAAGATTAGAGAAATAATAGGAGGGTGAAATGAAAAAGGCAGGCATTATTCGCTGTCAAAGGACAGAGGCAATGTGTCCGGCTACGAGTTGTTTAAAGGTGGCTAGAGAAGGGAAGGGTATGTTTAAAGATGTGGGTCCGGTAGAGCTTGTGGGCTTTCTGACCTGCGGTGGTTGTGCAGGAAAGGAAATTTTACCTCGGGTTTTAAAAATGATAGAAAAAGGTGCAGAGATTATTGCTTTATCTTCATGTATTGTAGGCAATAAACCTGGGGGGAAATATTATCCTTGTCCTTTCTTACCCCAAATCAAAGAGATGCTAGAGAAAGAAGTGGGAAATAAAATAACAATTATATATGGTACGCACTAAAGTTGAAACCTGCTAAAGAGGAGCGAGATGAAAGAACTTGTAATTATTAGTGGTAAAGGGGGAACGGGCAAAACGACCTTAACAGCTAGTTTTGCTGCTTTGGCCAAGAATAAGGTTTTGGCCGATACTGATGTAGACGCACCGGATCTACACTTGATCCTTTCACCAGCGATAAAACATGAAGAGCCGTTTAAGGGTGGACATTATGCCGTCATCCGGCAAGAGGACTGCACTGCTTGTGGCACTTGTAGGGAATTATGCCGCTTTGAGGCCATTAGTGAAGATTTTAAGGTGAATCCTATTGATTGCGAAGGTTGTGGTGTATGTGTGCACTTTTGTCCGGTGAAGGCGATTGATTTTCCCCAAAGGGTTTGCGGTAAGTGGTTTATTTCTGAAACCCGTTTTGGTCCCATGGTTCATGCGCAGTTAGATATTGCCCAGGAAAATTCTGGTCTTCTGGCCACCTTGGTAAGGCAGCAGGCAAAAATTTTGGCTGAAGATAAAAATCTGGAATTAATTCTCGTAGATGGTCCTCCTGGCATTGGGTGTCCGGTAATCGCCAGCATTACGGGAGCAACTTGTGTTTTAATTGTGGCTGAACCTACGCCTTCGGGTATGCATGATTTGGAAAGAGTATGGCAACTGGCACGAGGACACTTTGGTATTCCTTGTCTGGCTTGTGTCAACAAATATGATCTAAATCCCGAAATGGCAGAAAAAATAGAACAATTTTGCCAGCAAAATGAGATTAAACTTGTAGGCAAAATTCCCTTTGATCCTAAAGTAACTGAGGCCGTTGTTAACGGTAAGGCCATTGTAGAGTATGACACCGAAACAGCCTCCATTGTTGCCTCTATGTGGGAAGAGGTGTATAATTATTTAGAAAAAATATGAGATATACCAAAATTTTCTATACATCAGGCAAAGGCCTGATAGAACATGGATTAAGGAAGAATGGATCAAAAAACAATTGAAAATCCTGTTAAAACGGAAGTTCAATCTGATGGTAGGGTAAGAAAATGGGCTAAAATTGATGAAGTTAATAAATATTTAAGGGTAATTTTGCTGGAAGATGGAGAGACTGTTCATTTTCGCAAGTGGAAGATAAGGCAGCTTAGATGAGATATCTAGATAGCTTTACGATCCTTCTAGTAGGAGAAAGACATGCTTTTAAAGATAGAGGGAGTACGGTATATTAGAGATAGTAAAGGGAAATGTAAAGAGGTAGTTGTACCTATTGAGGTATGGAAAAATATCATTGACGTAGTTAAAACGGTAGATACAAATGAGAGATTACTAGCTGAACTAAAAGAGGCGTGTAAAGAAGTGAAACTTTTGCAAACAGGCGCCTTACCAGAAGAAACTTTAGAAGAATTTTTAGATGCCTTATAAGATTGTTCCTACTTCTGTGTTTAAAAAGCAGGTAAAAAGGTTACAAAAGGAGTATAAGCATATTAAGCAGGATTTACACCAGTTAGGAATGTTGTTAAAAACTAATCCCAAAAGTGGTAAACCACTTGGAAAGAAAACATATAAAATTCGTTTGAATAGTTCTGATATGAAAAAAGGCAAAAGGGGTGGATTTAGAATAATTACCTTTGTCAATGATGAAACAAAAAAGGTATATTTATTAACCATTTACGCAAAGTCTAAACAAATGAATATTACAGAGCAAGAAATAAAAGAAATTTTGAAGCAAGAGAGTCTATTTTAATGAGAGATCGTAAAGAACTTACTTACGAGGACCTTACTTGGGCAAGAAGAGTGCTGGGACTGCCTCTTTTGGCAACACAGGCAGAGATTAAAGAGGCCTATCGGCGCAAGGTGCGGGAGTACCATCCAGACCGATGTGAGAACAAGGAGAAAGCTCATGCTAAGATGGCTGAAATCAACCGCGCGTATGAGATTATTATTAGTTACTGCCAGCACTATCGTTATAACTTTGACTTAGAAACCTTTCGCAAAAATATGATAGGCACAAATTGGTGGTGGCTTGACAAGTTTGGTCAAGACCCTATTTGGAGTAATAAGGTAGAAAATGAGTGATACTTTAGATCAACTAGTAGAAGAACTTCAGGCCAGGATTTTAGAAGAGGCGAAGGCAGTATATTCGCCTCTGGTGTTAAAGTATTGGGAAAATCCGTCTAATTTTGGTAGACTTGAACACTACAATGCTCATGCTAAAATAAAAGGTCAGTGTGGGGATACGGTAGAGTGGTTTTTGCTGATTGAAAAGGATGAAATAAAAGAAGTTTCTTTTCTGACTGACGGCTGTGCGGGTAGCATTGCGTGTAATGCCTTGTTAACAGAGATAGTGAAGGGAAAGACATTAGAAGAGGCCTTAAGTATTGCCCCAGAAGATATTATTAATGCCTTAGGAAAGCTGCCAGAACAGGATAAACACTGTGCCTATTTAGCTATAGAAACCTTGCATGAAGCCATAAGAAGTTACTGGAGGGGATAAAGATGCCAACCTATACTTATCAGTGCCATAGTTGTGGAAAAATTTTTGAAAAAGAGCAAAAGATCACGGAAGAACCACTTAAAGAATGTCCTTATTGTGGAGGACAAGTTAAGAGATTGATTACCGGGGGAATGGGCTTTATCTTAAAGGGCACAGGGTGGTATGTGACGGACTATAAGAACAAATCACAAACAAGTAGAGCAGAAAGTGCCAAAGGGAAGCAATGCTGTAAAAAAGGCATATCTTGTGCAAATCCAAAAAGATGCTGTGAAAAGAATTAAGGATATGGTAAAAGCACTTCTAGCACTTAAAATATGCTGTCAGATCATCTTAAAAAAAGTCCAGAGTCATTTTTTGAAGTCATCCTTGATAGTATTAGTGAAGGTGTCTTTACCGTAGACAAAGACTGGCGGATTACCTATTTTAACCGGGCTGCTGAAAAGATTACGGGTGTGCCAAAAGAGGAGGCCATTGGCAGGCCATGTTATGAAGTCTTTAACGCCAATATTTGTCAAACGGATTGTGCTTTAAAAAAGACAATCAAGACCGGCCGTCCTGTCATTGAACAATCTATAAACATTATTGACTGGAAGGGAAGAAAAATTCCTTTAAGTATTAGCACGGCCGTTTTGCGCAACGAGAAAGGAGAAATTGTAGGCGGGGTAGAGACCTTTAGAGATCTCTCTGCGGTTGAAGAATTAAAAAGGGAAATTACCAAGCGCTATACCTTTGAAGACATTATTAGTAAGAACCATGAAATCCAAAAGATATTTCAAATCCTACCAGATATTGCCGAGAGTGACGCTACGGTGCTCATCCAGGGCCCAAGTGGTTCTGGTAAGGAACTCTTTGCCAAGGCCATTCATAACTTAAGTCCCCGCCGCCACGGCCCTTATGTAGTGGTTAATTGTGGAGCACTGCCTGATACCCTTCTTGAATCAGAACTCTTTGGTTATGTCAAAGGGGCCTTTACCGATGCCAAGCGAGACAAACCAGGTCGTTTTGCCTTGGCCCAAGGTGGCACCATCTTTCTGGATGAAATCGGTGATATCTCTGCGGCCATGCAGGTAAAGCTTTTGCGCGTGTTGCAGGAAAAGGAATTTGAACCTCTTGGTGCCGTTAAACCGGTAAAGGCCGATGTGCGGGTAATATGTGCCACCAATAAGGATCTGGCACAGTTAGTAGAAGAGGGTAAGTTTAGAGAGGATCTTTATTATCGGATCAATGTCATCAAAATAGAATTACCACCTTTGTCTAAGCGTCGGGAAGACATCCCCTTGCTTATTGACCACTTTATTAACCGTTTGAATGCCAAGAGCCGCAAAAACATCATTGGCGTATCGGATGAGGTGCTTCAGGTATTGATGAAATACGATTTTCCAGGAAATGTGCGGGAATTGGAAAATATCATTGAACATGCCTTTATCCTCTGTCGGGGATCAGTGATTCAGGTAGAGCACCTGCCCAAGGAGGTAATAGAAAAAACACACCGCATTCCCAAACAAATTTTGCAAAAGGAGCTTAATTTACAACTGATAGAGATGAAGGCTATCCAAAAGGCCTTACAAAAACACCACGGCCATCGGGGAAAGGCGGCCGCAGAACTGGGTATAGATAAAAGCACCCTCTGGCGCAAGATGAAACGATACGGACTGCTGTGAGGGGAAAATGTTGGTTGGAATTCCCATATTTCAAGACAGGATTGCCCCAAGACTGGACTGTGCCTCACAGATGCTCCTTTTACAGATAGAAAACGGCCAGGTGCAGACCAAAAGGTATGTCAATCTAGTCTGGCAAAACCCCCTTCTTACGGTAAATCAGATAAGGGAAATGGGGGTAGAGCTTATTATCTGCGGAGCTGTCCCTTGCTTTCTGGCGAGGATGTTCATGTATCATGGCATTCGTCTTATTCCTTGGGTAAGGGGAGAATGGCAGGAGGTTTTGGGGGCATTTTTAGAGGGTAAACTGGCAAGTACTCATCCTTGGGTCTGTCCTGGCCGCCACCGTCATGGTTGGAAAAAGGGAAAAGGGAGGAGGAGATGAAAATTGCATTTCCCGCATTTACAGAAGATCCAGACAACTTAATTGAGGCCCGTTTTGGACGGGCCAAATATTTTGTTATCTATGATACTGAGACTGAGCAATTTACTTCTATTCCCAACCAAGTAGACTTATTATCTCCCGTAGGGGCAGGTATTCAGGCCGCCCAAAAGGTAATTGAAAGTGGGGCTCAAGTAGTAATTACCGGGCATTGTGGCCCCAAAGCTTTTAAGGTGTTAAGCAGTGTTGGGATTAAAGTCATCACCGGGGCAGAGGGTATAAAGATTAAAGAGGCATTAGAGAAATACAAAAAAGGAGAACTTCAGCCTACACTTAAGCCAGATGTAGAGGGTCATTGGGGATAATGCGGATAGCCGGTAATTAAAATATTGTCTTCAAACCGCCTTAAAGTGATGTCCTTTAAGGTAATAACCTCTGCCATGGATGCAATGCCTAGCTCTCCAAGCATCGGCAGATGCGGCATACCAAAGAGCTTGGGGGCATAAAAGAAGTAAACCTTATCCACCAGCCGCTGTCTTAAAAAGCTGGCCGCCACCTGTGCCCCTCCTTCTACTAAGAGCGAAGTAATCTTTTTCTCTCCTAAGACTTTCAGTAATTCCATTAAAGATAAGCGCCCGTTTTCCAGATTAACAATAATCATCTCTGCTCCTAGCCCTTTTAAGGCCTCTATTTTTTCAGGTGGGGCCTGCGTGCTTGTAACTATCCAGGTTGGGGCCAGTGAGTTGAGATGAAGCACCTTGGCCTCTAGAGGAATACGCAGTTTGCTGTCCAAAATAATGCGCACAGGGTCTTTGCCCTTTTTATGGGACAAGCGCGTCGTTAAAGAGGGATTATCTTTTAAGACCGTGCCAATGCCTACTAAAATAGCATCATGAATATCTCGCAAGCGGTGAGCAAAGCGGCGTGATTTTTCATTGGTAATCCACTTGGCCTCTCCGCTGGCAAGGGCAATCTTACCATCTAAAGTAGCGGCTAGTTTAAGACTGACAAAAGGCGTGCCTTTAGTGACATACTTGATAAAGACTTCATTCAACCGCCGGCATTCTTCTTCTAAGATACCTGTTTCTATATAAATACCCTTTTGGCGCAGGTATTCCACCCCTCCACCAGTAACATGGGGATTTGGATCACGCATCCCTATAAACACCCGCTTGATACCTGCCTTTAAAATGGCCTCAGTGCAGGGAGGGGTACGGCCGTGATGATTACAGGGCTCAAGGGTGACATAAAGATCGGCCCCTTTGGTCTCTTTTCCTGCCGCTTTAATGGCTTCAACCTCAGCGTGAGGTAGTCCAGCCCGCTTGTGATAGCCCTCTCCCACAATCTGACCGTTTTTAACAATGACTGCTCCTACGGCCGGATTGGGAGAGGTGCGGCCTAGCCCTCGCTTGGCCAACCGTAATGCCCGCCGCATGTAATATTCTTTATTCATTTTGCTCTTTCTTGTGTGCCAAAAGTTCTTCTAACTCACGCATAAATTCATTAACATCTTTAAAATCACGATAAACAGAAGCAAACCGCACATAGGCTACCTTATCCCACTCATGCAGTTTGGCCATGACCTTTTCGCCAATGTCAGAGGTAGGAATTTCCCTTATGCCAGCCTCTTGGTAGGCCTGCTCTAACTCCTGCACAAACTCTTCCATTTGGTGAACGCTGATAGGTCTTTTTTGACAAGCTAGCTTTATGCCCTGAAGGATCTTCTGACGGTTAAAAGGCTCACGCCGGCCATCCTTTTTGATGACCATAAGCTGCATCTCTTCTACATACTCATAGGTCGTAAAACGCCGCCCACACTGTAAGCACTCCCTCCGCCTGCGGATGGCAGTGTTGTCTTTGGTCAACCTTGAATCCACTACCCGATTTTCCAATGCCCCACAAAATGGACACTTCATGGCTATTTGACTTCGTCTACCTTAATAGCCTCTTCAATCAGCATAATAGGGATATCTTCTTTAATAGGATAAAAAAGCCTGCATTGAGGACAAAGAAGACCCTCTCCATGTGGCCCTTCTTTTATATATTCTAAATCCCCTTTACACTTAGGACAGGCTAGAATTTCTAACAACTCTTCACTGATAGGCATCTTTATCCTCCTGTTAACAGTTTAGACATATTTATAAATCTCTTTAATCCACTCCCATTCGGCCCTAAGCCCTTCGGCCAATCTTACTTTAGGCTGATAACCAAGTAACTTCTTGGCCTTGCTGATATCGGCTGCTGTGTGACGGACATCTCCCTTTTGGGCATCTTGATAAATAATATTCACATTTTTCCCGGCAATTTCTGGCAAAAGTTCAAGTGCTGTTTTAAGAACTGTCTGGGAACCTCCGCCAATATTAAATACTTCTCCTGGATAAAACCGCTTCATTACCAAAAGATGTGCCTCTACGACGTCAGAAATGTAAGTAAAGTCTCTTGACTGCTGGCCGTCTCCGTATATCTCAATCTCTTCTCCTAAAAGGGCTGCCTTTAAAAAACGATGAAAGGCCATGTCTGGTCTCTGTCTGGGGCCATAGACCGTAAAGTAGCGTAGAGCAACCGTAGGTACACCAAAATTTTTGTAATAAAGATAACACAAATGTTCAGCAGCCAACTTGGTGACACCATAAGGGGAAAGGGGCTGCAAATAGGTCTTTTCTGGCGTAGGCAAGACCTTAGTATCGCCATACACAGAAGAAGAGGAGGCATAAACAAAGCCTTTAAGATTTGCTTCTTTACTCGCCTCTAACAGCTTTTGGGTAGCTAAGACATTGTTTTGTGTGTAAATTTCAAAATTTTCTCCCCAACTTGCCCTTACCCCTGCCTGGGCTGCCAGGTGAAAGACCCAATCTACATCCTTTAGAAGTTTTTTTAGATCTATTTGTAATAAGTTGGCCTCTAAAAAACGAAAGCCTTTTTGGGTGTTAAGCCCTGCTATGTTCTTTTCTTTAAACTGTCTAGAGTAGTAGTCTGTAAAACAGTCTATTCCTATGACCTCATATCCTTCCCTCAAAAGGGCCTCTGCCAAGTGAGAACCAATAAACCCTGCCACACCCGTAACTAAACACTGCATCTGATGTCTTCTCCTCACAGTTTTTCCTATCTTTATACACCACTTAGAAGCCTAGGGCAATTAAAAGATAATAGTTGTTATTCTGTCTTTGCCAAATGCTTCTCTCTTTTTTCGCTTTCGCCCAAAATCCGCGATTGATTTTTCTGGTGCTTAACCTAAATACCTTAAATTTAGGTAAAAAATTACATTTTTCCCTTCAAGTAATCTTTTCACCAATTTAGGTGAAAGCTATCTTTAAAAATTTGATATATTTTAGGACACTTAAACTATTTTTTGCACGACAATTATGGATTTGGGCATTGGTAGCAACTGGAAATAACTTTTTGTTTAAAAAATAGTCAGCCACATAATTGTATATAATAAACATTTGTAGAAGCCTTTTCTTCCAAAACTTTTGCGAAATACTATAAGCTTTCTTATTTACTTTCTATTTTTACCCGCTTAAACCGCTTCTTGCCCACCTGAATGATATATTCTGCACCAACGGGAAGTTCTGCCTCTGGAGTGGTTATTTTCTCTCCATCTACTTTTACTCCACCTTGTTGAAGCAGACGTTTACCTTCAGAAGTAGATTTAGCCAACCCTGCCAATTGTAATAACTTGGGAAGCCAGATTTTCTCTTGAGACAACTGGATACGTACTTCCTCTATATCCTGTGGCAGTTCTCTTTTTTTAAACACCCGCTCAAATTCATCCGCGGCCTTCTGGGCGGCCTCTTTAGAGTGAAAGCGGGCCACAATTTCCATAGCTAGCCTCTTTTTGACCTCCTTCGGGTGTTCTTCTCCCTTGGCTACCTTTTCCTTAAGCTGTTTAAGCTCAGACAGGCTTAAATCACTCAAAAGTTCATAATAGCGCCACATTAACTCGTCAGAGATAGACATAAGCTTACCAAACATATCCTTAGGCGGTTCAGTAATACCGACATAATTACCTAGACTTTTACTCATTTTTTGGACCCCATCTAGCCCTTCTAACAAAGGCATCATCATGATTACCTGGGGCGTTTGGCCAAAATCACGCTGCAACTCCCGTCCTACTAGGAGATTAAACTTTTGGTCTGTGCCTCCTAGTTCTACATCGGCCTTTAGGGCTACCGAATCATATCCCTGAATGAGAGGATATATAAATTCATGAATACTGATAGGCCGGCCGCTACTAAAGCGTTTTTGAAAGTCTTCCCTTTCTAGCATCCTGGCCACGGTGTAATGTGCACACAATTTAATAAGTTCCATGGCCGACATCTTTCCCATCCACTCGCTGTTAAAAACAACTTTAGTCTTTTCTGGATCAAGGATTTTAAAAATTTGTTCTTTATAGGTCTCGGCGTTAGTCAGAACTTGTTCTCGGGTAAGGGCTGGTCTGGTTTCGGATTTTCCCGAGGGGTCGCCAATCATACCTGTAAAATCACCGATGAGAAAATAGACCTCATGTCCTAGGTCTTGAAAGTGTTTTAGTTTTTGAATTAGGACCGTATGCCCTAAATGTAAATCTGGAGCTGTAGGGTCAAAGCCTGCCTTGACCCGCAATACCCTTCCTTCTTTCCGGGCCTGGATGAGCTTTTCTTCCAGCTCCTTTTCAGAAATAATCTCGGCTACTCCTCTTAAAAGCAACGCTAATTCTTCCTTAATGTCCATTGCTTACCTCTCTTATCCGGATTATTTCTACTGCCTTGCCTGAAGCAGCGTCTATGCGGATAACTGCTCCCTGCAGGGAGGTTGTACCCTTGGCCGGTTTGAATTTCTGGGGTATTTGGGTCAAAAAGCCTTTTAAGGCAATTTCTCTTTCCATTCCAATTACAGATTCTAAAGGCCCTGTCATACCTACATCCGTAATATAGGCCGTCCCCCTGGGCAAGATGGTCTCATCGGCCGTCTGAACATGAGTATGGGTGCCTAAAACAGCACTTACCTTGCCGTCTAAAAACCAGCCCATGGCCATCTTTTCAGAAGTAGCCTCAGCGTGAAAGTCAACGATGATGTTGGGAGTAAAAGATAATATTTCTTTTATTAAAGCTTCTACCGTACGAAAAGGACAATCAAGGCTTTTCATAAATACCCGACCTTCTAAGTTGATTACAGCCAGTTTGATCTTTTGGGGAAGAGTAAGGAGGGTATAACCCTTTCCTGGTGCACTAGGGGGATAATTGGCCGGACGCAGGATTTTATCAGTGGTATCTAGATAAGGAAAAATTTCCTTTTTTCTCCAGATATGATTTCCTGATGTTATAACATCAATACCATTTTTAAATAATTCATCAGCAATCTTAGGAGTAATGCCTAGGCCGCCGGCGGCATTTTCACCGTTGGCGATAACACAGTCTAACTTATACCTCTCGTACAAAAGAGGTAAGAATTGATAAACCGTTTTTCGGCCCGGCCTACCAACAATATCTCCGATAAAAAGAATACTAATGACGCTATTATTTGGCATAAGCAACTGCCCGCTTTTCTCTGATTACCGAGACTTTAATCTGGCCTGGATAGGTCATCTCCTTTTCAATCCGCTTGGCCACTTCATGGGCCAAAAGAGTAATGTCTTCATCGCTTACCAAATCACTCTCAACAATAATTCGTAACTCCCGTCCTGCCTGAATGGCATAGGCCTTACTGACGCCTTTAAAACTCTGCGCAATCTTTTCTAGATTTTCAAGACGTTTAATATAGGATTCAAAAGTCTCCTTTCTTGCCCCTGGTCTGGCTCCAGAGAGGGTATCGGCGGCAGAAACAAGGATAGCCAGAACACTTTGGGGCTCTACATCCTCATGATGGGCAGCAATGGCATGGACTACTTCCTCTGGTTCACCATATTTTTTAGCCAAATCTGCCCCAATAAGGGCATGCGGACCTTCTACTTCGTGGTCTACAGCCTTACCTATATCATGTAAAAGGCCTGCCCGCTTAGCCAACTTGGAATCAATTCCAAGCTCTGAGGCCATAATTCCGCACAAAAAAGCCACTTCTACAGAATGTTGCAGTACATTCTGGGCATAGCTAGTGCGATACTTGAGCTTTCCTAGAAGCTTTACTAATTCAGGGTGAATTCCATGTACACCTACATCAAAACAGGCCTGTTCTCCTGCTTCTTGAATAGTTGCTTCTAATTCTTCAGTTACCTTGTCTACAACCTCTTCTATTCTTGCCGGATGAATCCGTCCATCGGCCACTAGCCTTTCTAAGGCTAGACGGGCAATTTCCCGTCGGATAGGATTAAAGCCAGAGAGAATAACTACCTCAGGCGTATCATCAATAATGACATCTACACCAGTGGCTGCCTCTATTGCTCTTATATTTCTTCCCTCACGCCCAATGATACGCCCCTTCATTTCTTCATTAGGCAGAGGCACAACTGAAACTGTCTTTTCAGCAACGAACTCACCAGCATAGCGATTAATAGCTAGGGCCAATATCTTTTGGGCTTTTTTATGTGCTTCCTCTTTGGCCTGTTCTTCAATTTGTTTAATCATTTTGGCTGCTTCATGTTTGGTCTCTTCCTCTACCCTTTTAAGCAATAGATCCTTAGCCTGTTCGGTAGTAAGATGAGCGATATTTTCCAATGTTTGCCTTTCCTGCTCAATCAACTCTTGATAGGCCTTCTTGGTCTTTTCTATCTCCTTCTCTTTGTCTAACAGTTCTCTTTCCCGCTGGCTAAGTAGTTCCTCTCTCTTTTCTAAATTGATCAGTTTCCGATCTATCTGTTCTTCCTTCTGCAAGAGGCGGTTTTCAAACCGTTTTAGATCTTTACGTTTTTCCTTTGTTTCCCGCTCAAAGTCAGATCGCATTTGATACAGGATTTCCTTGGCTTGATGAGACGCCTCCTTTTTAATCTGTTTAGCCTCTTCCTTAGCCTCGGTTAAGATTCGTTTTGCCTCTTCCTTGGCAGAAGAGAGATCTTTTTTGTAGAGATAATGCTGTAAAAACCAAACTGTTCCCCCACCTGCAATTACACCCACTAATCCTGTTACCACATATTCTAACATTTCCCATCTCCTTATGGCAGTAGGGCACAAAGGTGAAAAAAGGTAGGCTTAAAGAAACATTACACCTTTGGGTCACTTAAAAGGCAACTTCCTGCCTGTTAGACAAATCCCTACTTAATACCTACTTCCACTCACTTATACTCCTTTAAAAGCGACCCATTTTTATATTTAAGGGAATTATTCACCTTTGCCCTACTTTAATTTTTATTATTCTAAAACCCCATGGTGCCGTGTCAGTAGACGCTTTTGAACCTGTCTCCCGACAGGTGGGCACTCCTTAGTTCCTTCTGGCTTTTTGCCCTTTTGGGGCAAACATGCCATCCAGAACCAGCGGGAGTTCCCAAGGGTGTCAATGTCGGCCCAAAATTGCCTACTGATCACGCACACCACAGGGAATTTCCTCATAAATACTGATCAATTAAACTTATCAAATAATTAGCCTTTTTTTCTACTTCTTTTTCCAAGGCCAATTTTTCTTCCTTTAATTCTAAATATTCACCTGTAATATTCAAAACCGCTAGAAGGCTTATAGTTGTCCTATCCTTAAAAGGTCTTTGCGTCTTAATTTTTGTCAAGTAGTCATTTACAAATTCTACAATCTTCTGCATTCGTCCAGTTGGTTCATTAGTTCTAACCGTAAACTCCTTCTCCAATAGTTGAACAGTAAAAATTTTTTCTACCATTATAGACTTTCAATCTGATCTATTTTCTCAATTAACCCTTCTATCTTTTGAAGGATGAGCGTCTTTTCTTCTTCTTGCCGTCTTAATTCCCTTTCCAATTGTTCTATTTTGCCTTTAGCTATCTGAAGTTCTTGCAAAGTTTGGGCATGTTTTTCTTTGAGTTCGCCAAATCTTTCTAACAAAATCCTGATTTTCTCTTCTAGAATATCTAAAGGATTACCTTCCATATTTCACTCCCTTTTTAATTCTATTCAATAATAACCCCTTAAAGGGGAGAAAGTCAAGTTAAGGGGTTGGTTTTTTTGATTTTAAAAGTTTTTGGATAATTATGACGTCCGAAAATAAACCTGTTTAAAAAGCTCTTTGTGAAGATCAAGAAGAAAGAAAGTTTAAACTTTTAAGATTTCTTAATTAAGAAAAGAAGTAGGAATAAAATTAAAAAAAGAGCTACTCTGTAAAAGATCAAAACACTCCAAAGCGCTTACATGCAGAGACTAAAATGATATCAAAACAAAAATGGTGCCGAAGGCGGGATTCGAACCCGCACGGGCTAAACGCCCACTGCCCCCTCAAGACAGCGTGTCTGCCAATTCCACCACTTCGGCACGCATTTATTTTTTATCTGAATTCGGTGTTTTCGTCAAGCCCTTAGACATAGGAGCTTTTGCCTTTTCTGGAGCCACAGGGGCGATCGGAATTTGCTTAATAGTAGGGCTAGTTATCCTATGGGCTGAAAGATAGGCTAAAGAAAGGGAGGTGATAAAAAAGAGAATGGCCAATCCAGTAGTTACTTTATTAAGAAAATCCATAGAACCACCTGCCCCAAAGAGGGTTTGACTGGCACCACCGAATGTTACGCCCATCTCTGCCCCACGGCTGCGTTGTAAAAGAATGAGAAAAATAAGCACAAGGCAAACAATTATATGCAATATAATCAAAACTGTAAACATGCTAATCTCCTTTAAAATTACATATTCTGACGAAACTCTCGGCTTTTAGACTAGCCCCTCCCACAAGGCCCCCATCTACGTCTTCTTCTTGCATTAAGACCTTTATATTTTCTGGCTTAATGCTGCCACCGTATAATATTCTCACTTTTTGCGCAATTTCTTTACTCCAGTTTTTAGTTAAAAGATTTCTTAAAAAGGCATGCACCTCTTGTGCCTGCGTTGGTGAAGCCGTTTTACCTGTGCCAATAGCCCATACAGGTTCATAGGCAATGGTCGTTTTTAACACTTCCTCTGGGGCTAATCCTGCCAATCCACCTAAAAGTTGCCTTTTTACCACCTCAAAGGTCTTCCCTTCTTCCCTTTCTTCTAATCTCTCTCCTACACACAGAATAGGTTTAAGTCCAAACGTAAGGGCTGCTTTAACCTTTTTGTTGATCATTTCGTTGGTTTCGCCAAAGTATTGCCGTCTCTCAGAATGCCCTATAATTACGTATTCACATCCTACATCCTTAAGCATCAGGGGAGAAATTTCCCCTGTATATGCTCCCTCTTTCTCCCAAAATAGGTTTTGAGCACTTAGCTTAAGAGGTGTATCTTTAATGGCTTCTGCTACCGCAGCTAAGGCCGTAAAAGGGGGAGCTACAGCCACGTCTATCTCTTGAGGATCAGGCAGATTAAGCAAAATGGCATTTACCAAGGAAACGGCCTCAGCGATAGTTTTATGCATTTTCCAGTTGCCTGCAATAAAAGGTTTTCTATTCATTTCCCATCCTCTTAGCACACTCTTCTAGGGCAGCTACACCTGGGAGGGTCTTCCCTTCTAATAACTCTAAAAAGGCTCCTCCTCCTGTAGAAATATAAGAAAATTTATCCGCAGCTCCAACCCGGTGGATAGCTACATCTGTATCTCCTCCGCCCACAATTGTCAAGGCATAGGTATTAGCGATAATGCGCACCATTTCCAGTGTCCCACGGCTAAAGGCATCCATTTCAAAGGCACCCATAGGGCCATTCCAAACGATAGTTCTTGCATTTTGTAAGGCCTCTCCAAATAGAGTGGTAGTAGCCGGACCAATATCTAGAATAAACCATCTTTTTGGCACCTCCTGTACCGGGACAAGCTTTGTTTCCGCATGAGGTTCTATCGCCTCGGCCACTACACAGTCTACCGGTAGATATAGCTTGACTCCATTATTACGCGCCTTTTTTACTAACTTTTGGGCCGTGTCTAAGAGATCTTCTTCCACAAAGGAGTTGCCCACCTCATACCCAAGGGCCTTTAAAAAGGTATTTGCCATGGCCCCACCAATAATCAATTTATCTACCCGATTTAATAAATTTTCTAATGCTTCTAGCTTACCAGAAACCTTACTTCCCCCAATTACCGCTGCCAGGGGACGTGCTGGATCTTCAAGGGCACGATGAAAATAGGTCAATTCATCCTTTAAAAGGAAACCAGCTGCGCACTGTTCAACATATTTAGGAATGCCTACTACCGAGGCATGAGCACGGTGGCACACAGCAAAGGCATCATTAATATAGATTGGAGCCAAGCTCGCTAGTTCCTTGGCAAAATCCTGGTTATTAGCCGTTTCTCCTGGATGAAAACGGAGGTTTTCTAAAAAGATTATATCACCCGGTTTCATTTCTGAAACCATCTTTTTTACTTCCTCACCTACACAATCGGGTGCTAATTTGACTTCTTTATGGAGTAAACGACTGAGTCGTTTTACGACTGGAGCTAGACTAAGTTCAGGTATGCGTTTGCCCTTGGGACGGCCTAGATGAGAGGCAAGAATAATGGCCGCGTTTTCATCCAGGGCGTAATTTATCGTAGGAAGAATACGGCGGATCCGCGTATCTTCAGTAATGTTTAGATTATTATCAAGAGGAACATTACAATCAACACGGACAAAAATGCGTTTTTCCTTAATATCAATCTGGTTGATATACAGCATCTTTTCCTCCTTTCTTATAGCCACTTAGCGATATAGAGGCACAGGTCCATCATACGATGGGCAAAACCTGCTTCATTATCATACCAGGCAAATACCTTGACCATATTCCCTTCAATCACATCTGTAAACATTCCGTCAACAATGGCAGAGTGAGGATTGCCTGTATAATCTACAGATACCAAAGGTTCTTCTGTATAGTCTAAGATACCTTTTAATTTACCATTAGCTGCTTCTTTAAATGCATTATTTACCTCCTCTATATTCGTCTGTTTTTCTACTTCCGCTACTAAATCTATAATAGAGACATCTGGGGTAGGCACACGGATAGAAACACCGTGTAATTTACCTTCCACAGCTGGAATTACCTTTCCTACCGCAATGGCTGCGCCTGTAGTGGTCGGCAACATAGAAAGGGCTGCAGCCCGTGCCCTTCTAAAATCTTTCTTATGTGAACCATCTAAGAGCCTTTGGCTCATGGTATAAGAATGCACAGTTGTCATAAACCCTTTTTTGACGGTAAAGTTTTCATGCAAAACCTTTACCACAGGGGCCAGACAATTAGTAGTGCAAGAAGCATTAGAAATGATATGATGATTTTGAGGATCATAGATATCTTCATTTACCCCCATAACGATGGTAGCATCTACTCCCTTACCTGGAGCGCTTATGATTACCTTTTTGGCTCCGGCTTGAAGGTGCTTAAGACAACTTTCTTTGTCCCTAAACTTACCAGTTGTTTCCATGACGACATCTACTCCTAGCTCACCCCATGGAATCTTAGCCAAGTCATCTGTAACCCTAGTCATCTTAATCTTTTTACCATCAACGACCAAATCTTCATCCTTTATTTCTACCGTACCTGGGAATTTACCATGAACAGAGTCATATTTTAGCAAATGGGCATACATTTCTACCTTAGACCTAGCGTTAATGGCAACCACATCTACATCCAATTTGCGTTCATGTATAACCCGCAGCAGATATCTACCAATTCTACCAAAACCATTAATTCCTATCCTAACTCCCATCATAACCTCCTTATAAATAAAAGTTGTTCTGAAATAAGATATACATCAAAATGGTATCTCTTTTCAACCATTTTTTGGCAAAAGATTAGAAAGAAGGTGATTTAAACTTTGTTTAAGACCCACCAGCTGTTTGGCTATATCGCTAGCAAAGCCGGTGGGAGGGTTCTGAAAAAGTTGATTAATATTACCAGCAAAACTGAGTTTGCCTGCTTCTATAATGAATAAGTGCTCTGCCAATTTGATAGCTTCAAGAGGATCGTGGGTTACATGGATAACCGTAAGGGAAAACTTTTCTTTTAGTTGTTTTAAAAACACGATTAAGCGCATTTTTAGGTGAAAGTCTAAGGCCGAAAGGGGCTCATCTAATAAACATATCTTAGGTTTGGCCATTAGACAGCGGGCTAAGGCTACCCTTTGCCTTTCACCTCCGCTCAATTGGGCTGGAAAGCGATTTAAAAAAGGCTTTAGACCGAATTCCTCCACAATATTTTCCAAATACTTCCTATCCACCTTTTGGCCTTTGGCCTTAAAAGGATAAATGAGGCTTTCTTTTACCCTCAGGTGGGGAAATAGGCCCAAGTTTTGAGGTAAATAAACGATTTCCCGCCTTTCCGGAGGTAATGCGGTAATATCTTTTTCTTCTAACTGGATAAAACCAACATCTGGTTTTTCAAACCCAGCAATGAGTTTTAGAATAAGGCTCTTTCCCGCCCCACTTGGTCCTAAAAGGAGATTATAACTGTAAGGTCTGACAGAAAAGGCTACGTTCAAAGAAAAATTGTGATAGTTCTTTTTTAAACTAAGACTTAACATAACGTTTAGAAAAATGCAATAAAGGGACAAAGACACATAATGAGACAAAGATGACTAAAGCCGTAACCGGTCTGGCTGCCTTTAGACCATATTCTTCAAAGCGTTCATACATCAAAATAGGGGCGGTTTTAGGATAATAGGCTAGGATAAGCAATGCCCCTACCTCACTTAAACCGCGAGCAAAGGCCAATACAGCCCCCCGTAAGATAGCTGGCAGGGCCAGGGGAAAGGTGATGTGCCAGAAGGTATAGGCTGCAGACGCGCCTAAACTGCGAGAAACCATCTCTAAGTGAGGATCTACATTATTGAAACCAATTAAGGCGGAACTGATGACAAAAGAAATACTAACAAAACTCATAGCCAAGATAACACCATAGATGGTATCGGTAAAACTAATATGTAAAATCTGAAAAAAACGGCCTAGGGAAGTTCTTTCGTTAAAAAGAGAAAGGAGGGCAATGCCTACGGCTACATGAGGGATAACTACGGGGAGATTGACAATACTTTCCAACAAGCGTTTAGCCTTAAATTCGCATCGGCTAAGAAAATAGGCAAAGGGAATGCCCAATACACATCCTAAGACTGTGGCCCAGGCAGCCCCATAAAAGGAGACAAAGAGGGAATGCCAGACTTCTCTATCCTTTAGGGTAAGAAGCAATTCTTTGCTGGTTAAAGTAACAAAGATATGAAAAATAGGCACAACAATAAAAAGACCTCCTAAAAAAGCCACGCCTATAGATATCTTCCGTAACACCATCGTATTTTATTTTGCCTTTATTTCCTTTGGTGGGGAAATTAGAGTTTGAAAACAGTTTTTAAGTATTCTTTGGCCCTCTTTGCCGGTGACAAATTCTTCCCAAAGTTTGGCTTCTTTGGGATGTGGAGCCGTTTTTAAAGTGGCAATACCATAAACAATGGGTTTTCCTGGAATTACCTTTCCATTAGCAAGTTTAATCTTCACTTGTTTATAAAAAGAGATATATTTTACTTGGCTTAAATTGACCGCTGAAGGAAGGGAGATAAACAAAAGTTTATGTTGTAGGGCCACACTTTTATATTCAAAGGCATAATCAATGGCCTTGCTTTCTAGTAAACCTAGAAGCTCCACTGACTTGGGGCGGACAAAAATTTTATGTCCTTTTATTTTAAGATTAGAAGGAAAAGTAAAAGATAATCCTTCTTTATTCTTCTGCCAACCTAGATTAAGGTAAGGGGATAATAGCTCTTTCATTAAATCAGGCCTATGATAATATAATGATGCCAACCCAATGGCGATGACCGTGCGGTATCCACAAGGATCATCACTAGGGTTAGAAAAACCCCATTTTACATCTGGACGGGCTAGAATTTGGTACCAATTTTGGGTGTTAATTTCTTGGCTATATCTAGAATAAGAAGTATAACAGAGAACCAACTCATTTCGGGCAAAGAGTTTTACATGATCTGCATACTTAGGAAACATCATTTTGGGAATTAAGGTATAATCAGCCACCGCAATTACATCACAAGGCTTGTGAAGATCAATGACCTTTCTTACGGCCTTTACACTTCCACTTGCCTCTCGCCTAACATCAATATAGGGATATCGTCTCTCAAAGGCCTTTTCCATGGCGGCAAAGGGAGCAGAGAGACTACCGGCTTGAAATACTTTAAGAACAACTTTTTCCCACGATTTTGAGTTTGATGGTAATATAAGGACAAAAAATAGCAAAAAAATCCTTTTTAGCATCCTTTTCTCTATATAATCTATTTAAAGATGACTTAACCACAATAAAGGCCAATTGTCAACTTAAATTAAAAAGAAGACTTGTTTGAGGAATTTTGCAAAGGAAGGGATCTTTACTTTTAGTGGTGCCGGGGCCCAGAATCGAACTGGGGACACACGGATTTTCAGTCCGTTGCTCTACCGACTGAGCTACCCCGGCACACGCTCTAAGATTATAAAAAAGAGTGACTTCTGTCAAGGGATGGCTAGTAACTTTTTTAACCTATCTCCCTATCCATAGAACGATACTGGATTGCCTCAGCGATATGCTGAGGTAAGATATTTTTCTCGTCCTCTAAGTCTGCAATAGTCCGTGCAATTTTGAGGGTGCGGGTATAGGCACGGGCACTAAGTCCTAGCCTTTCCATAGCGGTTTCTAAAAGGTTGTGTCCGGCTGCATCTAGTTTACAAAACTCATTGACCATCTTAGGCGTCATCTGGGCATTGCAATAAATACCTGTGCCTTGAAGGCGTTTAAGCTGAATCTTTCTGGCTGCCTCTACCCGTTTTCTGATCTCAGCTGAGGTTTCTCCTTGAGGTGGTTGTTTTAGATCCTGATAATTTACTGCTGGCACCTCTATGTGCAGGTCAATTCTGTCCAAAAGAGGACCTGAAACCCTGGCCCGGTAACGCTGAATCTGTGCATAAGTGCAAGTGCATTGATGCTTGGGATCGCCCAGATATCCACAAGGACAGGGGTTCATAGCACAGATTAAAAGAAAACGGGCAGGATAGGTAATGGTTGCCCCCACACGCGAGATGGTAACCCGACCGTCTTCTAAGGGTTGACGCAATACCTCCAGGACATTCCGCTTAAATTCCGGCAGTTCATCCAGAAAAAGAACACCATTGTGGGCAAGGGTAACTTCACCTGGTTTTGGAGTTTGGCCACCGCCGATTAAACCAGCATCCGAAATTGTATGGTGTGGGGCACGAAAGGGCCTTTTGGTAATTAAGGCCTGACCAGAAGGCAAAAGACCAGCAACGCTGTAGATACGGGTGGTTTCTAACGCTTCTTCAAAGCTAAGGGGAGGTAAAATTGTAGGCAGGCGTCTGGCTAGCATGGTTTTACCAGATCCAGGCGGGCCGACCATTAAGACATTGTGTCCACCAGCGGCTGCGATTTCTAGGGCCCGTTTGGCATGAGTCTGGCCTTTTATTTCTTGAAAATCAATCTTTTCTGTTGTCTCTTGCACAAAGATTTCCTTGGCATTAAGACTGGCCTTGGGCAGCTCTTTCAGGCCATTTAAAAACTCTACTACTTCTACCAAGTTTTTGACTGGAATGACCTCTATATCTGGAACAATGGCTGCTTCGGCAATGTTTTTTTGAGGAATAATCAGACCCTTTATGCCAAGTTTCTTTACCAGAAGGGCCACCGGGAGAACACCCTTTACGCTTTTGATGGTACCGTCTAAAGAAAGCTCACCTAAAAACAGGTATTCTTTAAGCTTTTTTTCCTTTATCTGTCCATTTGCCGCTAGAATGCCTAAGGCGATAGGCAAATCAAGGGCAGAGCCTTGCTTTTTTCTTGAGGCAGGGGCAAGATTGATGGTAATGCGATCGCTGGGAAATTGATAACCACAGTTTTTAATCGCAGACCTTATGCGTTCTTTACTTTCTTTTACCACCGTATCTGGTAGGCCTACCGTAGTCCAAGCAGGTAGACCGTGCTGAATATCTACTTCTACCTCCACAGGATAGGCCTCAATCCCCCAAATGGCACTACTTAAGACCTGTGCAAGCATTTTTACCCCTTGATTACTCCTAACGGCCTTAATCTAGCCACTTTAAGACTAATACCAGCACCATGCACTACTTCTACCACATCAGCTACATCTTTATAGGCCTCTGAAACTTCTTCTATTAATGTCTTTTTACCAGCCCCACGCACATAGATACCTTTGTTTTTCATTTCCGCAGCAATGTTGCGCCCCTTGCACATTTTGATGGCCTGGTGTCGGCTCATCACCCTACCTGCCCCGTGGCAAGTACTACCAAAGGTTTCTTCCATTGCCTTAGGTGTACCAACTAAGACATAGGAGTACCGTCCCATATCTCCGGGAATAAGCACCGGTTGGCCAATTTCACGATAGGCAGGGGGTATTTCTGGATGACCAGGAGGAAAGGCACGGGTGGCGCCCTTCCGATGGACGCAGACCCTTACCTTTTTGCCATTATAGGTATGCTCTTCTATCTTGGCAATGTTGTGACAGACATCATAGACCAGTTCCAGTCCCAATTCTTCATAAGGCCGTTTAAAGAAGTGTTCAAAGGTTTCCCTCACCCAGTGGGTAATCATCTGCCGATTGGCAAAGGCAAAGTTGGCCCCGCAAGCCATGGCCGCCAGATAGTCTTGACCTTCTTTTGATTGAACTGGAGCACAACATAGCTGTCTATCTGGTAAGCTAATGCCGTATTTGGCCGCGGCCTTAAGCATAACTTTGATGTAATCATCACAGATCTGGTGCCCTAGTCCCCTTGAACCGGTATGAATAATAACCGTAATCTGCCCTTGAAAAAGACCAATTGTTTCGGCCAGCCTTTCATGATAGATTTGATCTACATAGCCTACCTCTACAAAGTGATTGCCAGAGCCCAGGGTCCCCAGTTGATCTTTGCCTCTTTCATAGGCCCGTTTGGAAACCAGCTCAGGGTTGGCCTGGAGCAAGCAGCCTCCAGCCTCAATATGGGCCAGGTCTTTTGCACTGCCAAAGCCCTTGCTTACCGCCCATTTAGCACCGTTTTTAAGCACCTTTTTTAGTTCTGCCTGTCTTAACTTAAAATCTTTGCGTGCAGAACCAACACCAGTAGGAATATTTACAAAAAGCATATCTACTAAATCTTCTATGACCGGTAGTACTTCCTCTTTCGTCAAATTAGACCGCAAGAGCCTTACACCGCAATTGATATCATAGCCTACGCCCCCAGGGCTTATCACTCCTCTTTCCAGATCAAAGGCAGCCACCCCACCGATGGGAAAACCATAACCGGCATGAATGTCAGGCATGGCCAAAGAAGGGCCAATAATACCAGGCAAGCAAGCGACATTAGCCACCTGCTTGAGGCTTTCATCCTGTTTGATCAACTCTAGCATTTCGGCCGTCGTGTAAATAATTCCATCAGTGCGCATATTTCCCTGTTTAGGGATGCGCCAGCGATATTTGTCTATTTGTTCTATCTTAATGGACATGGTTTGCTCCTTGTGTTTTTTAATTTTTAGCCTGCAGAGAGAATAAGGTCAAGGAAGTAATATCTTCATACTCATATCCACAGCTTTGACCGAATGCGTCAGAAGGCCACAACTGATGATATCTGGGTTGGCTTTAGCATATTCGTCAATATTTTCTGGATTAATATTACCAGAAACTTCAATGAAAACCTTCTTTCGTAGTCCTTTTTCTTTTAAAAGGGCAATAGTTTCTTTTACTTCCTGTGGGGAAAAGTTGTCCAGCATCACAATATCTGCCCCTAGACTAGCTGCCCTTAAGGCTTCTTCCTTTGTCTGCACCTCAATTTCTATCTTTTTACTAAAGCTAACTTTTTCTTTAGCTAGCTTGATTGCCCTTTCTATTCCACCTGCAAGTATAATGTGGTTATCTTTTATAAGCACCATATCCTCTAGGTGCAAACGATGGGTGTCTCCACCCCCTATGGCAACCGCCTTTTTGTCAAAATAAATAAGTCCAGGTATGGTCTTACGCGTAGCGGCAATTTTGCATTTAATGCCCATCTGATCAATCTTTTCTTGCATTTTTTTTGTTACAGTAGCAATGGCGCTCATGCGCATAAGTAGATTTAAGGCCGTGCGTTCAGCCACTAGGATATCCCTTGCCTTGCCCTTTACCCTTAAAATCTTTTCTCCCCTAGTTACTTGCTCACCGTCTTTATAAAAGGCCTCTACAAAAAGCCCAAGGCTTTCAAAAAGAAGGCTAACTTCTTCTATTCCAGCCAACACTACCGGGTCCTTCTCTTTTACAATGACCTCTGCCACCGCCTCTTTTTCAGCAGATGCAAGGGTATAACTCGTGATATCGCCCATACCCAAATCTGCCTCTAAGAGGCGTAAAAGATGTCTTTTTAAAATTGGTTTAGGGAGATACATTTTTATTGAACCTCAAGTTGGTTAAAAAGATGGTGAAAATAACTAATCTTTTGATAAATGGTATTCAGGACATTTGCGATTTCTTCATGTTCTTCTTCATATTCATGGGTGAGTAGGTTTCTCAATTCCCTTATTTCAAACCATGTATCAGGATTTATATCAATCCCTCTTTTTTGGGCAAGATTGATAACATCAATCATGGTTAAGTTTTCTACATTTTCTCCTTTAAGAGAAAGGAAGAGTCTCAAAGTTTTTCCTAATGTATCTTGAAGTTTGGAAAACCTATAAACTATCTGGTCAAGAATGGCTACCATAGTTTCGTCTGCAAGCAGTTTTTCAACCTGTTCAGGGGTTAAAGGTAAAGAGGTAGCTTCAGCCAATTTTTTAAAGGCATTTTCAAGCCGCAGAAGATGCTTTTTAATTTCCGTGCTGGTTTTATGATATTTTTTTAAAATTATTTCATATTTCATAATTTCACTCCCGTTGTAAGCGCCTCTTTTTCAATATCTCTTGCTGGGTCTTTAGCGATAACAACATCAATTTTTTGTTCTCCTATTTTTAACTTTAGCTCAACGAGAAATCTTAATTTTCTTTTAAAAATTTCTTCTCTTTTTGCGGGCACAATGTAAAGGTCAATATCCCCTCCTCTTTTTGTGGGGTCGATTCTACTGCCGAATAAATAGACTTCTGTCCCCTGCCCAAAGATTTCCTCTGCGACTTTTTTTATTGTCTCAATTTCTTTTTTACTTAACCTTACAGAAAGAGGCATTTTTTAACCTTTTTATTGCTCAGTCTTCCGCGAAAAATAAATCTTTTTTGTCTTTTCAATGACAAGGTGTTTAACATGGTGCTTTTCAAACAGTCTGCGGCGATTTAAAAAATGGCTGAAGCATAATTATTTTTAAGTAGCAAATATCTCATCAAAGTCATTTGTCCAATATTTTCTGTATTTTTGTTCAACATAAGAAGGCATTTCGTCATTAAAATAATATAAAGCCACTTCCACTTTGATTGCGCGATTTTTTTTCAATTTTGTAATTTCTTTTTCAAATTCCTCGAATCCTCTAATTTTATCACTTGGATTTCTTATATGCTCTATACCTTTAGGATCGACAAACTTTATATAGTAAAGATTGTCCTTTTTTAGCCAAAAGATAAAATCTGGAGAGAAATTACTATAATCTCCTTTGTGAGTGTCAAAATAGGGTATTTTTATTCTGTCCAGGTTTTCATCGATTTTTGAAAAATACCACCAGTCATATTCTTTTAGCTTATGCATTGGTTTTCCGAGATATTCTTTAAATCTCTTTAAGAACTCTATTTCACTTGGCACTTTGATGATATGCTGGAAGTGTTTGCTATTTTCTTTTAACAAGATTGGAACATAATAATGCTCTTTGAAAATTTCATAATCCACATATTGGTTTAAAACTTTAAAGTCAGAAAATGATAATTGTTTTATTAGTTTCTTGTATTCATCTTTTGAAATTTTCCCTTCATCAAATAATCTATCTATTTCTTCTTCAGTTAAGTTGGGACTGTTTAAAACTTGTAAAATTTCTTTCTCAAGTTTTTCCAAATGTTCTAATAAGTCCGTCCTAATTTCCTGATAATGCATGATATGCTTTTCTAAAATTTTCACTTCTTTTAATCTTCTTACTGGCTTATTGAAGAAGTTATCAATATGTCTCAACAACACTTCAGGTTTATAGTTTTTCTTTTTACCTTCCAAGATAAAGTTAGTTTTTTTATCCTTCAACTTATTTAATGTCCTTACTTTTATGTTTTCTTTTAAAAGCAATACCTCATCTTCTACTTTTGCCATAAAATCCTCAAGTTGCTTAAAATCATCTTTGTTGACTTTAAATGGTTTGTCATTCAAGCCCTGATAATCAAATTCAGGCACAAGGAGGGGTAAATCAACTTCATTTATTTTTTCATTTTTCTTAATACCGTTTACTTTCACCCAGACAGAAGCCTGCGTCTCCAATTCTTCTAAAATGTTTTTTACTACTTCTTTATTGGTTGCAAAAACAAATAACGTCTCAAGCAGTTTATTAAATTGCCTAATTTTTTTTGTGTCTTCAGGACTAAAGTCATATTTATCTATATAATCAAATCTTCTCCTATTATTTTTGATAGGCTCAATTCTTATACCTCTACCTATTGCTTGAAGCACGAATTTTTTAGCCTTTTCATCAACACCTATGTTAATAAAATTGATTATATTTGGCCTGTTACTATCCCACCCTTCTGCAAAAATACGACTTCCTAAAAGTATGCTTATATTATCCCGAACTTTTTCATTGATATTTTCAAATAAGCTTTCTTCTACCGTTTCACCAAATTCATAACCATCCAATACATTATCTTCCCACTTAACAATATCACTTGCTACAATTAACATAAACGGCACATTTGCATTTTTAAGTTTGAAAGCTAATTCTCTGGTGTTTCCTTTTATTTTCAATACTTCTATATTGCCAGACTGGGTAGTGTTAAAAACATTTTCAAAAAAGTCCTCTTTGGTTAAATCTTGAACTCCTTGGAGAATAGAATCGTCTATTTTATCTAACCCAAATAAATAATCTAAATTCTGCATCAAATTTTGGTATAGCCTCTTCTTACTTGCTTTAAAATTGAAATTTCCCTGTGCGATGTCCGCTAATATTTGATAAAAGATTTTTAGGTCAGCATCTTCTACATGGACGCTATTCGCCAAGGTGATAAGCAATGGTGCGTGATATAAATTACTTCTTATGCTTTTTATTTTTTTATAATGCTTTCTAACAATAGATAAAAGAATTAATGTTTGTATAACAATTTCTTTTTTTTCTTCGTCTGTAAAGTCATTTAAGATTTTTCTGTTCTTTTTTTGTGGTTTAAAATTTTTAAACTCACTATTTGCTATATAGATTTTTTTACCATATCCTTCTTTTAAAAAAGTATCCAGCTTAAAATCAAAAACTGTGGTTATTATGTCTATATCATCTGTAAAAGTAGCGGAAAAATTAAAAAGAAACCCATTTTTTGAAAGTATTGTATAGTGCTGCTGTCTTTTAGAAGTTGATTTCTCGCCTTTGTGGGCTTCATCAAGTATGAGATACCAATTTCCATTGTTATAAAAAGTCTTATAATTAATCTGCTTATCTTTATTTTCTTCTGTTATATTATCGGCTCTGTAGTAAAAAACTGTTATCTCGCTTTCATTAAAAAGAGAAACTTGTCCTTTCATTTTTTCCCATTCTTTGAGATTTCTCATTTCTATTTGTAAACTTACATTCTGATTATAAATATCAATATGTTTTTTAATTTGATTTAATATCTCATCCTTCGGAGCTAAAATAAGAATATCTTTTTGTGGAATGAGTTTCTTTTTCATTAAATAATGTAAAAGTTCTATGAGTTTTACCATAATAAGCGTTTTTCCACTTCCCGTAGCCATCCAGAATGAGGCTCTATTTAGGAATTGCTTAAAAGAAATTTTATTATCCTCTACTACCTGATAATACTCAGAGAGTATCCTAAAATTTTCGTCTTCTTTTTTTACAGATAATTTTTCTTCTAAATCTGAAGATAAACCTTCCTTCTGGTAATATTCGTAAAACTCATCTATTCCTCTGGTGTAATATAAATAAAGTGCTTTTGATATGTATTCTATTGCTCTTACTTGATAGTCAAACAATTTCCAATTTATGCCAAATTGTTTTACTTGGGGTAAAAACCACTCGCTAGGAATATCATTTGCATAATTTTCGACTATTCTTTGCAAGATAATATTTTTTCTACTCATTTCACTCCCACCAAATAAGAGGTTTTAAAAATGGATACTTTTCAAAAGTGAGATTATTTAAGTCAACTTCAAAATCGTCTTCAAATACTACTTTGTCTCTTGTAATCTTTTTAATTTTCTTCCCAATTAAATTCGAAATGGTTTCTGGAATATCAACATCAGGATATAGCTTTTCAAATGTATATTTAGCAAATTTCTTTTCATAATCTATTTCTAATCCATCTTTTGCAAGCTTAATATCAAGATTAAACTCAATGTTTTCTATCTTGTCATCCTTTGGTTTATAAACAGCTTTTCTAAGAGTATCTTCAAATTGTTCAAGTTCATAGTATTTGAAGAAACCGCCACCTTGCCAGTTTACTTCTTCAGAAATACCACAAGGTTCGTGATTTCCTCTACCTGCTAACACTTCTTTCATTCTTGGCAAAATTATTTTTTCAAAATATTCTTCACACTCTACTCCTATCCATTTTCTTTTCATTTTATGAGCTGTCGTCAATGTTGTTCCCGTTCCTGAGAAAAAATCCATAATTAAATTTCCTTCTCTTGTGCTAAGAAGGATTATTTGTTTAAGCAATCCTTCTGGCTTCTGCGTAAGAAAATTTTCTATTCTCTCTGCCGAGACATTAATTACAGGCTTTACATTTAATGTTATTTTTCTATCTCCTTCAAATATAGTATAAATGCCTTCAAAAATATCTCTAAGATTAACTAAAGCGTAGTAATTACCATTTTCGTCTTTCTGTGTGGTAAAAAATGGTTTTTCATAAATCACTTTTTCTTTAAACTTTTTAAAAAATAGATTATCAGACTTAGAATAGTAGAAAATTGTATCATGCTTGCTGGCAAGAGGATTATTTTTAGAAGGACTCCCACCCGTCCTGTAAGCCCAGATAATTTCATTTCTGAAATTATTTTCACCTAATATTGAGTTTAGTAATATCCTTCCATAAAAGTTTGCATTATAATCCAAATGTAAAAACAAACTTCCATCTCCTTTTAGCAATTCCTTTGCCAATTCTAATCTATTCTCCATTAGAGTAAGCCATGTGGAATCTTGAAACTTATCTATGTAAGCAAAATCTTCTCCTGTGTTAAACGGTGGGTCAATTCTATTACAAAATAGGCAATTTCTTTTATTTTTCTGACAGTATCAAGCCGTTTTTGGTCAAATATAGTATCAAGGTCGTTGGCAAGGTATTGATAAATGTAAAGGTCAAATTGTTCTTTTAAAAATTTCCGTGCGTCTTTGTGAATAAAATAGTCAATTTCATTTTGCCTTTTATAAAGGCTAAAGGCTTTTAAAATGTTTTCCTCATGGATAGCAATCAGGCCCTTTTTATTACAATACTTTATAATTTCTTGGGTATCGGTTATGACGGGTTCTATCGTTACGCCTTTAAATATATCATCTTCTTTTTCTGTGATTAAAAATTCTGCTTTGACTGTATTTTTATTCCTATTCTTAAAATTTAGCAGGGAGATGTCCAGTTTATTTTTAAGAATTCGTATGCGAGGATCGTCTAAATTCTCTAAATTCTCTTGCAGATATTTTTTTAATTCCTGTGTATGGTTGACATGCAATATTTCTTTCAATCTATCATATTTGGCAGATTCTTTATATTTTACTTTAAATTCTAAAACAAACTTATTATCATCCGTTTTTTCTAACCCTACAAAGTAAAAAGCAAGTTCTTTTTTTTCATTTGCTTTTTTATGTTGCAGTTGGCTGGCATCAAAATTAAATTTAAAATAGTCATATTCATCTAAAATCATATTTTTAATGGATTGATAATTAACTTCAGTTTTCACATAATAAAGATCACGTGTCTTCCAAAAAAGAGAAACATCCTCTCTATCAGAATAAATCTTGGCATATATGTTTTTATAAACTGGCGTAGATGAAAAGAAGATAGCACCTCCATCACTGAAGTAACTGTCAAAAAAGGTGTAAAGTTTATCAAAAAGTTCATTTTCTTCATCTTCGCTAAATTCTTCCCAAATCTTTTCTTTAATTAAGTGTCTTATTTTCTCAAAATATTCCGTTTTTATATTCATTAAATTCACATATCCACTCTGTCCTTCCAATTTTGCCCCAACGAATAAATCTTCTAAAGTTGAGTAAAATTTTTGCTCTTTATTTCCCATTATTGCCTCCTTGCGCCTCCTTTCCTTCACCAACTACTTTTTCCAATTTTTCCAGATCTTCTGGTACATTCACATCTATAGCCGTGTGCTTGGTTTCTGTTACAAAGATGGAATAACCGTGCTCCAAGGCCCTTAACTGTTCCAGCTTTTCTATTTTCTCTAAAGGTGTTTGTTCTAATTTGACAAATTTATCTAAAAAGGCCTTTCTGTAGCCATAAATGCCAAGGTGTTTGTAATAGGTGATGCCCTTTTTGTCCCGATCGTAGGGAATGGGAGAACGGGAAAAATAAATGGCCCTGCCTGTAGGGCTAAAGACCACCTTAACGCAATTAGGATCGGCTATTTCTTCTTTTAAACTAATCCTTTGGGCAAGAGTGGACATGGGTAAAAGGGGATCTTCTAAAAGGGGCTGACTGACCTCAGCAATAATCTCTGGGTGAAAATAGGGCATATCTCCTTGCACATTGACGATAATATCTTCTGCTTTAAGCCCAAGCAAATTGGCGGCCTCGGCCAGTCTGTCTGTGCCAGAAGCATGGTCAGGGGCAGTCATGACTACTTTACCCCCAAACCCTTCTACACACTGGGCAATACGTTCATCATCCGTTGCGATAACAACCGCCTTGGGCAAAGAAGATTTACAAGCACACTCATATACATGTTGAATTAAAGGCCTTTCTTGCCACAAGGCAAGTGGCTTCCCAGGAAAGCGCTTGGCTGCATACCGGGCAGGAATGATAACATAAATGTCTGCCTCTTTGACATAACGCCGGTGAAGGTCATCTTTGCTAATCTTATAACCGCATTCACACAAAAGAATATCCCGAAAATCAAATAAAATCACATCATACTGCCGCCCACACTTAGGACAAATAACTGCCATAGCTGACCTCTACCTCCTTTAAGTCCTCTTGCCATTCCTTTTCTACTACTTCCTTAAATAAGGCCGTTAATACCTGCTGGTAATCAAGTTTATTTTCTTCTACGGCATCCATCTTTTCTTCCAGTTGTCTTGTAAACTCTTCGTTCACATATTCATGGTAATGCTTGTCTAAAAAGGTAAACACCTCTTTACCTAAGCGGGTAGGAAAGAGGTAATTTTTATGAGAAATAAGATATCTTCTCTCTAAGAGCACCGACACAATCTTGGCGTATGTAGAGGGGCGGCCAAGTCCTCTTTGTTTCATTTCCTCTACCAGACTGCCCTCAGTATAAGGCATAGCCTTGGGTACAAGGCGAAGCTCCTTATCTTTAATTATTATTTCTTTTAATGGCGTGATTTTTAAGGGCTTAAGTAAGCTAAATCCTGGCTCTATTACTTCTGTATAAATCTCCCACTCTTTCTCCCACCCAATTTCAGGCAGGCAAAGTTTTAATTCCTTTACCTTTACCTGGGCATCCTTCATCTGGGAAGCCATAAACCGGTTAAAGATCAGCCGGTAAAGCCTTAAGGCCTGCTTGGGATTGCTTAACTCTAAGGTCCCTGTGGCCAACATATATCTTATTTCCTGTTCATCCAAGGGACGGGTAGGGCGGATACATTCATGTGTGCCTTCTTTGGCCCAGGTCCTTTTTTGTAAAACCTCTTCTCCAAATTTGGCTGTAATATATTCCTTAGCTACCTCTCTACCTACTTCAGACACATGCATGGAATCTGTGCGGTGATAGGTAATAATGCCTTTTTCAAAGAGTTCCTGCAGAAGGTGCATAGTCTGGCTGACGCTTAGGTATAAAAGCTGTGAGGCATCGGTTAAAAGGGGGCCAGTGTGATAGGGCGGAGGGGAAGAGATAGTCTTTTCGCCGGCATCGCTGATGATTATCTTGGCCTGCTCTAAACGGGTAAAAATTTCTTTTGCCTTGTCTAAGTCCAACTCTTCAAAGGAAAGGGAAAATCCGCCTAAGGAAAAACTAATGCGTGCCTTTTTTTGGCGACGTTCCTTTTCTCTTTCAATCACCCAGCCAAGTACCGGGGTCTGAACGCGTCCGGCCGAGAGAGTGCGTCTTTGAAATGCCTCCCATAGACGCTGCGAGAGGATAAACCCTACCCAGCGATCGGCAATGCGGCGCAGGATTTGGGCTTTAACCAAAGGCAGATGAAGAGAGCGGAGATTTTTGATGGCCTTTAAAAAGGCACGGCGGGTTACCTCATGAAACTCGGCCCGCTTGATCACCGGATGAAAGGGGCGCAAAAGGAGGCTTATATCCCAGCCTATCTTTTCACCCTCGGTATCTGGGTCAGTGGCAATAAGAATTTCATCCACTTCTAGGGCTATCTGCTTTAGGGCCTGGATAACTTCAGCCTTGCTTAATGAAAGTGGCTTATGACAGCGGGGACAGAGATTTTCGGTTGTCTGCACTCCACAATCAAGGCATGATTTTATCGGCGCATACACAGGTAAAAACCGGCCGTCTTCTTTTTTTACGCCAAAATAGCCATCAGAGATGGTAAGGTCATACACATGTCCTAATGAGGCCGTGATACAGAGAAGGCGATCTTCCAAATTAATTTCATACACCAGCAAATGTCCAATCCGACGACGGCTAGGTCGTCCAAAGAGACTGGCAATGGTCTTGGCC
This sequence comes from Candidatus Desulfofervidaceae bacterium, assembly GCA_027064585.1. GTDB lineage: Bacteria > Desulfobacterota > Desulfofervidia > Desulfofervidales > Desulfofervidaceae > JAGHCL01. Next base: position 58,909 of record JAMOPI010000036.1, on the reverse strand, counting down.
TTGGTGGGAGATTCCACAACTACCAACGTGGTTTTAAATAAGTCCTTTTTCTCAGGCAAGTCCTTGCCGGCCTTAATGGCCTTAATCCGTTCGCGATCGGCGTCTATCTCCTTAAAAAGGGCGTTAAAATCTACCTCTTCCATTTGAGCAAAACGCACACTATCCTGAAAACGCATTCTTTTAAAAAGACTACGTGCAGCCTTTTTATCCCAATAAAGAGTCAAGGCCAGGCCTTTACTTAAGCCGCCGGCAAATAAGCGTGAGGCCCGACCAGAGGCCTGGAGATAGCCATTTGTATCGCCAACAACAATATAGAGCTGACCATTTTTTTCTTTTAAACCAATATTTTCGTCCTTTTTTATGCGTTCAATAAAGTCCTTATCGTTTAAATGCGCTTCTAAAAAGGCAGCAATTTCTTCTAGGCGGGTCTTGATCCGGGGATAGCGGTCTATTTGGGTCTCAGAAAGACTAAGATACCTGCGCACATAAGAAAGATAAGAGTTAAGTTTCTCAGCAGGTAAGAGGTCTTTTAGGGCGGTCAAAAGGCCAAAAAGGCTGCTTGGCCTTAAGGAAACGACCGTAGGAAAGATCAATTTGGGCACGTCTAAAAAAATGACATAACGCACAGCTTCTGGCAAATCTACTCCCCTCACAAGGGGATTATAGGCATTAGAAATACCCACAACGACCTTAAGCTCTCCCTGACAAAAGGCCTTTATCTGGGCATCATTAACTTTATGATAGGCAGTGGCCTTTATGCCCTGCTTATTTAAAAAAGAAACAGTTCTTTCTACTCCTTCTTTGCCGTTATCAGCAGATACAAACAGAAAACAACCTCCCCCATATCTCTGGATAAAAGCAGCGGCTTCTTGCAAAGCTTCATCTTCATTTTCTACTTGCTGCCATAAGTCTACAATATTACGCAGGTTACTTTGGGCCTGCTGCACCTCAAACCCAAGCAATTGCTGAAAGAGCATTACCCGGTTGGTCTTTGGCTGCACTGTGGCCGAAGAGACAATTAAGATTATATCTTTATGTTCGGATAGTTTCTTAAGGCGCTCTCTTTCGGCTTCTGTCTTTTGGCGTTTAAGCGCAAGTTTTATGTCCTCATCGCTAAAACCCATGAGTTTAAAAAGATAATCTACATTTTTAGAAGACTTTAACACCGCATCCACGTCGTCTACAAAGATAAATTTAAAAAAATGCTTGGGAATGAGCTCAAAATTACGGTAAAAAAAGTTTACCGTGGTGATAAGCACCTTATAATTGGCCGTAGCGATACGTTCCTTTTCATCCTTTTTGCCCAAATAGACAGCAATTTGGGAAGGAGGAAGAAATTTTAAAAGACGTTCATAGGCCTGTTTGACCAATAGTTTCGTCGGCAAAAGAATATAGCTTGGCTGCGAAAGATAGGCTGTAAAAACTAGACCAAAGGTGGTTTTGCCAACACCGGTAGGCGCAACAATAGCAAAAGACTTTTTTAAAAAGGCCCGTTTGGCCCAGGTAAGCTGTAATGCCCAAGGAGAAGAGCCTACTTTTTGGGTAAAAAAACTCTTAAACCGATCTGTCTCCTCCCAGACCCTACAGGCTGTGGCCATTTCCTTTAAACACTGTTTATTCCTTAATGCCTTGCAAACACAAACACGGGGAGTTTCCAAACACTTCTCACACGGCTGGCCTAAAGAAAGACGCCGATCATCAATTATGCCTCCACAATTAGGACAACTCTCTGCAAAATAGGCGGTTTTAAAAAACGCAGGAGTAGACATAAAAACTCCTAAAATACTTAACTTATTTAAGGGCTTTTAAAATAGTTTGTAAATAGTGTCAATAGTTCAAAAATCTTGTATAAGAGATGCTTTGGGTTGAGTTGTTCTTTTAACCTTTGCTGAAACAAACTTAATTGCCTTTTATCGGATCCTCTTCCTTTTATTTTGACGTTCCAAATTGTAAGATTTTGAGCCGATTTTTAACATATCCCTGTATTTGTATCACCCTAATATCAAGGAAATATGCGATAAAATGGTAGGTTATATCGTTTTTCAGGGACGACTAGCTAAACTTAGCAAGAACCAAATAAAAGGAAGCTACCTATGAAAAGAATAAAACTCAAGTTAAAGGATGTACAAGGAGTTAGAAAAGTTACTGAAAAGTGATAAGTATGTCCTACTCCTTACCTTCCCATTCACTGCTTACCCTTTAGCGGTTACTATTAAAATGATTATTTTATAAACCTTCCTGTTTAAAATTGTGATTGTTATAACTAATTTCTATTTGACTTATTTGTTATTTCAATGTAGTATTAATTTTTGCCAAAAAGGGGGCAATGGAGCTGGTGCTCCCCGCGGGCTGCAAACCCGTTGGCTGGCCCTAAAAAGGCCAGAGGAGGTTCAATTCCCCTTGCCCCCTCCAAATTTTGAGTTTTAAAAATTTATTGAGTTTGTTAGGTAAGGATATGATTGAATATACGATCGCTACCGCTGGACATGTAGATCATGGTAAATCTAGCTTGGTTAAAACCCTAACAGGTGTTGATCCGGATGTTTTAAAGGAGGAAAAGAAAAGGGGCCTGACGATAGAACCAACGGTTGTTCCTTTTAAACTTTCTTCAGATATCCATTCAGAAGAGAAGCAATTACTTGCCTTTGTTGATTTACCAGGTCATGAAGATTTTATCAAAAACATGGTCAGAGGAGCAAGCTGTGTAGACGCAGCCATCTTGGTAGTAGCAGCAGACGACGGCGTTATGCCCCAAACAAGAGAGCATCTTCAAATTTTGAAATTTCTTGATGTGCGTTATGGCTTTGTGGTTTTGTCTAAAGTTGACTTGGTAGATGAAGAAACTCGTTTTTTGGCGATAGAAGAAATTAAAGAGTTGGTAAAAGATAGCTTTTTAGCAGATAGTCCTATCATTCCCTTTTCTGCTTGGACAAAACAGGGTGAAAAAGAAATTATCGCCTATCTGCAATCCTTATGCGAAAAAATTCCACCTCGGTCAGACACTGGTTTCTTCCGACTTCCTATTGACCGGGTATTACAAATTCCAGGACAAGGCACAGTCGTAACAGGCACGGTTTTAAGTGGAAGTTGCCGGGTAGGGCAGGTATTGAGTATTTATCCAGAAGGTAAGCTAGTAAAAATAAAGGGACTTCAGGTACATCGGCAAGAAGTATTGGAGGCAAGGGCAGGACAGAGAGTAGGTATTAATCTGGCGGGACATAATTTAAAGGTAGAAAAAGGGATGATTTTGGCCGAGAACGGTTTGCTCGAAACTAGTCACTTTGTCAATGCCCTTTTTGTGTATACACCTCCTGATGAGCAGGTTTTTGACAACTACACTGTTGTGCGTTTATACCTTGGCACTATGGAAACCACAGCCAAAGTTGTGCTTATGGAAAGGGATAAACTTTTGCCAGGAGAAAAAGGCTTTGTTCAATTTAGATGTAAAATTCCGGTTGCTGCCCTGCCAGGAGATAGATTTGTCGTACGCAGTTTAAGCCCAGCCCATACCATTGGGGGAGGTATTGTTGTAGAGGTAACAAGACGCAAATTTCGGCAAAAAATGCGGTTTTTGATCCCTCGTTATCACAGATTTTGTCAAGGAGTAGATGTAGATTTTATAGAGGCACTTATTAAAGAGTATTTTGTGACCCCAGTTACGCCCATAAACTTATTCAAACAAACAGGCACAGAAAGAATCTACTCTTTTCTTGATCCTCTTTTAAAGAAAGGAAAAATTATTCAAATTGGTAATGGATTTTACCATATTGACAATTTTAGAGAAGTAAAGGAAAAGATTTTATCCAGCCTTAAAAATTATCATCAGCAATTCTATTACAAAATTGGCCTGGCTAAAGAAGAGTTAAAACAATCTGTGGGGGAAATTGATAAAAAGGTATTTGAGGAAGCAATTGTTTCCCTTCTTAAAGAAGGAAAAATTGATAGAACGAAAGGGCGTTATCATATCAAGGGTTTCTTGCCATTTCTTAAGGGAGAGGAAGAAAAGCTTTGTAAAAAGATTGAGGAATATGCCCTTAACGGTGACTTAAGGGGTTTTACCTTTGTTTTACTTCAAAGGGCATTTCCGCATGCGGAAGAAAAAAAGGTAAAAAAGGCTTTAACCTTTTTAATAGATAAAGAGGCCATTGTTCAACTTAACAACGGGCGTTTTTTACATCAAAAATTACTAAAAAAGGCATGGAAACAAGTAAAAGCATTTCTTTTAACCCATGAAAAAATGGATTTAAACCAAGCTAAAAACTTGCTGAATTTATCTCGCCAGTATACCGTAGCCATTTTGGATTATCTTGATACCATTCGTTTAACTTTACGGGTGCAAATAAACGGGACAGACTATAGAATATTGGCTAAGCAAGTAAAGGTGCAATATAAAAGCAAAGGCGTTTAAAGTATAGTGAAGTTTCATCTGTAATCACCTTTTGTAATAACTTTCTAAAGCTCTAGTCCTAACCACAACTGGAAATGGGTTAATGTGTTAATGCGTTAATGGGTAACTCATAAACCCATAAACTCACAAACTTTCCAACTGTTTTAAATTATACCTCCAACCAGAAGATGGAAAAGTGATTACAGATCAGAGTGAAGTTTATTGACTTTCTCTCTCTTGTTGTGTATATCATCACATTGTGATTGAGAAAACAGATATCCAGAAAATAGGTATATATTATCGTCAGGACCCAACTACAAGGAAAGAGGCAGAACAAATTGCTACTTGGTTAGAACAAAAGGGAGTTACAGTCTTTTGGCCTCCTTTTCCTTATTCTCTAGATCTTATTATTGTCCTGGGTGGAGACGGTTCGCTTCTTAAGGCCGCCCGCATGGTTTGGCCTGTGGCTGTGCCTATCTTGGGGATCAATTTTGGAGAATTAGGCTTTCTGAGTGCAGTCAGTAAAGAAGAGGCTAAGAAAATACTTGTGGCTGTTTTAGAAGGTAAGTTTCGAGCAGAGAAGAGGATGGTTATAGAGGGAATCATTTATAATCAGAATGAAAAAAAGGGACCTTTTATGGCCCTCAACGAAATAGCCATTGAAAGGGGAGCATGGACCCATTTGATTACCCTCTCGGTAAAGGCAGATGGACAAAAGGTTACTTCTCTGAGGGCTGACGGAATTATCGTTGCTACGCCTACTGGTTCTACGGCCTATTCCCTTTCAGCCGGTGGCCCTATTGTCCATCCCGCCTTGGATGCCCTTATTATAACTTCAATTTGTCCTTTCCACCTTGTTCACCGTTCTTTGGTTTTGTTTCCAGAGGCCACGGTAGAAATAACCTTAGAAAGAGGAGGGGAGGGAGTAAGGGTAATCTTTGATGGCCAGGTGTTTATCCCTCTGGCTGGAGGTGATAGGGTAGAGATAAAACGGTCACAGCGCCCTATTTATCTGATCAACCATGGTCTTTATTTCCACACCTTAAGACAGAAATTAAATTGGGGATGTTAAATCTCAAAACCAAAGCAAAAAAAACTATTCCTTTGACCGAACGCCTTCGGCCTCGGAGTTTGTCTGATTTCATAGGTCAAAGGCATTTAATTGACTTAATTCATAAAATCTTCACTTCCCAGAAGCTACCTTCCCTCATCTTCTGGGGACCACCGGGCACAGGTAAGACTACATTGGCCTTCCTTATTGCCCAATACTTTAACTATCCCCAGGCCAGTTTTTCGGCTGTAACAACAAGTATAAAAGAAATCAAAGAATTTATGCAATCTGCGCAACAGAACTGGGAAAAAGAAGGGATTCCTACGATTGTTTTTATAGATGAAATTCATCGTTTTAATCGGGCCCAACAAGATGCCTTTTTGCCTTATTTGGAAAAGGGCACTATAATTCTTCTAGCGACAACCACTGAGAATCCATCTTTTTATCTCACTGCCCCATTGCTTTCTCGGTGTAAGGTGTTGGTGTTTCATCCCTTTACGCAAGAAGAAATGACCTTGATTCTTAAACGAGGCATAGAAAAGGGCTTTGATTCTCCGATAAAAATTAATCCTGAATTGCTTGGGTTTATTGCCAAGGCGGCGCAAGGGGATGCCCGGGTGGCCTTAAATACCTTGGAATTGGCCACTGAAATGGCCCCTTGGGAAGAAGGACAAAAGGTCATTTCTGAAGAAGTGCTTAAAAGGGTATTAAGTGAAATTCCTTTACGTTACGACAGGAGAGGAGAAGAACATTACAACCTCATTTCTGCCTTTATCAAAAGCATGCGAGGAAGTGATCCGGATGCGGCCGTTTACTGGTTGGAGAGAATGCTTACGGCTGGAGAAGACCCTCTCTTTATTTTAAGACGAATGCTTATCTTTGCCTCGGAGGATATTGGTAACGCTGATCCCCAGGCCTTGCAAGTAGCCGTGGCCGCTTTGCATGCCTTTCAGGCCGTTGGTATGCCTGAGGGCGTATTAAATTTGATTCAGGCCGCCACTTATTTGGCCACTGCCCCCAAAAGCAATGCTGTTTTAAGGGCCCATCATCTAGTCCAAAGAGACATTAAGGCCTACGGTAGTCTTCCTGTTCCGTTACATCTTCGTAATGCCCCCACGCGTTTGATGAAGAAATTGGGTTATGGCGAGGGCTATAGGTATCCACATAACTACCCAGGGGGATATGTAAAGCAGAACTATCTACCTGAAAAATTAAAAACAAGGAGATATTACCTACCTAGTAATATGGGAAAGGAGGCCGAAATTAAAAGACGGCTGGAGAAAATAAAAGGAGGGTTTAAATGAGATGGTTTGTATGGGTAGCTGGGATTCTTTTTATGTTAATGGGGATAAGAAGTATTCTCTATCCCCAGAAGTTGAAGGTAAACTTACAAAAGTTTCTTAGCCAAGAAAAACACTACCTTTTTGCTCTTATCCCCATTTTTATAGGTCTGTTGTTAATTATAGGGGCCTTTAAAACGACGGCTAAAGGATTTGCTCTCATTTTAGGCGTACTTATCTGTGCAAAGGGTGTGCTTTTCTTTGTAAAACCTAATCTAATGCAAAAGATGTGTAATTGGTGGCTAAAAAGGTCAGAAAGGACTTACCAAATTTGGGGGATAGTGATATATACTTTGGGTCTACTTTTATTATTATGGTGTTAATTACACGCTGGACTTAACTTTTCCGTAAAGGCCTTTGTTTTATATTTTACGAAGAATTTATCATAACAAGGAGAAGGGCATGCTCAATGATGAACTTTTACAGGTAATACAGACATATTTGGAAGAAAAAAGTTTGAAGAAAATAAAAGACATTCTCTCTAAATGGCCAGTAGCAGATGTAGCCGAATTACTCCAAAATATAGACGAAAAAAACATGATCATCATTTTTCGCCTTTTGCCCAAGGACAAGGCCATAGATGTGTTTGCGGAGTTGGACAAAGAGTCCCAGGAAAAACTTCTTAAAATGATGAGTGATCAGCGCATCAAAGAAATTATCTCTGAGCTTCCTCCTGATGATAGGACGGAACTCTTTGAGGACTTGCCAGGTCAATTGCAGCAAAGACTTCTTAACATGCTTTCTTCTGACGACCGGAGGGAGGTTTTAAAGCTGCTTGGCTATCCCAAAAATAGTGTTGGCCGTTTGATGACTCCTGATTATGTGGCTGTGCGTTCTCACTGGACAGTAAAAGAGGCCATTGAACACATACGTCAACGGGGACGAGATGCCGAGACTATTGATATAATCTATGTTGTCAACGATGACTGGCGGCTCTTAGATGACGTACCTATTAGACGCTTTATTTTAGCCGATGCAGAACAGAAAGTAGAGATGTTAATGGATTACCACGTAATTTCCATATCTGCCTATGCCGATCAGGAGGAGGCAGTAAAGATTATGCAACAATATGACCTTACTGTGTTGCCAGTAGTGGATGAGGATGGAATTTTGATTGGTATTGTCACGATTGATGATATCTTGGACGTATTAGAAGAAGAAGTTACTGAGGACTTCCAAAAAGGATCGGCTATAATCCCCTTTGAGGAGAGTTATATCAAGGCTTCGCCCTTCTTTCTCTACCGAAAGAGAGCAGGCTGGCTGTTACTCCTTCTTGTCGCAGACTTTCTTTCCTCTAACGTGATTGCCCATTTTGAAGACGCCTTACGTATGGTTATTGCCTTAGCCTTTTTTATACCTGTACTTATTGACAGCGGTGGAAATACTGCCTCCCAGTCGGCTACTCTCGTCATTCGGGCCATTGCCACAGGTGAGTTAAATATACGAAGATGGTTTGATGTAGTCAAAAAGGAATTGATTACAGGTCTTCTCTTGGGTATAACCCTCGGAGTTGCCCTTTTTTTGCGCAGTTTTTTCTGGAAAGGAGGACCAGAAATAGGTCTAGTTGTAGGTATCTCCATGGTGGCCATTGTTGTATGGGCCAATTTGTTGGGAAGTCTTTTACCTATTATTTTAACTAAATTAAAACTTGACCCAGCAGTAATTAGTGCTCCTCTGCTTACTACTTTGTGTGACGCTACAGGTCTAATCATATATTTTCACATTGCCAAATTACTTTTAAAGATATAAATGCTCCCAAATCCGTGATTGATTTTTGGGAAAAGGATATTTGAGAGGAGAAAAAATTAAGAAGGAACAACAGAATTACTCCTTCTTAAAGAATCATATGCCAGGACCTCGCTTATACTGTCAAGGTTCTTCATTTGCTACTCGCTGCGACCTGCCCTTTGGCATAAGCTGCGCCCTTTGGGCTTGGCTTTGACTGCTAAGCGGGCGAAGGCGTTACGATTATAATTGAACCTTGAAGAAAAAGGCCTCTACAAATTTATCATAGCCCACTTGCGATGTTTCTTGTAGGAGAAGCGCAGATTTTGGGTGTTGACTTCTCTTAACTAATTTATTACAACACAAAGATAAAAACTTTGAGGTTGATTATGATTGCGATCATTGACTATAAAGCAGGTAACTTAACGAGCGTAAAGAGGGCCCTTGGTCATCTGGGTTATGAGGCAGTTATTACGGCAGATCCTCAAGAAGTGCTAGCCGCTGATCGGGTGATCTTTCCGGGCGTAGGAGCGGCTGTTTCGGCCATGGAGGATTTGAAGAAAACGGGCATGGCCGAGGTGTTAAAGGAGGTCTACAAAAGAAAAATTCCCCTTTTAGGTATCTGTTTGGGCACTCAGATTATCTTTGAAAGGAGTGAAGAGGGAGGCACAGAGTGTTTGGGCATATTGCCAGGTACGGTTAAGGCCTTTCCTGATCCCTTGATTGATCCTAAAACTAAAGAGCGCCTTAAGGTACCCCACATGGGGTGGAATAGTGTAAAACTAATTAAGCCCCATCCAGTCTTTTCTAATATAGATCCAAGAGCCGAATTTTATTTCGTGCACAGCTATCATCCTGTACCCAAATATACAGAATTAATCTATGGGATTACAGATTATGGCGTTAAGTTTGTGTCTGTAGTGGCCCATCGGGGGCTGGTAGCTGTGCAATTTCATCCTGAAAAGAGTGGAAAACCAGGTCTTCAAATTTTAGAAAATTTTTGTCAGTGGAGACCATAAATGCTTAGTAAACGCATTATTGTTTGTCTAGATGTTAAGAACGGACGCACCACTAAGGGCATTAAGTTTAGAAATAACGTAGATGTGGGTGATCCGGTGGAAATGGCTAAGGTTTATTACGAAGAAGGGGCCGATGAAATCGTCTTTTATGATATCACAGCCTCGGCTGAATATCGGGATATTATGATAGATGTTGTAGAAAAGGTGGCCCAACAGATATTTATTCCCTTTTCTGTCGGTGGAGGTGTGCGTACCCTAGACGATATGCGGCGGGTGCTCCTCGCTGGGGCAGAGAAGGTAAGTGTAAACACCGCGGCCGTGTTAAATCCCAAAATTATAGAAGAAGGGGCAAAGGCCTTTGGAAGTCAGTGTATTGTTTTAGGCATGGATGTTAAAAAAGTTACTCCTACCGAAAAAATTCCTTCTGGTTATGAAATCGTCATCCACGGTGGCCGAACCTATACAGGTATAGATGCCTTGTGGTGGGCAAAAGAGGCCGAAAACTTAGGTGCTGGTGAAATTTGTTTGAACTCTATTGATGCCGATGGAACACAGGCAGGTTATGAAGTTAATTTAACCAAGCTCATCTCTGAAAATGTCTCTATCCCAGTTATTGCCTCTGGTGGGGCAGGGGTGCCTGAACATCTTTATGAGGTCCTTACCACGGCCAAGGCGGATGCCGCCTTAATTGCCTCTATGGTACACTATGGCACATATACCATCCGAGAAATTAAGAAATATCTCCATAACAAAGGTGTAAAAGTAAGGATGGTATGGTAGATGAAAATTGCCATTGGTCAAACCAATCCTATCATTGGGGCCTTTGACTATAATTTAGAAAAAATTTCTCATTTTATTAAGGAAGCAAAAGAGAAGGAAGCCGATTTAATTATTTTCCCTGAACTTACACTTATAGGCTATCCGCCCAAAGACCTTTTAGAAAGAGATGCCTTCGTCAGTCACAGTCTAGAAGTTCTAGAAGGCTTGGTAAGAGAAACAAAGGGTATTGGCGTTATTTGTGGGTGTGTGGAACGCTACCAGGATCATGCCAAGCCTCTTTTAAATACGGCTGTCTTTTTTAAAGACGGTCAAATTCTGGCGCGTGCCCATAAAATGCTTCTCCCTAGCTATGATATCTTTGATGAAACTAGGTACTTTGCGCCTGGCCAAAGACCAACTTCTTTTGAATGGCAAGGGCTTAAATGGGGTCTTACTATCTGTGAGGACATTTGGAATGACAAAGATCTCTTTTCACGTAGGCAATATACTTTAGACCCAGTAGAACAATTGGCCAAACAAAAGATAGATATGCTTATAAATATCTCTGCTTCTCCTTACCACATTGGCAAACCTGCCTTTCGTCAGAAGATGCTTAGTTTTTTGGCCTGTAAATACGGATTTCCCATTATCTATGTCAATCAAGTGGGGGGAAACGACGATGTCATCTATGACGGCAACAGCACGATTGCCTTGCCTGATAAGACCTTTTTGGCTCAGGCCAAGGCATTTTCTGAAGACTTACTCATAGTAGAAATGAAAATGTCAGGTGGTATTATTCCTAAATTTCCACAGGAAGAAGCAGAAATTTTAGATGCCCTGATTATGGGAACACGGGATTATGCGTATAAATCAGGTTTTAAAAAGGCCGTTGTGGGCTTAAGTGGAGGTGTGGATAGTTCGCTGGTCGCATATATTGCTGTAAAGGCCTTCGGTAAAGAGAATGTTTTAGGTGTAGCTATGCCTTCTCCCTATACCTCTAAGACCAGTTTAGAGGATGCGGCTCAGTTGGCTAAAATTTTAGGTATTCGGTACGAAATCATCCCCATTACAGAAATCTTTAAAACCTATCTAAATTCCTTAAAACCAATGTTTGACGATCTACCTTGGAATGCGACTGAGGAAAATATTCAAGCCCGCATCCGAGGCAATATTCTTATGGCCTTAAGTAATAAGTTTGGTTATCTAGTGCTTTCTACTGGAAACAAATCAGAAATGGCCGTAGGTTACTGTACTCTATATGGTGATCTTACTGGAGGTCTGGCCGTTATTTCCGATGTCCCTAAGACTCTTGTCTATCGCCTAGCTAAATATATTAACCGGCAAAATGAAATAATTCCTAATCGGATATTGACCAAACCACCATCGGCCGAATTAAGGCCCAACCAAAAGGATGAAGATGATCTGCCTCCTTATTCTGTTTTAGACGCCATTTTAAAGGAATATATTGAAAACCGACGCAGCGTTACCGAAATTATAGAGATGGGATTTCCTGTTTCTACTGTAAAAGAAGTCATCAGAAGGGTAGATAAAAATGAGTATAAACGCAAACAGGCTCCTCCTGGACTAAAAATTACCACCAAGGCCTTTGGCTACGGTCGTCGTTATCCTATTGTGCAGAGGTATACGGATTATCTATTAAAAAGACTTTAAAGTTAAGAGTTTTGTAACATTGTCAGTCAGCTTGAAACAAAAGTTACTTAACCTAAAGAGGAGAATTTCCAAAAATGTACGTATTTTAACAATTTTGTAAATTTTTAGCTTTAAAAGCTAGATTTTTAGGGAACATTCTGGGCATTTTTTCTGTGTTTAAAAGGGTTAAAAAATAGCAAAGGAGGTTTGTGATGACACCTAAGGAGGCATTAGAATTTGCGAAGAAACATGGAGCAAAGATGGTAGATGTAAAATTCTGTGATTTTCTTGGTACCTGGCAGCACTTTTCTATTCCTATTCGGTGCCTAGATGAAAGTGTTTTTGAGGAAGGCCTTGGTTTTGATGGCTCTAGTATCCGTGGATGGCAGGCTATCAATGCTAGTGATATGGTTGTTGTGCCTGATCCTAATACGGTTTTCATGGATCCATTCTGTGAAGAGCCTACCGTAAGCTTTATTTGCAACGTTGTAGACCCTATCACCAGAGAGCCTTATACTCGGGATCCTCGCTATATTGCCCAGAAGGCCGAAGCTTATTTAAAGTCTACAGGTATTGCCGATACAGCCTACTTTGGTCCAGAAGCCGAGTTTTTCATCTTTGATGATATCCGTTTTGAGCAGAATGAGCACTGTGGTTATTATTTCATTGATTCTATTGAAGGCCGTTGGAATAGTGGACGGGAAGAAAACCCTAATTTGGGTTACAAGCCCAGATATAAAGAGGGCTATTTCCCTGTGCCTCCTGTTGACTATTTTCAGGATTTGAGAACAGAGATGGTTTTAAAGCTGGAAGAGCTTGGTGTTCAGGTTGAATGTCAGCACCATGAGGTGGCCACTGCTGGCCAGGCAGAAATAGGCGTGCGCTTTGCTCCCCTGGTACAAATGGGTGATAACTTGATGAAATATAAGTATGTCATCAAAAATGTAGCAATACAAAATGGATTTACCGTTACCTTTATGCCTAAGCCTATCTTTAATGACAACGGTTCTGGTATGCACACACATCAAAGCTTATGGAAAGACGGACAGCCCCTTTTTGCTGGTGATAAGTATGGTGGATTAAGTGAGTTAGCTCTTTATTACATTGGTGGTATCTTAAAGCATGCTCCTGCCCTTTGTGCCTTTACCAATCCTACAACCAATTCCTACAAGCGGTTAGTACCTGGCTTTGAAGCCCCAGTAAATCTTGCTTATAGTAGCCGAAACAGAAGCGCAGCCGTTAGAATTCCTATGTATTCTCCTTCTCCTAAGGCAAAAAGAATTGAGGTAAGATTTCCTGATCCTACTTGCAATGGCTATCTTGCCTTTGCCGCTATGTTAATGGCTGGATTAGATGGTATTGAAAATAGGATTGATCCCGGTGAACCTCTTGACAAAGACATCTATTCCTTAAGTCCTGAGGAATTGGCCAATGTGCCATCTACGCCTGGTTCTTTAGAAGAGGCACTGAAGGCCTTAGAAGAGGATCATGAGTTCCTCTTAAAGGGCAATGTCTTCACCGAGGATGTCATTGAGAAATGGATTGAATGGAAGATAGAGAATGAAGTCAACGCCATTAAGTTACGTCCTCATCCTTGGGAATTCGCTCTGTATTACGATATTTAATTAGCTCAAAATTTAATTAGCTCAAAGCGGGTGGGGTATTGTCCCTGCTCGCTTTTTTACACACTCCACACCAGCTACATTCTTGTTTCATCGGACAGGAAAGAGAAGGTTGGCCTTTAAGAGCACGCTGATATTCTTCATAAAGAAATTCTTTCTTTAAGCCGTGAGAAATAATCTCCCAAGGAAACATCTCTTCTTTTTCTCTTTCCCGTAAGACAAAAAAGTCTGGATTGACAACACTTGATTTAAAGGCCTTCTGCCATCCGTATTTAAAGGCCATATAAAGGATGTTCCCGGTTCGTCTATCCCCACGGGCGAGAAGGGCCTGGGTATAAGCCCACTTAGGCAAATCACAAGTTACGCTTATCCCTTTTTCTTTTTTTAAAGCAGTCTTTAACCACTTCATTTTCTTTTTTAAATTCTCCACACTGTCCATGGAATGCCACTGAAAGGGCGTAAAGGGTTTGGGCACAAAAGAGGCCACACTTAAATGAATATGGGGGCAGAAACGCCCATGATGCACAGCTAGCATTACCTTCTTCGTCTTTTTTATGAGTTCCACGATGCCCTCTAAATCGGTCTGAGTTTCGGTAGGCAGTCCGATGATAAAGTAAAGTTTTAGGGTCTTAAAGCCAAATTTAGACACCAGGGCTGCGGCCTGTAAAATTTGCTCTTCAGAAAGTCCTTTATTAACTACATTCCTCAGCCTTTGAGTGCCGGCCTCGGGCGCTATGGTAATGGTCTTGTGATGGCATCTTTTTAAGGCTGAAAGTAACTCTTCATTAAGCCTATCGGCCCGCAGGGAAGAAACAGAAAAAACGGCCCCTTGATCTAAGATAAACTTTAGGAGCCGGTCCAAGTGGGGATAATCGTTTATGGCTGCCCCGATTAGGCCTATTTTGGAACTGAATTTTAAACCCGCCGCAATAGTCTTTAGGAGAGAGGGTAGGGGACGCATACGAGGAGGACGGTAGATGTAACCGGCCCCACAAAAACGACAACCATGAAAGCATCCCCGTTCTATCTCAATTAAAAACATTTGGGAAAATTCGGTTTCTGGAGTAATAATCTGACTGTGGGCGGCCGAAGCATGAAGATCCTTAAGCCGTTGTTTAACAATGGGAAAGGGAAAGCCGTCTTTGACTAAAATCTCTTTTAGAATGCCATCACTTTTATACACCGGGGTGTAACCAGTAGGGACGTAGACACCTGGGGTAGATTGTGCTAAACGCTGCAAAAGGATATCTTTTTCTTGGTCAGCGTATTTAAAATAGTTATCTAAAAATTTATCTAAAAAGGCCTCAGCCTCACCAATGAGGAAAAAGTCTAAAAATGGAGTTAAAGGTTCGGGATTAAGCCAAGTAGCCACGCCACCAGCCCCAATTAGGGGCAAGGACGAATCCCGCTCTTTAGCTCTTAGGGGGATATCTGAAAGGTGAAGGATCTTTAGAACATTCAAGTAGTCATTTTCAAAGGAAATGGATAAAACAAGAAGGTCAAATTCCTTAAGTGGTCTTTGGGATTCATAAGAAAGAAGAGGGGAATTATATTTTTTTAAAAGGGCTTCCTCTTCTGGATCTGGTAAGAAGACGCGCTCACAAACAACATCACGGCGTTGATTGAGGATGCCATAGACACTTTGAAAACCTAAATTGGACATGCCTACGGCATAGACATTGGGGTAGGCCAGGGCAATGCGAAGCCTACCTCCCCAATCCTTAACCCAAACATTGCCCTTTTCCCTCTTTAAACGCCGCTGATAAAACTCTCTTAAAGGCCAGGGCATCTAATTTCTTCAATCCATCCGCTTGCGGATGAAGGTAGGGATGTCTAAATCGTCTTCGTCTAAAGGAAGACGGAAGATCTTGCGTTGCTTCTTTTCTTTTTTTTCTTTCACCTCCTTGCCTTTTGCCTTGATGGCCTTAAATTCTTCAATGGAAGGAACATCCTGAGTAGGTTTTTCCACCTTTTGCTTTACTTGGCTGGCATCCCTGTTTATGCCTGTAGCAATGACGGTGATCATCATCTTATCGCCAATATTGTCATCAATGACCGTGCCCCAAATGATGTTGGCATCCTCAGCCGCCTCTTCATAGATAAGGCTTGAGGCCGCCTCTACTTCTTCCAGGGTCATGTCAGATGAGGCGGTAATATTCATCAACACTCCCTTGGCTCCTTTAATGGAAACATCCTCTAAGAGAGGACTGTTAATGGCCTTTTGGGCAGCCTCTACCGCCCGATTTTCACCACTAGCCGTACCAGTACCCATGAGGGCCAATCCCTTTTCTTCCATAATCGTGCGTACATCGGCAAAGTCCACATTGATTAGCCCAGGAATAGTAATCAAGTCAGCAATACCCTTAACGGCATAGTAAAGCACCTCATCGGCCTTTTTAAAGGCCTGAATGAGGGTAGGGGTCTTTTGTAAGGAAGTAAAGAGGCGGTCATTAGGAATGGTGATGATGGTGTCTACCACTTCTTTTAATTGTTCAATGCCATTTAAGGCAATTTCTAGGCGCTTTTTGCCCTCAAACCTAAATGGTTTTGTAACGACAGCTACGGTAAGCGCCCCTATTTCCTTACTAATCTGGGCTATAACCGGGGCTGCCCCTGTGCCTGTACCACCTCCCATGCCGGCCGTAATAAAGACCATATCGCTACCTTCTAATACTTCTTTTATCTGATCCACACTTTCCATGGCAGCCTGACGGCCTATCTCTGGTTTTGCCCCTGCCCCAAGGCCACGGGTAACATTGGGGCCTAATTGGATCTTGATAGGAGCCTGATTGGCCTCTAAGGCCTGCAGATCGGTATTAGCGGCAATAAAATTGACATTTTTTAGCCCAGAAGCAATCATATTATTAATGGCGTTTCCACCCGCTCCGCCAACACCAATCACTTTAATTTTAGCCGTTAAATTCTCTTCTATTAAATCTATCCGCATAATTTTCCTCCTTCATTAAAAGGCTTCTTTAAACCATCTTTTAATACCTTCAATAAATCTTTGCCATGTACTACGCTTTCGGTAGCTACTATAAAACTCCCCTCCACCCTGGGCTTTAAATCCATATTTTACTAGGCCCACGGCTGTGGCGTACATGGGATTGCGAGTGACATCAGAAAGACCACCTACTCCCCTGGTATAGCCAATCCGGGTAGGAAGGCCAAAGATTTGTTCGGCCAACTCAACAAGGCCTGGTAAAAGGGAAGAACCACCTGTAATCACTACGCCCGAAGCAATCATGTCCTTTAAATCCTTTTGAATAAGCTCATGATCTACTAGGCCCAAAATCTCTTCTACTCTGGGCTCAATAATTTGGGCGAGAACTGAACGCGAGATCTTTCTTACCCGCTTATCCCCCACGTTGTGGATTTCAATTTCTTCCTCTTCCTCAATCAAAGAAGAAGTGGCAATTCCATACTTCAACTTAATCTTTTCGGCCTCTGAAAAGGGAGTGCGAAGCCCAAAGGCAATATCGTTGGTGACATTAGTACCACCTACAGCCAAGATAGCCGCGTGTCTGATGCTGTTATCGGCAAATACGGTAATGTCTGTAGTGCCTCCGCCCAAATCTACCAAGGCTACACCTAAGGCCTTTTCTTCATCTGTTAACACGGCCTCACTCGCCGCCAGAGGCTGAAGAACGATCTCTATGAGATCTAGCCCTGCCTTTTGAATACACCGAATCAGGGTCTGCACCGCCGCTACTGAAGCCGTGATGATGTTTACCTTGGCCTCAAGTCTTACCCCGGCCATCCCCTGTGGATCCCTTATTCCTCCTTGATCATCTACGATGAATTCCTGCGGAAGGACGTGGATAATTTGCCTCTCTGGGGGGAGGGAAATCATCTTGGCTGTTTCAATTACCCGCTCTATATCTTTTTTTGTTACCTCCCGGTGTTTAAGGGCAATTACTCCCTGACTATTGATTGCCTGAATATGACTACCTGCAATGCCGGTATAAACACTGTGGATCTCACAGCCCGCCATCATTTCAGCCTCTTCTACTGCCCGTTTTATAGAAGCAATGGTTTCTTCTACATTCACTACCATTCCCTTGCGCAGGCCGTGGGAAGGGCTACAGCCTACCCCGATGATGTCCAGGCTCCCTTCCTCTGTAGGTTCGGCTACAACGGCACAGACCTTAGTCGTTCCAATATCAAGACCCACTATCAGTTCTCCTTTATATGCCATCTGTTTTCTCCTTCAATGGGCTAATTTCGCATATACGCGATTAGGCTCTGTCAAGTCAATGCGTTTAAAACTTAGGTGTTTCTTTTGTAGATAAACAAATACCTTATATAAAATTTTTAGTTTATCAGAAAATGTATCCTTACCCAAAATAATTTCCTGTCCTTTAAGGGTAAATACCGTAAAACCTAGGTCCTTGTCTAGATGAATTTCAGAAATGTTTTTTAGCGAAAGCACTCCTTTTTCCTTCTTGAGAAGACGCAAGAGTCTGATAACGCTCTCTAATTGAGGGTCATTTGGGGTTTTTATGCCGGTAACAATAGGTAGATCAAAATACCTCCTTCCGGCAAACAGGCATTTGCCTGTTTCATCTACCCACCACCAATAATTTTGACAGTAGGCGAGGGCAACAATATACCTTTCTTTGATCGTGATTTTTAACTCATCTGGCCATATACGGTTTATTTCCACTTCTTTTATAAGGGGATCTTTGAGAAGTAGATGTCTTATCTTTTGCACATTTACCGCTAGAAGATTCTTTTGTGCTATACAATTCAGGGCAACATTAACAATCTTTGTTTCTGGCACCTGCTCATTTCCTGCTACCACGATCCTTTTAATGGTAAAATAGGGCAGTTGACAGAGATAGGCATAGCTTATCACACAGCCGAAGCTTACAAGGATAAGAATAAAAATACCTCCTCCTATTCTTAAAATAGCCCTCCAGTTTCTTTCTTTTTTGTACCGGTTCTTTTTCATTGGATAAATTTAATTTCTGGTTCTAAAACGATACCCGTTTCTTTTTCTATCTTTTCTTGCACAAATTCCATTAGCGCCAAGACATCCGCGGCTTTGGCCTGTCCTGTATTGACAATAAAGTTGGCATGTTTAGACGAAATGCACGCCCCACCAATCTTTTTCCCTTTTAATCCAGCTTTATCAATCAAATAACCTGCACTCACTTGAGATGGGTTTTTAAAAATACACCCGGCCGAAGGTAAAAAGAGGGGCTGGGTTTGTTTTTTGTGCAAAAAATGTTTTTTTATCTGGGCCTGGACAATGGCCGGATCGCTTAGTTCAAGCTCTAACTCTGCCCTTAGAATAATCCCTAGTGAGGGAATGTCTGCAAGGCGATAGGTATATCTTGTCTGATCCCAATTAAGCCATTCTGGATTTTTTGAAGGCAAAAAGAGTTTTATTCTCCTTGCTTTTTCCCCTATGCTTTTACTAAAAGCCCCAGCATTAACGGCCACCGCCCCTCCTATTGTGCCTGGAATGCCAGCCAAAAAGCTTACTCCCTCCCATCCCTGCTGCAAGCATAAGTTAAGCAGTTTGGCAATCTTCATGCCTGCCCCTACGTTTAAGATGACATGGTCGTCTTTTTCCTCCCAGCTATAGTCAGCCGATATCCACTTTATGATCACCCCCTCATATCCTTTATCTGGTGCTAGGACGTTACTGCCCTTTCCTAAGACAAAATAGGGACAGCCAATCCCTTCCAAATAGGTAATCAGCTCCAATAAGTTGTCTTCTTGGTTTATATATACCACTGCCTTAGCTGGTCCTCCAATTTTAAAGGTAGTAAGGGCAGAAAGAGAATAAGCATATATCGTTTGGCCAAACCTCTTTAAATTCTGCATAGGCGTTGTTCCAAAAAGGTCTCTCCTACTTGCCAAATATTACCTGCGCCAATAGTCAAAACAATGTCTCCTTCTTTTACCATAGAATTTAACTTCTTCAAAACCGTTTCAAAGTCAGGGCAGTAATAGACCGACCGCCTTTTAGCCACCCCTTTGGCCAACCATTTACCACTTACGCCGGCAATTGGTTTTTCACAGGCGGCGTAGATTTCAGTTAATATCAACTCATCGGTCTCGGCAAAGGCATCTAAAAACTCAGGATAAAGGGCCAGGGTGCGGCTATACCGATGAGGCTGAAAGACCGTAATAAGTCTCCTTTTGGGCCAGTGGTGTTTAATCGCCCTTAAAGTGGCCTTTATTTCTGTAGGATGATGTCCGTAGTCATCTATGACCAAGACACCATTTTGTTCGCCTTTTATTTCCAACCGTCGTCCTACCCCTTTAAATTCCTTTAAGGCCGCCGTCGCTATTTCTAAGTCTATATTTAAAGCAGTAGCTACAGCTATGGCAGCGAGGGCATTAAGGACATTGTGCTGTCCAGGAAAGGGGAAATTTACGACACAAACTTTTTCCCCCTGCACATAAAGCTCAAACTGATTTCCCGCACCGTTTAGGGAAAGGTGTCTGGCCTCTATATCCTGACCAGGGGTGAGACCAAAAGAAAGGTGAGGGATATTCAGCTTCTTGGCCAAAAGTCTTAGGCGCTCGTCATCTCCCCAGATGATTGCGCATCCCCCTGGTCTTAAGTTGCGCAAAAATTGCGAAAAGGCATTAACCACTCTCTCTAGATTTTGATAATAGTCCAAGTGATCAGCTTCTATGTTGGTTACTACGGCGATGTAGGGATTAAGTTTTAAAAAGCTCCCATCGCTTTCGTCGGCCTCAGCTACCAAGAATTCTCCTTTACCCCACCAGGCATTTGTGCCTGTATTGTTTATACATCCTCCGACAATAACGGTTGGGCTTAAACCTACCTTTTCTAAAATACAGGCAATCATGGCCGAGGTAGTGGTTTTGCCATGGGTGCCAGCAATGGCAATGCCTTTCTTTTCTTCCATAAGAAGAGCCAAGAGCTCTCCTCTAGAAAGGATAGGCAGTTTCTTCTTTCTGGCCATTTCTAACTCCGGGTTGTCTGGTTTCACGGCCGAAGAATACACTACCACCTCCGCCCCGTTGACCTGTTCGGCCCGATGGCCTATGTACACTCTTCCTCCCTTAGCCTTAAGCCTTTCTATCAACGCATTGGTGTTAAGATCAGACCCACTTACCTTATAGCCGGCCTCCAAGAGAAGGCTGGCTAGACCGCTCATGCCAATGCCTCCGATACCGATAAAGTGAAAATTATGCCAAGGCAAATGCATGTTTTCCTCCTTAATGATGCACTAATGAGACGCAAACCTGAGCAATCCTTTGCGCAGCGTCCCTTCTCCCCAAGGAGAAGGCTGCCTTGGCCATAAGGCGTAATTTTAAAGGATCTTTTTGCAGGGCTAATAGTTGTCTGGCCAAAAGTTCACCGGTAAGTTTATCTTGCGTAATTACCAAAGCGGCCCCTGCTTCCTCAAGAGCTGAGGCGTTATAGCGCTGATGATAGGCAGCTCCAGGAAAAGGAATAAGAATACTAGGTAGCCCCATAACCATCAATTCAGCTAGGGTAGTGGCACCGGCCCTGGCGATGACTAAATCTACCTGTGGGTAGATTTTTTCCATCTCATGAATGAAGGCGTACACTTCTCCTGGAATCATCTCCTTGTCATAGAATGCCTTTACCCAAGCAAAGTCCTTATGGCCGGCTTGATGGATAAAATAAAATCTCTCCTTATGCTTCTTTAAAAACGGCCAGGTCTTACAAAAGGCCTCATTAATGGCCCTTGCTCCTTGACTTCCTCCTAAGATAAGTATCTTTGTTGGTATACCTGGGTGAGAATTGTTGCAAAAAGAGCTTGCCTTTAAAATTTCTGCGCGCACGGGATTGCCCGTAAAGACGCAATTTTTCCCTCTAAAATGTTGCTTAGAGCTTTCATAAGACACACAAATTGCCTCTGCCCACCGGCTTAACACCTGATTGGCCTTTCCTGGTACGGCATTTTGTTCGTGTAAAACTACCGGGATATGTAGATACCGTGCCGCCATGGCGGCTGGAACGGCTACATAGCTTCCCATTGCCAAAAGAAGATCAATTTTTTCCCTTTTTAACACATTTAAGGCCTCTTTTAAACCAACAAGCATCTTACTTAGGCCCTTCATTTTCTCCCATACTCCCTTGCCCACAAGCCCAGCGGTATGAATACCATAAAAAGAAAAGTCATAACGGCTAATAATATCCTCTTCTAAACCGCCTTTTCTTCCTATAAACACAATCTTTTTTATCCCTCTTTCAGCCAAGGCCTGCGCCACAGCAATGCCAGGAAAGATATGCCCACCTGTCCCTCCAGCCGCAATGGCAATGTTGCATTTACCTCTTGTAATCATTATCAAGCTTTCTCCAACTCAATAAACAAATTTACCTCTGCCCTTGGGCATAAATGTTTTGTAAAATGCCAATGGCGATAAAATCAGTCAAAAGGGCACTCCCTCCATAGCTAATGAAGGGGAGGGTAATCCCCTTGGGCGGCAAGAGACCAAGACACACACCCATGTGTATAATCGCTTGAAGCCCAAGCCACAAGGTTAGACCGATGGCCAGATAAAAACCAAACAAATCCCTTGCACTACGGGCGATATTGATGCCTCGCCAGATCAAAAGTCCGAACAGGGAGATAGTTAAAGCCACTCCCCAAAATCCTAATTCTTCCCCTAAGATGGCAAAAATGTAGTCCGTAAAAGGTTCAGGCAGGTAAAACAACTTTTGCTGACTTGATCCAAGTCCCTGTCCCCACATTCCTCCACTGGCAAAGGCCAGTTTAGAGTGTAAGATGACATAGCCTACTCCAAAGGGATCCTGTTCAGGATGGAGAAAGGCCATAAGTCTCTTTAGACGATAAGGGGCAGCAAATATCAAATAGGCCAAGAGGGCAAAGCCTGGCAGGGTGATCAAGATAAGGTGTTTCATCCGTGCCCCGCCCAAAAAGAGCATCATGAACATAAGTCCCCCTAAAAGCACCACTGTGCCCAAGTCCGGTTCAGCCAAAAGTAGAACTGCCAAAATACCGTAAATAATCAACACAGGCAGAACACCTACGGAGAAGGACTTAATCTTTTCTTCTCTAGAAATGGCAGCCGCAAGATAAATGATAAAGGCCAGCTTGGTCATTTCTGATGGTTGTAAGGAAATACTACCCAGACCAATCCATCTGGTGGCGTTGTTGATAGTGCGGCCAATCCCTGGAATAAAGACCAAGGTGAGTCCTACAATTGCCAGAAATAGAAAGGGATAGGTGAAACGGCGATAGAACTGATAGGGAATATATCGTACTACCGTAAGCATAAAGAGTACACTGATAAAGGCATAAACACTTTGGCGAATAAGGAAATAATAAGGATTCCCTGTCTGTTTTTGGGCCAGAACAAAACTGCTACTAAAGATCATCATTAGTCCAATGCCCAACAAACTAAAGGCTAAGAGCATAAGTCCCCAGTCCCATTTGTCAGGATGGTAACTTTTAGAGTGCATATACTTCCTCTTTAAACCGTTCTCCTCTCTCTTGATAGTCTTTAAACATGTCAAAACTGGCACAAGCAGGAGAAAGTAATACCTGTCCCTTAGGTCTTGCTAGTTCCCAAGCCTTCTTTACGGCTGTTTTTAGGTCAGAAACGATAAAAGTAGGTATATACTGCTGACTTACAGCAGCTATCTTTGGAGCATCCTCTCCCAAAAGGACAACGGCCTTTGTCTTCTGCCTTAAAGCAGGTCCTAAGGGAATAAAGTCCTGGTTCTTACCCAGACCCCCAGCAATAAGCACAATGGGAGGTTCAAGACTCTCTAAGGCCGCTAGAGTGGCACTGACATTAGTAGCTTTGGAATCATTATAGAAGTTTACTCCATTTAAAGAGCGTACCCACTCCAGGCGATGAGGCAAGCCTTGGAATTGCCTTAATGCCTGCTCTATTTGCGCTAACTTACAGCCAGTGATTTGAGCCACCAATAAGGCGGCCATGATGTTTTTATAGTTGTGCATTCCCTTTAGCTTCAGACCTTCTGTTGGTATTTCCCATCTTTCCTTTAGAGTAATGATGATCTTTTCTTTTTCAAGATAGGCCTTAAGGCAACAGGAGTTCTTTTTAGCCCCAAAGGGTAGTTTTTTACTTTTTAAAACAACAGCTGCTTCGGTCAAGGCTGGATTGTCTCCATCAAAGATAAACCAGTCATTTTCCGTTTGCCTTTGACCAATTTTAAGTTTGCATTGCCGATAGACCTCTAGGCTACCATGCCTGTCCAAGTGATCCTCGGTTACATTCAGACAGATGGCGACAAAGGGATGAAAATAGGTAGTTGTTTCCAGCTGAAAACTGCTGACTTCGGCCACGATAAAGTCCAAATTCTGTTCTTTTAAGGCCTCTATTAAAGGTGTGCCAATATTTCCTCCTACCCAAACTTTTTTCCCAGCTGCCCTAAGGAGCTTACCTAAGATAGTGGTGGTTGTTGTTTTGCCATTAGTACCGGTAATGGCAATAACAGGGCATGGTAAGTGAGGAGAAACGATGTCTAATTCACCCAAAACAGGAATTCCTTTTGCCATAACGTGTTTTAAAACGGGTAAATGAGGACTTACCCCAGGACTTAATACAATACCATCGGCCTTTAAAAAGGTTTCCTCTTTATGGCCCCCTGCCTCTATCTCTATACCTAAGGAGATTAACTCTTCTACCTTTGGTGTTAACTGCTCTAAGGGAGATTGATCAGATACCACTACCTTTGCCCCTTTTTGGTATAAAAACTTGGCAAGGGCAAAACCTGTTTTCCCCAATCCTACTACTACAAACCGCTTACCTTGGTACATTTCTTTCAACCTATTAACGTAATTTTAAAGTGCTCAATGCCATTAAGGCCAATATAATCCCGATAATCCAAAAACGCACGATAATTTTTGGTTCACTCCATCCCTTGAGTTCAAAATGGTGATGAAGAGGACTCATTCTAAAGATACGTTTACCTCTAGTAATTTTGAAATAACCCACTTGAATAATGACCGACAGGGCCTCAATGACAAAGAGACCTCCGATTAAAAGCAATAGGATTTCTTGCTTTACAATAACTGCAATCGTACCCAAAAGGGCTCCTAAAGATAGGGAACCAACATCTCCCATAAAGACTTCGGCTGGATAGGCGTTATACCAAAGAAAACCAAGGCAAGCCCCTAACAAGGCTCCACAAAAGACAGCTACCTCACCGGCTCCAGCCACATAGGCAATTTGAAGATATGTAGCTATTTTAATGTGGCCTGCCATGTAGGCCAAGAGGAGATAACTCCCAAAGGAAATGCCTAAAGGGCCAGTAGCAAGCCCATCTAGGCCATCAGTAAGATTAACGGCGTTGGAAGCTCCTACGATGACAAGAATAATAAAGAAATAATAAAGAATGCCCAAATCTGGAGTAAACTTTTTAAAAAAAGGAAAGTACAATTTAGTGGAAAAACCAATTCCCTTAATCAAGAAGATCGCGATGATAGAAGCAGACAGAATTTGCAAACCAAACTTTTGCTTGGCCGTAAGACCCTTTCCCTTGCCTTGTTTTATTTTTCGGTAATCGTCCACAAAACCAATAAGACCAAACATGATGGCTGTGAAGAGAAGAAGCCAAATAAATGGATTGGTTAAATTGCACCACAAGAGGACAGTTATGATCACTGAGATTAAAATAGGAATCCCTCCCATCGTAGGGGTGCCAATTTTGCCGTTGTGAGTTTGAGGTTCGTATGGCTTTTCAGTCTTTGCCCACCCTTTTTTCTTAAGAAACTGAACAAAGATTGGCACAAAGATCAAGGCCAAAAGAAGGGCCGTGAGTATAGCATAGGCTGTACGGAAGGTAATGTAACGAAAGACATTAAAGCCAATCCAGTATTTGTGTAAGGGATATAAAAGGTGATAAATCATAACTGCTCCTTTAGTTTCTTAACCAGTTCACTAAAACCTATCTTGTTTGAGGCCTTAAAGAGAATGACATCTCCTGGTGTAGTAATCTTGTCCAAAAGTGGAAGCACATCTGTTTTTTCCTGCAGGATAAAAATGTGTTTTTCCTCCATACCTGCCTTAAGGGCACCCCTTTTAAAATCTTCTGCGTATTGGCCATAAAGCAAGAGGGCCTTTAAGGAAATGCTTCCTGCCTTTTTCCCTATTTCTTCATGCCAAAAGATGTCCTGTTCTCCAAGTTCTAACATGTCTCCCAAAATGGCTATTTTGCCATTTTTAAACGAATTCAGGACTCCTAAGGCAGCTTGCATAGAGCCAGGGTTAGCATTGTAGGTATCATCTAAGATAATTCTTCCCTGTTTATCTTTAAACCAAGTTAGACGACCGGATAAGGGTTTAAAAGATGCTAAAGCCTGGGCAATCTTTTTTTTTGTGATTCCAAGATACCACCCTATAGCCACAGCAGCCAAAAGGGCGTAGATTTGGTGTTTGCCTATAAGCTGAGTTTGCACACCAAAGGTAAAATCTGGGGTATACACGCTAAACCAAAGTCCAGTGTCTCTCCACTCAATGTCTTCAGCCCGAATAAGGCCATTCTTTAAGCCAAAACCAATCTTTTCTTTGTCAAATTCGTTAGCCAAAGCAGCTACCCGCGGATCATCGGCGTTATAAACAAAACATTTCTGGGTATGGGTTAAAAGGCTTCCTTTTTCCTTTTGAATAACTTTTAGCGACTTAAGTCCTTTAAGGTGGGCTGGCTGAATACTTGTAATCACACCTATCTGCGGGAGGGCGATAGAGGCTAAATAATCTATTTCACCCTCGGCATTGGTACCTAACTCCACACAAATAATCTCATGTTCAGGCCGAATACCTAAAAGGGTAAAGGGAAGGCCAATCTGGTTATTATAGTTACCCTCACTCTTGAGCACTTTAAAACGGTTACTTAGCATCCAGGCAATGGCCTCTTTGGTTGTAGTCTTACCGCTACTCCCAGTGATGGCAATAAGGGGAACGTTCAAAAACCGCCTGCGCCAAAAGCGGGCAATATCTCCCAAGGCAAGAAGGGTATTGGACACAACGATGGCCGCATAATTACCAGAAACAGAAGATAATTGAGGTAAAAAATCTCTTGCGATGACAATCCCCTTCGCCCCTCTTTCTAAGGCCTGAGGGATAAAATGATGTCCGTCGTGTCTTGCGCCTTTAAGGGCAATAAATAGATCCCCTGGTTGTAAAACCCGCGTATCGTCTGTAATACCAGTAAAGGCCTCTACCTTTTTCCCTTGTAATTCTCCCCCGGTAGCCTCTAAAATGTCCATTAATGGCCAATTACCCACCTGCCTCATGGCTCAAACTTTCTCATTTGTTAACTTCTAACCTTTAAAATTTTTAACACCTCTTCCCGGTCGCTAAAATGGTATCGCTTGTCCCCTACAATCTGGTAGTCTTCATGCCCTTTGCCGGCAATGACAATCATGTCCCCTTTTTGCGCGTGTTTAATGGCCCACGCAATGGCCTGGCGCCGATCAGGGACAATGCAGTAGG
Source organism: Candidatus Desulfofervidaceae bacterium (assembly GCA_027064585.1). Lineage (GTDB taxonomy): Bacteria > Desulfobacterota > Desulfofervidia > Desulfofervidales > Desulfofervidaceae > JAGHCL01. The sequence continues at coordinate 31,907 of JAMOPI010000036.1, read as the reverse complement.
CCTTGTCCTTATTAATGCCCATCTCTATATCCTGAATAATCTGCCGCGAGGGCTCAGAACGGGGGTTGTCATTGGTAATAATCACCAAGTCACTCAGCTCACTGGCAATCTTTCCCATAAGCGGCCTTTTCCCCTTGTCCCTATCCCCTCCGCAGCCAAAGACGGTAATTAGTCTGCCCTGACAAAAGGGACGCAAGGTTTTAAGTACTTGTTCTAAGGCATCTGGGGTGTGGGCATAATCAATGATGACCTCTATACCGTTACCCTTAAACCGCTCTAACCGCCCGCAAATGGAAGTGACGGTCTCTAGACCAGTTTTTATTACTGGAAGCGGTATCTCTAAGGCTACACCAGCAGCAATAGCGGCCAGAAGATTGTAAAGATTGGGCTTACCAATAAGTGAAGACTTAACTCGTAGCCTTCCGGCTGGGGTGTAAACCACTGTTTCTATTCCATCCAACGAAAGATGGGTATCTTTAGGAAAGACATCGGCCTGAGAGGAAAGGCCATAGGTGACAAGCCGTGGCAACGGGGACGTGATTAGTTTCTTTCCCCATTTATCGTCCCGGTTAATGATGGCTACACCTTTAGAGGATAAATATTTAACAAACAACTGTTTTTTGGCTTCAAAGTAATCTTCCATACTGCTATGAAAATCCAAATGATCACGGGAAAGATTGGTAAAGATGGCTGCATTAAATACACACCCCCATACTCGTTTATAGACCAGGGCATGAGAAGAAACCTCCATCACTACATCTGTAACCCCGTAATCTTTCATTTTCCTTAAAAGCCGCTGCAGTTCACAACTGTCTGGGGTAGTTAAAGGAGCAGGAAGGGTCTTTTCACCACATTGATAACGAATAGTACCAATTATACCTGGTTCTCTGCCAGCCTGTTTTAAGATAGAAGCCATTAGATAACTAACCGTCGTCTTGCCATTTGTTCCGGTAATACCAATGAGGTTTAAACTTTTGGCCGGATAGTCATAAAAGGCCGCTGCTAGTCTAGCTGCCGTTTCCCTGGCGTCTTTTACGAGGACAAAGGTGGTTTGGTTTTTCATAACCGACGGTAACTTTTCGGTAACAACCGCCACCGCTCCCCTTTGAACGGCTTCATTTATATATAGAGAACCATCCGTATGGATGCCCTTTAAGGCGACAAAAAGACTGCCTGGGCAAACAGTCTTGGAATTAACAGTAATGCCCTTGATGTCTATATGGACATCTCCATGGATGCTCAAGACATCTATGTCCTTTAAAAGCATAAACAATTTCATTCATCTACTCCTAACTGTAATAGACAAACAGTATCCTCCCTAATCTTTGTCCCTGGGGCAGGAATCTGCTTTATTACCCAACCTGTACCTTCAATTTTAACCTGAAGGTTAACTTTTTGCAAAATACGTAGGGCTAACCTTAACGGCAGACCTTGTAAATTTGGCATAATGCCTTTAGTAATAGCCTTATCAATCCCTTCAAAATCTGGCGAAGAAGATTCAGGTATAGGATTAGGCTGAGACTCTCTTTTTGCCATTTTTAATTCAGTCGGAGCACTTGGAGCCAACTGCCATTGCCAAATAATGTGTTGGGCAATCTCTTTAAATACAGGCGCAGCCACAATGCCACCGTAATATAAGGGATGGGGTTCATCAATAACAACTACGATAACTACTCTAGGGTGTGAAGCCGGGAAAAAACCAACAAAGGAGGCTATATATTTGTCGTGATGATATTTACCAGTTCTAGGATTGACCTTTTGCGAAGTACCGGTTTTACCAGCTACTTCATACCCAGGAATATCGGCCTCCTGGCCTGTCCCCTTTGCAACTACCTTACGCAAAATCCTTCTCACCAAGGCCGCAGTTGTAGGATTGATTACCTGCCTTTTTACTTCTGGTTCAAATGCCTTTACTACCTTACCTTTGGCATCGTAAATCCTTTCTACTAAAAGGGGACGCATAAGCTTGCCACCATTGGCAATGGCACTGTAGGCCATGGCTAGTTGTAGGGCTGTTACCCCAATTCCCTGTCCAAAACAAATGGTGGCAGAATCTACCTTGGTCCACCGGGATACTGGTTGGAGTAAACCAGGAGACTCTCCGTTAAGGTCAATTCCCGTCTTTTCAGAAAAACCAAATTTTTTGATATATTGATAAAAGGAATCCTTTCCTACCTTTAGCCCAATCTTCACCGCCCCAATGTTAGAAGAGTAAACAATTGCATTTTCAACCGAAAGCCAGCCAAAGTGTTTAACATCATGAATGGTTACATCTTCCAGTCTATAACGGCCATTTTCGGCATATAAAATATCATGGGGAGACCATATCTTTTTATCAAGGGCTGCGGCTAACAAAAAGGTTTTAAAAGTAGAACCCGGCTCAAAACTATCGGCAATGGCATGGTTACGCCAGATGAATGGAGATGAATGCCTAAAATTATTAGGATTAAAAAAGGGATAATTGGCCATGGCTAGAATTTCACCACTTTGGGGGACAACGACAATGACACATCCCTTTTTTGCATGCCACTTTTGCACGGCTTTTTTTAAGGCCTGTTCGGCCCGATATTGGATATTGGCGTCTATACTTAAGCGAAGAGAGTGACCATCTTGGGCAGGTTTGATCGGTTGGCGGGGGGCCAGAATAATTCTACCGCGCGCATCCTTTATGCCAAAATAAAAACCAGGTATACCTTGGAGAAATTGGTCAAACTTTCTCTCAATCCCTTCTAATCCTACGCCATCTACACCGACAAATCCCAATACCTGACCAGCAAGGTAACCATGCGGATAAGAACGCTTATTTTCAGGCCGAAAATTCAGGCCATCAATATCTAACCTTTCTACCAAGCTTGCCTCTCTTGGCGTAAGCCAGCGTTTTAACCATATAAATTCTCCTTTTCTCTTGAGGCGGTTAAGTAGGTCTTTATAGTCCATATGTAAAATTTTGCTCAATCGTCTCGCTACTTCTTCTGGTCTTTTAATGACATCAGGACAGGCATAAAGAGAAGGAATCTGTGTCGTAATGGCCAATGGTTCTCCGTAGCGGTCGTAAATAAAACCACGTTTGCAAGGAATAACTATCTTTTTCAACTTTTTATGATGAGTAAAGATATCTAAAACCTGTAAGCGAAAGGACTGAATTAGAATACACAGACCACATGAAAGAAAAAACAATATTATAACTCCAATCTTAAACCTTATCCCTTTCATCGTTTATTTAAGGCAGTTTTACAAATTGAGTAGGTTTCTGCAGCCCTAGTTTTTCTGCCTGTTTTTGTAAAGAAGAAGGAGAGGTTAAATGGGTCCATTCTAATTGGAGCCTCTGGTTTTCCTCTTTTAGTCTTTTCTGAATTTGTATTGCTTCAGCAATTCTATAGCCGAGTTGAAGATCCTGTAGGCTAAGCCATAGATAAATAAAGACACTTAAGAAAATGATAAGAATATGAAGTATAGCCCATTTTACATCCCATGTCCGGATCTTTGTCCGTTTGTTTGTTCTTGCCCATGCGGCTATTGTCATTTTTTCCTCCCTCAAATTTTCTCTATTGCCCTTAATTTGGCGCTCCTGGCCCTAGGATTCTGTTTTACCTCCTCCTGTGTTGGGACTACTGGTTTTTTTGTCAAAGGTCTCACCTTGTTTTCCCTGGCCCATTCCCTGAAGGTCTTCTTTACCATCCTGTCTTCTAGGGAATGAAAAGAGATGATAACCAATCTCCCTCCTGAAGTAAGACAATCCAAGGCCTGCGTAAGGAATTGTTTCAAATTTTCTAGTTCATTGTTGACAGCAATGCGCAATGCCTGAAAGGTGCGTGTTGCCGGATGAATATGATGAGGCCAATAGCGTCTAGGAATGGCCTTGGCCACAATTTCAGCCAACTGGGTGGTTGTTTGGATAGGAGCTTTGGTTCGCTCTTCTACAATGCATTTAGCAATGCGCCCGGCCCACTTCTCTTCGCCATATTTTTGAATAATTTCTTTTAGTCGTGCCTGAGACCAGCGGTTAACGATAAGTTCTGCCGTCAAACTACCCTTTTTACTCATCCGCATATCCAGCGGGCCGGTGCGCAAGAAGCTAAACCCCCTCTTGGCCTGAGCTAAGTGCAGTGAAGACATGCCTAAATCAAGCAAGATACCATCTACCTTTTCCTGATGAAGGCTCTTTAGCACCAATCCTATCTTGGCGAAGTTGGCCTCTACTAGGTGATACCTTCCTTCATAAGGAACAAGCACTCTTTCTGCCTCCTTTAACGCCTCTTCATCTACATCTAAGCCCAAGAGAAAGGTATCTGCTTTGGCTTCCAATATGGCCTTGGCATGTCCTCCACATCCAACCGTACCGTCCACAAAAAACTTACCCTTTTTACAATTAAGAAAAAAAACAACTTCTTCTTTTAATACAGGTATGTGAATGGGATCACTCAACTTAAATACCCAAATCTGATAGAACCTTACTGATTTCCTCAAAGTTTTCAATTAAAGACTTCATCTCCCTGTCCCACTTCTCTTTGTCCCAAATCTCAAATTTATTAAGCATACCAGCAATAACTACCTCTTTTTTTAGGCCTGCATCTTTCCGTAAGGATGGAGGGATTAAAATACGGCCCTGTTTGTCAAACTCACATTCTACGGCTCCCGAGATAAACAATAATTGAAACTGCCTTACTTCTGGTCTAATTTGGGGCAGTTTGCTTACCTTTTCTTCAATAATGATCCATTCTGGAACAGGATAAGCCACTAAGGATTTTCCAAAGCATGTAAGCATTAACCTTTCTTCCTTATATTTTTCCCGCAATATTTCTCTAAATATGCTAGGGATGCTTAGGCGTCCCTTTTTATCCAAGACATGCAAATACCTACCTCGGAAGACTAAATTGGTTCTTTTTGGGAAATTTTGGTCCTCCATCCCACTCTTCCCCACTTACTATTACCTTAAGCCAGCCTGCTTTGTCAAGATAAAATTTAGGCTTGTCAGAAGGCCCTTTTTGGCATATCCTTAAATGCAAAGAGAGAGGTGTATTCAACCATTTACGAACAGGCAGTGTTTGAAAAAATTTTTGGCAATTGAAATAAGGAGAATGCCAAATGAAAAAATTTGCATTTTTATGTCTGTGTATTTTGTTGCTAGTAGGATGTAATCATTTACAAAGGACGAGAGAGACATCTTCTGATGAATGGGAAGAAAAAATTAATCAATCTCCTTGGCTAATTACGGCCGATTATTTTAGACAGGAACAGAAAAAGCAAGAAAAAAGAACTTTGTCGCCTTCTAAAAAGCAATATTTAAAGCGGAAAATATTGATTTGTTGTTTTCTTTCACCCAAATCATGTGCAGAATGGCAGGCGCTGGGAATAGAATTAGAAGCCACAAAAAAGGTATTAATTGTAGGTCATAAGAGAATAGATCCACTTTTAAAAAAATTTCACTTACACAAAGATGGGCTTCTAGAGGCAGACACACGGAGGAAAATAGGCAATCTCTTAGGGCTCCAGGCCTTTTTGTTTTTAAGACTGGCTAGTGATGAAAAAACAAAAATTGAAATCTATGACGGCATCACAGGAAATTTTTTAACTAGCCTGGTTACCACACCAAAAGAACAGAATAAAATAGCGGTTCAAATTGCCGATTATATTTTTACAAATACCACCTGGGAAGGAAGAATTGCTTATATAGAGGGGGATAAAGTCTATCTTAATGTAGGTAGACTTTCAGGACTGAAAAAGGGAGATATCTTAAGCGTCTATGCCCAGGGCAAGGAAGTGATTAATCCCGTAACAGGTATCTCTTTGGGATATTTAGGCGAAAAAAAGGGAAAGATTAAGATAATCTCCTTTTTTGGAGAAAATGCCTCTGTGGCCAAAATTCTTTCTGGAAAGAACTTTAAGATCAATGATATTGTACGTTTAGAGGAGGAGCGATGAAGGACTTAAAGAAAATTTACAAGGAGATTGTGTTAGATCATTTTCCCGAAGAAATTAAGATCGTGTTTGGAGATCAAGTGCTTGTCTACCGCAAACGGATTTGGGATGTAGAAGGAGAAAAGAGGGGGCTACGCTACGGCGAAAATCCTCATCAAGAAGCGGCCCTTTATGAGCTGGTAAATGGAAACTTAGTCTTAGGAGACTGTCGTTTTGTTGGAGCAAAAGAGGGTCTGGTCAGTGCCTTAAAAGAAGCAGACTTTTTACAATTTGGGAAACATCCCAGTATGATCAATATGACTGACCTAGACCGGGCCTTACAGATTCTACGTTATCTAATGGCTAAACCGGCCGTTGTCATTATCAAACATAATAATCCCTGTGGAGTGGCCTATGGCAATAGTTTAGCCGAGGCCTTTGAGCGGGCCTATTTTGCTGACAGGATTGCTGCTTTTGGCGGTTGCGTGGCCCTTAATCAAACCGTAGATAAAGAAACGGCAGAGATGATTAGTCAGTACTATGTAGAGGTAGTGGCAGCACCGGATTATGCTGAGGGTGTAGTAGACATCCTTAAAAAGAGGAGGAACCTGCGGATTATAGAAATCAAGAAAATGGATCGCCTCGCCGAATATGCCCACAAACGCTGGTTAGACTTTAAAGCCTTAATGGATGGAGGGTTGATTTTACAACAGTCTCCTTACACAAAAATAAAAGATAAGACAGAATTTGTGCCTGCTGAGGCTACCTATAAAGGAGAGACCTACCGGATTAAACGGTTGCCTACAGAGAAAGAACTAAATGATTTACTCTTTGGCTGGTATGTAGAGCAGGGAGTGACTTCAAATTCTGTTTTATTTGTTAAAGATGAGGCTACGGTGGCCATTGGTACGGGTGAACAGGATAGGGTAGGAGTAGTAGAGATTGCCATTTTTAAGGCCTATACCAAATATGCCGATGCCTTGTGTTTTAAGAAGTACGGCGTACCCTATAAAATTCTGGAAATGGAAATTGTCCAAGGTAACCGTCCTAAGGAACAAAAGGAAGAAATAGATGCCTTGACCAAAGAGGCAAAGGGAGGACTTAAAGGAGCGGTTATGGTTTCAGATGCTTTCTTTCCCTTCCGCGATGGAGTAGATGTGGCCATAAAAGAAGGCATTACGGCCATTGCCCAGCCTGGAGGGTCTATACGGGATTTTGAGTCTATCTTGGCCTGTAATGAGGCTAAGCCCCCAGTAGCTATGGTCTTTACCGGTGAACGCGCATTTAGACATTAGGAGAAAAACAATGGCGGTAAAAGAAATTGCTAAGGAATTATATAAGGTTACGCAAAAGATAGAAGGGCTTAAAAAACAAATAGCCCAGGCTAGTGAAGATAAAAAGGCAGAACTGGAGATAGAATTAAAACAATTAGAAGAGGAAAAGGCTACCCTGCAAAAGAAATTAAATGATTTAAAAGGTAAGCCCTTGCCTATTTAAAATGGATTTGAACGATGGATTATCTTCAGGCAGAACATCTTCTCTCCCTACTTATGGGAGAGAAGGCAAAGGAATATATTGCACAAGCCGGACGCAAGACACTTACAGTCATACGACTTAATCCCTTAAAAGCAAGGCCTGAGAATATTCTTTCCCTTTTAGAGGAAGAAGGGTTTAAGCTAATTCCCTTATCTTTTTATCCCTATGCCTATCAGTTAGAATATGAACCCTTTCCGGTAAGTAAGTCCCTTGCCCATTTTGCGGGGCTGATTTATCTGCAAGATCCTTCTTCTATGCTTCCAGCACTTGTGCTTTCACCTAAGCCTCAAGAAACAGTTTTGGATCTTACCGCCGCCCCTGGCTCAAAAACAACCCTTATGGCCACGCTTATGGAGAATGAAGGCGTACTGGTGGCCTGTGATAATTCAGGTAAAAGGCTGCGGGCCTTGAGCTTTAACCTGGAAAGGTGGGGCGTCATCAATGCCGGCTGGATGCGTATCTTAGGAGAACAGGTAGGAAATCTCTTTTTTGAGACCTTTGATAAGGTCCTAGTTGATCCACCCTGCACGGCCTTGGGTACATTGCATAAATCACCTGAAATATTACGCTGGTGGAAAGAGGGAAAGGTTATCAAGTTGGCCCGCATCCAAGAGCGACTTTTAATCAGTGGCCTAAAGGCCTTAAAACCGGGTGGGGTTCTCGTTTATTCTACCTGTACCCTTACCCCCCATGAAAACGAAGGCGTAATTCAAGCCATTTTAGAAAGGTATCCAGTAGAAATAGAGACCATTTCCCTTCCCAAGGGTTTTAACCCTACCCCTGGCCTTACTTCCTTTTTAAATTTTAAGTTTTCTTCGGAAATGGAAAAAACCATCCGCCTTTATCCCTTGGAAAATGTTGGCGAAGGCTTTTTTATTGCCAAACTAAGGAAAAAAGAAAGTTTGCGGGCACCCTTAAAGACAAAGGAGTTAATAAAAGAAGAATGGTATCATTATGAAAAATTTAAGGAAATAACAACCCTTAGTGAACACTTTGGATTTGACCCACAGATATTTACCCAAAAGCGATTTTTCTTAAACAATCATATTCGTCTGGCTACCCAGGCCTTGGCCGCATTCCCTTCGCCTATACCATTACAAAAGGGCATTTCCTTTGCCAGACCTATGGGGAAGAAATGGCGTTTGACCACTAATGGCATTACCTGGCTTGCTTCTTTTATTACCCAAAACCGGATTGAGCTAGACCGAATGTCCTTAAGGGCTCTTATCTCAGGACACAACCTTCCTGCTCCAAGTGGGCACGAGGGGCAACAGCTTTTAACCTATCATGAATGTCCTTTAGGTTACGGCTGGGTCAAAAATAATCTTTTGGTCAGTCAGCTGCCTACGAGAAGTGTGATTGTGTAGTTATCTTACAAAAAGGCTTTAGCTATATCGGCAAAAAATTGTTTTGTATTATTCTTTATTTTCTTTTCAGATATGGAGTTAAACAGGTTAGCTGCTTCCAAGCAAAAAAGACAGGCGTCTTTGAGGGCCTTTAAGGCTTCTTTTTCGGAAAAGGCAGAAAGAGGGTCATAATCAGCCTCCATTCTCATGTTTAAAAGTTCTCCTAAAATTTTACCATAAGATTTATCAAGTTGTCCTGTTTTAATAAAATCAAGGGCTATCTGTGTCTTTACTCCTTGATGGGTAGTAGGGCTTTTTCTTTTCAAAACAAGTAAGGCCCTTCCAGCATGCAGACAGGCGTAATAGGCATGTGTAATTGTCGCATCCCACTGCTTGTTTTTAGCACAAATATAGGCAGTTTCTATTTGAGATTTCGCCTTTTCAAAACAAAAAAAACCATAATTAAAAATATCATTCCAAGTCATAGAAGACAAATCTATTGGGACCATAAAGTAACTCCTTCTCTAAGAGCATTTTTTAATAAAAAAGGATTCATAAGTTTTCCTTCTGACCACACGAGGACATTTGGAAAACGGTCAAGCTCTGCGTCCAATAATGTATTTAGAATATCTTTTTTGATCATTTCTATTTTTTTATCTTTAATGTTTTCTAAAACAAAAAGCAGATCATAATCAGAATCCTCTGAAAATTTTCCTTGCGCTATGGAACCAAAAAGAATGACCATTTTAACAAGAGGCCATCTTAAACAGATTCTTTTTATTTCCCTTTCTAAAACAAAGTATTCCTTTGAAAAAATTTTTTTAAATAATTTAAAATTTTTTTCCTTTTCTTCTTCTGACATATTCCTACCATCTTTTCAATGACTGTAAAATAAATAACATATTATTGAAAAGAACAAAATAGCCCATGCTTGGATGAATAAAATTTTCTCTTGATATAAAGCCAGGAATTCAGTAATATTAAAATTGAAACTTTTCTAAAGGTTTGTTCGCCATGGCTGTAAATGGTGTAAATCAGATATCTGCAGCCAATGCTTGGGTAATGAGCCTTAAGAAATTGCAGGAAGAGCAAAGAGAACAACAAGTCCTTCAAAAATTGCGTGTGATAGATATGAAAGTACGTGCCCATGAAATGGCCCACCTTATAGCCGCGCAAGGTATAGCTGTTTTTGGTCCTCACTATGAGTATGTGCGAGGACCAGATGGAAGAATGTACGCCGTAGGGGGAGAGGTAAATATAGATACCAGTCCAGTACCTGGAGATCCAGAGAAAACAATTGAAAAGGCAGAAAAGATTGTAAGGGCAGCCTTGGCTCCTGTAAATCCTTCCCCTCAAGATTATCGGGTAGCTCAACAAGCGGAAATGATGAAACAAAAGGCTACACTTGAAAAAGAACAAGAGGAAAAGGATCAAGAGGATACACAAAGAATAAGTGTAATAGTCTAACTTTAGAATGGAAACACCGATTTTTGAAAAAGTTGTTGCCAGACAGCCTATTTTAAATAGAAAACAGATAACTATTGGCTATGAACTTCTCTTTCGGGAGAGACCAAAGGATACCACCTTTGTCAAAGGTATGAATGGAACAAAAGCTACTGTTAACGTAATTAACTCGCTGCTCTCCATTGGCCTGGTCAATATCACAGGTTATAAAAAATGTTTTATTAACTTTCCTAGAGAACTCCTTTTAGAAAAATATTTTCAATTACTGCCTAAAGAAATCTTAGTTATAGAAATTTTAGAAGATATCTTTGTGGATGAGAAGGTGATTGAAGTCTGTCAAAGGGCGAAGAAAAAGGGATTTGTCTTTGCATTAGACGATTTTTTCTTAAGGGATGAAATAAAGCCTCTTATTGAGATAGCGGATATTATAAAAATTGACTTAAAAACCCCTCCTTCTAAGAAAGTCATTCGTTGTTTGAAAGAAAAGAAAAAGGTCCTCCTTGCCGAAAAGGTAGAAACTCTTGAAGAGTTTAACGGATACCTTCAAATGGGTTTTGATTACTTCCAAGGTTTTTTCTTCAGCCAGCCTCAGGTCATATCCGTAAAGGATATTCCACCTTATAAGATAAATCTATTAAGGTTAATGAAAAAGTTACAAAAAGACACCAAGATGGAAAGAATAGCTGAGATAATTAGCCAAGATCTTTCTCTGTCCATTAAACTTTTAAAGTACATTAACTCAGCCTTTTTTGCTTTGCGCTTTCGGGTTTCTTCGGTTCATCGGGCAGCTGCTATCTTAGGGGAGCTGGAATTGAAAAAGTGGCTCATGTTGGTGTTAATTTCAGAAATAGGTGTAGACAGACCTTCTGAGTTAATTGTCCAATCTACTTTAAGGGCAAAATTCTGCGAGTTTATCGCTCAAAGATTAAGAGGAAAAACTTTAGGTTATGAGGCCTTTACGGTAGGAATGTTTTCCCTCATTAATGTCATTCTTCAAAGACCTATGGAAGAAGTTTTGGAAGAAATTGGCCTGGCAGATGAGATAAAAAAGGCCTTAATAGAAAAAAGTGGACTTCTTTATGAAATATTGGAAATAGTCACCAGTTATGAAAGGCTAGATCTCAACCGACTTGTTCGTCTTTTAGAAAAAATAAAAATTCCTTTTATAGAAATAGAAAATCTTTACATAAAAGCCCTCCTTTGGACAAATAAGCTTTTTAATATTCCTCCTGTTTAATTCACTATTTCTCCCAAAACTTCCTTATCTTTTAGTTGAACAAGTTTGACAGGCATAATTTGATTAAGGTCCAAATCTTTATAAGACCTTATCCATACAGGAAGATAATTTTCAGAGTGGCCCACTAAATAAGGTCCTTTCTTTTGTTCTGTAAGCACATGCACTATACGGCCCAGATTGGCTTGAAAAAAGGCAAGACGTTTTTCTCTATCTAAGGCTCGCAGTTTTTTAACCCGGGCCTTTATGACTTCCTGTGGCACCTTGTTTGGCATTTTAGAGGCCATTGTCCCAGGACGGTCAGAATAGGAAAATATGTGAGAATAACTTATGGGAAGGTTTTTAATCAGCGTATATGTTTGATGAAAATCTTTTTCAGTCTCTCCTGGAAAGCCCACAATAATATCTACCCCAAGGGCAAACACTGGCTTTGACATCGGCGTTGGAACATCAACAAGGGGGAAATAACTTCTTATTATTTCAATCAATTTTTTAAACTGGCTTATGCTATAGGAACGTCGCATGCGTTTGAGAATTTCATCTGAACCAGTCTGGAGAGAGATATGTAAATGAGGACAAAGGCATTGGGAGCGGGCCATTAAGGCAATCATTTCTTCATCAATCTCACTAGGATTAAGGGAACTTAACCTAATGCGAAGGGATAAGTTGGATTTATCTAAGTGTTTTAATAATTCCACTAAGGAAAGGGAAGGAGAAAGGTCTTTGCCGTATTCCCCTAAGTGAATGCCCGTAAGGACGACTTCTTTTATACCTTGGTTTTGCAAAAAGATAATGCGCTTTATAACTTCATCGGGACTTAGACTACGGCTTCTGCCCCTGGCATAGGGTACGATACAATAAGAACAAAAGCTATCACAACCATCCTGGATCTTTAAGTAAGCACGGGTATGTTTTGAAGAAGCAGGGGGCGGAAAGCAGATAAGGGTATCAACGGCAGTCGGATTTGGACTGACTAAGATATAGGGCCTTTTTTGCTTTGTGAAGGTAGAGATAAGCTTTGGGATAAGAGGTTTTTCCTTGTTTCCAATTAGATAATCAATCCCCTCTATTTCAGCCAACCTTTTATAGGCTACCTGAACATAGCATCCTGTCACTACACAAATGGCAGAAGGATTATTTTTAATGATTTTTCTTAAGATGCGGCGGCTGTCATAATCGGCCCGATGGGTAACGGTGCAGGTGTTCACAATACAGATTTCCGCCTCTTCCATCCTTGGCACAAGGATATGCCCTTTTTTTTCTAAGAGATAACCGATAGCATCGGATTCATATTGATTGGCTCTACAGCCTACAGTAAAGATAAATACCCTCATTGTGCTGATTTAATTATCCCTCCGCCAAGGCAAATTTCCCCTTGATAGAAGGCAGCAATTTGTCCTGGTGTTACGCCAAATTGGGGAGTGGTAAAGATGACTTTTACCGTATCCTCCTCTAATGGCTCTATCACCGCCGCGGCAGGCTCATGTTTATATCTTACCTTGACCATTGCCTCAAGTTTTTTTCCCAAACGTTCAAAGGGAAAGAAATTTACCCTTGCGACAATCATTTCTTTAAAAAAGAGCTCACGCCTAGGTGCAACAATAAGCCGATTATTTTCAACATCAATACGCCTGACATAATAGGGTTCTTTCGCACAAATGCCTATGCCCCGTCTCTGCCCAATGGTATAGCACCAAAGGCCTTTATGTTCGCCTAAAACCTTGCCCTTAGTATCTACGATCTGACCTGGTATTTTCAAGTAAGACGGAACATAGGGGGCCAAAAAGGTCCGGTAATCATTATTAGGGATAAAACAAATTTCCTGACTCTCTTTAACATTTTGATTTGGTAAACCAATACTTACAGATATTTCTTTAACTTTTTCTTTAAAAAACTCTCCTAATGGCCATAAAATTTGCCTTAATTGTCCTTGGGACAAAAGACATAAAAAATAAGATTGTTCCTTTTGTTTATCGGCTCCTTTTAAGAGCAAATAACGTCCGTTTTGAAAAATTTTTCTTGCATAATGGCCCGTAGCCAGGAAGTCAAATCCTCTTTTTTTTATTTCTTCCAGAAGTAAACCAAATTTTATCAACTTATTACATATCACGCAGGGATTGGGTGTTTCTCCTTTAAGATAGGAAGAGATAAAGTAATTAATAATCTTTTCTTTAAATGGTTTCCTTAAATCAAGAACGAAATAAGGAATTTCCAAAAAACGAGCAATTTCTGAAGGGGGAAAGGGAGGGAGGAAATCTACCAGCCTTAAAAATACCCCTGTAACCGCATAGCCCTGCTTTTTCAATAAGTAGGCACAAACGGCACTATCTATCCCTCCGCTTAGGCCAACGGCTATCCTTTTCACTAGATAAGCCCAAATTCTTTGGCAATCTTTTCAAAGTGGGGTAGGGCATTTTTTATGACCTTTTCTTCCACACAAAAGGCGAGGCGAAAATAACCTGGGGCGCCAAAACCACTGCCTGGCACAGCCAGGATGCGCTCTTTTTGCAAGGCCTGGACAAAGGCAGTATCGTCGGGAATAGGGCTTTTGGGAAAGACATAAAAGGCACCTTTGGGAGGAATAAAAGAAAAACCAATTTGCCTTAGACCTTCACAGAGTAAATCCCGATTGCGTTTGTAGATCTTTATATCTACCGAAGAATTTATGATTTTTTTAATTATCCTTTGCATAAGGGCAGGGGCATTAACAAAACCCAAAATGCGGTTGGCGAGGATCATGGCTTCAAGAAGCTTATTTTTGCCTTTTATCTCTGGGTGAACGGCGATATAGCCAATACGTTCGCCAGCAAGAGAAAGGTCTTTAGAAAAGGAGGTAGCCAAGATGGTATTGGTATAGACCTTAAAAATGCTTGGCACCTGATGGTTATCATAAACCAGCTTGCGGTAAGGCTCATCCATGATGATATAAAGAAGGGTATTATACTTTTTGTTATGAATCTCAAGAAGGTTAGCCAATTCGCTTAATGTCTCTTCAGGATAAATTTGACCAGTAGGGTTATTAGGAGAGTTGAGCAAAATGGCCTTGGTGCTTTCATTTAAGGTGGACGCAATGGCATTAATATCTAAATTAAAGTCTTCTTTGGTAGGCACAACCTTTAGCCTGCCACCATGATTGTCCACATAAAAGTTATATTCCACAAAATAAGGAGCAGGGACTATTACCTCTTCACCAGGATTTAATATGGCCTTTAAGATGACATTTAGGGCCCCGGCTGCACCACAGGTCATGATGATTTCGGCTGGCGAAAAGTCTAAGCCGTGTTCTTCTTTTAAATAATCGGCTACGGCCTGTCTTACTTCTAAAAAACCGGCATTAGGCATATAGCCATGCACATGAGGCGCTGGATACTCAACCTCTTCCCGAAGGGCATCAAAAAAGGCCGGAGGTGGTTCTAAATGAGGATTGCCTAGACTAAAGTCATAGACATTATCAGGCCCATATTTTTGCTTTAACCTTACCCCTTCTTCAAACATCCTTCTAATCCAAGAGGCACGTTCAATAAATGTGGCCATTTTTTGAGAAACCATTATTCTACTCCTTTTGACCAGACTATCTTTGTTTCTACCTTTACATTCATATTAAGGGTTTTGAGGTTTTCTTCAATGGCCTTTGCTATCCAATTAATCGGTGCTGGAATAAAATTAACAAAGATACCGAATGTGGCCAAACTCAATCCTCGTCCTTCGGCTTCTAGAGTAATTGTTTTCTCGGTTACAATGGCCCTGTACTTCCACCAAGTAAATGGAAAGCCCAGAATTTTATTAGCTAGATAAGGTGGCCAATACATCCAAGGCGTTTCCAAGGAATAAGGAGGATCCTGAAATTCTACAGGGATAGTTAAATCCTGAAAGGTATCCAATACTACTCCATACACATCATAGGCAGTTGTCTTTTGCGCAAGGGTTGGAGGAACTATTATGGTCTTTGTTGTCGTGCAAGCAGCCGTAACTAAAAATATCATAAGGACAACAGGTATCCACAATTTTTTAACTTTCATTCTTAACCTCCTAAAAATAAGAAACTTCCATTTTCTTATAGGGCGAAAAGGGGACGTTTGTCAACCCATCTTAAAAAATTTGACATAATATACATTATCAGACATAAAGCCAGCGTGCTTAACACCATACCCATTTCATGGAAAGACAAATTACTCCTTTTGCTCCAAATTAAAGTACAAGATAATAAATTGCTTAAACCCTCCGGAGCTAAAATTTTATACATGTTTTCTAATCCACAATAGAATTAACTGTGACGATATAAGGGATGATGATCTTTAAAAAGAATATCAAGGTTTAACTTTTACTATCTCTTCATCTTCTGGCCTCCAAGGAGGAGAAACTACACAATTGTAGATCCAATTAATGGTTACCACAGGTAACCACCGAATATCCAGAGCAAAAGATACATTCATATTCTAAGGCACCGCCTATCTCACCTGCCCTTTGTCCCTCAGGGATGCGAAAGAGGTTCTTACACCGAATAGGACAACCATAACAGCCATATCTTCATATTTCATATTTTTCCCAAGCCTTAGGGCGAAGCTTGTGGGGAATTTCTTTGGCTTTAAGATATTTTTGGTAATGCCTAAAGCCAGGATGCCAATGGAGCACACCAAAGTGACTACCATAGATAGCCGCCACCCGTGTTTGAAATTTATCAGTCGTTAAAAACTTTAAGTCTGCTTTAACTAAGGCCTTAAAAGTTTCAGGATCAGCTATTTTGACGTTATTTTTACCTCTAACCACAATAGCCTTTAGTCTTTTTGCTCCCAAGACTGCTCCACTACCCCTAGCCGCGGAAGCATATTTGTCTATAATGGTGGTGGCAAAACGGACAAGATTTTCACCTGCCTGTCCAATACAGGCAACAGAGATATCGTGACCATGCCGCTCTATAAGAATATCAGTTGTTTCCCATGTGGTTTTTCCCCATAAATCAGTCGCATCTTTAAGCTCAATTTGCTCATTATCAATCAAAAGATACTTTGGAGAAGAGGCCTTTCCTGTAATGATGATCTGATCATAACCTGCCTTTTTTAAAAAGGCAGCAAACTTCCCACCAGCATTACCATCTCCCAAAATACCACTGTAAGGAGAAAGAGTGCTCACCTCAACCCGACTGGTTAGAGGAAAAGGTGTACCTGACAAAAGTCCTGGGGCAAAACAGATAACATTTTGAGCACTTAAGGGATCAATCCCTAAAGGAATTTCATCAAACAGCACTTTAGAATTAAAACCCCTTCCTCCCAAAAACTGACGGGCAACATCTTGGGAAAGAGGGACTTTGGCTATAGTATTTGTACTCAGATCAACCCGTATAATACAGCCACACCATCCGTACATTTTAAGATGTATTTTAATAGAAAAAAATATAATAATGTCAAGAAAAAAATGAGTTTATCCGCATTCATGGGTTCTTGCATTTAATCCAACAAACGCAACAAAGCTATAAACGCTCTTGCGTTTTTCACTCATTTCCGTTATATCAACCCTTGTTAAAGAAGGGTTAATCTATGCGGGTAGCAGCAGATACAGGTGGTACTTTTACAGATATAGTATTTGTGGAAGATGGAATACTGAAAGCCAATAAGGTCTCTTCTACCCCCTTTGATCCTTCTGTAGCCGTTTTAGAAGGCATAGCAAGTTTGCCAGTTACAACCCTTGTCCACGGCTCTACTGTAGCCACCAATGCCTTTTTAGAACGTAAGGGAGCAAGAACTGCCTTTATCACCACCGCTGGCTTTGAAGATATCCTTTTTATCGGACGCCAGGCCAGAAGTAGCCTTTATGACTTTAATGTAGAAAAACCTGCTCCCATTGTTTTAAAAAAAGATTGTTTTGGGGTTAAAGAACGTCTTACGGCTAAGGGAGAGGTGCTTATTCCTCTTTCTGGGCAAGAACAAAAAAGGTGTCTTTCTTCTTTAAAAAAACGACCGGTAGAAAGCGTAGCTATATGTCTTTTACACGCCTATCTTTATCCAAAGCACGAACAGGCTTTAAAAAAAGCCATTTCCTCCTTACATCTGCCTGTAAGTATTTCTTCAGAAATTTTGCCAGAATTTAGAGAATTTGAAAGAGCATCCACTACGGCCATCAATGCCTATTTAAGCCCCATTATGAGTCGTTATTTGACCCGACTTAAAGAGAAATTACCTAGGGCTGCCCTTTACATTCAGCAGTCAAACGGAGGCTGGCTTAAGGCCGAAGAGGCAGGCCGGTTGGCCGCGCATACGGTCCTTTCTGGTCCAGCCGGTGGTGTCAGTGGGGCCTTTAGCTGGGCTAAGACATTGGGAGAGGACAAAATTATTACCTTTGATATGGGCGGCACCTCTACGGATGTCTGCCTGGTGGACGGATGTATTCCCTTTACGCGAGAGTATATCTTAGATGGTTTTCCTTTAAGCCTACCGGTAATTGACATTCACACCGTGGGTGCAGGTGGTGGTTGTATTGCCTACTTGGACGCAGGTGGCGTATTAAAGGTAGGTCCTCAAAGTGCTGGGGCCGATCCAGGGCCTGCTTGTTATGGCAAGGGCGATTTGCCTACAGTTACCGATGCTAATGTTGTGCTTGGGCGCATTTTGCCCGAACATTTCTTAAACGGTCGTTTTCGGCTATATCCAGAGCGTTCTAAAAAGGCCATCTCTAAATTGGCACAAAGGATGCAGATTTCTATAGAAGAAGCCGCCTTGGGTATCATTGAAGTAGCCAATATTAACATGATTCGGGCCCTAAGAAGGGTTTCCCTAGAACGGGGATACGATCCCCAGGCCTTTTCTTTGTTTTGCTTTGGAGGCGCCAGTGGACTTCATGCCTGTGCCTTGACCAGAGAATTAGGGGTAAGGCGTGTGCTTGTGCCAAAGCTTGCTAGTGTACTTTCTGCCTTTGGCCTTTTGTTTGCCCCACCTCTTAAGGACTTCTCCCGTACTATCTGGCTAAAGGCAGACAAAGGGGCTAAAGACCGTCTTAAAGAAGTCCTTTTAGAATTAAAAAGACAGGCGGCCTCTCAGATGAAACAGATGGGCCTTGTAGAGGGTGAATTAGAATATGAATATTTTTTGGACATGCGTTATCAAGGCCAGGGTTATGAATTAAGTATCCCTTTACAGGATGATTACATCTCTGCCTTTTGTGAGGAACACAAAAAACAATTTGGCCATTCTTATCAAGACTTTCCCATTGAAATTGTCACCCTGCGTTTGCGGGTAAGAGGCCAAAGAGAGAATACTGATTGGCAGATAAGACCAGAAGGTCAAGAAGTACCTTTGAGACAAACAAAGGTTTTTACCAAAAAGGGCTGGTTAGAGGTGCCGGTAATTGATTGGAACCGTTTAAGGATCGGTGAGCAGTTTAAAGGTCCTGCCCTAGTGGTAGAACCCTTTACCACGGTATGGGTAGAACCTGACTTTTTTGTAGAAGTAGGCGAAAATTATACCCTTATCTTGTATTATGAAGGCTACACAAGCAATTGAAATAGAAATCTTTAACAAGCTTTTTGCGGCCGTGGCCGAGGAAATGGGTATTGTACTGCGGCGTTCGGCCTTTTCTCCCAATATAAGGGAGCGGTGCGACTTCTCCTGCGCTGTCTTTGACGCCCAAGGGGAAATGGTCGCACAAGCCTCTCATATTCCAGTCCACTTAGGGGCCATGCCTTTAACCCTGCAAACGGTGCTGCCCAAGTTTGAATGGCAGCCTGGAGATGTTGTCATTACTAACGACCCCTTTAGTGGGGGAACACATCTACCGGATGTAACTCTAATTAAGCCGGTATTCTTTGAAAAAGAACTTGTCTTTTTCCTGATCAACCGGGCCCATCATGCTGACATTGGCGGTAAATATGCCGGCTCTATGGCTGTGGCTACTCACATTGATGAAGAAGGGGTAAGGATTATCCCTAGATACCTTTTTAGAAGAGGTAAGCTAAATGAAGAATTTTTCAATGATTTACTAGAAAGACTGCGCTCACCGTTAGAGAGAAAAGGGGACTTCACTGCCCAGATGGCCTCTTTATGGAGAGGAGAAAGGCGCCTAAAGGAGATGTATAAACGCTACGGCGTGAAAAAGTTAAGGGAAATGGCTACGGCCCTAAAAGAGTATGCAGTGAGGGCGATGGCAACTCTGATTAAGAACATACCTAAGGGTGAATTTTCTTTTACTGATTATCTGGACGATGATGGACTTGGGACAAAAGACATTCCTATTTGTGTAAAGCTTAAAGTAAAAGAACACGAAATTGAGATAGACCTGACCCAAAGTGCCGATCAAGTAAAAGGTAGTGTCAATGCCCCTAAGGCCGTTACGCAGGCAGCAGTGTATTATGTTTTTTTGTGTCTTTTGCACACGTTAGGTGAATATCCCATCAATCAGGGTTGCTTTTGGCCGCTAAAAATAATTACCAAACCCGGTACGGTTGTTGATGCTGTCTATCCGGCAGCCGTGGCGGCAGGTAATGTAGAAACATCGCAGCGCATCGTGGATGCACTTTTAGGGGCACTTTCCAAGGCCCTGCCCGAGGTAATCCCAGCGGCCAGTTGTGGTTCTATGAACAACATTGCCATTGGCGGGGATGACTTTGCTTATTATGAAACCATCGGCGGAGGTATGGGCGCAAGGCCATTTTCTGATGGCTTAAGCGGCATTCACACCCATATGACCAATACCCTTAACACCCCGATAGAGGCCTTGGAACATGATTATCCACTTTTTATAGAAACCTATCGTTTGCGTAAAGGTTCTGGAGGTAGAGGTCTTTACAAAGGTGGAGATGGGCTTATTAGGCAGTACCGCTTTCTCTCTAAAGCCACGGTAACTATCCTTTCAGAACGCAGAAGGTATGCTCCTTACGGACTTAAAGGAGGAGAATCAGGCAAGAAAGGACAAAACTGGCTCATCCAGAAGGGAGAAAAAACGGCCTTACCTGGCAAGGTTAACCTTGAAGTGGGTCCTGGGGACCAGGTTATCATTGAAACCCCTGGTGGTGGGGGGTGGGGAAAAATTGAGAATTAACAATCAGAAAATTAGCAGAATTTATACCTTTGCCTTATTTCTTCTATTGCCTCAAGGGTAATCTCTTTGATCTCTCCCTCTTCCCTTTGGGCAATTTCTTTGAGTGAACCAATCACTTCAGGGGTGCCAATCAGACCTAACAGAAAAAGAATATCTCCTTTATCCCTTGCTTCTTGCGTGTTAAGCATCTTTAGAAGTTGCGGCAAAACTTTTTCAATTAATTGCGGGGCCTTATCCCTTAATTCTTCCAACACCCGCATCGCACCAATGCGGGGAAAAAGTTCTTGGTCGGTCAAAAGGGCCAAAAGGGGCTTAAGATATACCTCGTTTTCCAAACAAAGCTCTACGACACGCTCGGCTTGGGCCTGCTTTAAAAGAGATTTAATCACTTGGGGATCGTAAATGGATTGCGCGGCCTTTTCTAACCAATCAATCAGTCTTTCTCTTGCTTCAGTACCCACCAAAAAGTAATCTTCATTGATGACCACCGTGGGAGAAGCCGTTACCTTATACTGCTTAGCCAGTTCAGGATAGAGAGTGCCGTCAATAACAAAAACTTTTATCAACTCATTGGCAATGGCCACTTGGTTGATTAAATCTACCACCAAGGGGCAAAAGACACAATGGGGCGTAATAAAGACCTTAACTACCACCGGGTGGGCTAATTTCTTGACCCTTTCCATAGAGTTTTTATCTAAGAAGACTTCTTCCTTAGCTATAGCCTTTAGGGCGTTGAAAAAAGGTGACCACTCCCTACCTTCAGGTAAGGCGAAATAATAGAGATTTATTTCCCTATTTCTGCTCGTTATCTTTATGGCCGGATAGGCAGGTAAATCCTCTTGGGTATAGGCAATCTCTAATTCTGCCAAATACCTTTTTAACTCCTCGCAAAAGGCCTCTAGCTTTAAAAATAAATCTTGATTTTGACTGTTGATAAGGATAAGTTTGATCCTTGCGGGCATACATTTTATGGTTTGCAAGTCATCCTTTTCTCTTTCTCCTATCATGATTGGACTCCTTAAAAAATTAAACTCTTAAAAACTATGTGGAGTAATTCTTAATTCATCAAGCGCATGTAAGATAGATTTCATAGCTACATCCGGATCGCGGTAAAAATCGCTACCCCAAATTCTACAGATTGTCCACCCCATCCTTTCAAGTTGTCTTTGCCTAACTTGACCTGCCCACCATTTCTCTGGAGGATGCCATCTATCACCATCACATTCTATACCAAGTCGTGAATTAGTGCCTTCTACAACTAGGTCTATACGATAATGGCCAACTTTAACTTGTGGAGTGACGCGGTAACCTCTACTTGTAAGCCAATGATAAACCTTTTCTTCAAATGGTGACTCAAATTTTGTATCTACTTTTTCTATTTCTATGTCATTGGGTAATACTCTATTTTGGATATAATAAAGTAGTTGATATCGTAAATCATTAGGTTTTAAGTCCTCAAGTCTTATAGAATGAAAAAGGATTAATTTATCTCTTGCCCTACTAACTGCTACGTTGAAACGTTGTCTATATCGTTTAATATCATCGGATAATGTGGTCAGTCTTTTTTCATCATTAGCTCCTACCACCATTGATAGAAGTATTATATCCCGTTCATCTCCTTGAAAGTCATAAGAATCTCCCACACGAAACTTACATTCTTCTTGTTGTTCGGGTGTGATATATTCACTGATAATATTAAAAATATACTTTGCCTGATCTTTTCCTAAGAGAGAAATTACCCCAATACTTTTACCTTGGTATTTAGGATCATTTACTATTTGCTTAACTCTTTCACATATTGCTCTAGCTTCTGGCTTATTAACATCCATTCTACCTTCACGATATCCTCCCTCAACAAAGACACTTTCAAGAACTGGATCTAAACGTTCATTTGGTGAGGGATTACGTAGAGGAAGGATTTCTCCATGATAGCAAAGTTTATTACTAAACTCGATTATTTCAGGGACACAGCGGAAATGTTCTTTTAGCATTAACACACCTTGACCACTAAAAACAATATTAGCCAAATCATATATACTTGTTTCCAGATCAAAATAATCCTTGTTAGGAATTTCACTTAAATATATTTTGATAAGCTTTCGAATTTCTTCTCGGTTAATACCAACTCCTTCAGGGCTAATTTGTTCTGGATCACCAACAATGATAGCTTTTTTACCTCTAGCTAAAGCAAGTAAAGCACGTATATCACATTGACTTGCTTCATCTATGATAACAACATCAAAGCTACCAAATTCTGAAGGAATTGTCTCTGACACTCTGTATAATGGCATGATCCATACAGGTACAGCATCTTTTGCTTTCCTCATTTCTTTTTGAACCAATCGTTCTTTTTGCCATGTGTACCTGCCTTTCCCTTTACCAAGTTTTCTAACAGCAAGATACCACCTTTTTAAAGCCATCAACTGAGCTTCAGTTAAACTCTGAGTTAAGCTAAGTTTTACTTTAGTTAATACAAGCTCTCTTTTGGTTCGTTTTACTTCATCTATAAGTTGCTTTTGTTTTTCTTCCAATTCATAAATTTTCTTGGTGCTATCAGAAATATCTTGGATATATTTTTTAAGCGCTTGAAACCACCACGACCTCTGCCAATAAGGAGGACAAAGTTCTCCTTCAGAAATATTTCTTTCTTTCCATTTTTCTGTCCATCTTGGAGCTTGTTTAGATAACTTATTTAGCAACTCTTTAAATCGATTATACTGAGGTTTAAGTGATTCTAAATGTTTTATCTGTAGATATGCCCTTTCCCAATTTTTAATATTTTCTTTATTAAAAATATCTTCAAGACATGTTAATAACTCTTTTACTATTGGATGAGGTTTCCCTTTAGCGATAATCCTTTGCAGATTACTTTTTAATTCTTCTCTTAAAGATTTTGAACTTTGAAAGTCTCTTATTTCTTTTTTTAATTTGAGTGCATTATATATCTTCTCAAGAGAAGTATCAGTTACTATCTTATCAGCATCTACAATTAAAGGACTAAGAATTTGTCGAGTTTTAGGTAAGTAGATTGTTTCATAATTAATTAGGGCATTCAATTTTTGGATTAAAGATAACAATTTCTTAGCATCTTGGTCTGGTGTTTTATTTTCAGATAACTGAGGAGCATTGATACTTTTGGCGAAGTTATTCCATTGAAGTTTAAGCTCCTTAATAATAGTCAAAAACATAATATATTTCAAAACATCTTCCCATTCCTTTATAGAACCCGGGGATCTGCCATTTATGAGTATAGACTTTAAGACTGCCTTCTTTTTTCTGTTAAATTCAAAGAAACGAAGAATTTTCTTTCCTTTTTTTACACAATCTAAGGCCTGTTCAACATAAATTTTTTGATCTTCTAAACTAAAAGTTTCTGGTAAAGTAATAACTTGAAAAGGATCTATAGTCTGATTAAGTTTGTTTAATTCATTAGCTTTAGTATTAAATTTTTCAATAGCTAGTTTTATTCTATTTATTTCTAAAGTCCCTTTTCGAAATTCTGATAATAATGAATATTGCCAATTTTCGGTGATTAACTTATAAGTATCTAATGTGTCTTTCAAAATTTTAAGTGCCTTATCGAAAAGTTCTTCACTATCATTTTTTAAAATTAGGTTGGGTATGTATTCCTTTATTGTCTTTTCAATTTGAGAAATTTTTTGAAAATCTTCTACTATTTTTTGAAATCCTATCCTATCAACTAATTCATTTGTACTTGGCAAATCATAAGATAAATTGCTTAGATATTCGAGCAATTGATTTCGTAAAGTTTTAAGCTCTTCAATTTCTTCAGTAGAAAGTGGTGGAATAGCTACTATATGGATAATTTCTTTTTCCCCAGAGTTCTCAATTGTAAGTTTGTATTCTAGATTATCTACAAGCCAAGCATGTTTTCTTTGTTCTTTTTTTATCTTTTCTATAATATCAGCAGGAAGGAATATTTCGTCATCAAATTTAATATATCTATGCTGAGCAAGAGATAGTTCTTTTATTTGGTTCTCTATTTTTGTCAGCTCTTCACGGAGTTGATCAAGCTTATCTTCCAAATTTTTTGTTTGTTTCTGAAGAATATGTGGTTGTGATTGGGTTACTATTTCTGTAATAGTAGCTACAGCTTTTTCTAATTTCTCTCGACTATGTGTTACCAAAGGATATTTAATTGTATATCCATTCTTTTTCCAAAGAAGAAGACCATATCCCCATATTAACTCAAGTTGCTCATCATATTTTAACTGCTCATTAATTTTAAATAGCTTATCAAACAAAGCTTGGACTTTTTTCTTATCCTTAACATCTTTTGCCCATTGTTCCCATCTTTCAAGATATTCTATAAATGCATCTTCTCTGGATTTATCTTCACAGAATTTAACTATTTTCTGCATTCCATTTTTTATGACGGCTTTCTGGTTAATTATTTGTGGTTCCTTCTCGGGATCATCATAAGTTTCAATCCAGCCTTCAAGAATTTTGGGAAGTTCAGGAGGGTCCGGTATACTTTGACGATAAACGGAAAGCCAGTATAAATCTTCACCCGAAGGTGTAAATAAAGAAATTCCTTGAGCATTAGGAATCTTGTTTTGAAAAAGAACAAAATCTTCCTTATGTTCTTCAACTGTCCTAAAAACTTTAAGACCAAGTTTGATAACTTCTTGCAAATAATCAAAGAGAACTTTAGCTCTGTTTTCTAACGGTTGTCCCATTGATAAAACCTCTTAGATCGCTTTATTAAACAACAATGCGAAAAATAAATACTTTTTTCTTAATACCTTAGAAATCTTACATCCACAAACTCGGCGAAAATTGCTTAACCTCCTCCTTTTATTTACATATCATTCATTAAATTGCAATTTTCTCAACAAAAACTCAGGCAAACTATCCCGGTTTTCTAAATTCACTTCAATAATTTCTACCTGTTTTAGTTGCTTTACCTTTTCTATAAATCCCCTCCCCTTTAAGGCAATGGTGCCTAAGAAGGGATTAGGTGCATGGAGTATCTTCCAAACCGTCTGCTTAAACCGTTCTGAAAAACACTCCATTTTTCCGATCTCATCAATAACGATAAGTTCCGCATGGGAAGGAAGAATAGAAGGCAAAACTGCCTCTAAGGCCTTTATATCTACTTTGTATTTTCCAACCTTAAAGGGTGAATAAAAGCGCACATGACTAAACACCACCTCTTGACCGTCAAGGGTAACCAGCTTAAACCCTACCCGCTTACCTCCTTCCCGTATTTCTTCGGTATAAAAACCCTTTATGGGTATACCCTCTGCCCGTGCCTGTTTGCAAAATCGCTTGATGATCGTCGTCTTGCCTACTTGAGGCGGACCAGTAAGGAGGAGTTTCATCTTCATCCATTCACTCATCTTATAAGTCTAGCCACAAGATTTTTTTCATCTTCGTAGGTCTTTACCTCTCCGTCAAGGCGGGCCTTAAGCAAGGTATCCAAAATCTTTTTAAAAATTGGACCAGGAATAAGCCCCATTTCTTTGAGATCATGTCCTGTAAGCAAGGGCTTTGTGTGCCGCCATTTAGTAAAGTATTCGGAGATCCAACGCTTTTGCGAAGAAGGTAATTTGGCCATAAGATAGAGTAAAAAGCAAATGGGAATGTCATGCAGGGTAAAATACACCTCGCTTGGCTTTATTTTACACTTACGCCGCCACAGGTGATAGATGCCGATTACCCTCTGGCGATAGGTGAGAAAGGTTTTTCTCTTGCTTTCTGGCCATTCAAGCCGCAAGAGACAGTTATCAGTCGTTTGTTCGCTCAATTGGTCAAGAAGGGCCAAGAGAAAGATCCATTCTTTTTTGTATTTTTCTTCCAAGTAAAGGAGATCAAACCAGGAAAGCACCGCTTGGACTTCAGTAAAAAGTCTTTCTGACTCCTTATTCCAGACCAGCGCCGGATGGATAAGTTGAAGCACATCTAGTTCGGCCAAGCGGCGTAAAATAGCGGCTGGATCCTTTTCTAAAAAGATACATTTAAGTTCATGCCAAATGCGGGCTCCCTTGACATAAACGAGGAGATTTAATTTCAGAGACTGCCGCATAAGGTCAAGGGTTTGTTTACCAATCCTGAAATCAAACCTTCTTTCAAAGCGTACAGCCCTCAAAATCCGGGTGGGATCTTCTACAAAGCTTAAATTGTGTAAAACACGGATGATACCATCCTTTAAGTCTCGCTGCCCGCCAAAAAAGTCTATGAGGAGACCAAAGTCACGCTTATTGAGCTTGATCGCCAAGGTATTGATCGTAAAATCACGGCGGTAGAGATCAAGTTTTAAGGAGCTTATTTCTACCTTAGGCAGGGCCCCAGGGAACTCATAATATTCGGTGCGGGCCGTGGCAACATCAAGCTGAAACTCATCTGGCAAAACCACCACGGCCGTACCAAACTTTTGGTAAGGATGTACTCGTCCTCCTAATTTTTCTCCCAGTCTTTGTGCCAGTTTAATGCCATCGCCTTCTACGACGATATCAACGTCAAAGTTCTCCCGGCGTAAAAGTAAATCCCTAACAAAGCCGCCAACCACATAGACGTTGTAGCCTAATTCATCTCCTATCTGGCCAATCTCCTTAAGCAGGTTAAGAATCTTTTCCGGCAGTCTTTCCTGTAAAAGAGAAACAACATATCTTTTTTGCGGCTGCCTTTCTAAGTCAATGCCTCCTAAGAAGGCAGAGGGATTTGTCAGGATGTAGTGCAGGAGGTCCTTACGGGTAATGACCCCCACTACCCTCCCCTCTTCCACTATGGGCACCAGCCGCTGTTTGTGCTGGAGTAAGGCTTCTTTTATTTCATTTAAGGGAGAATCCGGCCTTAACACTGGAAACTCGGTTGTCATAAACCGCCTTACTGGTTGATTTTTGAGCCCATGAAATAGCGCCCGATCAACTACTGGTCTTGTAATAATCCCTACTAGTTTTTCGTCTTTTAAAATGGGTAAAGCATTTATGTCATAACGCACAAGAATAGATTCGGCCTCCTCTATAGTTGTTTCTGGAGAAATCCACTTCACTGGATAAGACATTAAATCCTTGGCCCTAATCGGACTTTTTACCTTTTTCTGAAGCACCTTTAAAAGCTCATCTTCCAATTGAATAAGGGTCAAATTTTTTACGCTCGCTGAGGCCGCTGCCTTGTGTCCTCCCCCACCAAAAACAGAGAGGATATCCGCCACATCTACTTCTGGCAGTTTACTGCGGGCAATGATAAAAATTTTATTGCCCATCTGCACAAGGGCAAACAAGACGCCCATGTTTTCAATTTCCATCAACCGATGGACTAAGATGGCAAAGTCGTTGATATAGTGGTCGGTTGTAATTTTGGTAATAACGATGGGTACTCCATTAATGTTATGCATTTGAGCGGCGGTAATCATTTCGTTTAAAAGAACAATGTCGCTTGGAGTCAATTGTTGATTAATCAGTTCAGCTACGACATTGAGATTGGCTCCACATTCCAATAAATAGGCAGCCGCCTCAAAATCCTCTTTGGTAGTAGAACGAAAGGTAAAGGCGCCTGTGTCTTCATAGAGTCCAAGGGCCATTAAGGTAGCTTCTTCGGGTCTAAGTTTAATTCCCCGTTCTTTTAATAACGACACCAAGATACTGACCGTAGCCCCTACTGGCTTGATGATACTAAAGTCAATAGGAGTTCCTGGATCAGGAGGCAAGTGATGGTCATACACATGTACTTCTACATCTGGCCGTTTAATTACCTCGGCCAGTTTACCAACACGGCTCATCTGGCTGGTATCTACAAGCACTACACGTTTAATTTTGTCTAAATCAATGTCTTTAAGCTTAACCAGGCGAAAATATTCCATAGCGCTGGTTAAAATAAACTCCCTTACCCCCTTTTCCTGACTAGTTGGAGCAATAGGGATGGAATCTGGATAAAGCTTTTTTACCCCAAGCATGGAGGCAATACCGTCAAAATCGGCATTCTCATGAGTGGCGATAACCGTGAGGCCTCCCTTTTTATTTGGCTCTGGGGTGAAATTTGACATAGCTCTTCTTTAAATGCTCTTTAGTAATATGGGTATAAATTTGGGTAGTTATAACTGAGGCATGTCCAAGCATTGTTTGGACCGAACGCAGGTCTGCCCCTCGCTGTAAAAGATGGGTAGCAAAGGAGTGACGCAGGGTATGCGGACTAATAGGCTTGGCAATCCCTGCGGCCAGGGCATAGCGTTTAATTATTTCCCAAAAGCCCTGTCTTGTTAAAGGTTGTCCTTTATATCCCAAAAAGAGATAGGGTGAAGTTTTATTCTTTAAAAGGTGTGGACGGCCTTTTTGAAGATAAATTTCTAAGGCTTCTTGTGCCTTCCTGCCTATAGGGACAAACCGTTCTTTTTCCCCTTTACCAACAATCAAAACATAACCTACTTCCAGGTTTACCTGGTTAAGCCTTAATTGAACCAGTTCCGAGACCCTTACACCCGTGGCATAAAGCAACTCAAGCATGGCCTTGTCCCGTAACCCCTTGGGTGTGCTTATATCTGGAGCCGTCAAAAGCCGTTCTACTTCTTCTAAGCTAAGCACCTGAGGTAGTTTTTGTCCAAAACGCGGGGCTTCTACCAGACTAGCGGGGTTTTTGTCTAGCCTGCCGTTATAGATCAGAAAGCGAAAAAAGGTCTTTACTGCCGTTAAGGCCCTTGCCCGACTACGGGCCGAAAGCCCTTGCTGGGCTAGAGTGTATAAAAAATTTTCAATGTCTTTAGTGGTGACCACCTGAACATCTTTAATCCCTTTTCCCTTTAAATATAGTTGAAATTTCATCAAATCCGAGGCATAAGCTGCCACCGTATTTCGGGAAAGCCCTCTCTCTAAAAGTAAAAACTGATAAAAGGCATCCAGCAGAGCATCCATATAATTTTTTTTTAACACAAAAAAAAGGTTTAGGAAATGCCACCTTGCCACCTCTTTTAGGTTAGGTTATTTTATTTTTCATGCTGGATTGGGAAAGGATCAAGACTGTCTTTAAGCAAGAGCCAAGGTTGATTAGGTTATCCAACAAGGGGAAGGTTGTTTTTGTCGGGGATACGCACGGCGATTTAGAGGCTACAGAAAAGATTTTGGATGTCTACCTAAAACCTAGCTATTATTTAGTCTTTTTAGGGGATTATATAGACAGAGGTCCACATTCTAGGGAAAATATAGAGTTACTTTTAAAAACCAAGCTGGAAAGGCCTAACCAAATATTTCTGTTAATGGGCAACCATGAGGGACAACCAATTCTACCCTTTTATCCAGCTGATTTTTGGGAGGATTTAAGTATAGAAGAACAAATTAAATTTGGAGACATTTTTAAGCTTTTTCCCTTTGCTGCTGTGACGCCAAATGGAGTGCTAGCCTTACACGGAGTACCTCCTGATGTAACTAGTTTAGAAGAGATTGAGAGGATTGAACTTGGGAGTGAACAGTGGCAACAAATTACGTGGGGGGATTTTGCCGAGGAAAATGGTGATTTTTTAGGTAATTTCTGGGGAAGACCGGTTTATGGCCGGGATTACTTTGAAAGGGTGATGCGCCAATTAAAATGCACGGTGCTGGTGCGGGCCCATCAGGTTCATATTAAATCTGTTATTTTTGCCAGTCGTTGTCTTACTATTATTACTTCCAAGGCCTATAAACCCACACGTACTATTGCCATCGTTGACCTTGAAAGACCAGTGATCAAAACCGTAGATGAAATTACTTTAATTCAAATATAGGAGGATTAAAATGGCTGTTTATACTAAAAGTTTAAAAATTAAGACTAAGGCTCCAGGCGATATTGTAGATTTAACCCCGCTTGTGGCTGATGTAGTAAGGGAATCTGGTATTCAGACTGGTATTGTGCATGTCTTTGCTCCCCATGCTACTGGTGTTTTTGCATTGACTGAGCTTGAGCCCAATATTGCCTCTGATATCAGGCGGCTTTTAGAAGAGATTGCCCCGCAGGGAGCAGGCTGGCGACATCCAGCCAACGCCCATTCGCATTTGCGTTCTATGCTATTACCTCCTGATAGGACCTTGCCGGTAAGACAGGGGGAGTTGATTACTGGCACCTGGCAAAGTTTGTTTTTTATAGAGGCAGGACTTTCAGGCCGGTATGTAAATATTGAAATTACCGTTATTGGCGAATAGATGCAAAAGACAGGTATTGCCCATTTACCTCTGCATGGAGGTAAGGCCCCAGCTTGGCTATTTAAACGTATGGTCAAGCTGGCGAGGGAGATCATTTATATTCTATGTCTGGAATATGGGCGGGAAGAAATCCTGCGTCGGCTTTCTGATCCCTTCTGGTTTCAAGCCTTTGGTTGCGTCCTAGGTTTTGATTGGCATAGTAGTGGGGTAACCACCACCGTCTGTGGAGCAATCAAGGAGGCCCTTAAGGACATTGGTAGAGAAATTGGCGTCTTTGCCGCTGGGGGCAAAGGCCAAACAGCCTTAAAAACACCGCAGGAATTAGAATACTATGGTAATATTTTCGGCCTTAACACTTCTCCCTTAATTTATGCCAGTCGTTTAACGGCCAAAGTGGACAATGTCGCCTTACAAGACGGATATCAGCTCTATCACCACTGCCTGTTTTTTACCATTAACGGTCATTGGTGTGTCGTCCAACAGGGAATGAACATTACCGAACACTATGCCCGCCGATATCATTGGCTAGGTGAAAAGGTAAAGAGCTTTGTCTGTGACCCTCATCAAGCCATCTGTGCCATGAAGAGAGAAAGGCAGGTTTTAAACTTAGTGGCTAAAGAGAGTGAAGGTACCCGTAAGGCCTGTATAAAAATCGTGCAGGAAGACCCAGCAAAGCTGGCCAAGGAGTGGCAAAAGATTGTTACTTTAGAGATGCCCAAGAGACATTATCTCATTCCAACAGATCTCAATTTAAAAAGGCTACAAAAGACCTTAATCAAGGTACATGAAAATGTACCTAAAAATTTTGAAGGATTTTTAGGGATAAAAGGTGTTGGGGCAAAAACCTTGCGGGCCTTAAGCCTCATTGCTGAAATTATCTTTGGGACTAAACCTAGTTTTAAAGATCCTGCCCGGTTTTCCTTTGCCCATGGAGGCAAAGACGGACATCCTTACCCACTCAACCGCCGGCTTTATGATCAAAGCATTGAAATGTTAAAAGAAGCTGTCAATGCAGCCAAATTGGGATATACAGAAAAAATCAAGGCCCTGAAGCGGCTTAGCTGTCTTTTTTGAGTCAAATATAGTTAACCGCATAATTCTATGTAATTTGTGGAGACCTTTTTTCTTCCAAGGCCCAATTATAATTAGTCGTCCCTGAAAAACTCTGTTTTAGCTTCCAACCGGCCCCAATTGCTTTTCATATTGCTCATTCCAGATCAAGACAAAAAGAGCAAATAAAAATCCTACCGCCTCCCGCATCCATTTTTTGAA
>JAMOPI010000035.1 GCA_027064585.1 Candidatus Desulfofervidaceae bacterium | reverse complement strand
CCAATTACCAGCAAGGGTTTAGCTAGTGAGGCCAGGGGTAATCCCCTTCGTTCTACGAACTTCGGGGATTACCCCTATTTAATTCATTCAGACACAGAATTAAATATACTCCCTAGAGGCACTTAAAGTCAGATTTTAGGCTTGTTAGGAATTATCTTAGAGGGAGTATAGGGGATAAGATCAATTTGATGCTCGCAGCAGCTGCCTTTAACTTCAAAAAATGGATGCGGGAAGCGGTTGGGTTTTTATTTGCTCTTTTTCTCCTGATCTGGAAGGAGCAATATGAAAGGCAATTGAGCTTGCTTGGAGGCTAAAACAGAGTTTTTCAGGGACGACTAGTTAGATATAGTTGCTAAAATGGCTTATTGCGATTAAAATGACAAAAAACTTAAGGGGTGAAACTGTGCATAAGGTCTTAATCCTTGATTTTGGTTCACAGTATACCCAGCTTATTGCCAGGCGAATTAGAGAACTGGGTGTTTATTCAGAAATTCATCCATTTAATTATCCTTTAGAAAAAATAAAGGCCTTTGCCCCAGATGGCATTGTTCTGTCTGGTGGCCCAGCCAGTGTTTTGGATGAGAAATCCCCTAAATGTGATATTGGTATTTTTAAAATAGGTGTGCCTATTTTGGGCATTTGTTATGGCATGCAGTTAATGGCCCAGCTTTTGGGAGGAAGGGTAGAAAAAGGGGAAAAACGGGAATACGGCCCAGCAGAAATTTTGATATTAAAGGAATCACCTCTCTTTGCGGATTTTCCTTCAAACACACCGGTGAAGGTTTGGATGAGTCATGGCGACCGGGTGGAGACGGTGCCACCTGGGTTTTATGTCCTTGCCCAAAGTCCCAACTCCCCTATTTCCGTCATGGCCAATGAGGAAAAACGCCTTTATGGACTGCAATTTCATCCAGAAGTTGTGCACACACCTGATGGTAAGAAGATACTCGCCAACTTTCTTTTTCGTATCTGCAGGCTTGAGCCTGATTGGAATATAGGTTCTTTTATAGAACAGACCATTCCCAAGATCAAGGAGCAGGTAGGTAAAGGCAATGTTGTTTGTGCCTTAAGCGGAGGTGTAGACTCTTCGGTCGTGGCCGTACTTTTAAATAAGGCCATTGGCAAAAGGCTTCATGCCATTTTTGTTAATAACGGCCTTTTACGGGCCGGAGAAGTAGAGGAGGTAAAAGAGGTCTTTACCCAAAAAATTCCCCTTAATTTTCACTATGTAGATGCAGAAAAAAGGTTTTTGGGTATTTTAAAAGGCGTAACCGATCCAGAAGAAAAGCGCAAGCGCATCGGACGGCTTTTTATTGAAGTATTTGAAGAAGAGGCAAGAAGGATTGGCGATGTAGAGTTTTTGGCCCAAGGCACCCTTTATCCAGATGTAATTGAAAGCGTTTCTTTTAAAGGCCCTTCGGCCACCATTAAGTCCCATCACAATGTAGGCGGACTACCTGAAAGGATGCATTTAAAATTGATAGAACCTTTGCGGGAGTTATTTAAAGATGAAGTAAGGGCATTGGCCAAGGAACTGGGATTGCCAGAATTTATTATCAAAAGACAGCCCTTCCCAGGTCCAGGACTAGCCATTCGCATTCTGGGAGAGGTAACCAAAGAACGCCTTTCAATACTTCGGGCGGCTGATAAAATTGTAAACGAAGAAATGAAAAGGTTTGGTTTATATGACAAGGTGTGGCAGTCCTTTGCCGTGCTTTTACCCCTCAAGACGGTGGGCGTTATGGGAGATGAACGCACCTATGAGCATGTCATTGCCCTGCGCATTGTGGACAGCACTGACGGCATGACGGCAGATTGGGTTAGGGTACCTTATGAGCTTTTGGCAAGAATTTCTAACCGGATTATCAACGAAGTAAAGGGGGTCAACCGCGTGGTGTATGATATTTCTTCCAAGCCTCCTAGTACGATTGAGTGGGAGTAAATTTTGATAAAAAACTCTTTGTCAGCATAAATAAAAAAAATTTATAGTATTCTGCAAAAGTTGATCTAAAATCAACTCAAATTTCCTTATCTCCTTTTTTAAAAAATTATAAGCCAGGGCCTCGGTTATACGGTCAAGGGTCTTCGCTCGCTACGCTCGCTGCGACCTGCGCCAAAGGCGCAGGCTGCGCCTTGCGGGCTTGCCCTTGACCGCCCTCGGCCCTGGCAAAAAGAAAAATCGCAAGGAGGAAGGGAAAAAAGAAAATTTCCTTTCTCTTCTCAGCCTCAAAAAGAAAAAAGCGCCGCAGCGAGCGCGGTCAAGGCTGGCCGAAGGCCACCCGTAGGGCTTGGCCTTGAGCGCATAAGCGAGCGAAGGCGCTACAATTATAATTGGGCTTGAAGAAAAAAGACTCCACAAATTTATATAGAATTATGCAGTTAATTATAATTAGATACCTCAAATCCTATTATCCTCTTAAAGGGAAATGGCATCAAAACATTATTTAGATTACCTTTTTGCGGTACCAAAGTTGGGTTTAATCATACGCACTATCAAGGGTAGGATTATAAGAAAATAGGGGGCAGTTAAAGAAAATATGACCAACTCGTCTAAAAATTTGCTTCCTTCTGCTGGCCTTCCCCTCAAGCGATAAAGGAAGGCCTCTACGGTATTACCTGTAAGGTTTCCCCAATATATGGCCCTGATGTAACTCAAGATGGACTTTGCTGTGTCTTCCCCATAGTAATTAAAAAATTTTTCCCATAGTTCTCTTTTGGGCCTTCCTTGCGTTTCGCTATAATGTATGGCAAAGGCAAGGGCAATGGCTTCATGTTCAGGAAAACTGCCAATTTCAGATGCCAGTATCTTTGTTATTTCCTTTTTATCTACACCTTCTTTTAATAACAGCTCGGTATGAAGCCAGGAACAAAACTTGCAGCCAAGAACATTACTTACAGCCACCATTATCTTTTCACGAAACACAGGTTCTATCGTTTTTTCATAAGCAGCCCTGATGAGGTATGGACAGGAAGAAAAAAGTGTTATCAAGTCATATAAAAAATCCTTTAATCTATAAGTTCTTTTAGAAAAGTCTTTTTTGTTTAAAGTTGGTTTGTTCATTTGGATGCTATAAGTTGTATGATTTCTTTGGCCCTTGGATACCGCTTACACTTTTTTATAGAAAATACCAACTTTCCATCTACATAAACATTAAATCGTCCTCTGCCTGCTTCAATTAGCTCCACTTCTGTGCCCTGCTCTCTCAGATATTTGGCCAGTGTTTCTGCTTCTTTTCTAAAGCCTGCACAAACTCCACAAAATTCAATCTTGACCATTAATTCTCCTCTTTAAATTCCCTAAAGATTTAAATTCCATAAAGAACCTTACCCCAATTCCAGTAATCCTTTGTATTAATCTTGCCTTGAGCGTATCTTTCATGCCAATGCCGATCCACAGGCATATCCTTATATAAATCTTTCCTCAAGGCCTCAAGCAACATCCTCTTTTTGCCCATAAAATCAGCACCACACATCACCCTTCTACCTGTCTCATAGGACAATTTCTCTATCCATTCAATACCCTCTAGACTTCTCATTAAGTGGTGATCAAGAATTAATATCCCTACATTATAAGAAAGTCGTTTGGCGTTATACCAGGCCCTATCAATCTGGTCTTTAGAAAACCTGTTAGATAAATAAAGGGAAGGACCATCAACAAGGACAATGTCAGGGTGCCAGTCTATGATTTGAGAAACAGCTTCGTCATTGAGAAGTTGGATCCCAGGGGCATGAATAAAGATTTTATCTTCTTTAATCCTTGTCATAATCACCGTGGTCGTATGAGAGCCCTTGTCGCCGTGAAATACGGGTTCAGAAAAGGTGATTTCCCCTTCTGTTTTTCCCTCGGCTATAATGGGCTCTTTGTGCAAAATAGAAAAGATGGATTTTGCCCTTTTCTCTTCTAATGGCGATAAATGTGATATATCCTTAGTCCATATTCTCACATCAGGATTTAAATGAGCCACCTTCTTGATATTGAGTTGATAGGGGTTGGCATCAACTAAAGGGGTATGGTCTCCGTGAAAGTGGCTGATTATGATATCTGTAGCCTCAGTCCATCTTTTTGTTATCCTATCTTGTATCCTTTCATCTATTGCTACCTGAAAGGGATGGGGTAAAAGACCAAATCTCGTATATCCCAAAGCAATACCGGGATCAATCAGTATTTTTCTCTTCTTTGTTTCTACAAAACAACAAATTCCTCTTACACCCAGAGATTCAGTGCCTAAAATTTCTATTTTCATCCTTTTTATTACTTTAAGCCTGCTTACATATTTTTTCAAGGCACAAAAAGGATGGTTTATAATTCTGTATAAGCAAAAATTACCCCAAAAAGAGAGTTTGACGAAATGGGTTTAATCGGGTAAATACAATAATAATGCTGCCTAAACGGGAACAAAGACGTTATTTTAAGATTAGTGAGGTCAGTCAAATCGTAGGAGTTGAACCACATGTATTACGGTATTGGGAAAAGGAGTTTAAAGAGATAAAACCTATTAGATTTTCTTCAAGGAGGCTTTATACAGAAGAAGATATTAAAACTATTATAGAAATTAAGAAGTTGCTTTATGAGGATGGATTTACTATTGCAGGAGCAAAAAGGTATCTTAGCAGGTATGTTAAAAGACAAACCTTACTTAAAGAGATAAAAAATGAGTTATTAGACATTTTGCTTTTGTTGAAAAAATAATATAATTTGCCTTTTAGTTAGTACCAAACGTCCCTTTAAGTGCAAAAACGTGTCAAAGGAAGGGACATAATCCTGCCCCAGGACAGAATTAACTCTTTTTCTCTGTATTGTTTCCTTCTTTTTTTGTTTTATTCGCTAGCTTGGATACCTCTCACCTTACACTAAGTCTCAAAAACAAAAAAGACCAGCTAGGAACTTCGGGAGTATATTTAATTCTGTGTCTGAATGAGTTAAATATACTCCCCATCAGAGGATAACGAAGGAAATTATGAGGGAGCTAAAGAAGCACAGGACAATCTTTCTCTATAAATTATCCCCTGATGAGTATGTACCGGACAGTGCGCCTGTGGGGTTTGAAATAGAAGAGGATGCGCTGGGGAAGTTGGAGGGAATGGAGAAGGATTAGAAGTCATCGTGGAAAGTATCATCGTGGAAAATATTACACTCAAACGAGGAAAAAGCAGGGTCTTCAATTATGTCGTCATCCCAATCATCGTGCCAGTACCACTCGTCATGATGCCAATTGTCATCCCAGGTAAAATGGCTGGAGCTGCTACCAGCATAGTCCCATAAGTGGTCTGTCCAGCTCCGTCTCCGCTAAGGCCTGATCAAGGGTCGGGTAGGCATGTGTTCGGCTATTTGATCGCTTACTTTTTCCAGCCCTACCCAGATAGACAGGCCAAAGGCCACGATAGCCATAGGGGCAGCCCAAATCTTGGCCGCAAGAGGGAGATTGGAAAACATGGCAATCCCAAGACCTACACAGTAGAGAATAGCTGCTTTTTTCATGGTTGTGTTTCCTATCTCTAAGCCTCTTTTTTCTTAAGCTAATTACTACGCTGCTGCTTTCAAAGCTTCACTAACTGGCCTGCCTAACGGTTCTGGAATTGGTCTTCCTTCTTCCTTAGCTGCCTTAAGCCATAGTTCTATAGCCACTTTGACTTCTTTTAATGCTTCTTCCTCGGTTTCACCAAAAGCAGAACAACCGGGCAGCTCTGGCACCACGGCAATATAACCCTCGTCTTCTTTGCTGTAGAAAATTTCAATGTTATATCGCATATACTTATCCCTCGTCTAAAAGTTTGTATTTCTCCACCACTTTCAAAAACTGTTTTACCTGATAGGGCTTGGCTTTCCCTTTCACATTCTGGAAATTGAGTATTTCCATAATCCCTTCTTTTACATAAACTCTGTGACTTCCTTTTCCACCTCTCAACCTAAATCCGAATACTTCTGCTGCCTTGCAAAGGGTTTCAAATCTTACATTTTTAACATTGCTTTTCAGTTCTTCATATACCTTTTTCCTATCCATCCTATGCTTAGCTTAATAGTATTTGTTACTCTTTGTCAACTCTTTTATAGGAAGAAGCCCCATGTCTGCCCCAAGCCCCCAGAGCAGGCGGCAGAGCATGTTTTTTTCTTGTAGAGAGGGGAGGGCGCTCTATTATATAGAGCGCCCTCCCCTCTTATATAATCTTAAGCCTAAAAATGTTTGCGTAACTTCCCTATAATTAAATATTTCTAGAGAGGGGGTGCTACCGCTACTACATAAAAAAATTTACTAAAATACGAAAAAGAAAAAAAGGCTAGGCCCAGACAGCCTGACTCTTTTTATGAACGGGTAAAACGAAAATATATCTCGTGGTCCTTTCTGACTTCTTCCCACGTCTTAATTAAGCCGCCTCGTTGTTGGACATCTGAGAATGCTTGTCTGATCTTAATTCGGGCGTTTTGCTTCCGTGAATAAAAGAGGTGAAGTGCGTGGATAAGAGTAGTTTCAGAGAAAGAATGCCCTTTCTGGCCTTGCAGCCAGATACAAAGCAATCGGCCGATGTCGCTAGAGCACTTGTAGACAGGACAAAGATCGATCTTAAGAACGTCTTTGCTTGTTTGAAGTAGGTCTACATACTTTTTATTGATGAAAAGCAACCATTTGCCCGTTTCTTCTTTAAAACAAAGGATGATTTTGATTTTAGTAGGCTGGGGTAAGTAGTAAGTCCATGTTGCATTTGCCAACCGTGATAGACTTTCAAGAGCAAGTGGGTAAGAGGCGCCGGACGCCGGCAAATGCCGTTCTTTGATGAATCGGTACCGGGAAACAGTAAGCAAATATGCTTTTCTGCTGCCGAATGTCCCCCCGTCTTTTAGCTGCTGTTGATTAACAAGAGCAAGACGGGAAACAGTAAGAAGGGAAAGGAAATCGAAGACATTAAGGGGTTGGGGGGCCTCTATCTTGAGGCGTTGGATTTGTCCCCAGCAAATTGGTAATTCTCTAACGTAGTTGGTGCACCGATGCCGACGGCGAGTGGGCTCAACCGGAAGGGCGTGGACCATCCACCGTAAAACAGGCACTATTAGCTGGCTTTCTTTAAATTTCATTTTCTTTTTCATTTTCTTCCTCTTCCTCATGGCAGTAGGATATTTCTATGTTCCCTCGAAAGGGAAATAGTCTTATGAGGATGGTGGGGAAGCGCGGTAAATAATTATTTTTGCTGTTGCGCACCATAAGCCACTCTCTAGCTTCTGCTTTAGTTAGAGAAAGGGGAAGGCCTGCCCCCCGACATATTTGGGCTAGCTTCTTCTCACGGCCTTTAGAGTAGTAGTATGAAAGCCGCCTGACTTCTACCACCCATCGCGAAAGATCTGTAAGCGCCGAGGCGCCTCTTATATTATTAATCCTGAGGCTTTCTTCCTCTCGCCCCAGCTTGTTCAGGTGGTGGACCACCAAGATGGTTGGTTTTGGGCCATTTTCAAGCGGCCGTTTTTCGATTAGTTGCCAAAAAAACTAAGCACTTTAGCGCAGCAGGTATTGTCATTCTCGTTGTTCAACAAGTAGGAAAGAGGGTCAATGATAATTAGCTGTGAAGAGTACCTTCAGAGGGCGCTGCGCAGCCGGGCTCTAAGTAGCCGGGCAAATCTGGTTTCTGTCCAGCCCCCAACACTCTTATCGACAATCGGCTCCTATAGAGGAGGAACGCAGGCAAAACGGAAGTTTTGAAAGATATCCTTATCTCCAGGCTCTATTC
Source organism: Candidatus Desulfofervidaceae bacterium (assembly GCA_027064585.1). GTDB lineage: Bacteria > Desulfobacterota > Desulfofervidia > Desulfofervidales > Desulfofervidaceae > JAGHCL01. Next base: position 20,433 of record JAMOPI010000035.1, on the reverse strand, counting down.
CAATTTTTTGAACTAGGTATTTGAGCCTTTTTGAGATATGCAAGGGGGGAGTCCTCAAAAGAGACGTAAAGCGAGCTGACACCTTGCATAGAGAGAGGCATAAGTAAAGAGAGAAAAAACTTTTTCCGGCTTCTCCTTGTCCTGCAACTAAGCCTACTATTCCTTTTGGGATAGGGAAGGGATACCCCGTGATAGTTTCCGTTTCCTCGTCGACCACTTCCTCAGGGCAAAACTCACAAAATTTTATAGCTTCATCAATCTCAGACTCGATAAGCTCAGTAAGCTCATAAATTCTATCCCGAATTTGGGATAGTTGGATGGATCGGGACAACTCCCATGCTTTGGCCCGAATTTGTCTTTGAATTGCCTTTTCCCGAACAATCTGGGCATAATGAGTAACGTGGGAAGTGGTAGGAATGGAGTCTATTAAACTCGCTAGATAAGAGGCTCCACCGACATCGGCTAATTGTCCTTTTTCCTGAAGAAGTTCACTTACTGTAACCAGGTCTATAGGAAGATTTTGTTCATATAATTCTAAAAAGGCAAAAAAGATTTTCCGATGGGCCTCACGATAAAAATCTTCCCCGGAAACTTCCGCCAAAACTTCAGGCAATTTGGAATTATCTAGTATTATCCCCCCTAAAACCATTTGTTCTGCTTCTAAGCTGTACAGGTTTCTGTATTGATTTATTTTTACGACGCGTGGGCGATATTTTTTCCCTTGACAAAAAGGAGTAAAAGATGTACCATTTAAATGGGTGTTTTGGTAATTGGGTTTTTGGTTCATTTCAAAAACCTCCGTTTTAGTTTTTAGCGGGCATGGTGGCGGCCATGCCCGTTGTCTCCAGGAAAAAGGCAGACCTGCGTAAATTTCTTTTTTCTTGTTTCTTCCGAATATTTTTCTCTAGTGCAAGTTGAGCAAGAGTCTCAGTGTCAAGGCCAAGTTTTTCTATCTGCACGTCTTCCTGAATGACCTCTTTTTCCCCTATTTCCAAATATTTTTCCCAATTTGCCTCCGCAGGGTAGGGTTTCCACTCCGGAAGTTCACTCTCCCGGGAAATAATAACCCTCCGCCAGGCCGCATAATCAGCCGCAGCTATCCTGCGAAGCAGGGGCGAGAGTTTGTACGTTTTGTTTTTCGTTTTTCTTTCCTCTGTCCGCCTCAATCCGCCTAAGGCCCTCCAAAAAGCCCGGTCAGCCAGCCTTTTTCGGTCCTTCCTGGCGGTCTTTGGGGAACAAGCCAATTGGCTCGCCGCCTGCACAACCAAGTACCACCTTACGCTGCTCGGAAGATGCTCATACCTGCTCCCCATTAAAAACTCTTCTGCCTCTAGCAAGGCCATTCCTATTTTCTTCTTCTCGTCCTGTGTCATTTTTTTGTCATTTCTCCTTTTCACCTCCTCTCTAATATGGTAAATTTAAACATGTTTTTATTACCATTTTTTTAGTTATATAACTATTTTGGTTATCCATCAAGGGTAGAAAAGTGACAGAAAAAAAATATCTAATAGAGATAGGCAATAGGTTACGTATTTTTCGGGAAACTTTAGGCTTGTCTCAAAGAGCAGTAGCCGAAAAATTAGGAACTGGCCCTATGAATGTTTCCCGATATGAGTTGGGGCAAAGAAAGTTAGATCCCCACATTACAAAAAAATACGTCGAAATTCTTGGTCTTAATCCAGTTTGGTTATTTACAGGAAAGGGTCCTCTTTTTCTCGCAGATAAAAGCGTTGAAGACCTCCGATTTGAAAACACTTTCCGAAGTAAGTCTGAGGTTATCAGATGGCTTCCTTTTACAACTCAGGCAGTTGAACTTTATGTTCCTGAGCCTTTGAATGATTTTTGTATCTCTTATCTTCTGCGATTTTTAGCTGGAGGCTGTAAAATTATCTTAACTCGATTAAATATAGCCCGCCCCCCGCGGGCAATGGAAGTGGCTGAGATCCGTGATTTTGCTATCAAAATGGGTATTCCTCTTAGAGGGAAAAATATTTCAGAAAGCGAACTTCAACAGCTTTTGCGAAAAAAAGTCATAAATGCTAAGGATTACGAAAAAATATGGCGCAATGCGGAACCTCCCAGGAGAATTCCATTTCTTGAAGAAGATAAGGAAAAGTTGGTAGTAACCGATAAAAAAGAGGAAGAAATAATTACTCTTCTTCGTGAGATGCCCGATATTAAACCGTTGATACTTAAACTTCTGCGTGTAGAAAAGGAAAAAAAGAAATCCTTAAAACACTAGATAAACATTAACTGGATGTGTTATGTTTATAGTTTCTAGCAATTCGCCACACATATTGGGTAGAAGCCCCCACTTTTCTTGCTACCTCGCTTGGTAGAAGCCTTTTTTTAAGAGTTTTTTAATTCTCCTTTTTTTACGCCATACTTCTCTTTTTTATCTTTATCACTTCCCAAAAGCGGAACATACACCATCCGTCCTCCATATCCATATTTTGACAATATCTCCAGTGCTTTTTTCACTACCAGGCTTTTTCCTCTTTCCTGTATCATAGCTCCTCCTGATTGTCATTGTCTTCTAATAGTGAAAGTGCAAACCAGGTGAGTAACCTTACCCTATCCTTACCCCAGCACTTTACCAAACAAAACAGCCAGCTAGGAGCTTCTCCTAACTGGCCTCTATTCTTTACTTTTTCTGGCGCGCCCGGAGGGATTCGAACCCCCGACCCGCGGATTAGAAGTCCGCTGCTCTGTCCTGCTGAGCTACGGGCGCTTGGTTGTATTATAGCATTTTTTTGATGACTTGCAATATCTTGTTTTTTTCTTTAGGATTACTTACAAGGAGGTGGCGATGGAAAAGAAGCAGTTGTTGTTAAGAGCTTTGCCTTCTGTAGATGAGTTACTGCGAGAGGAAGCAATTTTGAAATTATTATCTCAAAGCCCGCGTAAATTAATTGTAGATGCTATCCGAGCTGTGTTGGATAAAAAGAGAAAAGAAATCTTAGAAGGAAAAAGTCAAGAAGTCCAAAAGGTTAATATTCTTAAGGCTGTTATCAGTGAAGTTAGACACAAAGGGAAAAATCACCTATGTCGGGTGATTAATGCTACTGGGGTGGTGGTACATACCAATTTAGGACGATCCCTTTTGGCTAAAGATGCGATTGCGCATCTTGTAGAGGTGGCCCAGTATTATAACAATTTGGAATATGATTTGGAGAAGGGCCGGCGTGGAACGCGGTATAGTCATGTAGAAGAGCTTTTGTGTGAGCTGACCGGGGCAGAGGCGGCCATGGTGGTAAATAATAACGCTGGGGCCGTCTTTTTGGTTTTAAATACCCTTGCTTATGGTAAAAAGGTAATTATTTCACGTGGGCAATTGGTGGAGATTGGTGGTTCTTTCCGTATCCCTGATGTGATGGCAAGGAGTGGGGCTATTTTAAAAGAAGTAGGTACTACCAATCGCACTCACCTTTATGATTACGAAGATGCTATTGATGAAGAAACAGCCATGTTAATGAAGGCCCATACGAGCAATTACAAAATTATTGGTTTTGTGAAGGAAGTTTCTCTTAAGGACTTAGTCAGTCTGGGCCGCAAATATAATCTCATTGTTTATGAGGATTTGGGGAGTGGGAATTTTATTGATTTTACTAGGTATGGTCTAGAAAAAGAGCCTACGGTGCAAGAGGTAATAGGAAGTGGGTTAGATGTAGTAAGTTTTAGTGGTGATAAACTCCTGGGAGGACCGCAGGCAGGTATTATCTTGGGGAAGAGGGAATATGTAGAAAAGATTAAGAAAAATCCTATAAACAGAGCCTTGCGGATTGATAAATTCACCCTAGCTGGTTTGGAAAGTACCCTTAAGTTATATCGGGATGAAGAGTTGGCCCTAAGGGAAATTCCTACTTTAAGGTTTATCTTTACACCGCTAGATCTCTTGCGGCGGCGGGCACAACGCTTATGCCGGGGGTTAAAGAAGCAATTTACCCCAGAAGAGCTTATAATTACGATTAAGACAGATGTATCTAAGGTTGGGGGTGGAGCATTGCCAGGCTTGGCGTTACCTACGTATGTGGTAAGTATAAGGCCAAAGAGGATGTCAGTTGTAGAATTGGAGAGAAGGGTTAGGTTTGCTGAACCACCCTTAATTGGACGTATTGAAGAAGAGATGTTATATCTTGATGTGCGTACCATCCAAGATGAAGAGGTAAAACTTATTCCTGAAATAATTAAAAAGGTGTTAAGGGGAGATGAAAAAGGAAATTAAAAAGTGCATTCAAAGGGTCTTAAAAGATTTACCTGCTGGTTTTCGGAATGAAAGGACCATAGGAGAGACAATTAAGTGTGCCCTTTTTGCGTGGATAAGAAGACAAGGCTTGATACCTGTTCCTTCCTATCGGCCCCCTCGCCGCCAAGAAGAACCTCTACCCTTGGTGGCCCTGGACCAAGAAGGAAATGTAATCTATGCCTTCGCCATTGCCCCCGTAATTACATTAGGGCCAATAAAGACATTTAAAATTGTAGAGGCAAAGGAAAAGTATTTTATTACTTATTCTCAAATGCGTAAAAAAGTTGAAGAAAGCAGGTTTTTTCTCACTCCAGATGTGACCCATGTGCATGTGGGTGAAGGGTAAGCCTTAAAATATCCAAAAGGAGAAAGGCTATGGCCATCGTAGAGGTAAGCATCGTGCCTCTTGGCACGAATACCCCAAGTGTAAGTCAATATGTGGCGGCTGTGTTAGAGGTGTTGGAAGAGAATGGACTTAAATATCAATTGACGTCCATGGGCACCATTATTGAGGGAGACCTAGACAAAATTTTAGATGTTGTGCGTCAAATGCATGAAGTACCCTTTCAGAAGGGAGTAAAACGGGTAGTGACAACCATTAGGATAGACGACCGACGTGACAAACAGGCTAGTATGGAAGGTAAAGTAAGGTCTGTAAGGGAAAAGTTAAACAAGTAAGGGTTTAGCCTTTTAATGGTGTTTTTCTGCCCTGTCTATTTTTTCCTTCGCCTTTAAAAATAGGAAAAATGGGACGCATTAAGGTTTTGCCGCCCTCTTTGGCTAATCTGATTGCTGCCGGTGAGGTGATAGAAAGACCGGCGGCGGTGGTAAAGGAGCTTATAGAAAACGCCTTGGATGCCCAGGCAACCCGGATTGAAGTAGAAGTAGAAAAAGGGGGCAAGGAGTTAATTCGGGTAAAAGACGATGGCATAGGCATTTTGCCTGAGGATTTATCCCTGGCCATACAAAGGCATACTACCAGCAAGATCAGTGGGCCTGAAGACCTTTTTTACCTCCGTACTCTAGGTTTTCGGGGAGAGGCCCTGGCTAGTATGGCGGCGGTGTCTAAGTTACGTCTTGCCAGCCGGGCACAGGAACAGCCGTGGGGACGGGAAATTTTGGTTGAAGGAGGAAAGATAAAGGCAGAGAGGGAGGTTGGTCTGCCTGTGGGTACCGTGGTAGAGGTAAGGGATTTATTTTTTAATACCCCGGCGAGGCGTAAGTTTTTAAAGAAAGAGGCTACAGAGCTGGGGCATATCTATGAAACCGTGGTAAGGTTAAGTCTAGCCTATCCAGAAAGGGCCTTTTATTTAAAGAGTAGACAGCGTTATATGCTTCGGCTTACGCCGGTAAAAGGATTGGATGAACGGATTGGTCAAATCTATGGTATAGAGGTGGCACGTGCCTTGCGCCAAATAAAGTTAGAGAAGGATGGAATAAAAATTGAAGGTTTTATTGCCCCTCTTACCTATAGTCGACCTTCGGCCAGGGATATGTTTTTTTACGTCAATCGGCGTTGGGTAAGAAGTGCCCTTTTAAATCAGGCCGTTTATAAGGCCCTTAGTGACCTTTGGCCTAAAGGCAGGTATCCGTTGTTAGTCCTTTTTTTGGAATTGCCACTCTCAGAGGTGGATGTAAATGTTCATCCGACCAAACAAGAAGTGCGGTTTAAAAAGGGTTATATGGTGCAGGAGGCGATAGAAACGGCAGTAAGGCAAGGTCTAGGAGAGCGGTGGAAGGAGGTAATAAAAGGATTTGAAGAGGATGTGCCGTTAGAGTTGCAAATTGCAAGTTCTGATTCCAAAGTTTCAAGTTTTAAGCCTCAAGCTAAAGAGGAAGATAAGCAGGAACCGATTGGCGTTACTATACCTTTAGAGACCAAAGAGAGCACTCTTTTTTATAAGACCAAACCAGAAACTAACTGGCGTGTATTAGGGCAACTCTGGCAGACATATATCTTGTGTGAAACAGACGAGACCCTGATTATCATAGACCAGCATGCGGCACATGAGCGCCTAAATTATGAAAAATTAAAACGGCTTTATGAACATTCCAGCAAGGGACAAGAGCTTTTAACGCCGATATTGCTAGAATTAGGAGCAGTAGAGGCCGGTATTTTGAAGGATATATTGCCAGAGCTTGAACGCATTGGTTTTGCCCTGGAGTCCTTTGGAGAGACGGCCTTTCTTATACGGCAGGTACCAACTTTGTTTATGGATAAGGATGTGCGCGGTATTTTAGAAAAGGTGTTAACTGATTTACGTATTCTAGAAAAGGCGCCAAACTTAACCGATATGGCTGGAGCCCTTTTAAAGAGCATGGCCTGTCATTTGTCAATACGAGCCCATGATGCTTTAACTAAGGCTGAGATGGAACACCTTCTGCAGGAGCTTCACCATCTGAACATCCTGCATTGTCCTCATGGGCGCCCTTTTTATAAGGTGTTTAAAAAGGAAGAAATTGCTAAATTTTTCCATCGTCATTGAAGATGTCTAAAAAAGAAAAGGTAAAGATTGTTATCTTGACTGGACCTACAGGCGTGGGAAAGACCGAGTTTTCTTTAAACTTGGCCAGGGAGTTTAATGCCGAGATTGTCAATGCCGATTCCATGCAGATTTATCGCTATATGGATATTGGTACGGCCAAACCTACCAAAGAAGAAAGGGCCTTAGTGCCACATCATCTTATTGACATTCGTAATCCAGATGAAGACTATGATGCAGCCCAATTCAAGAGCGATGCCGAAGCGGTAATTAATAGGCTCATAGAGCAACAAAAGCTGCCCTTAGTTGTAGGTGGGACGATGCTTTATCTAAAAGTACTTACGCATGGTATCTTTCCGTCGCCAGGACCAGATAAGAAGTTAAGAGAAAAATTAAGACAAATCGCCGCTAAAAAGGGAATAGCCTATCTTCATGCCTATTTACAAAGGATTGATCCAGAGGCAGCGGTAAGAATTCAGCCGCATGACCTTGTGCGGATCATCCGAGCAATTGAGGTGTATGAACTTACCGGCAAACCTATTTCCTGGCACCAAAAAAGGCATCAGTTTCAGGAAAGGCCTTATGATTATCTTAAAATTTGCCTGTATCTACCTAGAGACATTTTGTATAAAAGGATCAATATGCGGGTAGAAAAGATGTTTGCCCGGGGATTAATAGAAGAGGTAGAGAGGTTGCTTAAGATGGGTTATAGTCCAGCATTAAAGTCCATGCAGGCCATTGGCTATCGGCATGTCATTGGGTATTTAAAGGGAAAGTATTCTTTAGAGAGAGCCAAAGAGTTGCTTAAAAGAGACACAAGGCGCTACGCCAAGCGACAGCTGACCTGGTGGCGGCAGGACAAAGAAGTGCTTTGGTTTGAACCAACCGAACAGAAAAGGATTAGGAATGCGATCAGACGTTGGCTTGCTGGTTAAGGTTTTATTTTTATTACTTTTTATTTTGTCCTCCCTAGCTAGGGCGACGGAGACAATTATTGGCACAGGAGAAATAACTCCACGCGCATCACTGGTAGAGGCGAGGAAAATGGCCTTAAATGTGGCCTTAAAAGATGGCCTTTTAAAGACTATTAAGTTAGTTTACCCTTATCCCCATCAAATTGTGGATCAGATTTATCCTTTGGATTTTGTAGAAAAATATCGTATTTTGGATGAAGGGGAAGCAGAAAATACCTATTATGTTCAAGTGGAGATATGTCCAGATTGGGACAGACTGGCTACAAAATTAGATCAAAGGGGAATTTTATGCCGTGGAGAAGGAGAAAAGGTGCTTCTCTTTTTTAAGCAGCCAGAGGACATTGATCTAAAGGCTCAGTTTCTTTCCTTCTGGAACAAATTTTTCCTCCTTTTTGGTTTGAGGCCGGTTTATAATGACGGCCTTAAGGCAGATGATTTAAGTGATTATGCCTTTGACCATGGTATTTCTTATATTTTTCGCTTGGCCGAAGAGATAAATACAACAAGCACCGATACTGCTTCCCTATGTACATTTCAATTTGATGTTTCGTTAGAAGATACTACCTACAACCAAACTATTTATCAGGTTCACCTTGAACCTCAGATTAATACCACGGACATTGAAGAAATTCTTTCTTTTTCCCTTAACCAACTTCAGCAGATGGCCTATGATATTGTGTCTAGTCTTTCTTCTTGGCTGGAAAAAAAGAAGGAAAAGGTGATTTCTGTTCAGGTGGTGTTAAAGAATATTAGCAGTTATAAGGAGATATTTGACACCTGGGATAAATTAAAGCAAATAAGAGGTATTTCTGATTTTTATCTCAGAGAAATAACACCAAAGCAAGCCGTCTATGTAGGCAGATTTCGCGGTCTGATGCCTGATCTGGTCGATCAAATTGCTGGGTTAGGGTTTGCTATTAAGTTAAGAGATCACACTGTTGAAATAAACAGACCGTAAGGAGCAGAAATTGTCTTGGCCTAATTTCTTTACCTTTTTAAGGCTTTTACTTACACCTCTTTTGACCATCTTTTTTATCAACCACCACTTTACCCTTGCCACCTTTGTCTTTTTGTTGGCCGGAGTGACAGATGCCTTGGATGGATTTCTGGCCCGGCGTTTAAACCAAAAAAGCCGCCTGGGGGCGTGTTTAGATCCTATTGCCGACAAAATTTTGCTTTCTACCTCGTTTGTCTTGCTTTCCTGGGGAGGCTATATTCCCTCTTGGCTAGCCGTGGTGGTGTTAAGTCGTGATATATTTATCCTGCTTGGGGCCCTGCTTTTATTTTTGTTTGATGTGTCCTTTGAGGTAAAACCATCTCTTTTGGGCAAATTGACTACTCTTACTCAGATTATTACTATCTTAGCCGTATTGATTAACATTCAATGGCCTTATTTATACCTCTTAAGACAAATACTTTTTTATCTCACCTTGGGACTCACCCTTGCTTCGGGTTTGCAGTATACCTTAAAGGGATATCAGATGTTCCGGTAGGAAAGAGACTAAACTGCCTCTACAGCCTTCACTTCAGGAATCTCTTTTTTTAAAATATAAGCCTCTACACCTATCTTTTTAAAGTCATCTGAGCCATAAAGCAACCTGCACATGCTCTTTTTAACCTGGCCCTTACTACCCCTTCCACTATATCAACAAGTTCAATATCCCCACCGTCGGCCTGTAACTGCGGCCGGATGCGGTTTATAACTAATTGTACCCTGTCTTTTAATTCGCTTTTCATTGATTTTTTATTCCTCTAACATAAATTGGGGTAACATATAAAATACCCCCTTATGTACTTTAGGATTGTAATAACGGGTAGTCATTGTTTGCCAACGGGCCTTTATTTTCCCTTCTTCTACGTCAGTTGGCTCGTATTTAAAACTGGCATAAATAAAACTCCACATGCCTCCAGGATAGGTAGGCATGGCGTAGACATATATCTTGACAATGGGATAGATGGTTCTTAAACGGATACATAGGTCTTTAATAAATTGCGCGTTATAATAAGGACATTCACTCTGAATGATCATGATGCCGTCCTCGTTTAACCGTTGGCCCAAATCCTGATGAAACTCTATTTCATACAAGGCTTTGGCTGGGCCAATAGGATCAGTAGAGTCTACAATCGCGATATCGTATTTTTTGTCAGTTGTTTTGACATATTTTATGCCATCTTCAATATGAATATTTACACGGCTGTCCTTTAAGCCTACACTTACCGTTGGGAAAAAGGTTTTGGCAACTTCAATAACCTCAGCGTCAATTTCCACAAGGTCTATGTGCCTTACACTTTTATGTTTTAAAATTTCTCTTACACTACCCCCATCTCCTCCTCCGATAACCAGCACTTCTTGAGGATGAGGATGAGTAAAAAGGGCTGGGTGTACGATTAGTTCGTGATAAATGAATTCATCTTTTTCCGTTAACTGAATACAATCATCTAACACTAAAGCCCGGCCATGGCCTTTAATTTCCATGACATAAATATCTTGATAAGCAGACCGCTTGTGAAACAAAATGTCTTTAACAGGTAACCCTAACTTTATTCCTCCTGTATCTTCGTAAAACCAAATAGTTGGTTCTTTCTCCATCTTATTTGGCTATTTCTCCTCTCCTTAGATTCAGCACCTGTATCTTTTTAGGTTTCAAATATTTTTTCACTACTGGAATGACTTTTTCCAGATCTACATGCGGGGCAGAGGTATAGATGTCAATGGCTGCGTACCCAACTTCTGGCCAGGAATGAATACTCATAAAAGACTCATTTAGAAGCGCTACCGCACTAAGTCCTTGCGGGTTAAACTTATGGGTTTTAATGTCCACTAAAGTAGCACCAGAAACATTTACACTTTCTTTCAACATTTCTTCCACCTTCTTGGGGGAATCCAAAAATTCCCCCTTACAACCCCACACTTCTACGATCAAATGCTTCCCCGCACATGCCATTTCACCCCCTCCTTTAAGGATTTGTCCTTATGGACAGGTAACATAAGCCTCTTCGTCGTAATAAAGTTCTCTCTTCCAATCTACTTTGCCCTTTACCAAGGGCTGCGGTTTTTCTACGGCATAAAGCCGAAACAGGTTAGAAGTATAAAAATCCACTTCTGGCGATTCTACTTTAACTGGCGCTTCCTTGGCTACGCGCAGTTCCAGTTTAACTACATCATCCCTTTCTAACAAGTAGGTCTGGAAGTTGCGGATAATATCCGTGATGGTAAAACCCATATCTAAAATATCCCTTTGAATCTGACGCCACTTACGCCGTGAGGCCTCAAGATGCGTAAGGCCAAAATAACCTACACAGCCCTCTCCCCTCAAGCCCTCTACACATCGGGATAAGAAAAGGCGAAGGCCACCAATTGTTTCTACTGGATCAGTCAAAAAAATATCAAATTGTCCTTTTAGCCTTTCTTCTATAGGATAACGCGCATCGTATTGGATGGTTTCTACTGACCAGCCCTTTTCTTTAGCTACCTTTTTTATAAAATCTAAGATGCGGGTATCTATTTCTAACACCGTTACCCGTTTGGGCCAACCTGAGGCTAAAAGGGCAAGAGAGGTGAGGTCATCATCGCCTAAAAGTAAGATGTCTTTGCCTTCTACATCGCCCACTTCATACATAAAAAGCACTCGACTAACGGTATCAGCCGGGGTAACATAGCCTTGATCATATTCAGAAATGGCCTTAGGCCGTTTTTGGACAATGGCCTCAAATTCCTTTAGGAGCGACTGATGTTTTTCTAAAGTAACCGTTCTGCCTTGACAGGTAGGACACCTTAGGGAGTTAAAAGGAGAAAGACCAAGAGACTCGGCTATTTCTCTCCCTTTATCTGTAATATAAAATAATCCCTCTTTGTATTCTATGAAACCTTTTTCTAAGAGTTCTTTAAGAGAACTTTGGGTGGTGGGTAAATCAACATCTATAGATTTGATAAGCTGCCAATAAGTTATGGGTTTAGCTAGTAAAACCCGCAAAGCCAAATATGCAACTCTTCTCGCTCCCAATCTCCCCTCCTTTCACTACATCGGTCTGCACTCATAGCGGCATCATATTTACATGAAGTAATTGGGATGTCAAGAGGTATGAAATAAAAAAGGCGGAGGCAAAAACCTCCGCCGGTTTAATTCATTAATTTCTTTAAGGAGACTTTTCCAAACTCTCTTCAATCTTTGCAACCAACAATCTTGTTCTGATGACAACATCAGGATTGAGACTAATGGAGTTAATTCCACACTTGACTAAGAATTCAGTAAAATCAGGAAAATCGCTTGGGGCCTGTCCACAAATACCAATCTTTCTGCCCTTTTCTTTAGCTACTTTAATTACTTGTGCAATGAGTCGCTTTACCGCCTCATTTCTTTCGTCATAAAGATGAGAAACTAGCTCTGAATCCCGGTCTAGACCTAAGGTTAACTGCGTAAGGTCATTAGACCCAATAGAAAAACCATTAAAGATCTCACAGTATTGGTCAGCCAAAATAACATTGCTCGGAATTTCACACATTACATAGACTTCCAGACCATTTTCACCCTGTACTAACCCGTACTCTTTCATGGCCTCTATTACCCTTTTCCCTTCCTCAGGAGTGCGACAGAAGGGCACCATAACCTTAACATTTGTCAATCCCATTTCATTTCGGACCTTTAAAATGGCCTTGCATTCCAAGCCAAAGGCAGGTTTAAACTTTTCATCATAATAACGAGAGGCCCCACGCCAGCCAATCATAGGGTTATGTTCATGAGGCTCGTAAAGTGGACCACCAATAAGGTTAGCGTATTCGTTAGTTTTAAAATCAGACAACCTAACGATGACATCATTAGGATAAAAGGCAGCCGCAATCCGGCCGATACCACAGGCAAGTTTTTCTATAAAGAAATAAACCTTGTCTTTATAACCTTTAGTCTTTTCATCAATCTTGGCTACAATCTCCGCAATCTTAGGATCACTACCAGCCTTCTGCTTTAACTCTTCATAATGAATAAGGGCTAAGGGATGAATGCCAATGTGTGAGTTAATAATAAACTCCTCCCTGGCCAAACCTACACCATCACACGGCAGTTGGCCTTGAAAAAAGGCCTTTTCAGGGATACCGACATTCATCATGATCTTTGTCTTGGTCTTTGGGATACTCTTTAAATCAATCTGCTCTATTTCAAAGGGAATAAGACCGTCATAGACATAGCCTATTTCGCCTTCACTACAATCTACGGTTATTTCTTGGCCGGTTTTAATAAGTTGCGTAGCGTTACCAGTGCCGATTACGCAGGGAATGCCTAATTCTCTTGAAACAATCGCCGCGTGACAGGTTCTTCCGCCCCGATCAGTTACGATGGCTGCAGCTACCTTCATGATTGGTTCCCAGTCAGGGTCAGTCATATCTGTAACTAATACCTCACCAGGTTTAAATTCGGCAATCTTATCGGCCGATTCAATAATGTGGGCCTTGCCTTGTCCAATCTTATTTCCAATGGAGAGCCCTTTACAGATAACCTTACCGGCAGCTTCTAGCTCCCAATACTTTTCTTTAAGGACATAATTTTTAATGGAAGAATAATCCTTTTGTGAATGGACGGTTTCAGGCCGGGCCTGAACGATGAAAAATCCACCTGTACCTACCGTCTTTCCATCTCCGTCTTTAGCCCATTCAATATCCATGGGTTTACCGTAATGTTCTTCTATTTTACAGGCCCAATCTGCCAAAAGTAGTATTTCATCATCATTAAGAACATAGCTATTGCGTTCTTCTTCGGTAGTAGGAATATTTTTGACTGCACGTCCATCTTCAGCATAGATCATTTTTAGTTGCTTTGCCCCCATTACCTTGCCAACAATAGGCCGTTTGCCCATCTTAAGAGTAGGTTTAAAGACATAATACTCATCTGGATTAACCGCTCCTTGAACGACATTTTCCCCAAGACCATAGGCAGCCGTGATAAGGACTACATCCCTAAACCCACTTTCTGTGTCCAGAGTAAACATTACCCCTGAACCAGCGGCATCACTTCTAACCATCTTCTGCACAGCAATAGAGAGATAGACATCAAAGTGGCCAAAGCCTTTATCTTCACGGTAGGAAATGGCCCGGTTAGTAAAAAGACTGGCAAAACAATCTTTACAAGCCTTAAGAAGGTTTTCCTCGCCTCTAATGTTCAAATAGGTTTCCTGCTGGCCAGCAAAGGATGCATCTGGTAAATCCTCAGCCGTGGCCGAAGAGCGTACCGCTACATCTATGTCTTCTACGCCATACTCTTGAGAAAGCCTATGATAATTCTCTATAATCTGCTGTTTTAAATCTTCTGGCAGCTCTGCATTACGGATGAGCGACCGCACCTTTTCGCCCCTTTTTTGTAGATCCTCAATGTTGTGTGTATCCAACCCTTCCAACGTTTTTTTAATCTCATCCACGAGGCCTGCTTTCTCAATGAAATATTTATATGCTGCGGCCGTAATCGCGAACCCATTTGGGACCTTGATGCCAGATTTACTCAACTTTTGAAACATTTCACCCAAAGAGGCATTCTTTCCACCGACTAAAGGCACATCTTTAATGGTAATTTCCTTAAACCAAAGAATAAAAGGCTTACCTGCGTAGTCCATTTTTACTCTTCCTCCTTCAACACAAAATTTAAATCTATCTAATTCTTCTTTTTACTGCAAAATAATTTAAAAAGCAAGCCAAAATCTGCGATTGATTTACAGTATTCCGCAAACATTGATGAAATTCCCTTCTTCCTTACTTAAAGTAAATTATACGCCAAAGCCTCGTTAGGTGGTCAAGGGTCTACGCTCGCTCCGACCTACGCCTAAAGGCGCAGGCTGCGCCTTTAGGCTTGCCCTTGACCACACTTGGCCTTGGCAAAAAGAAAAATTACAAAGGAAGAAGGAAAAAAGAAAATTTCCTTCTGGCCTCAAAAAGAAATTTGCGCCAAAGCGAGCGAGGTCAAGGCTGGCTGTTAAGCCACCCGCAGGGCTTGGCCTTAACCGCAAAGTGAGCGGAGGCGCTATAATCATGATTGGGTTTGAGGAAAAGATAAATGTTTTTTCACCTTTTAGGTGAGAAATGTTTCTTAAAAAATTGTTTTATTATGGCATACTTCTGGGGTTTCTTGGAGGGTAATCACGGATTTTGGGTAGAGCTTGACCTTTAAAGCAATAATTGTTACTTTTAGCTTAAAGTTTGTCCCGCGACTGAGGGGGCAAAGCAAATACTCAGTCTTACCCTAAGAAGGGTAATATAGAGTTAGAAGGTGGGATCAACATATAAAAACTTAGTTATTTGGTTAATTATTACCATTTTAATGGTTCTAAGTTTTAACCTCTTTAATCACCCTAAGAGTTCTCTCCAGACGATCAGTTATAGTGATTTTTTAGAGAAGGTAAAACGGGGAGAAGTGATAAGTGTGGTGATGAAGGGAAACCGGCTAAAGGGAGTCTTGATTACCAATGAACCCTTTCAGACCTATGTACCTAAGGATGCACATATTACTTCTATCTTACTAAAACATGGAGTGCGCATTAAAGTAAAACCAGAGGAGGAGTCTCCTTGGTATATGACAGTATTGGTTTCTTGGTTTCCGATGCTCCTTCTGATCGCCGTGTGGGTTTTTTTTATGCGTCAGGTGCAAACTGGAGGGGGAAGGGCCTTTTCTTTTGGTCGTAGTCGGGCTCGGCTCATCAATGATCAGAGTAAAAAGGTTACGTTTAAAGATGTAGCTGGTATTGAAGAGGCTAAGGAAGAAGTGCAGGAAATTGTAGATTTTTTAAAAAATCCCCAGAAGTTTACCAAATTAGGAGGGAAAATTCCTAAAGGTGTACTTTTAATAGGTCCACCTGGTACCGGTAAGACCCTCTTAGCCAAGGCCATTGCCGGTGAGGCTGGCGTGCCGTTTTTTAGTATTAGTGGCTCAGAATTTGTGGAAATGTTTGTTGGTGTGGGTGCAGCTAGGGTGCGGGATTTATTCCATCAGGCCAAAAAGAGTGCTCCGTGTATTATTTTTATTGATGAAATAGATGCCGTGGGACGCTATCGGGGAGCTGGTTTAGGTGGTGGTCATGATGAGAGAGAACAAACATTAAACCAGTTATTAGTAGAAATGGATGGCTTTGATGCCAGTGAGGGAATTATCCTTATTGCCGCCACTAACCGCCCGGATGTTTTAGATCCTGCTCTTTTACGGCCAGGACGGTTTGACCGGCAGGTAGTTGTGCCCATGCCTGATGTAAAAGGAAGGGAAGCCATTTTAAAAGTACATACCAAAAACATTCCTTTAGCCGAAGATGTAGATTTAAGTGTGGTTGCCAGAGGGACACCTGGATTTGCAGGAGCAGATCTGGCCAATTTGGTTAATGAGGCCGCCTTATTGGCCGCACGTAAGGGTAAAAGCAAGGTAGAGATGGAAGACTTTGAAGAGGCCAAGGACAAGGTGCTCATGGGTAAAGAGCGCCGCAGTATGGTGATTAGTGAAGAAGAAAAGAAACTAACTGCTTATCACGAGGCCGGACATGCCTTAGTGGCCAAACTCTTACCAGGCAGTGATCCGGTTCATAAAGTAAGTATTATCCCCAGAGGACAAGCCCTGGGTGTTACCCAACAGTTACCTTTGGATGAAAGACATACCTATTCTAAAAAATATCTGCTTACCCGTCTCGCTGTCTTGCTGGGAGGACGCGCCGCCGAGGAAATTATCTTTAATGACTACACCACTGGTGCAGGCAATGACTTAGTGCAGGCTACGGAATTGGCGCGTAAAATGGTGTGTAACTGGGGAATGAGTGAGAATATTGGCCCTGTCACCTTTGGCCGCAGAGAGGAGCATATCTTTTTAGGCAAAGAATTGGTTCAGTCCCGTGATTACAGTGAAGAAACGGCAAGGGCAATTGATAATGAAGTCAAAAGGATAGTTACGGAAACATATCAACAGGTAAAAGATCTTTTAAAAAGACATATAGATCTTCTCCACAAAGTTGCTCAAACTCTCTTAGAAAAAGAGACCATTGATGGCGCCACTCTAGATAAACTTGTGGCTGAGGCAACTGGTACATAAATGCAAACTTGGGGAGAAATCATTAGAGCGCAACGTCCGCTTATTATGGGCGTCCTTAATGTTACTCCTGATTCTTTCTCTGATGGTGGGTTATATTTTGAGCCTCAAAAGGCCATTGCTCACGCTAAGCTTCTAGAGGCAGCTGGGGCCGATATTATTGACATTGGCGGAGAGTCTTCTCGCCCCTTCTCTGACCCTATACCCATAGAAGAAGAAATGCGGCGGGTAGTTCCAGTTATCCAAGCGGTGGCGCCAGAGTTAAAGGTACCTATCTCAATAGATACTTATAAGGCCAAGGTAGCAGAGGAGGCCATTAAGGCCGGTGCCTGTATTGTTAATGATATTAGCGCCTTGCGTTTTGACAAGGATATGGCTAAGGTAGTAGCAGATTATAAAGTGCCGGTAGTCCTTATGCACATGAAAGGCACACCTAAAGACATGCAGCTAAATCCCACTTATAAGGATGTACTTAAGGAAATCTACGCATTTTTAGAAGAAAGGATTGAATTTGCTTTAAAAAACGGGATTTCTGAAGAGCAGATTAGTATTGATCCCGGCATCGGCTTTGGTAAACGTCTTGAAGACAATTTACGTATTATTAAAAATCTCTCTTTTTTTAAAAAATTAAATAAACCACTTCTCCTTGGCCCTTCACGTAAGACGTTTATCGGCCAGATATTAGGGATTGAAGTGCCAGCCAAACGGGACATAGGTACCCTTGCTGTTGTTGCCTTTGCTACCTTGGCCGGGGTAGACATCATTCGGGTGCATGCCGTAAAGGAGGCAAAAGAGGTTATAACAGTTATAAAGGCAATTGTTAAAGCTGATCTGGATAAAGGAATGTCCTAAAAGAATAAGGAGGTTTCATGGGTAGGCTTTTTGGTACAGATGGAATCAGGGGTAAGGCTAACATTTGGCCAATGACAACGGAAATAGTTATGCAGGTAGGAAGGGCGTTGGCCTATGTGATCAAAAAACACTCCCACCGGCATAAGGTAGTTGTGGGAAAGGATACACGCCTTTCTGGCTACATGATAGAAACCGCCTTGACGGCTGGGATTTGCAGTATGGGTGTGGATGTCCTGTTAATTGGTCCCCTGCCTACTCCGGGTATTGCCTTTATTACCAGTAACATGCGGGCCGATGCTGGGGTGGTCATTTCGGCTTCTCACAATCCCTATGACGACAATGGCATCAAATTCTTTGCTTGCGATGGATATAAATTGCCAGATGAAACTGAGGCCGAAATAGAAAAACTGGTGTTAGGAGAAAACAATCATATAGACAAAATTCGGCCTACCGCTACAGACATTGGCAAGGCCTTTCGTATAGATGATGCTATTGGACGTTATGTTGTCTTTTTAAAGAACACCTTTCCCAAGGGAATGCTGCTTGACGGGACAAAAATGGTGCTTGATTGTGCCCACGGAGCGGCTTATAAGGTAGCACCAATAGTATTCTCAGAGCTGGGTGCGGATTTAGAGTTAATCGGCGTAAAGCCAGATGGTATTAACATTAATCAAGACTGCGGAGCACTGCATCCAGAGGTTGTGGCCCAGAAGGTAAAGGCAACAGGGGCAAATATAGGTCTTGCCTTGGATGGTGATGGAGACAGGGCCATTTTGGTAGATGAAAAGGGAAATATCGTAGATGGAGATAAGGTCCTAGCCATCTGTGCTGATTATCTGCAAAAAAAAGATAAACTTAAAAACAATACCGTGGTTGGGACAGTTATGTCTAACTTTGGCTTAGAGATGTGTCTAAAAGAAAGGGGAATTAAACTCTTGCGCACCAAGGTAGGAGATAGATATATTACTGAGGCCTTAAGGGCTGGAAAAGGTAACATTGGGGGAGAACCTTCTGGTCATATTGTCTTTCTGGACTATCACACTACGGGCGACGGCATTTTAACTGCCCTTCAAGTATTAAAAATCATGAACGAGACCGGTAAACCCCTTTCTGAATTGGCCTCCATCATGCAGCCTGCACCTCAGGTATTAATTAATGTGCGGGTAAAAGAAAGACCGGCCTTTGACACGGTACCCGGAATCAAAAAAGCGGTAGAAATGGCTGAACAAACTTTAAGCGGGAAAGGAAGAGTAGTGCTGCGTTATTCTGGTACAGAACCCGTAGCGAGGGTAATGGTAGAAGGCGAGAATGAAACCCAGGTGAAGGCATTGGCCGAAGCCATTGCCGGGGCCATCCAAGAGGCAATTGGAGAATAAAGATGCTGTTGGCCCTTGATGTCGGTAATACCCACACGGTGATTGGTCTCTTCAAAAATGATCATTTGGCTGCGGTCTGGCGTATTCGCACGCGGCGAGACTTAACTTCTGATGAACTTGCCTTGATGATTAAAAACCTATGTGAGTTTAAGGAATATAACTTCCATGATATAAATAAAGTAGCCATATCGTGTGTGGTACCACCACTTTTAAATACGCTTCTAGACTTAAGTAAGCGTTATTTTCAAGCAGAGCCTCTCATTGTAGGTCCAGGTATAAAGACGGGACTATCTATTCATTATGAAAACCCCAAGGATATAGGGGCAGATAGAATTGCCAATGCTGTTGCTGCCTATGAGAAATACCGCTGTCCTCTCATCATTATTGACTTTGGTACGGCGATTACCTTTGAATATGTCTCTGGTAAAGGGGAGTATAAAGGTGGCATTATTGTGCCAGGTATTCAGATTGCGGCTGAGGCCTTATTTATTCATGCTTCCAAACTGCCGCGGGTGGAAATGTTTGTCAAGCCTCCTACAGTTATTAACCGCAACACCATCAGTGCCATGAATGCAGGGCTTATCTATGGCTATGCGGCCTTAACCGAGGGATTGATTGAACGCATAAAAGAAGAAATACCTGAAGATCCCCTTGTCATTGCCACCGGCGGTCTTGCTCATCTTATTGCCTCAGAGGTAAAGGGAATAGACAGAATTGAAGAACACTTGATCTTAGAAGGCCTGAAAATCCTTTATGCCAAAAATAGGGGTTAATCTATCCACCTAAAAGAACAGTCAAGTATAGGAAGGCCTATGCTTGACATTTTACTCCGTTCCATACACATTTGAGATGCTATGGTAAAACAAGAAAAATTTTTGCAAATAGAAATTATGTCCTGCCTACCCTAGGGGCAGGACATTC
Source organism: Candidatus Desulfofervidaceae bacterium (assembly GCA_027064585.1). GTDB lineage: Bacteria > Desulfobacterota > Desulfofervidia > Desulfofervidales > Desulfofervidaceae > JAGHCL01. The sequence continues at coordinate 540 of JAMOPI010000035.1, read as the reverse complement.
ACTTTGGATCTCTTTCACTTCTTTCTTTACTTTTCCTTTGTCCTCAGCCACCGCCAGGGTGCACACCTGTCTGTTTAAAAGCAAGGCCACCCAAAACAGCCTGGCCAATACTAACAGGACCTTGGCCATTTGGAAAGCTCTTTTCATCTTGGCCTCCTTAACAATCTTTTTCTTTCCTTATCAAGGGATGTCTGGCTGTGTCAAAGGTTTTTTAAACGAAGGATTTCCCAAAATCCCAATTAGCCTACAAGAAACCCCGTAAGTGTGCTGTAATAAAAACAATTTTTTAAAAAGTACCTTTCACCTAAAAGGTGAGAAAACATTTATCTTTTCCTCAAGCCCAATCATAATTAGTCGTCCCTGAAAAACTCTGTTTTAGCTTCCAACCGGCCCCAATTGCTTTTCATATTGCTCATTCCAGAGCAAGACAAAAAGAGCAAATAAAAATCCTACCGCCTCCCGCATCCATTTTTTGAAGTTAAAGGCAGCCGCTGCTAGCATCAAATTGATGCTGTCCCCTATACTCCCTCTAAGATAATT
>JAMOPI010000034.1 GCA_027064585.1 Candidatus Desulfofervidaceae bacterium | reverse complement strand
TGCGGGAGGCGGTAGGATTTTTATTTGCTCTTTTTGTCTTGATCTGGAATGAGCAATATGAAAAGCAATTGGGGCCGGTTGGAAGCTAAAACAGAGTTTTTCAGGGACGACTAGTTAAAAATACAAGTCAAAATTTTAAACATACTGCTTAAGTAGTACCAAAAAAGCATATTGGGCATAAAGGGCAAATTAGTTTTTTCTGATTTAGTTGAAAAAGTTTCGTTTGTAAACGAAAAAAAATTGATTTTTAAAAAAGTTTCATGTATAGTCTAAACTATGCCAGAAATAAAAATAATGACCTCCAATCTGGTTAAAAGGGAAAAATACTTAAAGACGCTTGGTACCTATTTAGGAAAGCCTCTCATAAAGATTCTCTTAGGGATGAGACGAAGTGGAAAAAGTTCTATTATTAGACTTTTAATTGCTGAACTGCTTGAAAAAGGAGTGCCTGAAAAAAATATCATCTATATTAACAAAGAATCCTTAGAGTTTGAGGATATTGAAACCTACAGAGATTTATATAGCTATGTGGTGAAAAATTTTAAAGGTGTAGAAGGACAGAAGTATATATTTATTGACGAAGTGCAGGAAATTAAGGAATGGGAAAAAGCGGTGGTCTCGTTTTTAGCAGAGGGGATAGGAGATGTGATTATCTCTGGCTCTAACTCACGTCTTCTTTCAGGGGAACTTGCAACCCTTTTAAGTGGGAGGTATGTGGAAATCCCTGTTCATCCTTTAACTTTTAATGAATTTTTAGAATTTCGCAAAGAGTTTGGTGAAAAGAAAAAGCTTGATACCGAAGAGTGTTTTAGAGAATTTTTAAAATATGGTGGACTTCCTGGAATTCATTACTTACCATTTAATGAGGAACTCGTTTTCCAATACCTCAATTCAGTTTTGAACACAATTCTTTATAAAGACATTATAACCAGATTTAAAATCAGGGATACTGCTCTTTTTGATAAAGTTGTGAGATATTTGTTTGATAACATAGGAAACATTACGACGGCAAAGAGAATAGCTGATTATTTCAGAAACCAAAGGATTAAAGTGGCCGTGGATACGGTGCTGAATTACATAAGGTGTATAGAAACTGCACTCTTGATTAAAAGAGTTTATAAGTACGACATAAAAGGGAAACGCCATTTAGAGTTTTACGAAAAGGTGTATTTGACCGATGTTGGGTTAAGGAATGGACTTATTGGATATAGAGAAAAAGATGTAAACGGAATACTTGAGAATATTGTTTACAACGAGCTTTTAGCAAGGGGATACAAAGTTTATATAGGGAAGTTAAATGGGCTTGAAATAGACTTCGTTGCAGAAAAGCACGGAGAAATTAAATACATACAAGTATGCTATTTATTAGCAGAAGAAAGCACAATTGAACGCGAGTTTGGGAATTTACAGAAAATAAGGGATAACTATGAAAAGGTGGTGATTTCTTTGGATAAGTTTTTCGTAAAAGAATTAAAAGGAATAAAGCATGTCTATCTAATTGACTTCTTGAGAGAAGAGGACATTTAAATCCTGTTCGGCTAAAGGCATCCGAGAAATCCCAGAAACAGTAAAAAGCCATTTTCACCTTGACACAAGACCCAGGCGGCGTGGTATAAAGTAAATACCGTTAAGGAAAACAATAATGAAACGAACAAAGATTATTGCTACCCTAGGCCCAGCGGTAGAAACTAAAGAAAAGATGATGGCTTTGATAAAGGCCGGTTGTGATATTGCTAGAATTAATGTAGCCCACGGTGATATGGACTATCATAAAACCTTAATTACTACTTTTAGAGAAGCCTCTAAGGCTGTAGGCAAGACTACGGCCGTCATGCTGGACATAAAAGGGCCAGAGATTAGAACTGGGCCTGTGAAAGAGGGAGAAATAACTTTAAGCAACGGTCAGCTATTGACCTTAACCCCCAAGGAAATTTTAGGCACACCCAACTGCCTCCACATCAATTTTCCTACTCTTGCGCGTTATCTAGAAAAGGGAGATGTTATTCTCTTGGACGACGGCAAGATAAAGCTAAGGGTGATAGAAATAAAAGAGCAAGATATTCTTACCCGGGTTATCTGTGGAGGTAAGATTAAAGGAAAGCGAGGAGTCAACATACCTGGAAAGGAAATTCCAGTACCTTACCTTACTTCTAAGGATCAAAGTTATTTAAAGCTCGCGATCAAAGAGGGCCTAGATTTTATTGCTGCCTCTTTTGTGCGCACAGCAGAAGATGTATATGTGGTAAAAAAGTATTTAGCAGAAGCTGGAGGAGAAATTCCTATCATTGCCAAGATAGAAACCCAGGGGGCGATAAAACACATTGATGAAATTTTAGAAATAAGTAATGGCATCATGGTAGCGAGAGGGGACTTGGGAGTAGAAATGCCTGTAGAAGAATTGCCAGGTGCGCAAAAATACCTTCTTAAAAAGGCCTGTGAACACGCTAGACCTGCCATTATTGCCACGCAGATTTTAGAAAGTATGTTGATTCAGCCTGTGCCTACACGGGCCGAGGTGTCAGACATTGCCAATAGTATTTTGGATGGAGCAGATGCCCTCATGCTTTCTGGAGAAACCGCGGTTGGTAAATATCCAGTAGAGGCCGTCAAAACACTGGTAAAGGTAGCAAGAAGGGCAGAGACACTGCTGTTTAAAAAGGGAGAATTCGTAGAACTAAAGGGAGGAATTTCCCATAATATGAGCAATGCAGGCGTACTCTTGGCTAGGGAAATGCGGGCAGATGCCATCCTTTGTATTACCCGTTCTGGGAAAACGGCCAGACTTGTATCTAAGCATCGCTCCAAAGCCCCTATCATTGTCGCTACCTACAGAGAAGAAATCTTACGCCGCACTTGTCTTTATTGGGGGACACAAGGGTTGGTGATAGAAAAGGATAATTCAACCGATGCCGTTATTACACAGGCGCTAAATAAGGCCTTGGCTTATAAATACATTAAACCAGCAAATGTATTAGTGGTCATCACCGGAGAACCCATGGGGCTTTCAGGCACAACCAATGTGGTACAGGTGCAGATTGTGGGAGATATCTTAGGAAGGGGTACTGCCTTTGGTAACAGGCGGATAAAAGGAAAAGTTTGGAAATACGACCCTCATAAAACAAAGGAGAAATATGAAATCCTTGTTGCCAAGAAAGAGCCAGAAGAGAACGCGATTTTAAATTCTCAGGCCGTGATTATAGAAAACAAAATATTAAATCCCAAAACAGTCAAAAAGGCCATGCATAAAGGCATCATTATTATGGTTGGAGTCAAGGGGATCTATGAAAAAATAAACCAAGGAGAGGTCATTCAGCTTGATCCCCAAAGAGGTTTAATCTGGCGCTGATTAACCTAATTTATCCCATCCTTTTCTTGTTAGATAAAAATAAAAGGCACCGTCTTTTGGACAGTGCCTTTATTTTAACATCAATTATTTCCTAATTAGGCCAAGCTAGGCCAATTTTTAGTGGCTACCTTTATCCCTTGGCGGGTAATGATCAAGGCCTGTTTACCAATGGCTTCCATAAAGCGCTTAGCCTGCAGTGGCCTGAAGACAAAGGCCGTGGTAGAAAGGGCATCGGCATCGGCTACGGTTTCAGCAATAACACTGGTACTGCTATTTAACCGAGGTGAAAGACCAGTAGTGGGGTCAACAATGTGCCCATAAAGTTTTTCTTGGTCAAAATAGATTTCATAGTTACCAGAAGTAGCAATGGCGTTGTCATTTAAAACAATCATATCTACATAGCTTTCCAGATTAAAGGGATTCCTAATAGCAATCTTCCAATTCCGTTTACCAATGGCCCGAATATCTCCACCCGCATTAATAAGCGCATGCTTTACACCTATCTTTTTTATCAGCTCAGCCGTTTTATCTACGATATAACCCTTAGCAATCCCATCAAAGGTAAGTCCCATTCCGTCTTTCAACCTTACAACTTTACCATCAAAGAAAATCTTATTAGCACCTACCAAGGATAAGGCCTCTTTTATTTCTTGGTGTGTAGGTGGCTTACCTGTACGGGCAAAGCTGTTTTTAAGAAGATCCACCAGCGGTTTCACCGTTACATCAAAAGCACCTTGCGTTAAACGGTAATAATAAAGAGACTTCTTTAAGACATAACCAAGTTCAGGCGGTATATCGTTTATGTATCCATGAGCATTAAGCACACCTACAATCGTATTGCTCTTAAAGCGGTCAAAAATTTGGCTTAGTTCCTTAATCCTAGCAAAGCCACGTTCAACTGCTTCCTCAGCCCGATTCGGAGATGGGTCCAAAACTGTAATCGTTACCATCGTACCCATTAAAGGAAGTGTCCGTTCTATTTTATGTAACTTTTTGTTAAACTTAACCTCACGCAAAGGAGTAGCAAAAGCTGGAGGGGTAGCTAAAGAAATACCTAAGATGCCCATTATTTTCAAAAAATCCCTTCTGTCTAAACAGGCATCTAATTCTTTTTGTAGATAAGTCTTCATAACCTCCTCCTTAAGGCACCAATAAGACTGGAACTTGAGATAATTCAGCCACTCGCTGTGAAACACTTCCTAACCATAAGGCCCGCCACCGACCCTTTCCAGTTGTGCCTATAAAAATTATATTGGCTCCGCATTCTTGCGCTGCATTTAATATCTCCTGGGCGGGCTTACCTACACGCACATAAGAGCTAGCTTCCATCTCCTTTTGTTTTAATTCCTCAGCTAGTTTGTTCAGCCTTTCTTTAGCCTCTTTTATCTGGTTCTCTAAGGCAGCTTTGTCCAAGTCTTCAGACACTACGTGCACCAAACTTACCTTTTTCAATACTCCTTTAAAGTTTTCTAAAAACTGAAATGCCCTTTCTGAAGGTTCGGACCAATCGGTAGTCAGCAAAACATGATCACAAAGCCTCTGATTAAGCACACAAAACTCTCTTCCTTCCTCCATATCACACCACATATATTTAAAAACTAGCACAGGCCGTTTAGTAGAGTGAAGTAGGTCTAACATGGTACTACCAATATACCTTTCTAATGCCCGTCTTTTTTTACGTCCAGCCACGATTAGATCTACATCTTCCTCATCAGCAACAGCCAAAATCTTAGCCACAGGTTTTCCCACCAAAATATAGCTCTTACTCTTTATCCCCTTTTGGTTTAGAAACTCCTGCCATTCTTCAAACCTAACACGTGCAATTTCCCTTAATCTTTCTTCCTCTTCTTTTAAGTATCCACCATAAGGGACAAAACCCACTTTTTCTCTTTCAATTACATGTAAAAGCACAACCTCTTCTAGTCCTGCTTCTTTTAATTCCAATAAAGTGGTTAAGGCATCAAAAGAAAGTTCTCTAAACTTCGTTGCAAATAATATTTTACGAATACTCATCTCTCCTCCTTAGAAAAAGATTAAAGTAACCAAGATAAACAAAGGCACTAAAAATACCAAAGAATACTTAAAGATATAACCAAGGAAACTAGGCATTGGTGTGCCTGCCTCTTCCGCAATGGAGCGCACCATAAAATTTGGGGCATTACCAATATAGGTATTGGCACCAAAAAACACAGCCCCAGCTGAAATCGCTTCCAGATAAACAGGATGCTCAGCCAAAAGCTTCTTGACCGCCACCGGCTCAGGTAAACCTGCATAGAACTTTCCAAGGGCACTACTAAAGAAGGTCAAATAAGTCGGGGTATTGTCCAAGAAAGAAGAAAGAGCACCCGTAATCCAAAAGTAATGGGCAGGTTCTTTAATGGCCCGAATGAGTGGAGCCGCCGCTCCCTTTTCGCCAGCCTTAAGAATAGCTACGCAAGGAATCATCGTTATAAAGATGCCCGCAAAGAGATAGGCCACTTCTTCAATGGGAGCCCAACTAAACTCATTATCCTCTCTTACCCTTGCCGGCGTTACAATTAAAGAAATAATACCCATAAGAACAAGAATACCATCTCTAACCAAATCTTGCACCGTTCTTTCTATTCCCAAAATTTCTACCGTTCCCCAATCTACCAAACCACTCATTAAAACAGCACCAACAATACCACCTAAAAAGAAGAAGTTATACCAACCTTCTAATCGCAAGGGTTCTTTTTCACCTGTATAAGGCTGAATTCCTTCTTTCTTATAGAAATATAAATCAAATAGAAAATAGATAATCAATAAACAACCTGCCGCAAACAGCAAATGCGGTAATAGCCTAAGTGTCCAGAAAAATGGCACACCATGTAAAAATCCTATAAAAAGAGGAGGATCGCCTAAGGGAGTTAAAACACCACCAATATTAGCAACCAAGAAGATAAAAAAGCAAACCATAAAAGTCCTATATTTTCTGTTTTTATTTGCCCTAAGAAATGGCCTAATTAGCAACATCGCTGCCCCTGTAGTTCCCATCCAGGAGGCCAAACCGGTACCAATGGCCAACATGGTGGTATTTGTAAGGGGAGTTCCAACTAAAGTTCCTCGTAAATAAATACCTCCAGCAACCGTAAAGAGCGACCATAAGAGGATGATAAAAGGAAGGTAATCAGTAATACAAATATGAAGAATCTCATGTATGGCCGCATGTTTATAGACCATGACAAAAGGAATAGCTAAAACTAAGGCCCAAAAGGCAGCTACTTTACCGTAATGATCATGCCAGAACTTGGGAGCAAAAAGAGGGAAAAGGGCAATAGAAAGAAGAATACCTACAAAAGGAATGCAGCTCCAAAGGGGAAGTAGTTCTCCAATATTTACGTGACCCTCTTCGGCCTCATAAACAGCATGATGTGTAGATACCGCCACTTCATGACCACTGCCTTCATGAATTGCCTCTCTATAGACTACCTTTTCGGACACTTCCGGAGTAGAAGCTGCCTGCTGTTCTGCTGTCCACCCCACTCCTATACCAAAAAACAACAGAAAAATAGATAATAACAAGACCACTTTTTTCATATCTCCACCTCTTTTATGATTTATGCAAAACTTTTGTAATAACAGGTGTAAAAAATGGGCTTTTTTTATATATTCTATCATTATATAATTTGATGCCTATAAAAGATATCCCTAGAAAAAGAAAGGAGAAAAAACACATAGACAAATTGGGATTTCTAAATAGATGAACCCAATAACCTACAACCATTCCCAACATAAACGCAACTAAAGGTATAAAATACAAAATAAAAGCAGCCTTTACTTCATCTTCTACCTCTATTTTAACCAACACTTCTTCTCCTTGTTTTGCCTGTACAGGATTATCTGCCTCTATTAAGATATAGGGTTTACTTAACATCCCACAAAATTTCGCTGCCTTACAGTGCTCACATTCAGAACTACGCTTAATCTTAACCTTTGCTTTTTGGTTATATGTTTCCACAACCGTTGCTACTTCTTGCCGTACGACCATTAATCAACCACCCAAATGGTACAATTTCTAAGATTGTTTACTATCTTAGTAGAAACACTTCCCATAAAGAAGGCCCTACCCATACCCCGTCTACCAACTACCACTGTATCATAATCTCCCGTCTCTACTTCCCGAATGATATCCCTGGCAATACCTTCTTTTTTTCTCGTCAGTTTCATCTCAACATTTTCTTCAGAAATGCCACTATTTATCAAAATCTTCTTCGCCTTTTCTTGGGCCTCTTTTAGTTCCTTTTCTTTTTGAAACCTTAAACTTTCTATGTATTCTACAGCTTGAGAAAGGCCAATTGCCTTCTTTGCAAAATCCCCACTTAAAATATCAGCCAGACCCTTAGGTAATTCTGGCAAAACGGAAAATAACACAATTTTTATTTCCTTACATCCGACCAATGTTTCTCCTACATACCGCACTGCCTTCATAGAAGCTTCCGAACCATCTACGGCTAAAAGGATTTTTTGTGCCATTTCCTTCTCTTTTTATAAAATTAGCCAGGCAATATCCACTGAATTGCTCCGGTTGGACATTTTTCAACACACTTACCACACAAATTACATTTACTTGGATCTACTACTGAAAGGAAGTTTTTGATTTCAATAGCCTTTTCTGGACACACCTTCTTACAAATACCACAACCTAAGCAACCAACTTCACAAAGTTTTTTAACAACTGGTGGGGCATCGTGATTATTACAGACTGTAGCTATTTTCTGAGAAACAGGTAATAATCTAGGAATGCCCCTTGGACATACCCTCACGCAAGTACCACAACCAGTGCATTTATTCCTATCCACAACCGGAATCCCATCTTCTCCCATACTTAAGGCCCCAAAGGGACAACTTTTTACACAAGTACCCAAGCCTAAACATCCATATTGACACTCCTTATCACCACCAGCCACCAAAACAGCTGCCCGACAGTCTTCAATGCCCATATATTGAAAACGGCGTTTTGCTTTATCCCTTGTTCCTTTACACATAATATGGGCTACTTTTGGCTCCTTCTCTTCTACCGCCCTACCTAAAATTTCGGCTATTTTGGCATGCACTTCTGGACTGCTAGCGACACAGGCGTTTACTGGTGCTCGTCCCGCCACAATGGCGGCAGCACAATCGGCACATCCAGCATAACCACAACCACCACAGTTTGCCCCTGGTAGAAGTTCTTCTACCGCCTTTATTCGGGGATCAACTTCTATATAAAACACTCTAGAAGCCACCCCTAGCATAATCGCAAATACCGCTGCCAATCCTCCCATAAGTAAAACTGGATAAAGCGCTGCACCTAATATTCCCATTTTTCTACTCCTATTTTGCTAATCCTTGAAAGGCAAAAAAAGATAAACCAATTAAACCTGCTGTAATCAAACCAATACTTGTATCCTGGAAATTTTTGGGAATACGTGCAAAATTAAACCTTTCTCTAATACCGGCCATAATTATCAATGCCAACCCAAAACCCATAGCCGAAGCAATTGAAAACACCACTGTTTGAATAAAGTTAAATTTCTCTTTTATATTTAAAAAACAAGTCCCTAACACAGCACAGTTAGTCGTAATGAGAGGCAGGTATATTCCTAAAGCGCGGTATAAAGGTTGGCTAATTTTTCTAATAGCCATTTCTACAAGCTGCACAAATACTGCAATAGTTAGAATAAAGGCTAATGTCTCTAAATAAAGAAGATCATAAGGAATTAACAGATATTTTTCAATTAGCCAGGTAATAGGCCCTGTGCAGCCTAACACAAAGGTTACAGCACAAGCCATACTGAAGGCTGTATCCATCCTTTTAGAAGTTCCTAAAAAGGGACAGTTACCCAAAAAACGAGCTAAAAGAATGTTATTAATAAAAATGGCCGAAACTACCAACATAACGTAATCGGAAAAATGCCATACTTCATGATGCATTGTTTTACCCCTCTATATCTTATTTTTCAGATCCTATAAGATTCATTATCCCTAACATTATTCCCAAACATACAAAAGCACCAGGAGCCTTTTGAAGAAAACTAAGAGGTTTAAAGCCAGACCACATTACTTGATGTCCCCAAACAGTGCCCTTGCCTAACAGTTCGCGAAAGAAGGCTAAAGAAGTAAGAGACATGGTATATCCAAGTCCCATACCTAAGCCATCGGCAAGAGAGTAAATAACAGGGTTTTTAGAAGCAAAAGCTTCAGCTCGGCCTAACGGGATACAGTTTACTACAATCAAAGGAATAAATATACCCAAAGACATATAAAGAGGATAAAAATAGGCCTGAGTAACCAATTCTACTATGATTACAAAGGTAGCCACGACAACAATGAAACAAGGTAAACGTACTTCATCAGGAATAATTTTGCGCAACATAGAAATAAAAATATTAGAACAGGTTAAAACAAAAGTTAAACATAACCCCATTCCTAGACCGTCGCTTACAGTCGTAGTACAAGCTAAAGTAGGACATAATCCTAATACAAATCTAAAAGGAGGAATCTCTTTCCATAATCCTTTTACGAATTCATTTACAAACCTTTTAGTATCCATATATCAACTCCTCTAACCTAGTTTTGAAGAAAGCTTTTGTTTAATATCTGGAAATAGCTTCATCGCATTAGCAATGGCGTTAGTCACAGCTGTAGAGGTCTCAGTAGCACCACTAACAGCTTGAATATCTCCACCTGCATTACTCAAAGCAATCTTTGAATTCCAGCTTTTGCCTATAAATTGACTCATAAATTCTTTAGAATTAATTACTTTAGTTCCGATACCAGGCGTTTCAGCGTGTTTTACTACTTTCACACCCACAATCTTACCCTCTACTGTTATTCCTACCATAACTTCCACAGGTCCTCCATGTCCATTAGCACTTGCCGTATAAGCTAAAGCAAAAAGTTTACCCCCTTTCTTAGCAGGAAAAACTGTAATCTCCCTTCCCTTTTTTCCCTTTCCGATAATTATCTTAACCCTATCCGCAATAGGATCATTGTCACTTGGAGGTAAGACTACCTTAACAGCTGGTGCCATGAGGGCTTTTAGCTGCTGATATTCTATCTGTTCTTTTGTTCCCTCTCTTACTAATGTCAAAAGAACCGCCGACACTACACAAATACCTGTTAAAACTCCAACCAGTCTCACTAAGAGTTTAAACACTGCTCTTTACCCTCCCAAAAGGTTTTGGACGTGTAAATCGATCAATCAAAGGTGTAAAGGCATTTGCTACTAAAATAGCAAACCACACTGGATCTACCCATTTTCCCCAAAGTCGCCCTAACATTGTCACTAAACCTGCCATGGCACCAAAAATAAACATTCCTAAGGGAGTAAATGGCGTAGTAACAAAATCTGTTACAAAGAAAAACGCAGCTAGCAAAGTAGAGCCACTAAATATCTGGATAAGGATAAATGGGTATAAGTACTGTCTATCGCCGTTATAAAATATGAGAGAAAAGAGCAAAACAGTACCCAAAAAGCCTATTGGAGCATACCAGTTAATGTATCTTTTTATAAAAAGGAAAACCGCCCCAACAAGAATAGCAAGGGCACAAATACAACCTACACATCCAAAAAGATAGTCTCCCCAAGCTCCAGGTTTCCATCCTAGCAGTACTTTAATTAATAACTTTAGCTTTCCCCCTAAAGTAGACCAATCTCCCACTCCATAGGCTTCGCTAAAGTAGCTATAATCTTCTACGATAGCACTAATTCCTTCCAATTTAAGCACTCCCAATACACTGCTTGCCATACTTAAATAACTAGGATAAGAAAGTTTAAGGACTGCCCATCCTACAAGTACAGGATGAAAAGGATTATTTCCAAATCCTCCATACACATACTCTCCCACCAAAAGACCAACAAAAACACCAACTGCAACCGCCCACCAAGGAACACTTATGGGCATAATAGCAGCAAAAAGCAATCCCATCAGCAAAGCATGACCACTCATAAGATCTACTTTTTTACAAATCATTTTTTGGAAAAGAGCATCAAATAAAATTGCAGAAACCACAGCGGTTACAACAATTTCAACCGCTTTCATCTTGAAAAAATAGATTCCAGCTGCTATTACAGGCAAAAGAGCGATAACAAAACCATAAATAACATGAGTTACAGAGTTTTTACTTTGAATATGAGGCCCTACCGATACAACAAAACCTTTATCTTTCATTGCTCCTCTCTCTTTATTTGAGATTTTCCAAATTTAATCCAGTGCACTAAAGGTATCTTGGCTGGACATACATAGGCACAACAGCCACACTCAACACAATAAGAAAGGTTATAAGCCTCTGCCTCGTTAAACATGCCTACTTCACAATAGGAGGCAATAATGTGGGGTAAAAGTCGCATGGGACAAACCTTGACACACCAACCACAGTTGATACATTTTTGATCTGAAATAACAGCTAAATCTGATTCTCTTTGCACAAAAATGGCATCTATTTCCTTGGTAACAGGTATATCAAGAGTGTATTGGGCTAACCCCATCATTGGACCACCTACAACTACCTTTCCAATCTCACCACTTACTCCACAATGGCTAAGCACATCTTTTAAAGGTGTGCCAATGCGCACACGGAGATTTTTAGGTGTATTTACTGCCCCAAAAACAGTCACTATTTTATCTACAGGAGGCCTATTTGTCCTTAAACATTCCCACACATTTACCACTGTTTCTAAACCCACAACACAAACACCTACATCTTCAGGTACACCGTTAGGAGATGGGACTTCTTTTCCCGTTACCGCCTTTACTAAAAACTTAGCCAACCCAATAGGATACTTAGGCGGCACTACCGCTACTTCAGCTACCCCCCTAATGGCCCCTTCAATGGTTCCCTGTGCCTGAAGACTAATATTTTCAACCACTAGGTAGACAGTGTTTACACCTAGAATTTTCTTAATTATCTTTATTCCGCCGGCAATTTCTTGTCTTTTTTCGGCCAATAATCTTAGGCATACTCCTACACCTGGCTCTACATCTACCCCATTCACAATAAGAGTTGTGACGCCTTTCATTTGGGCAAAATTGAATTTAGCCGCTAGAGGAACCGCATCTATGCCATAATCCACAATACCATTATTTTGAATAGCTTGTAATATTTGATCTTTTGAAAAAGATAGAGGATCCTTGTCAACTGCCTCTACTGCCCACTCTTCTTTTCCATCAGACTCAATACCTACGGCCGGAATATATCCACCTTTAAGATCAGGAAATCGCTTAACTATCTCCACTACCTTTCCAGACACAGGAGCATGAATTGGCGCTGTATCCTCGCCTCCTTCTCCCAAAACATCTCCTATCTTAACTTCCTGTCCCTTCTTTACCTTTGCCTTACATGCAGCCCCCTGGTGTTGCTTTAAAGGAATAATCAACTTAGAAGGCACAGGCAAATCCTCAATGGCCGTCCCTACCCTTTCTATCCCTAAAGCAATTCCACCTTTTATCGTTCCTGTCTTCATAAGCAAACCCGAATCTAGAATTTAGAATTACCTATAGCACTTCGTCTTTTGGGTGTCAAGAAAAAATTGTAATCTCACAGCTACATACTTCGCAAATCTTCCTTTATTCTCTCCACTACTTTTTCTATGGCTTGTCTTACAGCAGGTGAACATTCTTTTCCAAAATGTGTCGTATCCTCAGCTTCTACCAGAATTATCTTCAATTTTCTAGGCATTTCCTCAGGAAATATCAAATAGCCTGTTTTTAAGGTAGTACCTAAAGTAATGGCATGAGAGTTGATCAAGGCATGGGTAGTAAAAATATCCTCCAATCTTAGCTCTAAAATTGTCCCTGGTAACTTGCCAAATTTAGCAGCATCTATAATAATAACTTTTTCATAACCCAAAATTTTATCAATTAGCTCAAAACCTACGGTATAAAGAATAGTTGTTTCTACAGGAACTTGCTGGTTATTTAGAGTTTCTACTACTTGAATGCCTAGTTTATCATCCCGCAAAAGAGGATTGCCAATACCTACAACAAGACAAGTTTTTTTCATCTTTCCCTCCTCTTTAACTACACAATACATCTCGCTTTAGTAACAATTTTCTCCTATATTGCATCTCTAACACTCGTTACTCCACTACCCACACTAATAAACAAAAGGCAATTCTTAGAATAACGAATTTCAGGCAAAATAAAAAGGTCAGGGGAATTCCCCTGACCTTCTGTTTACAGAATACCAGAACAATTTTTATGATTTCAACTCTTTTGATCTATCAAAATAATGCGTATGCAGTAAGTGATGTGCCAGTGTGCTTACCGGCTTCTTGAGAAAGTCTGCATATATCTGCTTTATCTCTGGATTCTCATGAGATTTCCTGAGAGGAAGCTGCCTATCTTCTCTGTTTAGGGTTTCAACTCTAGCTTTAATTGTTTCTCTATCCGTAGGTATAGGTTGTCCACCGCCACCAATACAACCACCAGGACATGCCATGAATTCTATAAAGGTATAGCTGGCAAATTCTCCACCGTTTTTGATTGAATCACATATCTTTCTGGCGTTACCAAGTCCATGGGCCACCGCAACTTTGATTGCCTTTCCATTAAGCTTAATGGTAGCGGTTTTTATGCCTTCAAGCGTTCCAAGTTCCTCAAATTCCAATTTTTCAAGAGGTTTTCCGGTTATAATTTCATAAGCCGTTCTTAAAGCCGCTTCCATCACACCGCCAGTTCTGCCAAAAATCGTTGCTGCACCGGTATATTTGCCAATCAATGGATCCGCCTCTTCCTCTGGCATTTCCGCTAGATTTATACCTGCCATTTTGAGAAGTTTAGCACATTCTCTCGTGGTAAGGACATAGTCAACATCTTGGAATTTCTCTTCTTCCTTCACAACGCCTTTTTCAAGCCAGTATTTGAAGGCATCGCACATTTCACTTCTTGTGCGCTCAAATTTTTTAGCTGTGCATGGCATGATAGAAACAACTACCATTTTCCTTGGATCTATGCCAAGCTTTTCGGCGGCATAAGTTTTAGCCACAGCCCCAAACATTTGCTGGGGAGATTTTGCTGAAGATATATGTGAGATTAGCTCTGGATAAAATGTTTCACAGAACTTTACCCATCCCGGACTACATGAGGTAAACTGAGGAAGAGAAGAACTCACTTCTGCTAAGGCTTCTTCATCTACTTCTATCGGAAGCTCATCTTTGCTAAGGATACCAGCTTTTACCAATCTATAGACAAGCTCTGTGCCTTCTTCCATGATGGTAAGGTCAGCGGCAAAGTTTGTATCCCAAATCTTATCAAAGCCAACCCTTCTTAAGGCTGCATATATCTTGCCTGTAACCAATTCTCCTGGCTTCATACCAAATTCTTCACCCAAGCTAGCTCTGATTGAGGGAGCAAATTCAACAACAACGAATTTCTCTGGATCTTTAAGGGCCTTCCATACTTCCATTACATCATCTACTTCTCTTATCGCTCCAAGAGGTCTGGAGTATGGACAGGTCTCACATCCAAATGCCTTTTTGAATACCTTAACTTCTCCACTTTCTTTACCCATAGGGCAGGCATGGATACACTGTCCACACCTTGTACATCTCGCTTCATCTACGAGGATAACTCCTTTTTCGTCAACAAAGGCAAGGGCTTCAACCGACTGCACGGTCTTGCAGGTTTCAACACAATTTTGGCATCTAATACAAAGCTCAGGTTCATAGAAAATAGCCGGAGAGGAAAACCATGGTTCAATGTTCCACTTTTCTCTCTCTTTCATGGAAATTAACCCGGCATTTTCAGCCTCACAAGCAACAAATTCCTGTAAGAGTTTTACAAGGTAACAATTTTCTTTCTCTTTTAACCAGGTCAACCTTTCTATAAGTTTTTCCTCCACAAGCTTGGAACGTGTGTTTATAACCATACCGTCTTTTACTTTTAATCCTTTAAGGATCTTAGGATGGACAATCCTACCATCAACTTCCACAATATTTATGAGCGGACAATCTTCATTTTTGATAAATTCAAGCTGTGGAATTTCAAAAGGTCTAAAGAAAGTCTTACCTTCTTTTTGAAGAAGGTCATAAACACTCATGCTTCCTTCAACTTCCACATCCTTACCATCAAGCTTTACTACTACCTTTTCAGCCTCCTCAACCTCGTCCTTTTTTACCTTTAGCGGATTTGGACCAAGCTTTTTGAGCTGCTCTGTATATTCTGTCATCACATCGGCAAACTTTTTACCCTCAGCCCCTGAAATCCATTCAAGTCTAAACCGCTCTGGTTCAAAACCTAATTCAGGTAACACCTGCTTTAGGAGTTCCATCCGCCGGGCTGTCTTGTAGTTGCCCTCTTTATAATGACAATCACCAAAATGACAGCCACCTACAAAAACCGCATCTGCTCCCTTAAAGAGAGCATCTAAAACAAATTCAGGTTCTACCCTTCCTGAACAAGGTACACGGATTAATTTTATCGATGGTGGATATTTACAACGCAAACTACCAGCTAAATCTGCACCTGTATAAGTGCACCAATGACACGCAAATCCGACAATATTTGGGGAGAAAGCCATTGTTTTCCCTCCTCTAACAAAATTTACCAAAAGAAAAGAGATTATAAATTTTCTGAAGAACCTTCGTGGTTCTTGATTGACTAAAAACCGAAATTATTTTTTGTTACTTTTTTTAAAAAAAGTGTTACACAAGAGCTTATAAACATAAATGAATTTCTTGTCAAGTAAAAATTTCTTCCAAGATTTGAAGTAACTCTCTAATTAAAGGTGGGTTTGGGAGGAATATTAATAAGAAAATTCTGCCCTGCCATTAAAAGACAGGGCAGAATAAAGGATAAAAACTTAGAAGTTCTTCAAGGACTGATAAAGCTCACCCTTGGGGGTGTAAATGTCTATCTGGAAAGGTATTGTTCCTTTTGTAACCGCATGGGTTGCACAGGCAAGACACAAATCATACGGCCTAAAAGCCATTTCTACATGATTTAAAATAGCTTCATCTACCTTCCCTTCTTTGATAAAGTGTTTAGCTGCCTTTCTAATGGCGAGGTTTATTGGCCCCTTATTATGCGTAGTAGCAACGATTAAATTAGCCTCTTTGACAATCCCTTTTTTGTCCGTCTTGTAGTGGTGAATAAGTGTTCCGCGTGGTGCTTCAACGATACCTACACCTTCACCTGTCGCTTCGCCTACTTCTACTCTTGTGTCAGGAGATGTAATTTCAGGGTCTTTAGCCAGTTGCAGACATTTTTCTGCCGCATTTAACAGTTCAATGGCCCTTGCCCAGTGATAGGCAAGTACCTGATGCACAGGCTTGGCCTTCAATGTTTCATACATCTTTTCATAGGCCTCTTGAGCAAGAGGCGTGTCCATACCATTAGCTGCATTTAATCTCGCCAGCGGACCGACACTATAAAGGCTTGTACCCTCCCCATCTACAATGCCCTTCCAACCAATTTGTTTCAGATAAGGCATTTTAAGATAACTCCAGGGCAACACCCGCTCGGCAATGTAATCTAAATAACCTTTACCTGTAAAGGTGGCTATCTCATTTCCATTTGTATCCACCACCCGCTGTGTGCCATCATAATAAGCCACCCTTCCCTGGTCATCTACCGTGCCCATATAGTTGACCACAACCTTATACATGTCACCTGTAACAAGCTCCATGTACTTTTCATTTTTTAAAATTACATCATCAAATATCTGCAAGGTCAGTTTACCGAGTTCTACTAATTGCTCTGACAGTTTTTCTATTTCCTGTCTTTCTTCTTCGGTGAGCCTCTTGGCCCATCCGCCAGGTAAGGCCGTTACCGGATGAATAGGCTTACCACCTAACATCTCAAAGATTTTTACTGCACAAGCCCGCTTACGCAATACTTCTTTGCCTAGCTCTACACCTACTTTTTGAACTAAACCTACAATGTTTCTCTCTGCAGGTGAGGCATCAGGACCTACCACAAAGTCCGGCAGACCAAGGGCATAAAGAACAACGGCATGATCTTCTACAAAATGAGCATTTAAAAATAGCTCCCGTAATTTTCTAGCCGTAGGTGTTGGCTTTACACCATAGATTTCATCCATTGCCTTCATAGAGGCCGTAAAGTGTATGCCGCGACACACACCACAAATGGTAGAAACAGTTCTGGGCACCTCTTCAATGGGCATTCCCACTAAAAACCTTTCATAGCCTCTTAATTCTACTACTTGAAAAAAGGCCTCATCTACATTGCCGTTATCATCTAAAAATATGGTAATTTTACCATGCCCTTCAAGGCGTGTAATTGGGTTTATTTCAATCTTTCTCACTTTTGCCCTCCTTCACAAATTTGGCTTTTCTTAAGCCCATCAAATCCTATCTACTTATCCTTCTGTTTATTAATGCACTAGGTAGAGAGTAGCGGTAAAATAGCTTAGCAATTGTAGGATATTTTTCCATTAACTGTTCTACTGTCTTTTCATCCTTCAAAAGAGAGGTAATTGCACTTATAGCCCGTGCGCCAAAGTCTTTAATACCAGGTATAGGACCACCACAACCACGGCAAGGAATACCTACCTTGGGACAGGAAGCCCCACAATCTCCTTGGGTAATAGGGCCTAGGCAAAGGTAACCTTGCTGCAATAAACATTTGTCCTCTTCAGGTGCACCTTCTATTGTCCGTTTTACCTCTTTGATAGGCGTTCTCGTTTCTCCTTTGTTTGCCGGATTGCGTGGACAGACATCACAGACTGACTTGCCGCTTGTAATCCACGAGCCTTTGGGAGGCAGATTGCCCGCAATAATCGCTTCTACGGCCTTAGCGACAAATTCATGATGAGGAGGACAACCGCCGACAAAGTAATCCACATCTACAACTTGATGAATGGCACGTACCGTATCGTAAAATTCAGGTAAAGTCAGCTCATACTTTCCATCCACAAGATACTTTGTTTGCGGGACAACACCATCTGGGTTATCCGTGCTAAAGGTATCAAAATAGACAGTTTTAAAGATTTCATCTTTGGTGTGAAGATTGCCCATCCCAGGAATACCTCCAAGGGCAGCACATGCACCAAACGCCACCAAGATCTTTGCCTTTTGTCTCAATACCTTAACCATGTGTTCCTGTTCACTTAAACGCACCATTCCGTCTATGAACGCCAGATCAATAGACTTATCAGGCATGTCTTCTAAGTCTTTATACTTTAGGTCGGCTACCGTAGGTGCCCACCATACTACCTCTAAGTGTTCTAAGGCATCTACTAATCTATCGGCCAAGTCCACCAAGGCCATTTCACAACCGGCACAGCCACCGGTTAACAAAAAGGCAATTGTCTTCTTTCCCATTGTTACTCTCCTCCCTTCAAAGGATTAGGTCCAATCTTTTTTAATTGTTCTGTATATTCCTCCATTACCTCCGCAAATTTTTTACCCTCTGCTCCCGAAATCCATTCAAGCCTAAATCTTTCTGGTTCAAATCCTAACTCCTCAAGCAATTTCTTTACCAACATCATTCTCCGTGAGGTCTTATAGTTTCCCTCCTTATAATGGCAATCACCAAAATGACAACCACCAACAAAAACTCCATCTGCCCCTCTAGCTAGTGCTTCAAGAACAAATTCAGGTTCTACCCTACCAGAACAGGGCACCCGAATTAATTTTATCGTAGGTGGATACTTGCAACGCAAACTACCGGCCAAATCTGCACCAGTATAAGTACACCAATGGCAAGCAAATCCAACAATGTTTGGTGAAAAACTCATTTTATAAACCCTCCTTGAGTCCTTTAATTCCTTATCCCTCCTCCTTTCAAGGAGGAGGGTGTTTTACTTATTGTTTATTGCGCTCTTTCTTCACTCTGAATTTTCTCAATAATTTCTTCTCTCGGAATCTCACTAATAGATGCCACCTCTTTTGCATCAAACCCCATACATAAGGCCAAAAGCTGGGTGTAATACAAGACTGGAATAGTAAAGTCTATTTCTCCACGTTCCTTTAATATCTTCTGGGCACCATCAAGCTGGAGATAGCAAGAAGAACACGTAGTAACGATCATATCTGGATCTATTTCTTCCTTCATGGATAGCAGCTTCTCTTTAACCAATAAAAATGATTTTTCCTGATCTGTACTCCTTAATGCGCCCATTCCACAGCAGTACTCTAACCGGCTGTAATAAGGTGCTTCTGCCCCCAATGCCTCACATAACTCTTTAAGCATGGTGGGATAAAATGGATTTTTCTCCGTTACTTCCATTACCTTAGTAGGCCAAAGGATATGGCAACCTGGTTGAATCGCTATTTTAAAACCATCTAATTTGTATTTCATGCTTTTTCTTATCTTTTCCAATCCTATCTCTTTATAAAGGATGTGGGCTATATGATAAACCTTTGTCTTTCCTTCATAAGTCTTATTAATTTTGGCCAGTTTTTCCTGAACCATTGCCTTTTTCTCAGGATGTTCCTCAATCATGTGCTTTGCTTCCGACAAAACACCAAAACAACTATTACAACCGGTCATCAAATCAACACCCTTCATTTCGGCAATGGCTATGTTTCTACCAGCTACTACTAACCATGTATCTATATCAAAAGAAGGAGCAGTTCCCCATGCCGGACAGCAAGAAAAGCCGTCTAAATCTACAATTTCTATACCCAAAGCAGGGAATACCTTCCTCATTGATTGTTCTATATCCGGTGCCTTTAAGGGAATGTTACATCCTAAGTATAAACCACACCTTTCCATTTTTTCCTCCCTTATTAAAATAATCCTAACTCAGCCATTGGACTTTCATCTAAAAGTGTTTGCAGTTCCTTTAATGCCTCAGGATATTTAAGTGTTGAGGGGGGTACTGGATCAAGCCCTACCTTTTGCCTCAACTCACTAGCATCGCCATATACCGCATGGCCTGTAGTATAGAAGTTCATCAAACTAGTAGTAGCAGAGGCAGGAATGGCTAATTCCTGTGCCTGTATCCTTCTAAAAGCAAAAACGACATGGAATGGATCAACTCCCCTTGGGCATATTTCTGTACAACGATTACACGCCACACATGCCCAAGATGAAGCATCATCTAAAATCTCCTCTAAATGTCCTGTTTGGAGAAATCTAAAAAGGCGCTTACAATAAAGGGGCAATCCGGTAATGGCTACCGGGCACACCGAGGCACATGCCCCACATTGAATGCATTTTGTCAAGTTTCCCCCGCCCTTTTCTATCATTTGAGCAAGGACGGCCTTCCTATCTTTTTGGGTTAGATTTACAGTTTCTACTTGCATTGGTTTTCCTCCTATGCAGCTTTAGTTAATGCTTCTATCTGGGCAAATATCTGCGCATCGGTAAAGCCATGTAAGGTAATTGCACCTGACGGACAGGCGGCTGCACATACACCACATCCCTTACACTGGGTCATGTCTATCTGTGCCCGTGGCCTATCTCCATATTGTTCTAGCTTAATAGCATTATAAGGACATAGAGGCACACATACTCCACATCCGCTGCACTTTTCAGGATTGACTTCAGAGATCGTTGGCTCAATTACAACCTTTCCTTGGGCTAAAGGCACGGCTGCTGCTGCCGCTGCTCCTTTAGCTTGGGCAACTGTATCGGGAATATCCTTTGGTCCCTGACAGCAACCAGCTAAAAAGATACCTTCCACTGGGGTTTCAACCGGTTTTAGTTTGGGATGTAGTTCTTTAAAAAAGCCAGACCCATCCATGGGTAAGCTAAGCTTCTGCGCTAGTTGCTTAGCATCTTCTGGTAATTCTATTGCCGTCGCCAGGACAACCATATCTGCTTTTACCTCTATCGGTTTACCTAGGTCATTGTCATATCCCATTACTCTCAATCTATCTCCAGGCAGTTTTTCAATTCCACCTACCTTACCCCTTACGATATTGATTCCCAGTTCTCTAGCATAAGTATAGTATTCGTCAAAATCCTTACCAGGGGTGCGCACATCCATAAAGTGCATGTAGATGTCTATATCTGGATATTTCTCTTTGATTAAGCGTGCTTCCTTAATCATATACATGCAACAAACACGCGAGCAGTAGGTATGATACCGTTGATCCCTTGAACCTACACAGGAAATAAAGGAAATAACCTTTGGTTTTTGACCATCAGATGGCCTTAAGAGTTTACCACCTGTAGGCCCGGTAGCAGAAATAAGTCTTTCTAACTGCAAGGCCGTTAACACATTAGGTGAATCAGGTGCATATTCTTTAAACCGTTCTTTCTCCATTACTTTAAATCCAGTTGCAACAACGATTGTTCCTACTTCTACTTCAATTAATTCTCCTTCAGGGTCCCAGGCAATACTTCTATCACATGCACCGGCTGGACAGGCCTTTTCACAAGGGGCCAAGATAGGCTTACCTGTCTTTTTGCTTATCTTTGGCTGGGTTCCTATCTTTCTACCTGCACAATTTAGGCAGTGTTCTATGTCTATGACCGCCTTCTTAGGCACTGCTTGTGGAAATTGAATATAAATTGCTCCCCGTGTATCAAGCCCGGCATTAAATTCATTGGGTACTTTGGCTGGACAAGCCTCTGCACAAGCACCACATCCGGTACATTTGTCCCAGTCAATGTAAGTTTGTTTTTTCCTTATTTTTACCTTGAAATTACCAATAGATCCTTCTACTTCTTCTACTTCAGAATAGGTAAGAAGTTCAATATTAGGGTTGGTCCCAACCTGGACCATAACAGGCGTAAGTATTCACGCAGAGCAATCGTTTGTCGGAAAGGTCTTGTCCAGTTGGGCCATCACGCCACCGATAGAGGGTCGTTTTTCCACCAAATAAACTTTATAACCCATGTTTGCCAGTTCCAAGGCTGAAAACATACCCGCCACGCCACCACCAATAACAAGGGCTTTTGGTGTTACTTGGACAAATTTGTCTTCTAAGGGTTCCAAGTTAGCTGCCTTGGCTACCGCACTGGCTACTAAAAGCTTTGCCTTTTCGGTCGCCCCTTCTTTGTCATGTGGATGTACCCAGCTACATTGATCACGAATATTTGCCATCTCAAGGAGATACTTATTAAGCCCCGCACTTTCTATTGCCTTTCTAAAAATAGGTTCATGTGTACGTGGTGTACAGGCAGCTACCACTACTCTATCCACCAACCCTTCCCGAATGTCCTTCTTGATCAACTCCTGTCCTGGATCCGAACACATAAATAGGTAACTTCTTGCTACCGTTACCCCGGGCAGCTTCTCTGCGAAAGCCCTTACGGCTTCCACATCTACTACTCCTGCAATGTTCTCACCACAGTGACATACATACACACCAATCTTTGCCACCCTTACCCTCCTTAACACAATTTTTTTTAAAACTCACATAAAAACACCCATCCTTCAAGGATGGGGTAAAAAACAAAGCAGTTCCTTATAAAACTACTAAAGCATATTTTAAACCTAACTTTTTAAAGGGAGATTGCCCCCATTAGTACTCTATTATTCACTACGTTCTCCTTCTACCAGTTTCCAATTTCCTTTTTTATGGCATTCACCACAGGTATAAGGACCAGTTTCTTTATGCACCTTGGCCAATGCTCTATGGCATTTAACGCAATTGATATGATAGGCATTCATTAAAGAAGGTTTAATAGAGCCATCTGCCATCTTTTCATCTTTAAACCCATGACAATCCGCACATCCCGTTTCCTCTCCCTCTTCATAAACGAGCTCGTGTTTGTCTTCATCATATACATGATGGCATTTAGCACAAGATTTATCACCACCTAAGGCTTCAACATGTTTTTCATGCGTAAAAACTACCGGCGGCCGCTCTGGTCTTTTAAAAACCTCTTTGTGGAAGATAACCATCACATCGTCCTGGGCCAAAACAACATATCCTCCTACAAGCAACAAGCCTAACACACATAACCCTACAACGATTTTCGCCCCTTGCTTTGCCATCCTTTCCCTCCTTTATATTTTATGCCTTTAATTCTTCAGGAATTTCTATACATTCTACAAGTAACTCAATTAAAAAAACGTTTTTCATAGGAAGTTTGTAATAGTGAATAATATCTTCAATCCCACTGTGGCAGTTATGGCATGGAGTAACCACAATTTTTGCCCCTGTGGCTGCCATTTGTTCTGCCTTAATTTTATTACTCTCTACCCGTTTTTTCTTCCAAGGTGGACCACAGTTAATCACACCCCCACCCGCATTACAGCAATAGTTATGTTCCCGCGTAGGATACATTTCTCTAAAATCTTCACAAATTTGTTGCAGCACATAACGCGCGTCGTCCATAAGCCCCCTTCCCCTCATAATGTTGCAAGGGTCATGAAACGTAACCGGTTCTTTAATCTTCCGTACAATTTTAAGCCTCCCTTGCCGAATAAGCTCAGCATAAAACTGAATAGCATGAACAATAGGAATAGGATGCATCTTCCATCCTAACCACCGATTCCCCACATCATATACGGACCGAAAGGCATGTCCACATTCACCCATAACAATCTTTTTCACCTTAAGCTTCATCGCCGCTTCAAAATGGGCCTTTTTCACCCGGCCCATTACTTCCCAGTCCCCAGAATACATGGCCATATCACTATTGTCCCAGCCATCAAAAGAAGGCATGGTCCAATCAATTCCCGCCACATTGAAGATAATTGCCGCGTAATTTATCAATTGAGCCAAGAAT
Organism: Candidatus Desulfofervidaceae bacterium; assembly: GCA_027064585.1. GTDB lineage: Bacteria > Desulfobacterota > Desulfofervidia > Desulfofervidales > Desulfofervidaceae > JAGHCL01. Next base: position 5,207 of record JAMOPI010000034.1, on the reverse strand, counting down.
TTTGGTTCTGGTCCAATAACTGAATACATCACATCTGCCCCCTCTTTATCTAAGGGAATGCGCAAACTAGGAATTTCAGCCTGTGCCTCTTCTTCCTGCCACTGCAAGGTGTCAATCCACTCGTCCTGTTTCACCCACATTTGGTTCATGGTTACAGAATGGCTGTTAGCCGTGTCCTGAAGATACTGGGGAACAAGTCCACATAGATGACACATCCGCCGCACCAGACTAATTAAATACGCCATGTCTATGCCAAATGGACAATACATACTACATCTTTTACATAAAGTGCACTCTGTATAGGAAATTTCTGCCGCTTGTTTCATAAATTCAGGACTTACTTTACCATCATGTTTAATCATTTCCCATAAGGTGTTTTTAACCTTCCCTACAGGAGAAAAACGAGGGTCACAATCATTGGAGAGATAGACATGACAAGCAACGGCACATAAGCCGCAATGGATACATGTATTTACATAGGCGTTAATGCGAGCCACACCTTCGCTTTCTAGAACTTTCTTAATAGATGTCCTTATTTTATCTGGGGTAAGCCGTTTAATCCCTTCTTCCAAACCAATATCAGTTATATCCCACTTTTGGGGCAATAAATTAGACATAATTTACTCCTCCTTTTAAGTTATTACCAATCCTTTGCGTGTCTAACGGCACCAAACTCAGACCCCATATAAAACCGCGTAAGCCAGAAAAAGAGCATGTGATCCAAACGTGTAAAGGGAATGGCCATGAGCATAATCTCACCACTTAAAATGTGTAAGGTCAACATTGCTTTATAGGCAAGCCATTGGTGATAGGCTAGAAAACCAGTTAAGAAAGGCATTACAGCAATAGCTAAAAGAACGTAGTCAGAAGCAGAGGTAACATACCGCACTTCTTTACACACCATCCTTCTTACCAACAGGTAGATGCCAGCTAAGATAACAATGACGGTCATGACATCAGAGAGCCACTCAGGAAACGTCCACCAACTGATTCGCCAAGATTGATACCAAACAACATTGTGAGCAAGCAAAAAGATAGGGGTAAGGATTAAACAAATGTGAAATAAAAAAGAAACAATCGTAAAGACTGGCCGTAAACGCATGTTTGTAGCCCCAAAGGGAACAATCCAATGCAAGATTGAGCGGAAGCCTGCTCTAAAATTGGCATAAGTAAGCACCGTATAATCCTTCTTTTTTGCCAGATAGGCCAGATAGGCCAATCTTAAAATACTTCCGCCAATAAAGACAATAAAAGCCACCCATAAAAGAGGACCACGCACAAAGTCATACATAGCTTTCCCTCCTTTCCTCTATGGGCGTATATTTAGCATCCTCATTATACATTGTCAACAAAAAAATCGAGGCTGTTTAAAAATTGAACATTGACCCAAAATCCGTAATTGATTTATAGTATTCCGCAAAAATTGATGAATTTCCCTTCCTCCTTGACTTAACAGAAATTATACGCCAAGGCCTTGTAAGGAGAAAGGGAAAAGACAATTTCCTTTTTTTCCTTCTGGCCTCAAAAAGAAATGTGCGCCGAAGAGAGCGAGGTCAAAACTGGCTGCTAAGCCACCAGCAGGGCTTGGCCTTAACCGCATGAGCGAGCGAAGGCGCTATAATTAGATTAGGCCTTGGAGGAAAAAGGCCTCCACAAATTATATAGAATTATGCGGTTAGCTATAATTATTGGCATTTGTTGTCACAAAAAGCTGTCTTGAAATGGCTATTTAGTGGGAGGGAAAAGCAGTGCCTGAACTTGAGGGATTTGATCAATACTTTGAAAGGGAAATTTTTCCTAGCCTACACGGGCTTGATGAGCACCAAAAAAAGGTGCAGACTCAGCTTCTCATTGCCGGAATTGCTATTGGTCTGTGTGAGCTACCGCTTGTGTTTGGCGTGGCGCATGAGTTATGGGGGCGGATATTGTTTATTACGCTTGGAGCCATGGTCTTTTTTGTTTGTTACAAACTGAGCGTGGGAGACTACCACGAGGAATTTTCTAAAAAGGTGATGGAAAAGATGGTCCGCTTTTTTGACCAGCGCCTTAATTACGAGCGTAAGGGACACATAAGCAAGGAAGAATACGCCACAAGCGAGCTTTATTCCACCGATTATGACCACTTCAGCGGTTCGGACCTGGTGTGGGGCAGGTTTAAAAAGACCCAGATAAGGTTTTCCTTCCTGCATGTTACCAGGGAGGAAGAAGAGGAATACGAAGACGAAGACGGTTATACCCACACCGTAACCGTGTTTCGCGGGCTGATGTTCATTGCCGACTTTCACAAATCCTTTGAGGGCAAAATTTTTATTTTACCTCATCGTTTCCACCTTTTAAAATCTTCAAGGCGGGTGTTGCTTGAAAATCCTGAATTTCACAAGATGTTTGATGTCTATGCCTCAGACCAGATCACGGCCCGATATGTGCTTTCTACCTCTTTAATAGAACGGATCATGCGGTTAAAACGGCTTTTTGACAAGCACATTCTTAAGATCTCCTTGATTAACTCCCGTCTCTACATTGGCATTAGTAACTTGAGCCCTTTTAAAATAAGCATTTTGACAACCTTTATGACAGAAGGCTTTACCAGGACTATCTCTTGCGCCTAAACCAAATTCTGGCCATCGTGGATGAACTTAATCTCAATACCCGCATATGGGGAAAACTGAAAAAGGGGGTAAGTCATGGGGAAATGGATTGTTTTGGGATTAATAGGACTGGGGTTGATTTACCTGATCAACCTTTACAATTACTTCATTCCCAGAAAAAACAACATTGATTATGCCCTTTCAAGCATTGATGCCCTGCTTAAAAAGCGTTTTGACCTTATACCCAACCTTGTAGCAGCCGTTAAGGCCTACATGCAACACGAGCGAGAGGTTTTGGAAAAGCTGGTCAAGCTCAGGGGTCAATATGCCACGGCCAACTTTAAGGCCATGCCTGTAGCCCAGATTGAACAGATTGATCAGGCCGTCAAGGCGGCCCTTACGCCCATTTATGCCTCTCTTGAAGCCTATCCCAATCTCAAGTCAAGTGAAAATGTGCTTCAGCTCCAGGCGGCCCTAAACGAGGTAGAAGAACAAATCTCAGCAGCCAGACGGGCCTACAACGCTGCGGTCATGGAATACAACAACCTGCTTGAGCAGTTCCCCTCAAACCTCATCGCCAACATGCTGGGTTATGAGAAAAAGGCCTCTTTTAGCATCTTGGGAACAGAGCGGCAGCCTGTGGATGTAAAAGCCCTGTTTCAGGCATAGGAAAACTGGCTGGATGACTTGCCATCCATACCTGTTTTGGGCATAAAAACATAAATGCCTTTGGGCAATAGCCACGGCTTAAAAGGCTCTTTTGAAAAATAGATTGGGAAGCATCGTCTATCTCCCGGGGAAACGACCCTATCAGGAGTGGACGGCAAATGGCCTTCAAAAAAACAAGGGCTATCTTCCAGAACACTCCTGTAAAACGAAAAAACTTTATGTAAACAAAATGAGTTTTAGGGTAACTAAAAGGGGTTGAGATCAAGGTCTGGGCTGCTTTTTCTTGCGAGCCTGTCAGCGTTTTAGGGTAACTAAAAGGGGTTGAGATCGTAAAGCATCAAAATATAATGTGGAGGCGGCTAAAGTTTTAGGGTAACTAAAAGGGGTTGAGATTCTTTTTCTTGTGTTCTTCTGTCAAACTCCAACTTAAGTTTTAGGGTAACTAAAAGGGGTTGAGATAGAAAACAGGCCAAGAAGACGTTTTTTTATTGTCAAGTTTTGAGGCTGGCTAAAAGGTTTACTCAAAGAAGGCTATCACGGCCTGATGTTTGTTAAGGACTAGTAATAGTTAAAGGTGAAGTATTTTAGAAAGGTTTGTGCTGCATCCTGCCAGGAGGGCTGGTATAGTTTGGGATAGATGTCGTTAAACCACCGAATAAGCCCTTTTTTGTTTCATCTGGTTTAGAAGCTGTCTTGCCTTCTTCAGGTGTTTTGGGGCCAGGGACGAATTGGTTTGAAGGACCTGCAGGGCCGCCCGGCAGTGCACCTGTGCCCAGATGGGAAGCAGCATGATCTGCAGATTGGCACTATCTTCTGGAATACAAACGGCCCTTTGAAAGTAGGTCTCAGCCTGTTCTGCAAACCCAAGTTTTTGCGCCATGCAACCAAGATACATGTAAATAAGCTCAAAGGGATGCTCCTTTTCTGCCTTTTCAAACCAGTCTTGCAGGTTTACAATACTGAATTGACTTACCGCCCTTTGCCAATCTGCCGCCGTCCCCCTTTCCCATAGGTATTTTAAGTGGGCGTGAAGAACAAATTGCTTGTATTTGGCCGTTTCTCTCGTAGGGTTATTTAAAAATGTCTCAAATTGCAAGGCCGTTTTTATGGCCTTAAGAAACCGCTTTACTTGTGCCCAGTATCTTTCTTCCTGTCTGGCCCAGTCAAAATAAAGGTGAAACAGATAGACATTCTGACGTTGTTTGTCCCTAGGGCTTACAAATTCCTCCTTGGCCTTAAAAAAGAAGGTCTCTGCCTGTTTAAAGTATTGACCTACGAAACGGTGCCATAAAGGCATAGTTTTGGCCCATGGTGCCGTATAGCTTTCCTAAAAGCTCGTCTTTTATGACATCGCCTGCGTCCTTGATGACTGCCTTTATGCCCTCAAGCCTTTCTAAATAGGGCTTAAGCATATCGTTGGCCTCTTTAAAGGCAGGGAGTATATTTAATTCTGTGTCTGAATGAATTAAATAGGGGTAATCCCCGAAGTTCGTAGAACGAAGGGGATTACCCCTGGCCTCACTAGCTAAACCCTTGCTGGTAATTGGCCAAGAGACTTAATCATAAAAATCTTACCTAGGAGGTGCTTATGTTAGACAAAGAAACTATTGAAAAAATAGTCCAAAAATTTGTTTCTGATCACTTTCATAGCCAAAATAATCATCCTTACCTTATGGCATTGACTACATTACTAGAACAGCTCTATAACCAAATAATGCTCTCTGAAAGAGAAATTTTTCTTCAAAATCTTTAAGAAAGTGGAAAAACCAAAGATAAGGCTAATGGTTATTATGATCGTCACCTGGCCACATCTGTAGGAGAATAAGGTAAAAAGATACCTATAGGTTTTTACATCATAGAAGGAGCAGAAACAAAAGAAAAATGGTTACATATTCTTAATGATTTAATTAATAGAGGTCTTAACAAAGTTGTCCTTGTCGTTTCTGATGA
>JAMOPI010000033.1 GCA_027064585.1 Candidatus Desulfofervidaceae bacterium | reverse complement strand
CTATACAAAAAGATAGCAGAAAGATGTGTAAAGATAGCCAAAGAAGCAGGGATAAAACTGAGGCAGACCTACACAAGGACGATACCCAAACTAATGAAGGCCCAAAGATTCAGGAATCATCCAAAGAACTACAAAAAGGCCAAAAGATGTGCCAGCAAACTTAAAACCATAGCGGCAAGATTAGTAAGAGAGCTGGGAAGGGAACTGCCTGCCAATCAATATGAGAGTTATCTCAAAGAAATAGAAATATTCAAAAAGGTTTTATTGCAAAAGAAGGAGAGTAAAGATAAGATTTACAGTCTTTGTGAGCCACAGGTTTATTGCATAGCCAAGGGCAAGGAACACAAGAAATACGAATTTGGTGCAAAGGCATCGCTAGCCGTGACGAAGAACAGTGGGATCATAGTAGGGGCGGTAAGTCATGAAAAGAACAAATACGATGCTCACACATTACCGGAAGTATTGGAACAAATAAAGGAGTTGACAGGGACAGAGCCAGCGGTAGCCATCTGTGACAGGGGTTATAGGGGCATTTCAAAAGTAGGGAATACCCAAATATTAATTCCTAAGAAGCCAAGAAAGGATGCTACAGATTATCAAAAGCGTAAGGCGAAAAAGAGGTTTAGGAAGCGAGCGGGGATAGAGGCGGTGATTGGGCACTTAAAGTCAGATTTTAGGCTTGTTAGGAATTATCTTAGAGGGAGTATAGGGGACAGCATCAATTTGATGCTAGCAGCGGCTGCCTTTAACTTCAAAAAATGGATGCGGGAGGCGGTAGGATTTTTATTTGCTCTTTTTGTCTTGATCTGGAATGAGCAATATGAAAGGCAATTGGGGCCGGTTGGAGGCTAAAACAGAGTTTTTCAGGGACGACTAGATTATAAAATTTTTGTTGACAAAGGAATGAAAAACTGTTATTTTAAAAAAATGGAAATAAATAAATTTTACCAATTTGAATATAAAAACTCCCTTTCCCCATCAGATTCATTTCTGGAATCTGGCCTTGCAAGACAAGTTTCCTATTCTCGTCAAAGCCCCAACCGGAGTAGGTAAGACAGAAATGGTGATGTCCTGCCCCCCATGGGGGGCAGGACATTATCTTTCAACTAATATCATTCCAAAACAAAGAAAAGAAAGAGTGGCCTTGATAAAATATCTGCTTGAAGCAGGCTACAAACCAATTGTCGTTTCCACTCAGGTGGTAGAAGCAGGTGTTGACTTAGATTTTGATGAGGTGTGGAGAGACATTGGCCCTCTTGACTCTATAATTCAAGTAGCAGGTAGGTGTAACCGAGAAGAACGGGGAATTTTAGGAAAGGTAATCACATTTGATATAAACATGTGATATAAACATGGCAAGCTCTGTTTATGGGAAAACTCTACCTCCTTTAACTAGAGAGATGTTATTTACAAAAAATGCATGGGCAGAAAATGAATTTTTTGACCTTATTAATGAGTATTTTAACAAAGCAGTTAAAAAGGTTAACATTGAAGATCGTTCAAATTCAATCTGGGAAGGAATAATTTTAATGCGATTTCAATCTCAAGTAAGCAAATTTACATTGATAGAAAAGAAAGGAAACACGGCTGAAATTTTTGTAGAATTTGATAGTAACGCTTCTTATGTATGGCAAAAATTTTGTCAAGAAGTTGTATCGGAAAAAGATTTCAAAAAAAGAAAAAAGGCATTTCTTGCTATTAAACGAGACTTTAACAATTATCTTCTTTCAATTTTATTAAGACCAAATGCAATCTTACCTCCTATTCAATGTGGATATAATATAAGAACAGTCTCTTCGGAAGAAATTGCCTTTGAAGACACTGAGAACATAAAAAATGCTTACTATTCTAAAGAAACAGGATTTATTCATGAAGACATTCTTTTTGCTTGGTGAAAAGTCTAAAGGAACTATGCCGCCCTGCTCAACTACTCATCTCCCAACCTCCATGATTCTCTTATGTCTGCGCAAATAAAAACCCAACTGTCTCCTACATCCATTTTTTGAAGATAAAATAGCTGCTGCTAGCACTTAACAGTTTGCAGTTCTATTCAAAACCGGCAAAAGGAACTTCTTAACACAATCTTTATCCAACCTTAATTACTTCTAAAAAATTTTTATTTACTTAAAAACAATAAGGAATTTAACGTAGGAGTTTAAAATGAAGTTTTCAAAAAAAGCCCTGTTCTTATTAGGGGGAATTATTATTGTCATTATTCTTATTCTAATAAGTGGAATTTTACTAAGAAAGTTTTCCCCTAAAGTAAGACCTAAAGCTCTATCAAAAGTTAATCAAAAACAAGCTAAGTTTATTCCAAATTTTCCTAAAAATATAAAAATAACCTTCCAAATAGTGGGCAAAGGAGAGTTTGGTGATCTGGGGGGTACTACTATGCCTCCAGTGTATTTTTCGCATAGCCTTCATACAAATGTATATCAAATTCCCTGTGCTACTTGTCACCATGGACGTCCCAAGACGCAAAAAGCAGCCCATTGTGGTACTTGCCATGGCAGTTCCAGACAAGAGCTTCTTCAAGCCTATTTCACAAAATGTACAGAATGTCACAGGAAAATCTCTTGGATGTGGTATAAGGCCGACGCGCCTTTGCCTCAGGTAGATGGTTGTCAGAGATGCCACTTTGAAAATCCATCCCAGCTAAACAAAGAAAAGATTCGGATTAATAAAAAACTGACTCCTAGCCGAATAGAGAAGATTCATCAATTACTTGTAAAGTTGTCTTCTTTAACAGAGAAAGCAATTATGTTTCAACAATAAGGCTTCTCCTTGGATATGAGGCTGTTTGAAAAATATAGTTAACCGCATAATTCTATGTAATTTGTGGAGACCTTTTTCCCAAGATCCAATCATAATTATAGCGCCTCCGCTCGCTTAACGGTCAAGGCAAGCCCTACAGGTGGGTGACAAACTGCCTTTACCTCGCTCGCTTCTCGGCCCAAATTTCTTTTTGAGGCCAGAAGGAAAAAGGTAAATTCATCAATTTTTGTGGAATACCATAAATCAATCGCGGATTTTGGGTATTCGCAAAGCTTGCAAATCTTAACGAGATTTCTTACAATAAGTTCATGTTTTTTATCCACTTTATTAATGAGCTAGGCAATTTTACTCTCTTTTTTTCCCGCATTTTAAAAAGTCTCTTTATGCCTCCTTACCGCTGGAGAGTTATCTTTCAAGAGATGGAGTTTGCCGGCAATAAATCCTTTGTTGTCGTGTGTATAGCTGGGGCGTTTGCTGGTATGGTGGTGGCCTTGGGTAGCTATGTTGGTTTTGTCAAACTTGGGGCAGAAGAATGGCTTGGTTCTACAGTTTGTTTAGCTGTGGTGGCTCAATTGGCGCCTGTATTAACAGGCTTCATGGTAGCGGCTAAGGTAGGAGCAGCCTATACAGCTGAGATTGGGACCATGCGGGTGACCGAACAAATAGATGCCTTAGAAGTCATGGCCGTTGATCCTATTCACTACCTGGTTGTGCCGCGATTTATTGCCTGTGTAATTATGGTGCCAATACTGACCATTTTTTGCGATGCCAGTGGGGTTTTTATGGGCTATATAGCCTCCACTAAGATTTTGAGTGTAAATGCTGGAAGTTATATGGAAAATACCGTCCAAGTGGTAGAATTTTATGACATTTTGCGTGGCATTTTAAGGGCAGTTACCTTTGGTTTTCTTATTCCCGTGGTTGCTTGTTATAAGGGATTTAGCGCTAAGGGAGGAGCCAAGGGCGTAGGACAAGCAGTGACAGAGACAGTAGTTATTTCTCTTATTGCTATCCTGATTGACAATTATATCTTTACAGTCGTGTTTAATTATCTGATTTTCTGGGATTAAAGGAGGAAAGCAATGAGAACTATAGGACTGGCCTTTAAAGTGGGAATTTTCGTGTTTATAGGGCTTATTGCCTTAGGATATCTGACGGTAAAGGTAACTAAATATAAAAAGCTTTTATTTATGAAAGGGTATGAAATCTATGCCGTTTTTGACAATGTGGCCGGTTTAAAGCCTAATAATGCCGTTTCCATGGCAGGGGTAGACATTGGCAGGGTAAAGGAAATTAACCTTACTTCTGAAGGGAAGGCAAAGGTGATTATGCTTATAAAGCCTAAGGTAAAAATTACAACAGACGCCTTGGCAAGCATTCGTGGATATGGAGTGGTAGGAACAAAATATGTAGAGATCGTTCAGGGGAAGTCTAAAGATTATTTGAAGCCTCACCAAATGATTATGAATACGAAGTCAGTTGTGAATGTGGATAAAACTATAAGTGAGGTAGATCCTATTCTTGAAAAATTAAATACTACTATTGAACAAATAAACGACTATTTGATCGCTGAGATAGATACTTTAAAAGAGACTACTGAAAATATAAAAGAGACAACAAAACATATCGTAGCTATTTCAGAAAAAATCAATGCAGGACAAGGAACAATAGGGAAATTAGTCAACGACGAGAGTATTTATCAGAATGTAAAGGCAACGGTAGAACGTCTTAATAACCTTATTGCCAGGATAGATAAAGGAGAAGGTACTCTTGGGAAATTGGTGAAGGATGATAGTTTATACAAAGAAGCAAAGAGTACCATAGACAATATAAATGCAATTTTAGCTGATGTAAGAATGGGGAAGGGTACGGTAGGAAAGTTGGTAGAGGATGATTCTCTCTATGCGCAAGCAACAAATGTTATAAATGAGATTAATGCCATTGTAAAAAATGTTAAAGGAGGTAAGGGTACTTTAGGGAAGTTAATTACTGACGAGAGCCTCTACGAAGAGGCTAGGAAGACACTACGCAATGTCAGAGAAACATCTGCGACAGTGAGAGAGTCTACTCCTTTAAGTGTTATCGGTACAGCTGTAGGAATAGCAAAATAAAATGCAACTTTTTTAAAGGAAGAGGTCTTCTTTAATTCTAAAGGAATATAAAATTAGGAGGTATTTATGTATACCTTAATTACCATCTTAGTCCTTGTGGTTTTGTTCTTGGCTAGTGCCATACATATACTGCCTGAATATGAACGGGGAGTAATTTTCAGGCTTGGCCGTGTAATTGGAGCGAAAGGACCTGGATTGATTCTTATTATTCCAGTTATCGATAGAATGGTTAAAGTCAGTCTTAGACTTGTGACGATGGATGTGCCGCCGCAGGACGTGATTACTAAAGATAATGTTTCTGTTAAGGTAAATGCCGTGGTGTATTTCCGGGTAATTGATCCCATAAAGGCGGTGATAGAGGTAGAAAATTATCTCTATGCTACCTCCCAACTTGCCCAGACAACCTTGCGGAGTGTATGTGGTGAAGCAGAGTTAGATGAATTGCTTTCAGAAAGGGAAAAAATTAATACTAAGCTGCAGGATATTTTGGATAAACATACTGATCCTTGGGGGATTAAGGTAACGACTGTAGAAATTAAACATATTGACCTACCCCAAGAAATGCAGCGGGCAATGGCCCAACAGGCAGAGGCAGAAAGAGAACGACGTTCTAAAATTATTAATGCTGTAGGTGAGTTTCAAGCAGCAAATAAATTGGTTGAGGCCGCTCAGATTATTGAAGAACATCCCATTGCCTTGCAGTTAAGATATTTGCAGACATTAAAAGAGATTTCAGCGGAAAGCAACTCTGTCACTTTGTTCCCTGTTCCAATTGATTTAATTAAACCTTTTTTATTAAAGAAAGAAAATAAATGAAAAAATGGCTAGTCTTATCCTTACTTTTCTTCGTTGCCTGTGCGCCTTTAAGCCTGGAGCAAAAGGAAAAAATTTGGGGAACACATGCCCCGGTGATTAAGAGGGCCTTTGCTAGCTATATCGTAAAACCTGGACGTTTGTGGCGAGTATATCTGGATATAGAGGATATAGATGGAGATTTAGATGTCCTTTATGTTTTTATTGAACAAACGGGTGTTGGTCTTTATCCGCCTAGTTGCATAAAGTTGCCCAAAGAATACGGACATGCACTTAAAGGTTATTTCGTCCTGCCTATTGCTGATGACTGGACCTGGGGTATTAAGATGAAGATAGAAATATTCTGTAAGGACAAAGCCGGTCATAAGAGTAAGACGATTTACTTTTTCCTTAAAGTAGTATATAAAAGGTCCAAACTGCTTGCGGTGCCGGCAGAATTAAACCATTACTTAGGCACGATAGATATAGACGTGCGTGCCCCATTGTTTGATGATGGGGGGTATTTTGGAGGTTTTAATTGGATATGGGGAAATTAGATTTAAAAAGGAGAAACAATGGCTTTACCGGCTGAACTAATGGAAAAAAAAGAAGAGGTGGAGACGGAGCCAGTAGTAAAGACCAAAGGGGTGCCAAAAGAGCTCATCTATGAAATGAGGTATGGTCGCTCCATTTATTATAGGGATTATGACCAGGTGCTTAAAGGGGAAAAGACATGCGAGGAAGTTATGGGCAGTTCATTTTTGCAAGGGGTGCTTGTAGGTTTAATATATGTATGGTTATTTAGTAAACTAGACAAAACTAAATTTGTTATTAGCACCAATGAAACGGGATTTAAGTTTGCCCCACGAAGCTGGCGTAATCTAGACATTGCCATTTTTGCCAGAGAAAAGGTTAAAGACTATAAAGGCTATAATCAATATATCCCTGTAGCGCCAGAGGTGGTAATTGAAATAGATACAAAGGCAGATTTAAGAAAGTATGAAGAGCCTATTCATTATTTTATTGAAAAAGTGCAAGACTTACTTGATGCTGGTGTAAAAAGGGTTATTTGGATTTTTACATCAAGTAGAAAAATGTGGGTGTGTGAGAAAGGAAAAGGATGGATTCTTTTAGACTGGAATGTAGAGATAGAAGTGATGGAGGGAATAAAGCTTAATCTTGAAAAAATGGCTAAAGAGTATGGTATAATTTAGAAAAATATTCTTAGGTAGGAGGGAGATATGGCCGAAGAAGAGAAAAAAGAGGCACAAGACCAAGAAGGACCAAAGATGCCAGATAAACCCTTAGAAAGATTAACCATTAAGGAATTGCGGGAGATTGCCTTAAAAATCCCCAATGTGCAGGGCGTACATGGCATGAATAAAGAAGAGCTAATTGCCCTGCTCAAGGACTATTTTGGGATTAAAGAAGAAAAGAAGAAAGATACAGCTTCTATCCGCGAGCTTAAAAAGAAGATTAAAGAACTCAAGGCCAAACGGGAAGAAGCACGGGCAAAGGGCGATAAACGCATGGTAACCATTTTGCGCAAACGGATTAGCCGTTTGAAAAAGAAAACCAGACGCTTGGCAGCCTAAAGAAAGGCAGGGGTGTTTCCCCTGCCTTTTTATTACCCATGAAAACACGCACCCTTGTTTACACCCTACTTAACCGTTGGACAAAAGGAAAGGGCTATCCAGAAGCCTTACTTCAAACAGTCTTTGCCCGTTATCCTTCTTTATCCCGCCTAGATAAGGCCTTTATTACCGAGCTCTTTTACGGCACCATTCGTTGGCTTAACCAGTTGGATTACATCATTGATACCTTTACCCGCACAAATCCCCAAAAAATTGATTTAAAAGTAAGGAATCTCTTGCGTCTAGGCATTTATCAAATTCTACACCTAGATAAGGTACCAGATGGGATTGCCGTATATGAAACGGTAGAAGTGGCCAAAGAAAAACGCTTTCCTTCGTGGATTATCAGGTTTATAAACGCCCTTTTGCGTGCGCTGGTAAGGCAAAAGGAGGCTATCTCTTTTCCTAAAGACGACCCCGTGCGATTTATTGCCCTTAAGTATGCCCATCCTGAATGGCTTGTCAAACGCTGGCTAAAGGAATTTGGTGAAGAAGCGACCATTGGCCTTTGTGCATTTAACAACACCCCACCGCCAGTGATTATCCGCACCAATACTTTGAAGATTACGCGTGCGGCCTTAAAGAAAAAATTAGAAGAGACCGGAACTGAAGTAGAAGAAACAAAATTTTCTCCAGAAGGGCTTTGGCTAAAAAGACTTTCCTGTTCTCTATATGAACTTCCAGGCTTTAAAAGCGGACTTTTTCTGCCTCAGGCAGAAGTTTCTCAAATAATCAGCCATCTGCTGACACCAAGACCAGATGAAATAATATTAGACGCCTGTGCTGGCATAGGAGGAAAGACCACTCATCTGGCCCAATTGATGCATAACCAGGGACAAATCTTTGCGGTTGAACCTAACAAAAGACGTCTAAAACGATTACAAAAACATATTAAAAAAATGGATATTACTATTGTTTATCCTCGGCTTGGACGGATAGAAGAAATCATCTCTGCCTTTCCTAAGTCCTACTTTGACCGGGTTTTAGTAGACGCCCCTTGCTCTGGACTTGGCGTATTACGACAGAATGTAGATCTAAAATGGCAGCGCCAAGAGGAAGAAATTGAGGCCTTAGCCTCTTTACAAATTTTTCTTTTAAATACCGTTGCCCCTTATGTAAAAAAGGGTGGGGTATTGCTTTATGCCACTTGCACCTTAACTAAGGAAGAAAACCAGGAAGTAATAAAACAATTTTTAGACACACATCCGGAGTTTATTTTAGAAGACTTAAGGCAGCGTTTTCCTCAATATGCTACCTTCTGCACCAAAGAAGGTTATTTTGGTTCCCTTCCCTTTAAACACCAGTTAGAAGGCTTTTTTGCCGCCCGTTTGCGCCGTATTTAGTTTACTCTCCCTACAAGTGTCAGTACATACGCATCGGGGGTGATATAGCGTTGAATGACTGCATTTACCTCTTTCACTGTAACAGCCTTTATTTTCTGTTGATACACCTCATCATAATTATAGCCAAGGCCATAGCGTTCGTTTAAGGCCATGGAGAGGGCCTGCTGGCTATTGGTTTGAAGTCCAATCACAAAGTTGCCCAGTACATATTCCTTAGCCCGTTTTAGTTCCTCTTGGGTGATGCCCTTTTGCAAAAGGCGTTTAAGCTCGGTTTGGACACTGGTAATGGCTTCCTTTAGGCGTTCTTTACTTGTAGCCATGTATACTCCCCACATACCGGTATCCATTCCTTCCCGATGCAAAAAGGTTAAGGCATAGGCAAGGCCCATTTTATCGCGCAGTTCAATAAAAAGACGTCCTCCTTGTCCAGAGAGAATGGCATCTAGTAGGGTTAGGGCATATTTGTCTTCGCTATAGATGGTTGTGCCCAAGTTACCCAAGACAAAATGCACTTGTTCCTTGTTTAGTTCCTTTTTGGTAACGACGGGTTTTGGTACCGGCTGGGGTGGCAGGGGGTTAGGTAGATTTAACTCTCCTTTCGGCCAATCGCCAAAGAGATCTTTGACCGTTTTCAGCACAGCCTTGGGGTCTACATCGCCCACGACAGCCAAAACCATGTTGTTAGGAATGGCATAGGTGTGATAAAATTGTTTTAAATCTTCCGGGGTAAACTGCGAAACAGTTTCAGGAGTGCCAAGAATATCCATGTGATAAGGATGGCTTTGGAAAAGGGCCTTATAAAACTCAGAAATGGCCAGAGAAGAAGGCCGATCTTCTTTTTGTCGGATGGCGGCTAAGATAAGATTTCTTACCTTTTCCATCTCTTGAGGATCAAAGGCTGGTTCTCTTATGACTTCGGCCAAAAGCTGCATAGACTGAGAGAAGAAACGAGAAAGAAAATGGCCTGTTACGCCAAAGGTATTCCATCCAGAAAAGCCATCCAAGTTTCCGGCCATATTGTCAATAAGAGTAGCCAACTCTACGGCCGAATGGGACTTTGTGCCTCTAGTGAGCATGCGAGCGACAAAGTTGCAGATGCCATTTGTTTTAGGTGTTTCTACCCTAACTCCTCCCATAAAGGCTACACTTATGGCAAAGGTAGGCAGACGGTGGTTTTCCTTAACCAGCAAGGTTAAACCATTTTCTAGCACAAATTTATGTACCTTCTTTTCTTCTCTTAATTCACACTTGGCTGTAGCCGGCCATAAAGAAATTATTTCCTGTTTGTTTAATTCTACTTGGCTTTCCTCAGGCAAAATGACAACCAGAGAAAGCTTGTTTAAAGAAAGGTATTTACAGGTTACCTCTCTAATTTTGGCAGCTGTAACAGCCCGAATTTTATCTACATATTCTTTGTATTTACGGGCATCTCCCTCGGTGACCTGAAAACTGCCTAAGGTGCGGGCCCAGCCTTCCATTGTTTCCTGATCATATATAAAGTTGGATTCAAGATTGAGTTTGGCCTTTTCCAATTCGGCTAAAGAAACTCCCTTTTCTTTTATCCGTTCAATCTGGGAAAAGATTTCTTTTAGCGCTGGCTTTAAATTTTTATCCTCAAGAATGGCCTGGATAACAAACAGACCTGGTCCTTTAGGAGTGAAAGAATAGGCAGCAATGGAGTGGACAAGGGCCTTTTTTAGTTTTAAATTTACGTTCAACCGGGCACTGTCGCCCTCTCCCAGGATTTCAGAAAGCACATCTAGAGCATATACATCCGGATGACCAATGCCAGGAATAGGAAAACCCATGGCCAAATATGTTTCTTTGAAGGGCTTTTGCAAGACCTTTAGCCTCAACTTCCGCTGAACTGGTTCAGCTGAGGGTGAAAACTGGGCTGGACAATCAGAAGCTTGAGGAAAAAGCTCTTCTAAGGCGGTTTTTACTTCATTTGCTTTTACATCTCCAACTATTACTGCGACCATGTTAGCCGGGCAGTACCACTTGTGGTAATAATGCAACACATCTGCTCGCGTGAAGCTCTTTACCGTTTTAGTGTAGCCAATGATGGGCCGGCGATAGGGATAGACCTTATAAGCAGTGGCAAAGAGGGTGTCAGAAAGCATATAATAGGGAGAGTCTTTGTCTTTCCTGATTTCTTCTAATACTACCTGCTTTTCACTTTCCATTTCCTTGGGATCAAAGGTGGCATGCAATACCATATCGGCAAGTATCCTAAGTCCTATTTTCCACTTAAGTCTGGGCATGATAACATGAAAAACAGTATAGTCAAAACTGGTGTATGCATTAATGGAACCGCCACTTCCCTCAATTAATTTGGCGACTTCACCTGCTTTAAAATGTTCTGTGCCTTTGAATACCATGTGTTCAATGAAATGACTGATGCCAGCTTCTTTTTCTTCCTCATGACTGCTGCCTGTCTTTACCCAAATTTGCATGGCCACGACAGGTGCACTATCATTGGGTTGGACTACGGCCGTTAGCCCTGATGGTAAATGCCAAATGTAAAGTTCTTCTGCTGCCCTTGCCTTTATTCCCATCACTACCCCCAAGAAGAGGAAAGTTAAAAAAATAATCTTTTTGTACATATCTCCTAAACCCCTTTTCTTGCGTAGATACCATATCTAAGAGAGACTGTGAAGTCTATAAAAAATTATTTTTTAGTCGTAAATTTGCCAAAATTATGGATTTATTTGCGATATTATACTTGACAAATTGTTTAATTTATATTATTAAAAGTGAAACTTTAGCGGCAGAAAATAACATATTCTATTAAAAAGTAAGGAGGTGTGCAATGTCAAGTTTACTCATCCAAAGGCCCTTGCCTCATGGAGGCAGGCTGGTTGAGAGAGTCATTAGAGACAAAGAAGCAGCCAAAAAGATGATTAAGGGTTGTCCCTCTTACGACATTAAGCCTACTCTTCACTACGAGACTGGTGTTCCGGTGCGTAACGTCTATCGTGAGATTATGTCCATCTGTTATGGTTTCTTTAGCCCGGTAGAAGGTTCTATGAAGCAGGCAGAGGTGGAGCGTATTCTAAAGGAACGCCGTTTGTTGAATGACTGGATTTTTCCCTATCCGCTGGTGTTTGACATTAGCAAGGAAGATTACAAAAAACTTGGTGTTGGGGCTGGTGATCGTCTTGTGCTTAATCTTAAAGGTAAACCATTTGCTATCCTTGACATTGAAGAAGTCTGGGAGATTGATAATCCAGAAGAGTTGGCTCACAAGACCTTTGGTACCCCTGAGGATAACCCTGAAGTCGTCAAAGAGCGGTTTAACAAAAAACATCCCGGTTGGGTAATTTATCGTAGCCTTCAACCCATTGTCCTTGCTGGTAAATACACTATTATTAACGAACCTAAATTCCGTCCGCCGTTTGATCGTTTTTGGTATCCACCACGCAAGGCACGTGAGGAATTTGACAAACGTGGTTGGCGAACAGTTATCTGTCATCAGACCCGTAATGTGCCTCATGTTGGTCATGAGTTCTTGATGAAAAATGCCGCTTATACTGGCGATGTAGAGCCGTGTCATGGTATTCTCGTTAATGCCATCATTGGTGTTAAGCGGCGTGGTGATTATCCAGACGAGGCCATTGTAGAAGGACATGAGGCTGTAAACAAGGGCGGTTACATTAAGCCTGAAAGACACTTGGTAAGCATGTGCCTCTGGGATATGCGGTATGGTAACCCATTGGAATCCTTGCTCCACGGTATCATCCGTCAGAACATGGGTTGTACCCACCACATGTTTGGACGTGACCATGCTGCCGTAGGTGAATACTACGACAAGTGGGCCACCCAGATTCTCTGGACTAAGGGTATCCCGAGCTTTGGTTTCCCTGCTCCTCCGACTGATGTACCCTATGGTCTCCAGATTAGGCCTCAGAATATGCGTGAATTCTCTTACTGCCCGACTTGTAAAGAGATGGCCTACAGTGAGACCTGTGGCCATAAGCGTGAGAAATTAAGTGGTAGTTTTCTCCGTGGTATGGTGGCCGAGGGTGTTCAGCCGCCGTCAATCATTATGCGTCCTGAGGTTTATAAGGTTATCGTAAAGTGGTGGAAGCATTTTGGCTATCCGTTCTGTAATGAAAAATATGTTATTAATAAAGAAAAAGAGCTTGAAGTTGACCTTGAAGACCTGTAAAAAACAATCCTTATAGGAGGTTTAAAATGGCCTATTTTATGGTAGTGCTTTTAGATGATAAGCGTATGGAAAAAATCAAAGGTACTGAGTTGGAAGATAAAATTCAATATATGTTTGGTGGCGAGCTTCGCTGTCTTAACGTGGAGGTATCTGAAGAATTGAAGGATAAGATTCTGCAGGAGTTTGATACTGCCCGGATAGATTCCCGCGGAGCCATTACGGATGTGCCAGTGGCCTTCATGCGGGAACTTTTTAATCAGGTGGCAGAAAAGAAATCCTTGGGACCTGAAGTAATAGAAGGAGTTCTAGCCAAGGTCAACGAAATCAAAGAGATGGCCGCTAAAGAGTCCGAATATCTGCCTCCACCTAATATAGAGGTGTAAAGACACACCAAGTTCAGAAAGGGCTGCTTGTTAAGGCAGCCCTTTTTATCTTTTAGCTTAGACCTGGTTAGATAAAAAGTTTTGGAGTTAAATTTTTTGCCATACTTTACTAAAATCTATGGAGAGTTTGCATCTTCCTTTAAGGTTAAACTCAAATACTCCATTTTCGCCATCAAAGACTTTTTGGAATTTCCCATCTTTTAGTTGAAATATTCTAGCCTTTCTGAGTTCTGGATAAACCAGCATATAATAATCTACACCTTCCTTTTCATAAAGATAAAATTTTACTATTTCATCTTTTGACGCAGTAGAAGAAGAAACAACTTCTATAGCTACTTGTGGAGGTTCTTTCAAATGTTCTTTTATCTTTTTGCAAACGACCATAAGGTCTGGTCTGACAACTGTATGTTCGTCAATTATCCAATCAAGTTCGGGATAAACAAAACATAAACTACAACCTTCTAGTTGGTTACTTATTTGTCTTCCTATTTCCATCATCACTGCCTGGTGAACGCCAAATGGAGAAGGTGTCATGGCATAGGGAATTCCTTCTATAAGTTCCCACTCTCCTTCCCATAGCTTATAGTCTTCTATAGTATACCGGGGCATGTAATCCAAGGCTAAGCCCATTTGGACCTCCTCACAACACATTCCTATAATTGCCATTTTTAAAAAATAACATAAGCAGTTTGATAAAACAATTGTTTTGTGATTACGCAAACTCTATTCCCAAAATCCGCGATTGATTTATAGTATTCTGCAAAAATTGATGAATTTCTCTTCCTCCTTACTTAAAGTAAATTGTACGCCAAGACTTCGTTAGGTGTTCAAGGGTCTACGCTCGCTTTGCTTGCTTATACACCTGTGCTAAAGGCATAGGCTGCGCCCTGCCTTGCCCTTGACCGCTAAGCAAGCGGAGGCACTATAATTATGATTGGGTTTGAGAAAAAAAATAAATGTTTTCTCACTTTTTGGGTGAAAGATGTTTTTTAAAAAATTGTTTTATTACAGCTACTTGTGGGCTCTATTGTAGGGCAATCGCTGGGCTATTGACATCTCTTTCTTTTCTATGATAAAGCTTATGTACTAAGTATGTGATAGGACCTCACGATACTATAAGTGTCGTGTCAAAGTGCCTTTCGCTATGCTTACAAAGGTCTCCAAGATCTGAGGAAGTTACTGGTCCTTTAGATTTGATCCTAGACTTTGTATGTAAACTTAAAGCTAGAATTACTTAAGGATGAAGGAAAAGGACATAATTTTTTTATTTGAAGAGATAGTCAAATCAGCTTCAATTCCCCCCTTTTTATTAGAGGGAATTGGAGATGATGCTGCGGTATTTACGATAAACGAAAAAGATTGTCTTTTAGTAACATCTGATTTAATGGTTGAGGATGTGCACTTTGTCAAGGACTGGATGCCTCCATTTGCCCTAGGATATAAATCTCTGGCCATTAGTTTGAGTGATATTGCGGCTATGGGTGGAAGTCCAGAGATGTTTATCCTTTCTATTGGTTTGCCTCCTGATCTTGGGGATGATTATATTTTTCAATTCAAAGAAGGTCTTAAATCCATTGCCCTTAAATACAATGTCGCTTTGATTGGAGGAGATACGGTAAGTTCGGAAAAGTTTGTTATCAATACCACAATTATTGGAAGAGCAAAAAGACAAAGGCTGCTTTTGCGTTCACAGGCAAGGATAGGGGATGTAGTGCTTGTAAGTGGATACTTAGGTGATGCAGCAGCAGGGCTTGAACTTTTAAAAAAGAGAATAAAAAATACTGATTGGGAGGGCCTGATAAAAGCACACCTTTTGCCTGAGCCAGAGGTTTTATTAGCCCAAACCTTAGCTACATCAGGCCTTGTGCATGCAGCCATAGATATTTCAGATGGCATTGCCACAGATTTGGCTTGGATATGCCGTCAAAGTCAAGTTGGGGCTAGGGTATATCAAGAAAAATTGCCTATCTCTTCGGCTTGTAAGGAAGCTGCTGCGTTTTTACAAATGGATCCCATCTTATGGGCCTTAAGTGGTGGAGAGGATTATAAACTTCTCTTTACGGCTCCACCAGAGGCTGTACCCGAACTGAACAAGCTAGCCTGGGAGAAGTGTGGGAAGGATATATTTGTGATTGGAGAGATTGTTGAAGGGAATAGGGTGTGTTTAATAACTCCTCAAGAAGAAATTGACATTACGGGCAAAGGTTATGAACACTTTGGTTAAGTTACCCTCCTAAACACTCTGACTTAGGGCTAAATTTAAACTAGGTGTGAGATAGGGTGTGTGCATTGTTTTATTAAGGATTTATCTAATATGTGTCAAAAACGCCCATTTGTGTCATTTTTAATCCGTGTAATTTTAGGAAGATTAGATTTCCTTTAAAAAAGAAGACACGACACAAATTTGGTCTATATTTTGCTAACAAAAAATGAGAAAGAAGAATAATAGGAGATATCACTAATACCAAGCATATATGTTAGGTGATAAAAAAGAGAAACGCTATAATTTTGAGAAAGGCAGGAAAATAAAAGACACAAGTGATAAAGATGGGATTTTCTAAAAAAATTCTTTGTATTATTCCGGCAAAGAGTAAAAGCAAGGGAATACCTCAAAAAAATTTGAGATTTTTAAATAAGAAACCTTTAATTTATTATCCTATTAGAAATGCAAAATATCTAAGTAGATGTGTAGACAATTGCGATATTTTTGTAACTACTGATGACTTAGGAATTCAAGAAGTTGCTTTATTATATGGTGTAAAGGTAATACCTAGACCATCAAAATTAGCTGATGATAGAACTACCTTAGATGAAGTTGTAGCCCATGCTCTTAATTATTTGGAAAGTAACGGCTTTTCTTATGATATTGTAATTACCCTTCAACCTACTTCTCCTCTTTTAAAACCTACAACTTTACAAAATGCCTTTTTCTATTTTTTAAAAAAAGATTTGGATACGCTTATTTCCGTAACTCCTAAATATCATCTTATGTGGAAAAAGGAAGGGGAAAAGTTTTGTCCGCTTTTTTCTCAACGCGTAAATAGACAATTTTTAACTCCAATTTTTCAAGAAAATGGAGCATTTATTATTTGTAATGCCGATGTAATAAAACAATTCAAAACCCGAATAGGAAAAAAAATAGATGTTTTCCCTATTAGTGAAGAAGAAGGCATAGACATTGATACCTTCAATGATTTTGCGCTGGCAGAGTTGATTTTACAAAGGAAAAATATTGGATTGGTCGTAAATGGAGATAGAATTATAGGATTGGGACATATATATAGAGCCATTACTTTGTCCAAATGTTTTTCTTCTCATAAGTGTCTTTTTTTCTCTAATAAGCAGTGCAAAATAGGGATAGAAAAACTTCGTTCCTTAAATTATCAAGTGATAGAATATAAAGATACAGAGGAATTGCTCAGGTATTTAAAGGAAAATCAAATTGACATTGTTATAAATGACATTTTGGATACAGATGCCGAATATATTGGCCAGCTTATTAAAAATGGTTTCTTTGTGGTGAATTTTGAAGACAGAGGACTGGGAGCAAGAAAGGCACATTTAGTGATAAATGCGTTGTTTGAGTGGAGTGGAACGCTTAAAAATCACTTTTTGGGACATAAATATGAATGTTTAAGGGAAGATATCTATTTGTTTCCAGTGAAAAAGAAAGTGAGGTCTAAAGTTGAAAAGATATTAATATGTTTTGGGGGCACAGACCCATCTGATTTGAGTTATAGGTTGACAAAACTTCTTCTTCAATATGAAAAGTGGGTTGTTAGGCAGGGATTTCAAATTGTTCTAATATTGGGATTTGGTTATAGTGAAGAGAGAAAAAAAAGACTTTTAAATTTAATAGAAAAGTCAACGTTAAGTAAATGTATAAAAGTAGTGACTGATGTTACTTGGATGGCACCTTATATATTTGAAGCAGATATAGCTATAATCGCTAATGGACGGATGGTGTATGAAGTGGTTGCGTTAGGAACTCCTTTGATTGTAATTGGACAAAATATTAGAGAGGCAGGGCATACCTTTGCAGCTGTCCATCCAGCAATTAGATATTTAGGCATAGCTTCTGAAGTAAGTGATCAATGTATTATAAATACTATTATTAAATTAGTTGAAAATTACAGTCTCCGCCAGCAATTGAATAAAGAACTTCAAGAAGTAGCTAAAGAGATAAGAAAGGGACTATATAGAGTTTCTAGGTTAATTTTAGATAAATATGAAGACTGGAAAGACCAAGGCAATGACATAAAATTTTGAGGAGTAAAAATGAAAATACAGAAACTTTTTAAAGGTAAATTATCTTCTTTTTTGTCATTTCCTTACATTATAGCAGAGGCAGGTGTAAATCACGAAGGTAGTATGGAATTAGCCAAAAGGCTGATAGACGAGGCAAAAGAAGCAGGGGCAGACGCGATTAAATTTCAAAGTTACAAAGCAGAAACACTTGCTTCTAAATATTCACCTGCATATTGGGATACTACTAAAGAGCCAACTACAAGTCAATATGAACTTTTTAAAAAATACGATAAATTTTGGAAAAAAGAATACGAGGAATTGAAAAAATACTGTGATAAAGTAGGAATAGAGTTCTTAAGCACGCCCTTTGATTTTGAGAGTGCAAAGTTTTTAAATGATTTGATGCCTGCTTTTAAAATTGCGTCTGCGGATATTACTAACAAACCTTTTATAGAATATATCTGCCAATTTGGTAAGCCTATTATTCTCTCTACAGGAGCCTCTTATTTATGGGAAATAGAAGAAGCAGTATCATGGATAGAAAAATATGGAAATCCGCTTGCTCTTCTTCACTGTGTGTTAAATTATCCCACTAAAGAAGAAGATGCTAATCTTGGAATGATTTTAGATTTAAAGAGAAAATTCCCAGATAAAATTATAGGATATTCAGACCATACTCTGCCAAAGGATATGAAGGTTCTAGAGATAGCCGTGTTGCTTGGAGCCAAAATGATAGAAAAACATTTTACTTTTGATAAAACACTGCCAGGTAATGACCATTATCACGCCATGGATAAAGGAGACTTAAAATTGTTTAAACACAATTTAGAGAGAATCTTTAATATTATTGGTCAATTCAAAAAACAGCCTCTTTCTTCTGAGGAAATTTCGCGTAAAAATGCCAGAAGAAGTATTGTAGCTAAAAACTTTATTCCTAAGGGGAAGGTTATTCAAAAAGAAGATTTAATTTTTAAACGACCAGCCTACGGCATAAGTCCAAAATTTTTAGAAGAGGTAATAGGAAAAAGGGCAAGAAGGGATATAGGAGAAGATGAAATCCTAAAATGGGAAATGCTTGAAGAATGAAGCTGTTAAAGGTGGACTATACCAAAGAAATAAATGAACTCTTAAAAAAATTGTTTCCCATTCCTAGGAGTATTACGGGTGAAGGAACGCGTAAAACATTAAAAATTTTACAAGGGTTAGTGCCAGAATTAAATATAGTTGAATATCCTTCAGGGGAAAACGTTTATGACTGGGTTATTCCACCTGAATGGGAAATAAAAGAGGCATGGATAAAAAACAGTAAGGGAGAAGTCATCCTTGACTATAAAAATAATCCCCTTCATGTTGTGTTTTATTCTCAGCCTGTTCACAAAATTTTATCTTTTTCTGAACTTCAAAAACACCTTTATTACTTACCTAATTTAAAAGAAGCTATTCCATATAGAACTTTTTATTACACTCAAAATTGGGGTTTTTGCTTGAGTTATAACCATCTTAAAAAATACTTCAGAGAAGATGAGAATTATGAGGTTTTTATAGATGCAACTTTTAAAAAAGGCTCTTTAAGTATAGGAGAAGTCCTTATAAAAGGAAAAAGTAAAAAGGAGTATCTTATCTCCACATACATCTGCCATCCTAATCTGGCAAACGATAACTTAAGTGGCATAATTACTACTGTTTTTATCGCAAGAGAGCTGCTTAAACACCAAAAAAGACTAAATTATTCGTATAGAATTATCTTTGTTCCAGAAACGATAGGTGCTATAAGTTACTGTGCCCATAATGAAAAAGAGATGAAGAACATAGATATGGGTTTAGTTATTACAACCTGTGGAGGTCCAGGAAAGTTTGGGTACAAAATGTCTTTTGATGAAAAAGATGAAATTAACCAAATGGTGGAGGATGTCTTTGCTGATTTGGGCATAAATGATTTTATAAAATATCCTTTTTCTTTAGCTGGAAGTGATGAAAGGCAGTATTCTTCTCAAGCTTTTAGAATCAACTGTATTACCATTACAAAAGATAAATATTATGAATATCCCTATTATCATACTTCTTTGGATGATTTAAACTTTGTAAGGGCTGAGTTTATAAATCAGTCTTTAAATCTATATCTTCATCTTATTTTAAATTATCTTGATAAAAATATTTTTTATGAAGCAACTAAAAAACACTGTGAGGTGTTTTTAAGTAAATATGATCTTTATCCAAAATTAGGAGGGGCATTTTTACCGGAAAGTAGGTTGAAAAGACATGAAATAGCTCTTTATTTGATGTTTTATTGTGACGGAAACACAAGCTTGTATAATATAAGCAAAAAGCTTAAGATCAATTTACAAGATATTTATGAAATCGCTGTAGAATTAGAAAACAAGGGACTCCTTCTTCGCAAGGAGGAGAAATAATGCCGAAATATAAATTAGTTGAGGCAGATAGAGAAAAATGGAATCAAATAATGTCAGAGTCTCCTCAATTTACAGTTTTTTGTGATATCCGCTATCTGGATGCTGTAGGTAGGAAATATAAAAATTATTTTGTTCTTAAGGGAGACCAGATAAGAGCAGGTGTTTCTGTAATATTGACGGAGGATGAAAGTGGATGTGAAATAGATGACCTTGTTATTTATAATGGAATTATGTTCTTGCCGGTTCCTGATAAAAAAACTGTAAGAAAAAGGTTTGAAGAATTTGAGATTACAGAATTTGTCATAGAAGAATTTGACAAGCAATTCAGCAAAATAGAAATGAGTTTAAGCCCATTCTTTGAAGATTTGCGCCCTTTTTTATGGCATAATTACCATTCTTCTAATCCAAAGGACAAATTTAATTTAATCTTAAAATATACTAGCTTTATTGATATATCAGAATTCTTTCTAAAAAAGTCTTATGAAAAAATGGAACTTTTTAAAAATATGGAAAATAAAAGACAAGCAGATGTTAAAAATTCCATAAAAAAAGGTTCTCAAATTGTATTATTAGAAAGTAAAAATACCTCTCTTTTTACTGATTACTATGCCCAAATGATGCAGGAACAAGGAGTAGAAGTGAAGGAGTCTTTTTTAACTAGACTTTGTGATGTCATAAAAAACATCATAAATAAAAACATAGGTATTATGACAGGAGTAAAAAATTATAAAGGAGAGCTGAGCTATATAACCGTATTTAGCTACCTTTTAAATGAAAGTATTTATCTCTTTGCCGCAGGTTTACGGGATAAAATGACGAGACATGATGCTACCTTTTGTATATGGGAAACATTCAGAATTCTTTCGGAGAAAGGAATTTGCCGGGTAAATATGGAAGGTGTGAACAGTCCACAGAGAGGCTGGTTTAAACTTTCGTTTGGAGGGGATTTAAAGAAATATTTTCAGGTGAGAAAAGATAAAACTAAAGATAAAACTTAAAGGAGATAGGAGGTAAAAATGTCTATTCCTCTTTCGCAGAGTTTTTTTAATACAGAAATCAAAGAAGGGAATACTACTATTCCCATAAGCAAAGGTCATTTTAATCTTGATACGCCAGAGAGAGAAAAGGCCTTTTTTGAAAAACTTGCCCATGGGTGGGAGGAAGAATATAAAGAATACCGAAGACTTTGGATAGAGCTTCCAAAGAAAAAAATAGTCAGAGAATATCCTCTTCTGGTAGATATAGAACTCTCATCTGCCTGTAATCTTTCTTGTCCTATGTGTTATACCATTACGGAAGAGTTTAAAAAGAAAGTAAAAAGACAATTTATGGACCTTGGACTTTTTAAAAAAATAATAGATGAAATTGCGGGAAAGGTTTACGCCATAAGACTAAGCTTGAGAGGAGAGTCAACCCTTCATCCTAATTTTTTAAACGCCATAAAATATGCCAAAGAAAAAGGTATACAAGAAATTTCAACCCTTACAAATGGAAGTAAATTAACTTTAGATTTTTTTAAAAAAATGGTAGATGCAGGTATAGATTGGATAAGCATTTCAATAGATGGCATAGGTAAAGTGTATGAAAGTATTAGAAAACCTTTGAAATTTAACTGGATTCTTGAAAATCTAAAAAAGATAAAAGAATACCGTGAAAAGCATAATTTAATAAAACCTGTAATAAAGGTCCAAACTATTTGGCCTGCTATAAGGGAAAACCCTGCAGAATATTACAATACATTTGCCCCACTAACTGACTTGGTGGCATTTAACCCTTTGATAGATTATTTAAGAAAAGACAAAAAAATTGTGTATGAAGAGAATTTTTCTTGCCCGCAAATTTATCAACGGCTTACTATTGGTAGCGATGGTAAAGTATTGCTTTGTGCAAATGATGAAGAGGGAGAATATATAATTGGAGATGTAAATAAAGAAAGCGTGTATGACATTTGGCACGGAGAAAAGATAAATAGAGTTAGAGATATTCACAAAAAGCCGCAAGGATTTAAAGAGATAGAGGTATGTAGAAAATGTTATTATCCACGCAAAACAGAGGTTTCTGAAAAAGCAATTGTAAATGGGCGGGAGATTCTTGTAAGAAATTATGTAGGAAGGAAACAAGTTATAGGAGAATAGGAAGCTTATAGGAAGGTGTAGGATGAGGGTTAGAGAAGAAGAGAAAGTAGAAAATAGATTAAAAGAATTTTTATATATGGAATGGTTGAGGATGGAAAAAGTTGTTTGGAATACCAGAGCGTCTATCCTTATTGGGGAAGAACTTTTATTGGGAAATAGAATTCTTGAGGTAGGAGTAGGAAATGGGTATTTTACATTCATGACTTTGGGAGGGAGATTTAAACCAGAATATGATTGGTATTATAATGTTAATACTGAAGGATTTTGGAAGGGTAAAGATATTTATGATGTAGTAAAAGATGATGTTAAAATTTCCTATTATGTAAATTCTACCCCTGACAAAAAAATAGTTCTAGCAATAGACATTAAGGAAACTTTGCTGAAACAAGCTTATCAATTAGGATTTATTGAGGAAGTGAAAAAAGCAGATGCTAATAATCCTCTTGATTTTCAAGATAAAAAAATTGATTTAGTTTATTCTAATATATTATATTGGTTGAAAGATCCTATTGGAGTTTTGAATAATTGGGAACAAAATCTCGTTGGAAAAGGGAAAATAGTAATAGTTTTTCCTAATAAGAAATTTTTAGAATTTTGTAGAAGTTATAAGTTATCTAAAATATCTGAATTTTGGAAGTTGATAAATCGAAATAGGGCAGAAACGTTAATGTGGGTAAAAGATTTAGATGAGTTTGAAAAAGAGATTGAAAAGAATACAAATTTAAAAATTAAAAAATATGAGACCTATTTGGGTAAAACTACCTTAACTTTTTGGGATGTTGGACTGAGACCTATTAGCCCTTATCTTATTGAAATGGCAAATTCTCTATCTCCTAAAAAGAGATTTGAAGTTAAGGTAAAATGGTGTGAAGAATTATTTCCTTTGGTTATGGAATTGTTTAAGATAGAGTTAGAGGAAACCAAAGGTGGATATGGAGCTTTTAATTTCGTAGTATTACAAAAAGATTAAATTGAGGGAGTGTTTTTGTTAAGGATTAAAGTTATTAGGGGAAAATAATAAAGAGAAGGCACTCTATGATGGATCATTTCTCTATTTTTAGGAGTACAGGTTGCTATAAATTCTTCATGTTATTACTCACAATGGGCTATAGTGTGTTTACCTTAGAGGAAGGTTACTTAATATAAATGTCACCTAGACTGGTTATTGTTGATTGTCAACAAAATAAGTTTGAAATTGAACTAGACAAATTTATAAAATTTTTACACCAGACCTTATCTGCTAACCAAAATATTGTCCTTCAACTTCCTATGCCCAAATATAACTTTCACTTTCCTCATCCTGATCCGCTAGGTTCCATTATTGTGTTTAGCTCAAAAATAAATTTTGCCTTTGCCCCTGCGTATTCTGTATTTCCTTTTATGTGGGCAAAGGCATTTTATGAGCTAGGTTATAATGTGGACCTTCTGCCTCCCCCTGAAAATCAGCAGGAATGGAACAATTTATATGAGCTTTTAAATCGCTCTTCTCCCAGTATGATTTTTAGAGCACCTCTTGGGTTGCAATATAAACATTGTCCGTTAGTAATAACAATTACAGAAATCCCTTTATGGAAAGAAGGAAGTATATCTCTAAAAGATTTAGAAAGGTGTAAAAAAGAAAATTTCTTTCTTTTTTGTATAGAGAAGAGCTGGCTGGAAATTTGTAAACAATTAGGTATTAAAAATGTATATTTTATTCCTCACTTTGCTCCTCACGAAATTTGCTATCCTACTCACTCTTTACCTAAAATATATCCTATCTCTTTTGTAGGTAACTTTACCAAACCAGAAGATGTACCACAAATTAATGCTTTTATAGAAACACATTTAGAACACAAAAAATCTTCTTTTGATTATCCTATGATCAAAAACTTGTTATATGAACTCGCCCCCTCTCTTTCCTGGCAGAAAATAGCTGAAATTTACTCCTGTTTAGGCAGTAGGTGCGAAAATATGCGATATTTTATTATTTCAAATTTAATTCAGAAATATAAACTAACACTCTTTGGTTGTAATGTCCCTAGGGACATTACATATCATCCTAATGTAGACTATAAAGGGCCGGCAATGTGGTTGTCTTTGCCAGTAATCTTCGGCATGTCTGTAATTAATCTCAATCTTCATCGTGTAGTTTATGACTATTCTACTCAAGAAAGAACATTTATGTTAATCTTTTCTAAGGCCTTTTTTCTTACTGATTATAAAGAGCTCTTTAAAACCTATTTCCCTGAAGTGTATAAAGAAATCTGTTTTAAAAATTTAAAAGAACTCCAAGACAAAATAGAATATTACCTAAATCATAACAGAGAAAGGATGGAAATAGCTGAATATCTATTTCAAACAGCCATTTCAAAGCATACACTGCGGCATAGAGCGATGGAAATTTTAGAAGTATTAAATTTACCTTACAGAGAGGAATAATCAGATGGAAGAGATCAGAACGATAGACATCTTTGAGTATTTAAGGCATCGGTTAACACAACAACCATTAGATTTCATTGCTCTTTTAATTTCTCCCTTTCATGCCCTAAATGTAGAAGCATTTGTGAACGAACTAGCAGAAGTTAATCCAGATGTTCAGGGAGAAATTATTATTATTCCTCACCTTAAACACGGAATAATGGTAAAAAACTTTTATTTTCTATTTAAAGACCATCCAAACATTAATTTTATCGTAGCTCGGCCTCATGCATTTGAAAGACATGATGAAAGGCTGTTCCAGAGTATTATAAAAAATGCCCAAACCAGCCTGTTAGAAATAAAAAAAATCACTCGCTATCCTCTTAAGTCGGTATATTTTCTTTCGCCTTTGTCTCATCTTTCTGCTTTAAATTTATGTATCGGGTTATTTGATGTAAAACTCTGGAAGCTTTATCAGCCTATATTTGTTGCCTATGACGAAGGTGGAGGTAGTTATCTTTCGGCCAAAGCGACAGAAGGAGTGTATAAAAAAGACCTTCAAGATAATCAATATAAAGGCCTTTTTACCTTTTGGCAGGCGGTAAATTCAATCTTTTCGGTCTTATCGCCTCAAATTCAGCAATTAAACCAGGATAATTTCTTTTATATTACCAAAAGATACCTATTGGATAGAGAAGGGACTAAATTTAAGTTAAATTCCCATATAACAAATTCTTTCAAAAAACTTCTTCAAAAAAGGGCAGAAAAAAATCCTTTAAATTTCACTCCTGTAGATGTCCTTTTCTCTACTTCTCCCTTGGAAGAATACAACTACACCTCTTCCTTAAAGGCAGACGAATTTAGACAACAGGTAATTAAGTTCTTCTTAGAGAAAGATTTAACTATAGGGATAAAACCACATCCTGCCGAAAAAATTGAAAAATATGAAAAAGTCTTAAAAAAATTCCCTAAAGAAAAGGTTTTTTTATTTTCACCCTCTTTGATTACAGAAGATATTCTATTTCAATTACCAGTTAAATATGTAGTAAGTCTTTGGTCAACGGTGTTATTAACGGCAAAGATCTGTGATGTTGTACCTATTATTATTCATCCTGATTTGATTGGTTCAAATACTCACTATCATACCCAGTGGGAGGAGTGTAAGAGAGTTGTAGAGGCTACCGTGGAGGGTGAATTAAGCAAAGGGAAAAAGGGAGGACTGGCATTTTTCTCCTGGAAGGAAGAAGGTTCTCTTTTTCTACCGAGACAGGACAAAAACGCTAAAGTTGCCGCCCTATATCTTTTACCTCATGTTCACATATCCCAAAGGCCTTTTCTCTTACCGCTTTCCATTTTTTCAAGTTATAAACCAGTTGATAAAATTTTTCTTCTTACTTCTTCCAAATTTGAGCTTTTACAAAGACTTTACTCTTTCCCCGATTTAGAAAAGAAGATAAAAATTTTTACTTTTCCATCTAATGATGTAAATAGAGCTTCAGAAATCATAAGAAAAATAAACATAAGAGAAATAAGCATCCAGGGATATGATTACTATCTGCTTGGCAACAAAAATATCATCTATGAACCAGAGGAGTTAAAAAAGGCTCTTGCTTTTATTTCTCAGTATCCTGACATATCTATATGGAGCATAAAACAAAATTTATACTGGAAGTCATATACATCTAAACTTGATTGGACGATAGAGATGCCTGTCTTATTCAAATGTTCTTCTTTAAATGAGATCACAAAATCTTGCTTGATCCCACCTCATATCTGTATGGGACATTATTTAATTGAGGATGAAGAGCAACTTAAGTCCCTATCTCTAGAAATTCCACCTGACTTAAGACCCCAAAAAGTAACCTATTCTCAGCTTCCTTTGATTTTAAAGAAGGTATGCACCCCACTTGATACTCACATTCCAAACAAAAAAGTGGCCATTGTTGTTGTCAACTATCAATGCCCGCTAGATACGATCAATTGTCTTCAAAGTATCTTTAGTGCTGCCTATAAGAATTTTCAAATAATTCTTGTTGACAATGCGTCAAAGGATAATTCTATTGAGATTATTTTAGAACATCTCCGTAAAATGGGGATTGATGTATATACAGACCAAGAGGAGTTTTGTTTTAAACCGAAGACAGTGGTTTTTATTACCAACCAAACGAATCTTGGTTTTGCAGGTGGAGCTAATATTGGCATTAAAATAGCGCTTAAAAACAAGGTAGATTATATATGGCTGTTAAATCCAGATACTAAAATAGATAAAGATGCGCTGGTAGAGCTTGTTAAATTGGCTGAAAAAGATGAAAAGGTTGGCATTGTAGGTAGTAAAATTTATTGCTATACCCATCCCCAAAAAGTCCAATTTTGGGGAGAAAGATTTGTGGCTTATGGAGAAGGAGTTCCTGATACAAAAGACTTTCCCAAACCAGTAAATTTTATCTCAGGAACAAGCCTTTTGTTAAAAAAAGAACTTATAGAAAAAATTGGGTTCTTAGAAGAAGACTACTTTTTCTATTATGATGATAATGATATCGTTATTAGAGCCATCAAAACTGGCTGGGAGGTGTGGTATAATCCATATTCTAAGGTATATCATAAAGGGGGAGAAACTGCAGGTAGATGGCTTAAAACTCCTTTTAGTATATACTATGCGGTAAGAAATGAACTACTTTTTAACTATAAGCATTTTCCTCAGGTTTTTTTAGCAAGTTTTGAAAGAGTTAAAAATACATATTTTATGATTAACCATAAATTATCTTTAGTTTATGCTTATCTTAAAGGAGTAGAAGATTTTGTTTACAACCAGACAGGCAAGGCAAAGATATCATTTGATAAAATAGATGCATTAGTGGAAGAGCTTAAACATGAAAATCCACCTATTTCTTGGAAAACCCTTCCTCCTAAAGAGAGATTAAAGGTGTTAGAAGTGTTTTTAATCCTTAATCCAACTTCACAGGAATATCTTAATGCCTTTCTAGAAGAGGCTAAAGATCTTTATTATAAAAATATTATGGAAAATGCTGAGGCACATTTTCAAAAAGGCGAAGAGCAAAAGGCAATTCAGATGCTTGATCATCTCTTAACATCAAATTCATCTTATGCCCCTGCTCATAATGCCCTTGCCTTCATTTTTTGGCATAAAAAAGAAGTAGAAAAGGCGCTCTATCACATAACTAAGGCCCTAGAACTTGCACCAGATGATAGAGATATCATTTGGAATTGTGGTCAAATTATGCTATCCCTTGGACGAACGAAGGATGCCTATGACATTTATAAAAGATATTTACAAAAACATCCTCAAGAAATAGAAATAAAAAAAATAATTGAAGAGATTGAAAAAGAAATGTTGTAGTTTACAAGCCTTTAAAACAGGGGAGAGTTAAGGGACGAAAATGAGAAAGGTTATATTTATTGATAGTTTAAACAAACGGTTTGAGATGCCGATAGATAAATTTGTAGAAATCTTTAACAAATTATATATCTCTAATAAAAACGATATTGTGTTCAATCTGGCATCCAAAGAAAATTTAAAGATTACCCCCCTTATTCATCCGAAAGAATTGGGTAAAATAATCATTTTTGAGGCTGCCCAAAGGTTTGACTATGCACCTGCGCATAACATTTTTTCTCTTATGTGGGCTAAAAATTTTTATGAATTGGGCTATAGTGTTTATCTTATAGATATGGCAAATAAACGTATTTCTGATTTTCAAAATATTTTAACAACCATCAATCCTGATTTTATTTTTGACGCTCACAATTGGGTAGCAAATCAAGAAGAATTTATAAAAAGAGGTGTTATTCCTCGGGTTGATTTTTTTAAAATTGGGTGTCCTATCGTGGTGCTTATTGGAGAATTGCCCTTATGGAAGGATGGAAGTTTAACCTCATTGAAAACTTTAGAAGTAATGAGAGCTTATAATGAGCTATTTATAATTCTTTGCCACGAAAAGCAATGGTGTAGCTTTTTTAAAAATTTTGGAATAAAAAATGTTTACTTTCTTCCTCATTATGCCCCGGCAGAATTTAGTTATCCTACTGAAAATATGCCTAAAAGTTATCCTATAAGTTTTGTTGGCAACTTCCATAAACCAGTTTGCCATTTACCAAAAGAGCTAACAGAAATAGTAAACAAACATTTAATCTTGAAAAAACAAGACTTTGGTTACAATTTTATTCACCAACTTATGAGAGAAGTGTTTACGGTGTGGCCAAGTCAAGGTTGGGAAAAATTAGAAATAATTTGTAATCAGATAGGAGCTAATTTTGAAAATATGCGGTATTTTATTTTAAAAGAAATAATAAACCACCACCGCCTTATTTTATTTGGAACTTGTGTCCCTAAGGAATTTAAAGAACACCCTAATGTAAAATATAGGGGACCTGCCCACTGGTTACTTTTGCCTATTATTTTTGGTATGACAGCTATTAATTTAAATATTCACCGCATAGTGTTTGATACAAGCACGCAGGAAAGAAGTTTTATGTTTATCTTTTCTAAAGCCTTCTTTTTAACTGATTATAAAGAGATATTTAAAGACCTTTTTCCTACCTGTTACAAAGAGTTTACTTTTAAGACAGTTGACGAGTTGCTAAAAAAAATAGATTATTATTTACATCATGAAGACGAAAGAAAAGCAATTTCAGAAGAACTTTATAAAACGGCGATAGAAAGTCATACTTTAAAACATCGGGCTAAAACTGTGCTTGAATTATTAGGAAAGAAGTATTCGGAATGAGCTTACTATTTATTTTTGGCACCCGCCCTGAGGCGATTAAACTGGCTCCTCTAATAAGAAGATTTCAAAATACCTTTGAGATAAAGGTCTGTATTACTTCCCAACACATGGAGATGCTAAAACAAGTGTTGGATTTTTTTAAAATTCCAGTTGATTATGATCTTAAGATAATGGAAAAAAAACAGACCCTTAGCCAGGTTACCTGTAAGGTAATTCAGGGAATTGAATGGGTTTTGTCTGAATCAAAACCTGAATTGATATTTGTCCAGGGTGATACTACTTCTGCCTTTGCGGCTACTCTTAGTTGTTTTTATCACAAGATACCTGTAGCTCACATAGAGGCAGGTCTTCGCAGTTTTAACAAGTTTGCCCCTTATCCTGAAGAAATAAACAGGGTGCTTATTTCTCATTTAGCTGACTATCACTTTTGTCCCACCAAGGGAGCAAGGGAAAATCTTTTAAGGGAAGGAATGGAAAAAGAAAGAATTTTTGTGGTGGGTAATACAGTGGTTGATGCATTATTAGAGGCTTTAAAGATAATTGAGCACAATCAATTAGAGGATAAGTATCAGAAAGAGTTTAACTTTATTGATTTTTCCAAAAAACTCCTTCTGGTTACTGCCCATCGGCGGGAGAGTTTTGGTAAACCGCTTAGACAGATATGTTTGGCCTTAAAAAAACTTGCCTTGACTTTTGCGGAGGAGATAGAGATTATTTATCCTGTTCATCTCAATCCTCAGGTAGAAGAAACGGTAAAAACAATTTTAAAAGACATTCCTCATATTCATCTATTGCCTCCTGTGTCCTATCCTGTTCTTGTCTGGTTTATGAAAAAAAGCTATTTCATTCTTACAGATTCAGGAGGTATTCAAGAAGAAGCTCCTATTTTAGGAAAGCCCATCTTAGTTTTAAGAAAAGAAACCGAAAGGCCTGAAGGTATAAAAGCAGGCATAGCCAAACTTATAGGGACAGATGAAAATCTAATCTTTAGAGAGGCCTCTCTTTTAATCTCCGATAAAAGTGTTTATAAAAAAATGGCAAGGGTTTCATATATATATGGAGATGGTAATGCCAGTGAACGGATTTTCAATATTATAAAAAGAGATTTTTATAAAATATAGGAGCAGACTTTTGGGTATGAAGCCAGTTCCTTCATATTGTATTTGTTTTAAATTACAAAAGGGAGTTGAGAAATGGAAATTAACTCAAAGGTTTACTGGGATGCAAGATTTGATAAAGACTGGGAACACAAAGGCGGGCTCCAGCAAACGCAGCGTTTGGCTGAAATTGTAATTAAAAACATCTATTTCCTCCCCACCTCACCTATTTCCATCTTAGATGTAGGATGTGCTACTGGCGAGATGGTTAATCTGCTTACTATCCACTTTCCATTTGCCAAAGTATATGGATGTGATTCTTCTAAAGAGATAATAAAAAAATGCCAGCAGAAGTTTCCTTATTTAAGATCAAACTTTTTTGTCGCAGACATCTTTGATCTTTCTAAAGAGACTAAAAAAAGATTTGATCTGGTTGTGTGTTCAAATATACTTGAGCATCTTCATGAGCCTGAGAAGGTCTTAGAAGAATTGATAAAAGTCTCTAAGAGATATGTTCTTATTTTAGTGCGGGCAGAACAAGAACCTTCAGAAAAACAGGTCTTTTGCTTTAAAGAGTCATTTTTTACCCAAAAGGGCTTTTCCGTGCATAAAGATTTTACTACCAATGTCAGTATGGATGGCGTCCAATTTGTCGCCATTTTAGACAAAAAGTTTCCTTTAAAACCCTTATCTGCAAATCCTAAGGTCTTAATAGCTTCTCCTGTAAGGCAAGAGCCAGAGATATTAAGAGAATTTCTTGTTTCTCTTTCGGCATTAGACATAACTGGACTTCAAGTAGACTTTTTATTTATTGACAATAATGAAAATCAAACCTCCTCAACCTTATTGTTAGATTTTAAAAATAAACACCCATCCACTATCATTTGGCAAATTGCCGTTTTAAATCCTTATAAACGCGGTGAAAATTATCATAGCTGGAAAGAAACAACTATTTGGAGAGTAGCAGCGTTTAAAAATAAAATTATCTCTTATGCCTTTAAAAAAGGCTATGATTATCTCTTTTTAGTTGATTCAGATTTGATTCTGCATCCATATACTTTAAAGCGATTAATAAGAAGAAAAAAGGACATTATTTCAAATATTTTTTGGACTAAATGGTATCCTGATACTTCTCCTCTCCCCCAAATCTGGTTTATGGATGATTATACTTTATATAAACGGTTAAGAAGAGAAAGCATAACTTCCCAAGATAAACAAAATCGGCTTAAAGAAGCTATTTATCTCTTGCTCCTTCAGCCAGGTACTTATGAAGTAGGGGGATTAGGGGCATGCACCTTGCTTTCTCAAAAAGCAATGAAAAAAAAGGTAAATTTTTCCCCTCTTTATAACATAAGTCTTATAGGTGAAGATAGGCACTTTTGCATAAGATCAGTTTCACTTGGATTTCAGCTATTTGTAGATACGTATTACCCTGCGTTTCACATTTATCGTAAGGATGATTTGCTGAAAGTTAGTTATTTCAAGCAACTTTGCGAAGAAAGTATTAAAAATAATATGCCTCTAAACGGAGTTAAGCTCTTTCAATTGGTGGAAAGCTCAACAGTTAATTTGCTCTTCCAAGAAGGAACGAGTCTTTTACAACAAGGCCAAACGGAAAGGGCACTGGAACGATTTAAAGAAGTTTTAAAGCTTAATATGTCTCATGCTCTTACTCACAATACCCTTGCCTTTATCTACTGGCAAAAAAAGGATATAGAAAAGGCACTGTATCACATAACAAAAGCAGTGGAGCTTGCCCCTGATAACAGAGACATTATCTGGAACTGTGGGCAAATCATGATAGGGCTTGGAAAGGTAGAAGATGCTTATGAAGTTTACAAGAGATACTTAGAAAAACATCCAGAGGAAGAAGAAATAAGACAAGTAATAGAAGAAGTTGAGAAGATAAAAAAATCTTGTGCTAAATAACTTTTATTCCTTCCAACCTACCGTTTGCCGTCAAAACTTGACTTTTTTCTAACAAAAGTTTAAAAAATTCTTCAAATCTTTAAGGGAGGCAAATATGGCAGAAGAAGGTCGCCAGATTACAGATGTGGTGCTGGAAGAAGATAGGGTGTTTAGGCCCTTACCAGAAATTGTGATTGAGGCTAATGTAACCCCCCTTGAGTATGAAGAGGCCATCCGTAAGGGGGAAGAAGACTTTGTTAGTTTTTGGGAAGAAGCAGCTGAAGAGCTTGAGTGGTATAAGAAATGGGACAAGGTTTTAGATGACTCTGATCCTCCTTTTTACAAATGGTTTGTAGGAGGAAAGTGCAATATTGTGCATAATGCTTTAGATCGGCATGTGCATACCTTTCGTAAAAACAAGGTAGCCATTATTTGGCAGGGTGAGCCTTTAAAGGACATAAAAAAATTGACCTATTATGAACTATATCGCCGCGTTAACAAATTTGCTAATGTTTTAAAATCCTTAGGGATAAAGAAAGGTGATCGGGTAGCCATCTATCTGCCTAATATTCCAGAAATTGCCATTGCCATGCTCGCCTGTGCCAAGATTGGCGCCGTTCACACTGTAGTCTATGCTGGCTTTAGTGCTGCCGCCTTAAAGGAAAGAGTAAATGATGCCCGGGCCAAAATCATTGTTACCGCTGACGGTCTTTATCGGAACGGAAAAATTATCAATCTAAAAAATGTTGTAGATGAGGCCATGCTTGAATGTCCGACTGTTGAAAATGTTATCGTTGTCCAGAGGACTGGCGAGGAAATAGATATGAGTGATGGCCGTTACTTATGGTTCCATGAATTGATGGATGCTGCGCCAGAAGAATGTGAGACCGAGGTTATGGATGCTGAAGACATGCTTTTTATCCTCTACACCTCTGGTACGACTGGAAAGCCGAAAGGTGTAGTTCATGTTCACGGCGGGTATATGGTTGGAGTACACCGTACTTTAAAATGGGTTTTTGATATTAAAGAAACGGATATCTATTGGTGTGCCGCTGATCCTGGTTGGATTACCGGCCATAGCTATATTGTCTACGGTCCCTTGATGGCTGGGGCAACTACCGTTATGTATGAAGGTCATCCTCTTTATCCTAAGGCCAATCGCATGTGGAAGATCATAGAGGACTTTGGCATCACTATTCTTTATACTGCTCCCACTACTATCCGGATGCTTATGCGCTATGGATCAGCCATCCCGCGGCGACATAACCTTTCTACCTTAAGACTACTGGGTTCAGTTGGAGAGCCTATTAATCCAGAGGCCTGGATGTGGTATTACAAAAATGTTGGCCGGGAGAGGTGTCCGATTATGGATACCTGGTGGCAGACAGAGACGGGGGCATTTATGATTACTCCCTTACCGGTAAGCCTTTTAAAACCTGGTTCAGCTACAAGACCTTTCCCTGGTATCCACGCTGATATTGTAGACAAAGACGGTAATTCTGTTCCTGAAGGAAAGGGAGGATTTTTAGTGATCAAAAAGCCTTGGCCTTCTATGCTCCGTACTCTCTACCGTGATCCAGAACGGTATAAGCAAGTTTATTGGGAGAAAATTCCAGGTGGTGTTTATTGTAGCGGTGATATTGCCCGTAAAGACAAGGATGGATATTTTTGGATTCAGAGCCGAGCAGATGATGTAATAAACATTGCTGGTCACAGAATTGGTACGGCTGAAATAGAAAGTGCCGTAGTTGGCCATAAAGCTGTGGCCGAGGCTGCCTGTATTGGTGTGCCTGATTCCATTAAGGGCGAAGTGGCCAAAGTATTTGTAATCTTAAAAGAAGGATATGAGCCCAGTGAAGAATTGGACAAAGAAATTAGGCGACACATTCGGAAGGAATTAGGCCCCATTGTTATTGTGAAATCTATTGAGTTTGTAAACAGCTTACCAAAGACAAGAAGTGGAAAGATCATGCGTCGTGTATTAAAGGCCAGAGAGATGGGCGTAGATCCAGGAGACTTGACAACTTTGGCAGATTAGAAAAAAACTATTGACAAGTTTTAGGATTATATGATAAATCTGCTGGAGAAAATTTGGGAGAAGGAGGTGAAATAAATGCCAACAGTAGAGTACAAAGGTAAAAAATGGGAAGTTGACGAAGATGGTTTCTTAGCTGGTGGATTAGATGAGTGGTGTCCTGAGTGGGTTGAATATGTGAAAGAACAAGAAGGTATTAAGGAATTGACCGCAGATCATTGGAAGTGCATCCACTTCTTGCAAGACTATTACAGGAAGCATGGTATTGCTCCGATGGTGAGAGTGTTTTCTAAGGCGACTGGTTTCAAGCTGAAAAAGATTTACGAGCTCTTTCCGTCTGGACCTGGTAAGGGAGCCTGTAAGATGGCCGGATTACCCAAGCCCACTGGTTGTGTGTAAAGACAAGCTTCTATATTGCACGCGTGCAAACCCCACCTTAAGGTGGGGTTTTTGTTTAAAATAGCGCCTCCACAAAGGCCTCTGGATCAAAAGGTCTTAAATCATCCATCTTTTCGCCGATACCGATGAACCGAATGGGAATTTTAAATTCATGGGCAATGCTCACCAAAATACCTCCTTTAGCTGTTCCATCCAGTTTGGTCATAACAATACCTGTTACGCCAAGGGCTTCGTGAAAGAGTTTGGTTTGCGAGGTGGCATTTTGGCCTGTCGTGGCATCCAAAACAAGTATAATCTCATGCGGTGCATCAGGAACAAGCTTTTGCACTACCCGTTTTACCTTTTTAAGTTCTTCCATAAGATTGACTTTAGTGTGCAGCCTTCCCGCTGTATCTATAAAGACGACATCTACTCCTTTTGCCTTGGCCCTCTGTACACCATCAAAGGCCACGGCGGCTGGATCGGCCCCACTTTGTTGCTTGTAAAAATCTACTCCTACCCGCTTGGCCCAGATTTCTAGCTGTTCAATGGCCGCTGCCCGAAAGGTATCGGCTGCCACAAGTAGCACCTCTTTGCCCATATCTTTATAATACTTAGCTAGTTTGGCGATGGTTGTTGTTTTGCCCACACCATTTACCCCAACCATCATAAATATAAAAGGCTTGGTCTTTTCTACTTCTAGAGGTGGAGTTTCTAGCTGTAGTAAACTTAAGATCTCTTCTTTTAAGACCCTTTTCAATTCCTCTACATTATTAATCTCTTTGCGACTGACCTTTTTGGTAATCCGCTGGATGAGTTCCTGTGTGGCCTTTACCCCTAGATCGGCTATGATGAGTACTTCTTCTAACTCTTCTAGGACCTCTTCGTCTATCTCCTTTTTCCCCAAAAAGAGTTGATCAATGCGTTCGGTTAAGGCCTGTCTGGTCTTACTCAGTCTTTCCTTTAATCGTTTGATAAATCCAAACTGCCTCTTTTTTTCTTCCTTTTCTTCCTTTTCTTCCACCGGAGGTATTTCTGCTACTGGAGTTATTTCTTCGGCTACTGTCTCTTCTTTAACTTTCTCTTCAGGCTGTTTTTCCTCTTCTTTTAAAGGTTTTTCTTCCTCTTCTTTTTTCTTTTTCCATTTAAACCACTTGAACATTTTTCTCCCCTCCTTCCAGGGAAATAGAAACAATACTGCTAACGCCTTTTTGTTCCATTGTTACCCCAATCAGTTGATCCGCCGCCTCCATTACACGCCGGTGATGGGTAATAACAATTAGTTGCATCGTGTCCTTAAGCTGCTTAAGCAAATTGCAAAATCTTTCTACATTCCTTTCATCCAGCCCTGCATCTACCTCATCCAGAATGCAAAAAGGACTTGGTTTGATAAAATAAAGCCCAAACAAAAAGATTAAGGAGATCAAACTCCGTTCGCCCATAGAAAAAAGATGATGCCGTACCCTTTTCCCAGGCAATTGAACCTTAAAATCTACCCCTGAAGTTAAAGGATGGGCTGGATCAAGTAAAACAATTTCTCCCCTAGCCTCTCCAAAGATGAATTGTAAAAGCCTTTTAAATTCTTGGTTGGCCTTCTCTAAGGTAGAGAGAAAGAGCTTGGCTGAGGTTTGATCAATAGTGCAGATGGCCTTTTGTAAATCCCTGATAGATGCCCTTAAATCCTCGCGTTGTGCTTTTAAAAACTCATATCGTTCCTTAACTTCTTCATATTCCTCTATTGCCCCTAAGTTTACCTGGCCAAGTTTCTCTAGACGTAGATTGACTTCTAACCTCTTTTCTTCTAATTCCTTTTCTGAAAGAACAAAGGGAGGTGTTTCGTTATCAGCAGAAAGTTCATATTCCTTTAAAAGCCGCTCTTTAAAGAGATTGGCCTCGGCCTGTAGCCCTTCCATTTCCCTTTCTAGCACTTGTAGTCTTTCTCGCTTTTGAGTGATCGCTCTTTCTAGGCTTTCAATCTGCCGTTCTAAGTCTTTCTTTTCCTTTAAAGATACTTCTAGTTCCCTTTTGCGCAGCTCTATAATACCTTCTATTTCTTCTAATTTTTCCTTACATACAACTAAATTCCTCTTTATAGTTTCTCTTTCTTGGAAAGCTCTTTTAATTTCGGCTGTGAGTTCCTCGGTTTCCTTTAAGGCCTGTTTTAACCCCCTTTCACATTCTCCTTCTCTGCGTTCAAGCCGCTGCCTTTCTTTTCGTAAAAATACCCTTTTTTTCTCTCCCTCCTGCTGCTGCCACTGATAACGGGAGAGAAATTCCTTTTTTTCGTTTCTTAACCTTTCAACCTTCTCAAGCTTCTCTCTTAATCGTCTTAACTCCTCCCTTAACTGTCCATTTTGTTCTCTTAAAACCTGCCTTTCCTTTTCCCTTTCTGCCTGTTGCTGTTCAAGTCTGATCCATTCATCTTCTATTTTGACTTGTCGTTTTTCCACTTCCTCTTTTTGTAAAAGGGTATACTTAAGGAATTCCCGTTGCCTGATTTCTTCTCCCTTAAGGCGCTGCCTTTCCTTTTCTAGCCTTTTTATTTCCCTTTCTGCTTCCTTAACAAACGCTTCTTGTTGTTTTAACTGCCTTTTAAGCCTTTCAGAAATTGTCTTTACCTGCGGCAGTTTTGTCTCTAAGACACTGATAGTGCTTTTAAGCCAGGTCTTTTTTTGTTGTTTTTCTAAATATTCCTTAAGCACACCCTGCATTTGCTCTTTATGCAGAATTCCTTCTTTTGTCAGGATTTCTCCCATGGGCGTAACAAAGAGATAACCAGCATAATTTAAAAGTTTAGCTTCAAGTTTCTCAACCAACACTACCTGGGCAAAAAGCCTTTTTCCTACTTCTTCATACCCTGGCTTAAACCGGATTTTTTCTAGAAGGGGCGAGCCTAAAGGGGTGTTAAGGGGGTGAGTTTCTATCTTTAGCTCTACTGGCACCAATGTTTGGACCTTGTTTACCTTTAAGAGCCGTAAACCTGTCTCTAGGTCGGGAATTAGCCACCCATCATTGGCCTTAAACCGCAGGACTGCCTCTACGGCATCCTCATAGCCCTTGGCCTCAGCCAGAATATCCATTACCTGCCCTAAGGCCCCTTTTAGTTTTTCTCTTGGCTGATGGGCCTTAAGCCATTGTTCTACCGTTTTTAACTGCGAGCGCCGCCGGATTAGGATCTCTTCCATATTTAAAACTGCCCTTTGCCACCGCCGATGCCTCTCTAAAATTCCTTCATAGGCCTCCTCTGCCTCTTTCTTTTTGGCGGTTAGTTCATTTATTCTTTCTTTCAACTCCCCTAGCTTTTCAGAAATTTTCTTTAATTCTTCCTCTGCTTTAAGTGCCTTTTTTTTTGCCTGCCTTAACTTTTCAGCTATGCCCTTTTTGTCTTCTTCCAGCCGTCTCTTTTGCCTTTGCAGGTGTTCTATTTCTGTCTCGGTCCGGATTAAACGCTGCTTAATTTTGTCCTGCGCTTGCTTCTTTTCTTTTAAAATGCGTCTGTTCTCTTTTAAAATATTCTCTAGTTCCGCCACTATTGTTTTAACACCTTCTCCCTCTTCTTTCAGCGTTTTGAGCTGGGACTCTAGCTGAGCCAATTCCTTTTCTACCTCAACCCTCTGTTTTTTTATCTCTTCTTTTTCTACCTCAAGCCGTTTGCAGTGTTCTTCTAATTGTTTTTTTCTCTTCTTGGCCGCTTCTTCCTTTTCGTCCAGTCCTTTTTGTTTTAACTCTAACTCTTTAAGCTTGGTACGTGTTTCCCAAAGGAATTTTTCCTTAGTCTTTAGCTGTTCTTGCAGGTTAAAGACTTGATGTTTAACCCCTTTTAACTGCTGGGATAGGCTTGCATGCCTAGAAAGTAAGGCACTATTTTCTTCCCGTAGCTGCGTGGCTTCTTTTTGCCGTCTTTCCCATGCCTCTTTTTTGGATTTATATCTTTGCAGAAGAAGGGAGATTTCTATCTGTCTTAATTTTTCCTTTAGTTCCAGATACTCCTTCGCCCGCTTGGCCTGCTGGGCCAGCCGCCGGACCTGGGTCTCTACTTCCTTTAAGATATCCTCCAGACGCACTAGGTT
This sequence comes from Candidatus Desulfofervidaceae bacterium, assembly GCA_027064585.1. Taxonomy (GTDB): domain Bacteria; phylum Desulfobacterota; class Desulfofervidia; order Desulfofervidales; family Desulfofervidaceae; genus JAGHCL01. Next base: position 42,389 of record JAMOPI010000033.1, on the reverse strand, counting down.
TTGTTTAGTATCCTCAAGCTTACGCAGGGTTTCTTCCTTCTTTTCCCGATATTTGGTAATACCGGCTGCCTCTTCCAAAAGTCGCCTCTTTTCTAAAGGGGAGAACTCAATTAGTTCTGTTACCTGTCCCTGATCAATGATGCCATAGCTTTTAAGACCAAATCCGAGGTTTAAGAGGGTTTCCCTTATGTCCTTTAGCCGACAGGGGCGTTTGTTGATTAAATAACCTGTTTCACCTGAGCGAAAAATACGTCGTGTCAACATGAATTCAACCGAAGAAGAATTCCCCTCTTGTTCTAGGATGATAGACACCTCGGCCATAGAGGCAGGACTAAAACGATCAGTGCCACTAAAAATTAAATCCTCAGCTGTTTTGCTTCGTAGGGGCTTATATCCCTGTTCGCCTAGCACCCACTTGATAGCATCTACAACATTGCTTTTACCACATCCGTTGGGCCCAACAATAGCCGAGATACCAGGGGAAAACAGAACGGTGGTGGTCCGAGCAAATGACTTAAAACCTTTTAATCTTAAGGCCTTAAGTGTGGTTCTTTTGGTTACTATGTCTTCCTTCATCGCTTAATGGTGCCAGTCTTAGTGGTTTCGTATCCTCCCATCTTTTCTATGGCCTGCTTAAAGTCCGAAGAATTTATCAATTCTAAAATCGTTTGAATCTTTTCTGTATGCCAGAATTGTTCTGGGATAACAAGGTCATATTCTTCAGTAGCAATGGGAATAAAATCAAGTCCAAGGGCCCTAGCTGCCGCATAGATGCCAAGTCCTACATCGGCTCGCCCACTCAGTACATCTACAGCTACAGCCATGTGTGAAAACTCCTCATGGTCATAGCCTTTGATCTGACTAGGATCAATACCTAACTGTTTAAGCTTATAATCAAGCAAAATACGCGTTCCCGCCCCACGCTGGCGGTTGACCATGGTAATGTCTGGACGGGTTAAGTCTTCAATGCCTTTAATGTCCTTGGGATTACCTTTGGGGACGATTAGGCCTTGATGTCTGATGACCAGATTTACAACTTTTACGGGCACATCCTTTAAATAACGGTCAATGTAGGTCAGGTTGTAAATACCGGTTTCTGGATCAAAAAGGTGCGAACCGGCTAAGTGTGCCTTTCCCTTTTTTATGGCCATTAAACCACCAAGGCTGCCAACATTACTGGCAGAGATATTTAAAAATGGATTTACCTTCTTTAGCTCCGAAGCAAGTAAGTCAATGGTTAAATCATGGCTACCAATAATGACAATGGTATTTAAAATTTCCTCCTCTGGCACGAGGAGTTCAGCCTCTACCGGCTCATCTTCCCCAATGCCTTCTTTTTGGGCCGGGATGCGAATAACTCCATGCGCCTTGGTGAGAGTGGTAATAGAACCCGCCGCCCGTGGCAGAGATGTAGCAATTACCTTTTTCCCTACTTTACCAAGCTTTACCCGTAAAAATTCTTCAATACCCAGTTTTGAAGGCAAGGCCCGGGCAGGAAAGACCTTTATTCTTGGCCTTTTTTCATAAACAATGCCCAGCATACGCGAAAGAAGAGGTAGGGCAAACTGTTCAAAGGAAATAACAGAAGACACTGGATAGCCAGGATTGCCAATAATGGGTTTATTTTTCACCTTAGCTAAAATTGTGGGTTTCCCTGGCATAATGGTGACACCATGCACCAGGACTTCACCCAGTTCTTCCAGGGCCGAGGCGGTGTAATCCTTGCTACCAGCTGAGGATCCAGCCAGGACAATAATGAGATGGGCATCGCTATCTATGGCCTTGGCGATTGTTTCTTTTAATAAATCATATTCATCTGGCACCACTGGCCACTTTTCGCATATAGCCCCCACCCTGGTTAATAAGGCCCGTAACATCCATGAATTGGACTCAATAACCTCGCCTTTTTTAGGTCCTTCTTTGTCTACCTTTTCAATAGGAACAATTTCATTACCCGTGGGAATAATCACCACTTTGGGCCGCTGCTTGACTTCTATCTCAAAAATACCGCCCTCTAAAAGGGCGCCAATGTCATAAGGGGTGATTTGATGGCAAGGAGGCAAAATAAGTTCAGTGGCAACGATATCTTCGCCTACCTTGCGCACATTTTGCCAGGGATAAACTGCCTTACGGATGATGATTTTATCCCCTTCTTCTACCACGTCTTCAATCATAATTACCGCATTAGTATTATCTGGTAAGGGATGGCCAGTGTTTATAGGAAAGGCCTCTTTGCCTACTTTTAATTCCTTGGGATGTTCTAAAGATGCCTCAAAAGTAACGCTTGCCTCTACCGCATAACCATCCATGGCCGCCGAGTGAAAATTGGGAGAAGAAAAACGGGTAAAGATGGGCCTGGCCGTTACCCTTCCTAAGGCCTCGGTCGTGGGCACACACTCGGTCTTTAGATAATCTCTAAAATCAAAGGCCGTAAAAAAAATACGCCTTGCCTCTTCTAATGGTGTCATTTTCAAATAAACATGACGTTTTGGCATCATCTACTCCCTTATTTTCCTTCTAGATGCTTTTCTATTCTTTCTAACACCATCTTTATTGCTTTATATGTCTTCTCATCTACAATTTCTTTATATAGTTCTTCTGCTGTTTCTTCATCATAAACATGCACTAACCAGTTTCTGACTTCTACCAATTTACCTATTGTCTCTTCATATTTTTCGGGAAGAAGTCCCTCTTTAAAACAGTGCTTGAAAACATGATTTAGGAGAATGACACTCTATTCCTTGAGAGCGTAAGTATTCTTTAGCACATTTCCACATACTTTCATAAGTATATTCAAACCTCTTTGTGGTTATTTCAACCAAAAACTCCTTTTTAAACAGATTTCTAAATACGGGTGTAGTTATGATCTCTTCATACTTTCTAAACGCCCTTTTAAATCTTTGAAAAGCCTTTCTGAACCTATCCATATTTTACCCTCTTTGATAATCTGCTCAAGAAAATTTACATCTTTTACTTTGGCAAGATCAACAAGATCTATTTCTCTTAAAATAGGCAGCTGTTCAAACAGTGCGCCTATCTCAAGATACTTCTTTCCAGAAATTTCAGTACCTGTATAAATGCCTATATCTATATCTGACTGTCTATCAAACATACCTCTCGCCAATGGACCAAACAGAATGATAAGTATCTCTTCTGGAAAAACCTTTTTCACGGCCTTTTTTATAAGCCGTTTGTATCTTTCAATCGCCTCTTTATGAGTGTTTTCCATTATTTAGGGCCTTTAAAAAAGGATTACCTCTACCTCTTCTCCTTTATCAAGGCCTTCACTGCTCCAATCAATTTTTACTAATCCATCTGCCTTAACTAAGGTATTGATTAACCCTGATTTACCCAGAATTGGTTCTGCCCAAAAGGTATTATCTTCTTGCATAATTCTTACCCGTAAATAGTCCTCTCGGCCTTGTACCGAAGGCACATTTGTCTTCATCCGTGCCTTTATGGTCTTAAAGGCCTTTAAAGGAAAGTGTCTTTCCCCTCCGATCCACTGGATAAAACGCCTGACAAAGACAAAAAAGACAATGATGGCCGAGGCCACCTGACCAGGTAAACCCCAGATGGCTTTTTCTCCTACCCGGGCAAAGATGGTTGGTTTACCAGGGCTGATGGCAATACCGTGACAGAGGATTTCACTTTCAGGAAAAGATTTAATGATGTCCAAAGTAAAGTCTCGCATGCCGACAGAGCTACCGCCGGAGATTAAAACTACATCTGCCCTTGCGATTGCCTCTTGGCAAACAGATCGTAGGGCCTTGGGATCATCTCTTACAATGCCCATACGTAAGGGGATACCACCGGCTTCTTCTACTAAGGCCGACAAGGTATAAGAATTGACATCACGCACCTGACCAGGACGGGGATTCTCTTGGATAGAAATTACCTCATCACCAGTAGAGATGATAGCCACAAGCGGCCTTTTGTAAACTTTTATCTTTTGCTGCCCAAAGGCAGCTAAGACACCCAAGTCTTGGGGCCTTAGTCTATGTCCTTTTGGTAACACAAGGCTATCCTTTGCAAAGTCTTCATCGGCAAGTATGACATTTTGCAGGGGGGCAACCGGTTTAAACACCTCAACCGTTGTTCCGTCTAGTAATTGTGTATGTTCTACCATTACGACCGCATTGGCTCCTTCAGGTAGCATTCCACCTGTGAAAATCCTGACGGTTTCTCCTCTTTTTAAGGTAAATGAAGGTACCTCTCCCATTTTTATCTCACCAACGACTGTAAGCCAAACCGGCACAGCCTCTGACGCACCAAAGGTATCTTCTGCCTTTACTGCATAACCATCCATAGTTGACCGGCAAAAGCCAGGCAAGTCCTCTGGGGCATAAAAATCCTTGGCCAGCACACGGTTTAATCCTTCTTCTAAGGTAACGACCTCTTGATTTATAGGCGAGAAGCTAGAAAAAGTGGCTAAGACATCTTCTGCTAATTTCGTAGAAAAAAAGTCCTTTTTCATAATAGTGGTATTTTAAAGAAAATAAAATTGCCGTCAAGACACAAAAAGAACCCAAAATCCGTGATTGATTTTTGGATAAGGGTATTTTAGACAAGAAAATGAGAAAAGAGTAGAAAAGAAAGCCAGAAAGCTCTATTTAGCCAGTAAATATCTTAACTCAAGTTTGAAGCATGTCTAAACCATACCCATAATTTTCTAGGTCTTTTGAGTGGCACTACATCAGGGGGTAACGCATTTTATTAGTTCAAAAATTCTTGCAATTTTAAGGTGTCAAAGTTGAATTAGGCCAATCGCGCAATTTGGGTTTAGGTAGCCAGTTGACAGGCGAGGGTTCATTTGTTATATTCTATTTGGTCAGTGGGGCTGTAGCTCAGTTGGGAGAGCGCGTGAATGGCATTCACGAGGTCACGGGTTCAAGTCCCGTCAGCTCCACCAAGATAAAGAAAGCCAAAGGGCTTTCGGAATAGCCGAAAGCCCTTTTCTTTTTTGCCATAAAAACTTGAGGGGCTAAAATGGGATTTAAATGTGGCATTGTGGGATTGCCTAATGTGGGCAAATCCACCCTCTTTAATGCCTTAACAGCGGCAGGAGCCGAAGTAGCCAATTATCCCTTTTGTACGATTGAGCCCAATATAGGAGTGGTAGAAGTTCCTGATGCTAGGTTAGATAAAATTGCGGCCATCATTAGACCCAAAAAGGTTACACCCACGGTAATGGAGTTTGTAGATATTGCCGGTTTGGTAAAAAATGCCAGTAAAGGAGAGGGGTTAGGCAATCAATTTCTCTCCCATATTCGCCGTGTAGACGCTATTGCCCATGTAGTAAGGTGTTTTGAAAATGAAAATGTCTCGCATGTAGAGGGTAGTATTAACCCCAAGCGAGATATTGAAACCATTAATATAGAACTCATCTTGGCTGACCTGGCTACGGTAGAAAGACGCATTGAGAAGTTAGGAAGACTAGCCAAGGTGGGTGAAAAGACGGCAAAAAAGGCCATGCCGGTACTTTTGGCCCTTAAGGAAATCTTAGAGCAAGGAGAACGTGTTGGAATACACCTGGACCGTTTTGATCAAGAGGCCCTTCAGTTGATTAAAGAATTACAGCTTTTGACGACAAAGCCCGTTATGTATGTGGCCAATACAGACGAGGCAGGTATCCAGCAGGACAATCCTTATGTAGCCCAAGTAAAAGAAATCGCACAAAGAGAAGGGGCAAAGGTGGTCAAGATTTGTGCCAAGATAGAGGCCGAAGTGCAGGAATTAGAGCCTGAAGAAAGAGCAGAATTTTTAGAGGCTCTGGGATTAAAGGAACCTGGGCTTCATCAGTTTATTAGAGAAGGTTATGCTTTACTGCAGCTTATTACTTTCTTTACCGCTGGTGAGAATGAGGTAAGGGCCTGGACGATTAAACGGGGCACAAAGGCACCCCAAGCCGCCGGCAAGGTACACTCGGATATGGAGAGGGGATTTATCCGCGTAGAAGTGACAAAATACGAAGATTTAATGCGGGAAGGCTCTTTACATGCCTGTAAGGAAAAGGGCTTGGTCCGCATTGAAGGGAAGGATTATGTTATCCAAGATGGTGACATCCTTTATTTTCGTTTTAATGTGTAGTTTCGTCCCACCTTTGCAGTAGGTATGGTTTTGCCTTTTCAAACATTTCACACTCATAATCAATAAACTCTTCTGCCTCCTGGATGGACATACGTTCAGTCTTCTTGACATAAGAAAGTGTTTTACCAAAATAAAGAGGGATAAGGGCCTCGCAGATCAATTGCTGCTCAACCACTTTGTTCTTATGACCCACAGCAAAGTCATAGATGATTTTTATCCAGAGTTCTACAGGAAACTCAAATCGTTCTAAAGAAAGGGTTTTAATTTCCTCTAACTTATTTAGGTTGGGGGGATAAATGACCTTTTCCCAAACAGGTTTATATTGTTTAAATCCATCTAAAAACTTTTGCAAAAGACTAGCTTGATCTACTTCCACCGGAGGAGGCATTTCTGTTTCGCCCAGACCAAAGCCAAAGATGGCTGTAGGCTTACTCCATTTAACGGCCTTCCAATTGTTTTCAAACCTTTCCATAAGATTGAACACTGTTCCTACCACTTGATAAAACATAGGTCCCAATGTCTTGGCCGGATCCTTAGCCCGGTGAATTTTAGGACGTCCCATAAAGGATTGACAAATGGGTACACCTTCATTGATGGCCAGTGTTGTCATCCAAATATCAATCCCAAATTTAGCTACTTCCTCATCCCAAAAATTGCTTTCTCGGTATACCTTTGCCATTCTTGCAGAGAAACCAAAATCTCCTCCAATGGGTTGCCGGATTCTTCTACCATAGAGGGCCCTAGTGAGAGGATAAACCACGCTGTTAGTGATGGTGCCGTCATATTTATGGCGTACATAGAGAGGAGTAACATAATCAAAGTCCTGAAATAATGGTTCACCTAGATTGCGAATCCATTTAGGGGTAATGCTTTTTAAGTCAGCATCTACTGTAATAATGGCCTTTGCTTCCAATTCCCCAGCCTTGTGAAAGAGCATTTTTAATACGTTTCCTTTACCCGTTAGATTAGGAGGAAGGCTGAGGTAGATCTTAGGAATATTGCCGGTAGGGGTGTTTAAAAAGATTTCCTTTGTGCCGTCGGTAGAATTGGCATCACAGTTGATAATAACGCATTTGTAATCAGAAAAATACTTCTTTAAACCTTCGGCTGCCTGTTTAATAGGATAGGCAATGGTTGCAGCCTCATTATAAGAAGGAATACCTACAAGGATATCTGCTGCTTTTACATTATTTGGATTTATCTCCTTGCCGATAAAGTGTTCCATTGATCTCCCCCTAAAGATTTCTTATATTTAGCAGTTTTAGGGGAGAGGCGTCAAGAGTTGAAGTTTAAAAGCTTAAGGGGATTGACGAATAGCTTGAACTATGATAGAAAGTGCTGCGTGGTTGTGCGCCCTTGCGCATTTAAAGAAAATAGTTTAAATATAATGGTGAGCTGGCGTAGCTCAACCGGCAGAGCGGCTGATTTGTAATCAGCAGGTTGTGGGTTCAAGTCCCTCCGCCAGCTCCAGAGAACTGTGGAGGGGTTCCCGAGTGGCCAAAGGGGACGGGCTGTAAACCCGTTGGCGCTGCCTTCGGAGGTTCGAATCCTCCCCCCTCCACCACTTAGGCGGGAGTAGCTCAAGTGGCTAGAGCATCAGCCTTCCAAGCTGAGGGTTGCGGGTTCGAGTCCCGTCTCCCGCTCCAAGGGTGCCCACGTAGCTCAGGAGGTGGAGCACTTCCTTGGTAAGGAAGAGGTCACCGGTTCGAGTCCGGTCGTGGGCTCCATTTTTTTTGTTTTTTTCTTTTTAGCTTTGCAAGGGGGGTTGAGTGATGGCGAAGCAGAAATTTGAGAGGAAGAAGCCGCATATAAATGTGGGGACGATAGGTCACATTGACCATGGTAAGACGACATTGACGGCGGCGATTACGCGGACGTTAGCGAATGCGAAGCTAGCGGACTTTGTGCCGTTTGAGCAGATAGACAAGGCGCCGGAAGAGAAGGAGAGGGGGATTACGATTGCCACGGCGCACGTGGAGTATGAGACGGAAAAAAGGCACTATGCGCATATAGATTGTCCTGGTCATGCGGACTATATTAAGAACATGATTACGGGAGCGGCACAGATGGACGGTGCGATTTTAGTGGTAGCGGCGGATGATGGTCCGATGCCGCAGACTAGGGAGCACATATTATTAGCGAGACAGGTAGGGGTGCCATATATTGTTGTGTTTATTAACAAGGTAGACATGGTAGACGATGAGGAATTGATAGAATTAGTTGAATTAGAGGTAAGGGAGCTTTTGAGCAAATATGAATTTCCTGGTGATGATGTACCTGTGATTAAGGGTAGTGCGTTGAAGGCGTTAGAGTGTGGATGTGGGAAGAGGGAATGTCAGTGGTGTGGTAAGATATGGGAGTTATTAGATGCGATGGATGAGTATATACCTGAGCCTGTGCGTCCGTTGGATAAACCTTTTCTGATGCCGATAGAGGATGTATTTAGCATAAGTGGAAGGGGTACGGTAGTAACAGGTAGGGTAGAGAGAGGGGTGATTCATCCTGGAGAGGAAGTGGAGATAGTGGGGTTAGGGCCGACGCGTAAGACGGTAGCGACGAGCATTGAGATGTTCAGGAAGATTTTGGATGAGGGCAGAGCAGGAGATAACATAGGAGTGTTATTACGTGGTATAGGAAAGGATGAGGTAGAGCGTGGGATGGTATTGGCGGCGCCTGGGACGATAACGCCGCATACGCGATTTGAGGCTGAGGTATATGTATTGACGAAGGAGGAAGGGGGGAGGCATACGCCATTTTTCAGTGGATATAGGCCGCAGTTTTACTTTAGGACGACGGATGTGACGGGAGTAGTTACATTGCCGGAGGGGGTAGAGATGGTGATGCCTGGAGATAATGTGCGGATAGAGGTGAATTTATTAGAGCCGATAGCGATGGAAGAGGGATTGCGATTTGCGATTAGAGAAGGTGGAAGGACCGTTGGTGCAGGTGTGGTAACCAAGATATTGGAGTAAAAGGCAATGCGGGTTATAATCCATTTAGCATGTACAGAGTGCAAAAGGCGCAATTACACAACGACTAAAAATAAAAAAAGAACCCCAGACAGATTAGAGCTTAGAAAATATTGTCCCTTTTGCCGTAGACATACGTTGCATAAAGAAGTAAAATAACTTGAAGTGCAGGCCAGTAGCTCTAACGGCTAGAGCACCGGACTCCAAATCCGGGGGTTGGGGGTTCGAATCCCTCCTGGCCTGCCATTTTATTGTCTTTAGAGGACGATAATGGCAAAGAAGAAAAAAAACAAAAAAGTTGTTAATAAAGAAGTTGAGCTTAAGACATCGACAGAGGTCTTAAAATCTGTTAAAACGCCTAACCTTGGTTGGGTCAATCGGGCGAGGCAATTTTTAAGAGAAGTAAAGGTTGAACTGAAGAAGGTAACTTGGCCCAGTAAAAGAGAGTTGATTGGCTCAACGATTGTGGTAATTGTGTTTGTATTTATTGTAGCGGCCTATTTAGGCCTGATTGATTTTATATATACTGCTATTATAGGAAAATTGTTGGGATAAAAATGGCCTTCAAGTGGTATATCGTCCATACATATTCAGGCTTTGAAGAAAAGGTAAAGGCGTGGTTAGAAGAACGGATCCGTAATGAAAAAGATCCGCGAATTAAGGCGTGCTTTAAAGAAATTTTAGTGCCTACAGAAAAGGTTATAGAATTAGTTAAAGGAGAAAAAGTAACCTCTTCACGTAAATTTTATCCTGGCTATGTTTTGATCTGTATGGACTTTGATCAAGATGAAAATTTAAAAAGTATCTTATGGCATTTAGTGCGAAGAACACCAAAGGTAACCGGCTTTGTTGGTGGGAAAAATCCGGTACCTATTCCCGATGAAGAGGTGGAAAAAATAAAGGCCCAGATGGAAGAGCGTACTAAAAAACCCAAACCCAAATTTAGCCTAGAGAAGGGCGATCAGGTTAGAATTGTGGATGGGCCTTTTACTAACTTTACAGGTAGGGTAGATGAAATCTTTCCAGATAGAGGAAAAGTGCGTGTGTTAATCAGTATCTTTGGACGTGAGACCCCAGTAGAGTTAGAGGCCATCCAATTGGCCAAAATTTAAAGGAAAGAGGTGATTTAGATGGCAAAAAAGGTAATTGCTTCTATACGCTTACAAATTCCAGCAGGACAAGCTACACCTTCTCCACCTGTTGGGCCGGCTTTAGGCCAGCACGGGGTAAATATCATGGAATTTTGTAAGGCCTTTAACGCGCGGACTAAAGATCAGGAAGGCACGATTATTCCGGTAGTTATTACCGTTTACGCTGATCGTTCTTTTACTTTTATTACGAAAACACCGCCTGCTTCTGTTCTTCTTAAGCAAGCGGCTAAGATTGTAAAAGGGGCTCATGCAACGAAAAAGGAAGTTGTTGGTAGAGTGACGCGTAAGCAGGTGGAAGAGATTGCGAAAAAGAAAATGCCTGATTTAACCGCAGCTACCCTTGAGGCAGCCATAAGAACAATAGAAGGTACGGCGAAAAGTATGGGCATTGAAATTGTTGACTAAGGAGTAGGCAGATGGCGAAACATGGGAAAAGATATATTGAGGCAAAAAAGAAAATAGAAAAAGGAAAAGCCTATCCTATAGAAGAAGCAATTAAATTGGTTTTGGATACAGCTACCGCCAAGTTTGATGAGACGGTAGAGGTAGCAGTCAATCTAGGCGTAGATCCTCGCCACGCTGATCAAATGGTAAGAGGTTCAGTCGTTCTACCTCATGGTACAGGGAAACAGGTTAAAGTGTTGGTCTTTGCTCAGGGAGAAAAGGAGAAGGAAGCCCAGGCAGCTGGGGCTGATTATGTAGGGGGGGAGGAGTTTATTAAAAAAATAGAAGAGGGCTGGCTTGAGTTTGATAAAGTTGTGGCTACGCCTGATATGATGAGTAAAGTGGCCAAACTTGGACGCATTTTAGGGCCACGGGGACTTATGCCCAGTGCTAAGACAGGGACAGTAACCTTTGATGTGGCAAAGGCAATTAAGGAGTTAAAGGGGGGGAAGATTGACTTTAAGGTAGATAAAGGCGGCGTCATTCACGCCCCTATTGGTAAGGTTTCATTTGGTGCAGAAAAACTTTTAGATAACTTCAAGGCCCTGATGGAAACTATTATTCGCCTAAAACCTGCCAGCGCTAAAGGTACTTATATCAAGGGTATTACCCTTTCTTCCACCATGGGGCCAGGAATAAAGGTTGATACGGCTTCGGTGAGAGATCTCGTTTCCTAATAAAAACATGTAAGGAGGGATAAAGTTGTTACGACGCGCACAAAAGGCCGCAATGGTAGAGGAACTCAATGAAAAACTAAAAAGGGCAAAGGCAGTCGTTTTGACCGATTTTAAAGGCCTGGAATCTAATGATATGAACGAACTCAGACGCAAGTTGCGGGAGGCAGGCGTAGAATACAAGGTGGTAAAAAATACTATTATTCGGCTGGCAGCCAAGGATACCCCTTTAGAAGAAATAACGGACAAAATTGTAGAAAATAATGCCTTAGCCATTACATATGAAGATCCAGTTGCTTTAGCTAAAGCCTTAGTGGAGTTTGGAAAGAAATTTGAGATTTTTAAATTAAAGACAGGCTTTGTGGAAGGAAAACTCATTGCTCCGGAGAAGATTCAAGAGTTGGCGAAACTGCCTAGTCGTGAGGTGTTACTAGCCCAATTGTTAGGTACGATGAATGCGGTGCCACAAAACTTCGTCAGCCTTTTGCATGGCATTATTGCCAAGTTTTTATATGTATTAGAGGCAATTAAACAAGAGAAAGAAAAACAACAATAAGGAGGTTAAAGAGCAATGGCGAAGGAAATTACAAAGGAGGATGTGGTAGAGTTTATTGCCAATATGACTGTCTTGGAGCTCTCCGAGTTCATTAAAGAGTTGGAAGAGAAGTTTGGCGTCCAGGCTGCTGCTCCTGTGGCAGCGGTTGCGGCTGTGCCTGGTGCTGCTCCTGCTGGAGAGGCTGCGCCGGCAGAGGAAAAGACGGAATTTGATGTTGTCTTGACTGCTGTTGGTAGTAACAAGATCCAGGTTATTAAGGTAGTAAGGGCCATTACTAATCTGGGTCTGAAGGAGGCCAAGGAATTGGTAGAGAGCGTGCCCAAGCCCATCAAGGAAGGTGTATCTAAAGAAGAGGCCGAGGAGATTAAGAAGAAATTAGAAGAGGTAGGAGCAAGCGTAGAAATTAAATAATGCCGAAAAACAGAAAAAGATCTTTTGTCTTCTATCTCAAGGAGGTGTACGACAGGAGAGGTACATCTCCTTTTTCGGTTTTTATTATATTTTTAGTCTTTAGAGGAGTTAACAATGGGTGTAGCCATCCCTGACTTTAAATTGAGACGGCAATTTGGCCGTATAAAGCAAATTTTGGACGTTCCTTATTTGCTTGAGTTACAAAAGAAATCCTATGCCCAGTTTCTGCAAAAGGATGTGCCTCCAGAGAAGCGTAAAGATGTGGGTATGCAGGCCGTTTTTAAAGAGGTTTTTCCTATTACGGACTTTTCTGGTGAAGCCTCATTAGAGTTTGTTAAATATGAAATTGGCGAACCCAGATATAACGAAAGGGAATGTCAAGAAAAGGGATTAACCTACGAAGCCCCCGTACGGTTGACCGTGCGCCTGGTCGTTTATGATATAGATAAAGAGACAGGACAAAAAAGTATTAGGGATATCAAAGAACAGGAAATCTATTTTGGCACCATTCCTTTAATGACTGAACGGGCTACCTTTATCATCAATGGGACCGAACGGGTAATTGTTAACCAGTTGCATCGTTCTCCTGGCATCTTCTTTGAGTTGGACAAACAGATGCGCCATGTGCGGGGTAAACTTCTTTATATGGCCCGAATTATTCCCTTACGGGGTTCTTGGTTGGACTTTGAATTTGACAATAAGGCCCGCCTTTATGTGCGTATTGATCGTCGGCGTAGGTTCCCAGTAACCTTATTTCTTAAAGCCTTAGGTTATACGAGTGAAGAGATTCTCAATTATTTCTATCCAACTCAAAAGGTAAAGTATCGGGACGGATTTTTTTACATAGAGCTGGTGCCTGAATTCTTACTTGGCACCCGGTTATCTGAAGATCTGATTCATCCAAAAACAGGTGAGGTTTTGATTTCTGCCCATACAAGAGTAACACGTTTACATCTTAAGCAGTTAGAACAGTTAGGTATTAAAGAAATTCCCCTTACTGAAGAAGAATTAAAGACAAAGATTTTGGCTAAAGACATTAAAGATTCAGAGACCGGAGAAATTATTGCCCGGCATAACGAGAATATCACTGATGAGATTATAGAAAAAATCAAGGAAAAGAATATTGCTGAGTTTGAAGTGCTCTTTATTGATGAATACCGGTATGATACCTCTTTAAGGGATACCCTTTTGGAAGATAAGGTAGAGACAGAAGAAGATGCCTTGATAGAAATCTATCGGCGTATGCGACCTACGAGTCCGCCAACCGTAGAGATTGCCAGGGAATTTCTCCATAACCTCTTTTTTAATCCTGAATACTATAATCTTTCTCGTGTCGGTCGGTTTAAGCTGAACTTACGGCTAGGAATGGATGTCCCCATTACCCAGTGTACTTTGTTAAAAGAAGATATTTTAGAAGCGGTGAAAAAACTTCTTGAACTTAAGGCTACTCAAGGTCCACCAGACGATATTGATCATTTGGGTAATCGGCGGGTGAGGTCAGTAGGAGAGCTTCTGGAAAATCAATACCGGATTGGATTAGTACGTATGGAAAGGGCCATTAAGGAACGGATGGCTTTACAGGAAGTAGAAACCCTCATGCCTTACGATTTGGTCAACTCCAAACCTGTAACGGCAGTAGTAAAAGAATTTTTTGGCACCAGTCAACTTTCACAGTTTATGGATCAGACCAATCCTTTATCTGAAGTGACTCATAAGCGGCGTTTAAGTGCTTTAGGTCCAGGAGGACTTAGCCGTGAGCGGGCTGGTTTTGAGGTGCGAGATGTGCATCCATCCCATTATGGTCGTATTTGTCCTATTGAGACGCCAGAAGGACCAAATATTGGTTTGATTGTCTCTTTGAGTACTTATGCGCGGGTAAATGAATTTGGCTTTATTGAAACACCTTATCGTAAGGTCAAAAATGGGCGCGTAACAGATGAAATTGTTTACCTTACTGCCTTAGAAGAAGGAGATAAACCTATTGCGCAAGCAAATGCACCGATAGATGAACAAGGACGTTTTTTAAATGATCTTGTCTCGGCCCGGGTGAGAGGTGAATTTGTAATGGTAAAGCCAGAAGAAGTGCTCTACATGGATGTCTCTCCAACTCAGTTGGTAAGTGTATCTTCTTCTTTGATTCCTTTCTTGGAGCACGACGACGCCAACCGCGCCTTGATGGGTTCTAACATGCAGCGCCAGGCCGTGCCCTTATTGCAGACTGAGGCTCCCTTAATTGGCACAGGTATGGAAAAAATAGTAGGCAGGGACTGTGGTGTCTGTATCTTGGCTGAAGCTGATGGTATGGTAGAAGATGTAGATTCTACCCGCATTGTGGTGAGATATTTTAGTGATGATGAAAATAAACCCTTAGGGAACTTAGTAAAAGTCTACACATTGAATAAATTTAGACGTAGCAATCAAAATACATGCTTTAATCAGAAGCCTTTAGTTAAACCAGGAGAACGAATTTACAAAGGTCAAATTCTAGCCGACGGAGCCGCGACAAAAAATGGTGAGCTTGCTTTAGGCAAAAATGTTTTGGTGGCCTTTATGCCCTGGCGTGGATATAACTTTGAGGATGCTATCGTCATTAGTGAGAGACTTGTAAGGGATGATGTTTATACATCTATTCATATAGAAGAATTTGAGGTAGTAGCCAGGGAGACCAAACTAGGGCCAGAAGAGATTACCCGAGACATTCCCAATGTAGGCGAGGATGCCCTTAAAAATCTAGATGAGAGCGGTATAATACGCATTGGAGCCGAGGTAAAGCCAGGCGATATTCTTGTAGGTAAAATTACCCCTAAAGGTGAGACCCAATATTCTCCCGAAGAAAAACTTCTACGTGCCATCTTTGGCGAGAAGGCTAGCGATGTAAAGGATTCTTCCTTGCGGGTACCTCCTGGAATTGAAGGTATTGTCATTGATGCACAGGTATTCTCCCGTAAGGGAGAAAAGGATGCTAGAAGTAAGTGGATTGAAGAACAGGAAATTAAACGGCTAACACGCGATCGGGATGCCGAAATTAATACCTTAAAGAAGGTAGTAGAAGAGAAGCTGCAGAAACTTTTAGTGGGACAGGTAGTCGCAGCGGATTTGAAGGACATTACGGGTGAGGTGATTATTGCCAAGGGAGAGACGATTACACCTGAAGTCCTTGATTTACCCTTGCGGCGATTAAAGGAAATTCAACTAGAAGATGCCGTTTTGCAGGCAAAGGTGGCGGAGGTGATAGATAGTTTCTTTGATGAGGTAGATAAGATACGAACGAGATATGAACAGAGAATAGACAAGATTAAAGAAGGAGATGAGTTACCTCCTGGTGTGATCAAGATGGTCAAGGTTTATGTGGCCATGAAGCGGAAGCTGTCTGTGGGCGATAAAATGGCTGGAAGGCATGGAAATAAAGGAGTGGTTTCTAAGATCGTGTTGATGGAAGATATGCCCTATCTACCAGATGGTACGCCGGTAGACATTGTGCTTAATCCTTTAGGTGTACCTTCACGGATGAATATTGGACAGGTATTGGAAACTCACTTGGGTTGGGCTTCTAAAGAGCTTGGCAAGAAGATAAGGGAGTTGGTTGAACACTTCCAGAAACCAGAAGTGATCAGAGAATGGCTGAAAAAACTCTATCCGCCAGAACAATACGAGGAGTGTTTTGGCAGCTTAACTGATGAAGAACTGTTAGAAAAGGTAAAAAAGCTTCAAGAGGGTATTCCTGTAGCCTCGCCAGTATTTGATGGTGCTAAAGAAGAAGAAATTAAGACCTGGCTAAGAGAAGCTGGTTTGCCTGAAGGTGGACAAACAATACTCTATGACGGGCGTACAGGTGAACCCTTTGATCAGAAGGTAACTGTGGGTTATATGTATATGCTGAAGTTGCACCACTTGGTAGATGATAAGATTCACGCTCGTTCCATTGGACCATACTCTCTTATTACCCAACAACCTTTGGGTGGTAAAGCACAGTTTGGTGGACAAAGGTTTGGTGAAATGGAGGTGTGGGCGTTAGAGGCCTACGGTGCGGCTTATACCTTACAAGAAATGTTGACAGTGAAGTCAGATGATGTCGCAGGCAGGACGCGGATGTACGAAAAGATTGTAAAAGGAGACAACACGTTAGAAGTGGGTCTGCCAGAGTCATTTAATGTGTTGGTGAAAGAACTGCAAGCCCTAGCTTTAAATGTAGAATTATTAACTGAAGAGAAGGGGGCGAAGAAAAGATGACATTAGAAGATCTTTATAACTTATTTACTAAACCCATGGATCCGGCTGACATTAAGGGAGTAAAGATTGGTTTAGCCTCTCCCGAGCAGATTCGGGAGTGGTCTTACGGTGAAGTAAAGAAGCCAGAGACCATTAATTATAGAACTTTTAAACCTGAAAAAGACGGACTTTTCTGTGCCCGGATCTTTGGGCCAATTAAGGATTATGAATGTCTTTGTGGTAAATACCGCCGGATGAAACACCGCGGTATTGTATGCGAACGCTGCGGTGTAGAAGTAATTTCTTCTAAGGTCAGACGGGAACGGATGGGGCATATTGAACTGGCCTGTCCGGTAGCTCATATCTGGTTTGTCAAGAGTGTGCCTAGTAAGATTGGAAACTTGCTTAATCTGACAGTTAAAGATTTAGAGAGGGTTATTTACTATGAATCCTATATCGTTACTGATTCTGGTGATACTCCCTTGAACAAAGGTGAGGTGCTGTCTGAAGAACAGTATCATGAGGCAAGGGCTAAGTATGGCGAAAACTTTAAGGCCGGTATGGGAGCAGAAGCGATAAGAGATTTATTGCGCGATTTAGATTTGCCTAAACTGGCTGAAGAGATCAAGGAGCAGATTAAAAATACTACTTCTGAAAGCACACGTAAAAAACTGGCCAAAAGGCTGCGGATTGTCAATGCCTTTTTAGAGTCTGGTAATAAACCTGAGTGGATGATTTTAGAAGTCATTCCTGTTTTACCCCCGGATTTAAGACCATTAGTACCTTTGGACGGTGGACGTTTTGCTACTTCTGACTTAAACGACTTGTATCGGCGGGTAATTAACCGGAATAACCGTCTGAAGAGGCTGATGGAACTTGAGGCCCCAGAAATTATCATCCGTAACGAAAAACGAATGTTACAAGAGGCGGTGGATGTTCTTTTTGAAAATGGACGCCGTGGCCGCACGGTAACCGGCAGTAACGGACGTCCCCTTAAATCCCTGAGTGATATGCTTAAGGGCAAACAGGGACGCTTTCGTCAAAACCTTTTGGGTAAACGTGTAGACTATTCTGGACGGTCGGTCATTGTCGTCGGACCTGAATTACGTTTGCACCAATGTGGGTTACCCAAAAAGATGGCCTTAGAACTCTTTAAGCCCTTTATCTATCATCAGCTAGAAAAGAAGGGCTTTGCCACGACGATTAAAAGTGCCAAGAAGATGGTAGAACGAGAGGCCCCAGAAGTCTGGGATGCCCTAGAAGAAGTGGTAAGGGAACATCCGGTTCTGCTTAACCGGGCGCCTACTTTGCATCGTCTCAGTATTCAAGCCTTTGAACCTGTTTTGATTGAAGGAAAGGCCATTCAGTTACATCCATTGGTGTGTCCACCCTTTAACGCCGACTTTGATGGTGACCAGATGGCTGTACATGTGCCTCTTTCGGTAGAAGCCCAAACTGAGGCACGCGTCCTCATGATGTCTACCAATAATATCCTTTCCCCAGCTCACGGTGATCCAATTATCCTACCTACACAGGACATCGTCCTTGGGCTCTATTACATGACCAAAGAAAGGCCCTTTGCTAAGGGAGAAGGGATGATCTTTTCTTCTCCCGAAGAGGTGCGTGTGGCCTATGATCAAGGTGTGGTGGAGCTTCACGCCAAAATCAAGGTGCGGATGAATGGGAGGCTAGTGGAAACGACTGTAGGACGCATTTTGCTGAAGGAGAGTGTTCCTGATGAGATTCCATTTAGCTTTATTAACAAAGTTATGCGCAAGAAAGATGTGGCTGCCCTTATTAAAGAGTGCTATCAGCGGGTGGGACTAAAAAGGACAGTAGTCCTTTGTGATCACTTGAAAGATTTGGGTTTTGAACAAGCTACCCGTGGTGGGATATCCATTGCCGTAGACCACTTAGTTATTCCAAAACGGAAAGAAGAGATTTTACAAACGGCCCAAAAAGAAGTGCAAGAGATTGAGGATCAATATCGTAAGGGACTTATAACCGATGGTGAGCGTTATAACAAGATCATTGATATCTGGACCCGCGTTACCGGCCAAGTAGCCAGCGAGATGATGAAAGAACTTTCGGTAGAGGTAGTAGAAAGCGAAAAGGGAGAAAAAGTAGAATTTTCTTCCTTTAATCCCATCTTTATGATGGCCGATTCTGGGGCCAGAGGAAGTAAAGATCAGATTAGACAGTTGGCCGGTATGCGAGGGTTGATGGCTAAGCCTTCAGGAGAAATTATTGAAACCCCGATTACGGCCAACTTTAGAGAAGGATTGACGGTGTTGCAATACTTCATTTCTACCCATGGTGCCCGGAAGGGATTGGCCGATACGGCCCTTAAAACAGCCAATGCTGGTTATCTGACCAGAAGGTTAATTGATGTAGCCCATGAATGTGTGGTAAGGGAAGAAGACTGTGGTACTATTGATGGTATTGAAGTGGAACCTCTCGTTGAATCAGGTGAAATTATCCAGACCATTGGTCAACGTGTTTTAGGAAGGGTAGCCTTAGAAGATATTGTTGATCCTTATACAGGTGAAGTTATTGTTAAAGCCAATGAAATGATTGACGAAGAGGCGGCTAAGAAGATAGAAGAAGCTGGAATAGAAAAGGTGAAAATTCGGTCTGTCTTGACTTGCCAGACAAAATGGGGAGTGTGTGCTAAGTGTTATGGCCGTGATTTGGCAACAGGTAAGTTGGTGAATATCGGTGAGGCGGTAGGTATTATTGCGGCACAGTCTATTGGTGAGCCAGGAACGCAGCTGACCATGCGAACCTTCCATATTGGTGGTACGGCCAGAAAGACAGTAGAGCAGACGACTTTGGAAACCAAATATGGCGGAGAGGTAAAATTTGTTAATCTCAACGTTGTAGAAACTAAAGAAGGTGATCTTGTTGTGATGAATCGTAACGGTGAGATTGCTGTTGTAGAAGAGGGCAGAGAAAGAGAACGCTATCCAGTTATTTATGGAGCAAAGCTAAAGGTAAGAGAAGGAGAAAAGGTCAAGCCAGGTCAGTTATTGGTTGAATGGGATCCTTATGCCTCGCCTATTTTGACAGAGGCGAGTGGAAAGGTAAAATTTGAAGATATTATTGAGGGTGTGACCATTCAGGAAAGGGTTGACCCGGTAACCAGTAGGGTAAGTAAAGTGGTGATGGAATACAAAGGTACGCCCTATCGTCCTCGTATTACGGTTGTAGATGAAGATGGCAATATCGTAAAAACTCCTGCAGGAAGTGAAGCCGTTTATTACTTGCCTGTAGGGGCTCTCATTGTGGTGGAAGAAGGGGATGAGATCTATGCAGGTGATATTCTGGCCAAGATTCTGCGGGAGACCACTAAAACAAAAGATATTACTGGTGGTCTGCCTAGAGTAGCTGATCTTTTTGAAGTAAGGAAACCTAAAAACCACGCTATTATTACCGAAATTGACGGTTGGGTCTCTTTTGGTAAGGAAGAAAGGGGTAAGAGGAAAATCGTTGTTACTCCAGAGGTTGGTGAACCAAGAGCCTATCTTATTCCACCGGGTGTACATGTGACAGTACATGAAGGTGACTTTGTGCGAGCTGGTGAGGCCTTAACCGAAGGTCCAATAAATCCGCATGACCTGTTGCGGGTGCGAGGTATTCAGGAAACAGCCAAATACCTTCTAAACGAAATTCAGGAAGTTTACCGTTTGCAGGGTGTGAGGATTAACGACAAGCACATTGAAGTCATCATTCGCCAGATGATGAAGAAGGTTAAGATCGTAGATCCAGGTGATACTGACTTTATTGTGGGAGAATTGGTAGAAAAATATAGGTTTGAGGAGGAAAACGAGAAGGTGATGGCCAAAGGTGGAAAACCAGCCCAGGCTGAGCCTGTGCTCGTGGGTATTACCAAGGCTTCTTTAGGTACCGAAAGCTTTATCTCAGCTGCTTCTTTTCAGGAAACGACTAGGGTGTTAACCGATGCCGCGGTTCAAGGCAAGGTGGACTACTTGCGCGGATTGAAAGAAAATGTTATTATCGGGCGGCTCATCCCGGCAGGTACTGGTCTGGAACGTTATCGTTCCATAGAAATAACCGCGGCAGAAGAAGTAAAGGAAGAGCTAGGCAAAGGGGAAATCTTACCTTTGCCTGAAGAAAAAGAACAAATGGCTTCATAAAGGGGCTTGACAAAAATAAAGAAAGGCTGTAATAAGTCCGATTTTGTGTGCCCTAGAAAAAGGGAGGATGGGTAATGCCAACTATTAATCAGCTAGTAAGACAAGGAAGAGAAAAAATTGAGAGCCGGAGTTCTGCTCCGGCCTTAAGAGGTTGTCCTCAAAAGCGGGGTGTATGTGTAAGGGTATATACGACCACGCCGAAAAAGCCTAATTCTGCCCTGCGGAAGGTTTGTCGTGTGCGTTTGACTAATGGAATTGAAGTGACGGCCTATATTCCTGGGATTGGTCATAACCTCCAAGAGCATTCGGTGGTTTTAGTAAGAGGTGGACGTGTAAAGGACTTACCTGGTGTGCGTTATCAGGTTATTAGAGGGGCATTGGATGCAGCGGGTGTGCAAGATCGACGGAAAAGTCGTTCTAGATATGGTACTAAAAAGCCAAAATAATTGAGGGATTGAGAGATGCCAAGAAAGGGTCCTGTTCCAAGAAGGGAAATTTTACCAGATCCAAAATATGGAAGTGTGTTGGTGGCTAAATTTATTAACTGTATGATGCGCGATGGCAAAAAGAGCGTAGCTGAACGCATCTTTTATCAGGCCTTAGATATTATAGGTCAGAAGACGGGTAAGAATCCCTTAGAGGTGTTTGAAAAGGCAGTAGAGAATGTAAAGCCGATTATGGAAGTGAAGTCTCGTCGTGTGGGTGGTGCGACTTATCAGGTACCCATAGAAGTAAGGCCTGAACGGAGAATTAGTCTGGCCGTGAAGTGGCTTATCCAAAGTGCTCGTGCCCGAGGCGAAAAGGGTATGGTAAACAAATTAGCTAATGAGCTTTTAGACGCCTATAATAATAGAGGCGGTGCAATTAAAAAGAAAGAAGATACACATAGAATGGCAGAGGCAAATAGGGCCTTTGCCCATTATAGGTGGTAGCCGTGGGAAGGATTGTTCCAATTGAAAAAGTAAGAAATATTGGTTTTATGGCGCATATTGACGCCGGTAAGACAACAACGACTGAGCGGGTGCTGTACTATACTGGCCTCACGTATAAGATTGGTGAGGTGCATGAGGGTACAGCGACGATGGACTTCATGGAGCAGGAAAAGGAGCGGGGTATTACCATTACCTCAGCCGCTACTACCTGCTTCTGGCGGAAACATCGTATTAACATTATAGATACTCCTGGGCATGTGGACTTTACGATTGAAGTAGAAAGGGCCCTGCGGGTCTTGGATGGTGCAATTGCCATTTTTTGCGCCGTTGGAGGTGTGGAGCCACAGTCAGAGACGGTATGGCGGCAGGCCGATAAATACCGGGTACCAAGACTGGCCTTCATTAACAAAATGGATCGGGTAGGGGCTGATTTTGAGGGTTGTATTAGTATGATGATTGATCGGTTAAAGGCTAATCCTGTCCCTATCCAGATCCCACTAGGCAAGGAAGAGAATTTTCAAGGGGTTATTGACCTTATCAAGATGAAGGCCATTATTTATGACGAGGAAACAAAAGGTGCCCGTTATGAATATATTGACATACCTGAAGAGTATCGGGCAAAGGCCGAAGAATTTCGGGACAAAATGCTTGAGGCTCTAGCGGACTTTGACGAGACGATAATGGAAAAATATCTAGAGGGGGAAGAAATTACCGAAGAAGAAATTCATCAGGCCTTAAGGAAGGGAACAATAGAATTAAAACTGGTGCCGGTACTGTGTGGATCAGCCTTTAAAAATAAAGGCATCCAACAACTCCTTGATGCCATTGTAGATTATCTTCCTTCACCCGTAGATATTCCACCAGTTAAGGGTAAAACGCCTGACGGAAAAGAGATAGAAAGGATGGCTAGTGATGATGCTCCCTTTACGGCACTAGCCTTTAAATTAATGACCGATCCCTATGTAGGGCATCTGACCTTCCTGCGTGTCTATGCAGGTCACTTAAAGAGCGGTGATACGGTCTTTAATGCCTCTAAAGGGGTGAAGGAAAAGATTGGCCGCTTGCTTAAGATGCACGCCAATAAGCGGGAAGAAGTAAGTGAAGTTTATGCTGGTGATATTGTTGCTGCAGTAGGTCTTAGAAGGACTACGACGGGTGATACCCTTTGTGATGAGAGAGAGCCGATATTACTAGAATCAATTGAAGTCCCAGAGCCAGTTATCTCAGTAGCCATTGAGCCAAAGACTAAAGATGATCAAGATAAATTGGGTACGGCTTTACACAAAATTGCAGTAGAAGATCCCTCTTTTAGGGTTAGGTACGATGAGGAGACTGGAGAGACTATTATTTCTGGTATGGGTGAACTACATCTAGAAATTATTATTGACCGTTTGCGCCGTGAGTTTAAAGTGCAGGCCAATGTAGGACGGCCACAGGTTTCTTATCGTGAAACCATTACTAAACCTGTTAAAGTAGAAGGTAAGTTTATCAAGCAGACGGGTGGACGGGGTCAGTATGGTCATGTGTGGTTAGAGATGGAACCCCTGCCTGCGGGGAAGGGTTTTGAATTCATTGATGCTATTACCGGAGGTGTGATTCCCAAGGAATATATTCCGGCGGTGGAACGGGGCATAAGAGAGGCCATGGAAAAGGGCGTGATTGCAGGGTATCCGGTGACAGATGTCCGGGTGCGGTTGGTGGATGGTTCTTATCATGAAGTAGACTCTTCAGATATGGCCTTTGCCATTGCTGCATCTATGGCCTTTAAAGAAGGGGTGAAAAAAGGCGCTCCGGTGCTCTTAGAGCCAATTATGCTTCTAGAGGTCATTGTGCCAGAGCAGTATGTTGGTGATGTCATGGGAGACATTACGGCAAGAAGGGGCAAGGTGACTGGTATAGAAATGCGTAAAAATGCGCAGGTAATCCGGGCGCATGTCCCCTTGGCAGAAATGTTTGGATATGCTACAACTTTACGGTCGGCGACACAGGGTCGGGCAACTTACACGATGCAGTTTTCACATTATGAACCTGTGCCAGCCAAGATTGCTGAGGCCTTGATAAAGGAAAAGAAGTAAAGACTTGTTAAAACATTGAGGGGGTTGAGTGATGGCGAAGCAGAAATTTGAGAGGAAGAAGCCGCATATAAATGTGGGGACGATAGGTCACATTGACCATGGTAAGACGACATTGACGGCGGCGATTACGCGGACGTTAGCGAATGCGAAGCTAGCGGACTTTGTGCCGTTTGAGCAGATAGACAAGGCGCCGGAAGAGAAGGAGAGGGGGATTACGATTGCCACGGCGCACGTGGAGTATGAGACGGAAAAAAGGCACTATGCGCATATAGATTGTCCTGGTCATGCGGACTATATTAAGAACATGATTACGGGAGCGGCACAGATGGACGGTGCGATTTTAGTGGTAGCGGCGGATGATGGTCCGATGCCGCAGACTAGGGAGCACATATTATTAGCGAGACAGGTAGGGGTGCCATATATTGTTGTGTTTATTAACAAGGTAGACATGGTAGACGATGAGGAATTGATAGAATTAGTTGAATTAGAGGTAAGGGAGCTTTTGAGCAAATATGAATTTCCTGGTGATGATGTACCTGTGATTAAGGGTAGTGCGTTGAAGGCGTTAGAGTGTGGATGTGGGAAGAGGGAATGTCAGTGGTGTGGTAAGATATGGGAGTTATTAGATGCGATGGATGAGTATATACCTGAGCCTGTGCGTCCGTTGGATAAACCTTTTCTGATGCCGATAGAGGATGTATTTAGCATAAGTGGAAGGGGTACGGTAGTAACAGGTAGGGTAGAGAGAGGGGTGATTCATCCTGGAGAGGAAGTGGAGATAGTGGGGTTAGGGCCGACGCGTAAGACGGTAGCGACGAGCATTGAGATGTTCAGGAAGATTTTGGATGAGGGCAGAGCAGGAGATAACATAGGAGTGTTATTACGTGGTATAGGAAAGGATGAGGTAGAGCGTGGGATGGTATTGGCGGCGCCTGGGACGATAACGCCGCATACGCGATTTGAGGCTGAGGTATATGTATTGACGAAGGAGGAAGGGGGGAGGCATACGCCATTTTTCAGTGGATATAGGCCGCAGTTTTACTTTAGGACGACGGATGTGACGGGAGTAGTTACATTGCCGGAGGGGGTAGAGATGGTGGTGCCTGGAGATAATGTGCGGATAGAGGTGAATTTGTTAGAGCCGATAGCGATGGAAGAGGGATTGCGATTTGCGATTAGAGAAGGTGGAAGGACCGTTGGTGCAGGTGTGGTAACCAAGATATTGGAGTAAAAAAATAAAAAGGGTTTCAGGCAGCTATGATAGAAACGCAGAAAATACGGATAAAGTTGAAGGCATTTGATCATCGGCTTTTAGATCAGGCCGTAACTCAAATTGTAGACACGGCTAAAAAGACAGGGGCAAAGGTGGTAGGACCTATTCCTTTGCCCACTAAGATAAGTAGGTGGACAGTGCTTAGATCTCCACATAAAGATAAAAAATCGCGTGAACAGTTTGAGATAAGAACGCATAAGCGTTTAATTGATATTGTTGAACCCACGGCCCAGACAGTGGATGCCTTGATGAACCTAGAATTAGCTTCAGGTGTAGATGTGGAGATAAAACTTTAAAAGGGTTAGGTGAAATGGTTGGAGGAATTCTAGCAAGAAAGATTGGGATGACTCGTATCTTTGCTGAGGATGGCACGGTGGTGCCCGTAACGTTATTAGAAGCAGGTCCGTGCACAGTAGTGCAGAAAAAGACAGTAGAGAAGGACGGATATAACGCAGTGCAACTGGGTTTCTTGCCTAAGAAGAAATCACGTGTGCCAAAGCCACTATTGGGACATTTTGAAAAGGCAGGCACGCCCTGTTTTTATTACTTGAGAGAGTTTAGGGTGGAGAATATTGAAAAGATAGAAGTAGGGCAGCAGGTGACTGTAGCGGAGTTTAAGCCAGGCGATCTGGTGGTGGTTACAGGTAAGAGCAAGGGCCGCGGTTTTGCTGGTGTTATCAAGAGGCATGGTTTTAAAAGAGGACCTGAGACGCATGGTAGCCGTAATCATCGCAGGCCCAAGTCTATTGGATGTTGTGAATTCCCAGGACGAGTGATCAAGGGAAAACGGATGCCAGGACATATGGGGAACGAGACAGTGACGATCAAAAATTTAAAGGTAGTAGATGTGCGGCCTGAACACAACTTGCTTTTAGTGAAAGGGGCAGTGCCAGGGAGCCGGAATAGTTTGGTGATTATAAAAAAGGTTGGCCAAAGAGGTTAAGGAAGGATGCCAGAAGTGAAAGTTTATAACCAGGAAGGTCAAGAAACAGGTCAGATTACACTGGCAGATGATATCTTTGATGTGCCAATAAAGCCATATTTGATCTATGAAGTAGTAAAATGGCAACTTGCCTGTAGACGGGCAGGAACGGCTTCTACCAAGACCAGGGGTGAAGTAAGGGGTGGAGGTAGGAAACCGTGGCGACAAAAGGGTACAGGCCGGGCCCGTCAGGGTAGTATTAGAGCACCACATTGGGTAGGTGGTGGTGTTGTCTTTGGGCCAAAGCCCAGAAGTTGGGCCTATTCTTTGCCAAAAAAGGTGCGAAAACAGGCGCTAAAAATTGCCCTTACCTCTAAGTTAAAGAGTGGCCGCCTGCGGGTAGTTGATAATATAAAGCTAGACGAAATCAAAACCAAAAAGTTTATAGGCATAATGAAGAATTTGGGCCTACCAAAAGCTCTTATTGTTACACCAGAAAGAAACAAGGAGCTAGAGCTGGCTTCTAGAAATGTGTCAGAATTCCAAGTGATGCCTAGAGAAGGTTTAAATGTATATGATATCTTGCGTTATGACCATTTGGTGATTTTGCAAAATGCAATTCCAAAAATTGAGGAGTCATTACGGTCATGAGGGACTTATATCAGATTATAAAAAGGCCGGTGATAACAGAGAAATCTACCGTCCTAAAGGAAGAGTTGAATCAAGTGGTATTTGAAGTAGATCCCAAGGCAAACAAGCTTGAGATAAAAGAGGCGGTAGAGAAGTTGTTTAATGTAAAAGTACTTAAAGTCCGCACAATTAAGGTGAAGGGAAAAAAGAAAAGATTAGGGCGTTTGCAAGGAAAAGAAAAAGACTGGAAGAAGGCCATTGTGACCTTACGGCCGGGGGATCACATAGAATTTTTTGAGGGAGTGTAAACGATGCCGATTAGAAAGTGTAAACCTACGTCACCAGGAAGGCGTTTTCAGACATATTCAACCTTTGAGGAGATTACAAAGACCGAGCCAGAAAAAAGTTTGCTTGTTCCTCTTAAGAAAACAGGTGGTAGAAATGTTTATGGCCGCATTACTTGTAGACATAGAGGTGGTGGTCATAAACGTATGTATCGGATTATTGATTTTAAGCGGGATAAAGATGGCATTCCAGCTAAAGTAGCGGCCATTGAATATGATCCCAACCGTTCGGCACGCATTGCCCTTTTGCACTATGCTGACGGCGAAAAGAGATATATTCTTGCCCCCTTGGGGCTTTCGGTTGGAGATACGGTTATTTCTGGAGAGAATGTAGACATAAAACCTGGTAATTGTTTGCCCTTGCGTAACATTCCTGACGGTACTATTGTACACAATATAGAATTAAGGCCAGGTAAAGGTGGTCAAATTGCTAGAAGTGCGGGTACATATGCGCAGATATTGGCCAAGGAAGAGCCTTATGCCCACTTGCGTCTGCCTTCAGGAGAAATAAGGTTAATAAGATTAGAATGTCGGGCAACCGTTGGCCAGGTAGGCAATATTGATCACATGCACATTACCCTTGGTAAGGCTGGTAGAAAACGTTGGCTTGGCTTTAGGCCCAAGGTTAGAGGTGTAGCTATGAACCCAGTAGACCATCCTCTGGGTGGTGGAGAAGGTAAAACTTCTGGTGGTAGACACCCATGTACGCCTTGGGGTAAGCCGACCAAGGGTTATAAAACAAGGGGCAGAAAGCCCAGCGATAAATATATCGTTAAGAGAAGAAAATAACATAAGGGAGGGATATCCCGTTGGGTAGATCCAGAAAAAAGGGGCCATTTGTTGACGAAAAGCTTCTGAAAAAGGTGCGGAAGCTAAAAGAGAGTGGGGAAAAGAAGGTAATTAAGACCTGGTCACGGCGGTCAACTATTATTCCAGAGTTTGTTGGGTTGACCTTTGCCGTGCATAATGGGAGGAAGTTTATTCCCGTATATGTAACGGAGAACATGGTGGGGCATAAACTGGGAGAATTTGCTCCCACACGGGTGTTTTACGGGCATGCAGGTGATAAAAAGGGTAAGGTGAAGGGGAAGAAATAATGGAGGCAAGAGCCGTAGCTAGATATGTTAGAATTGCCCCCCGCAAGGTACGTTTGGTAATCGATTTGGTGCGGGGAAAAAAAGTAGATGAAGCCTTGGCTATTCTAGAATTTACTACTAAACGGGCGGCAAAGGTGGTAAAAAAGCTGATTCACTCAGCGGTGGCCAATGCCGAGCAAAACCCAGATGTAGATGTAGATAATCTATATATAAAACGCATCTATGCTGATGAAGGTCCAACACTTAAGCGCATTCGCCCTCGAGCAGTAGGGAGAGCTTATTTAATTAGAAAAAGGACAAGCCATATTACCGTCATTTTAGATGAGTTAGAGCAATAAGGAGGGAGGTCGTCTTGGGACAAAAGGTTCATCCAATTGGGTTTAGACTAGGGATTATTAAGACATGGAATTCTAAGTGGTATGCGGAAAAAGAATTTCCGCAGTTTGTCGTAGAGGATAGGCGTATAAGACAATTTATAAAAGATCGCCTTTATCATGCGGGCATTTCTAAGATAGAAATTGAGCGGGCTGCAAATAGGGTGAGGGTTAAAATACATACCGCTAGACCAGGGATTGTCATTGGTAAGAAAGGAGCAGAAATAGAAAGGCTAAAAAAAGATTTGGAGAGAAAGATCAACCGGCAAACTTTTATAGACGTTATTGAAGTAAAGAGGCCAGAGCTAGATGCTCAATTGGTAGCTGAAAATATTGCTCTCCAGTTGGAAAGGCGTGTGGCCTTTAGACGGGCTATGAAACGGGCTGTGGCTACAGCTCTTAAATTTGGGGCACAGGGTATTAAAGTGGAATGTTCTGGACGTTTAGGTGGAGCTGAAATGGCGAGGACTGAATGGTATCGGGAAGGAAGGGTACCGCTGCATACCTTAAGGGCAGATATTGATTATGGTTTTGCCGAGGCTAAAACTATTTATGGTGTTATTGGGGTGAAGGTATGGATCTTTAAAGGAGAAGTGTTAGAAAAACAACTCCAATTGGGAATATAATCATAATCAATACAGACGGAGAAGGCGATGCTTGCACCAAAGAAGGTAAAGTATAGAAAACAGCAAAAGGGACGTAACCGGGGAATTGCCCAGCGGGGTTATACCTTGGCTTTTGGCGACTATGGCCTAAAGGCTCTAGGGCGAGGCCGCCTTACGGCCCAACAAATTGAGGCTGCCCGTGTTGCCATCACCAGGCATGTAAAAAGGGGTGGCAAGATTTGGATACGCATCTTCCCAGACAAGCCGGTAACCAAAAAGCCAGCTGAAACCAGAATGGGAAGTGGAAAGGGATCACCGGAATTTTGGGTAGCGGTGGTTAAGCCTGGACGGATGCTTTATGAAATCAAGGGTGTGCCAGAAGATGTGGCCCTTGAGGCCTTAAGATTGGCGGCCCATAAATTACCGATTGCGACAAAAATCGTGAAGCGGAGTGAGCTCTATGCGGGCTAGTGAATTAAGAAAAATGACGGTAGAGGAATTAAAGGCAAAGCTTAAGGAATTGCAGGAAGAGCTTTTCAAGTTACGCTTTCAACATGCTACCGGCCAGTTGGAAAATGTGCGCCGGATTCCTGCAGTCAAAAAGGACATTGCTCGGATTAAGACCATTTTAAGAGAGCAAGGAGTAGCTTGATATGGGAAGGGGAATTAAGAAGACCTTTGAGGGCATCGTGGTCAGCGACAAGATGGATAAGACCGTGGTGGTGATGGTAGAAAGGCTGGTTAAACACCCCCGGGTGGGTAAGTATATCCGCCGGCGGGTGAAGTTTATGGCACATGACGAAAGAAACGAATGTAAAATGGGCGATCGTGTCCAAATTATAGAGAGCAGACCACTTAGCCGTCATAAACGCTGGCGCGTGTTAAAAATACTGGAAAAAGCTAAATAGGGAGTAGTAGCCATGATTCAGAGGCAGACCAAACTAGATGTAGCGGATAATTCTGGGGCTAAGAAGGTGTGTTGTATTGGTATCTTAGGCGGCTCAGGGAAGAAATATGCCGAGATAGGCGATGTAATTGTGGTCTCGGTTAAGGACGCCTTGCCCGATTCTAAGGTGGAGAAAGGATCGGTGCTTAAGGCGGTAGTGGTGAGGACGAAGAAGGAGTTGGGACGTCCTGATGGCACCTATGTACGCTTTGATGATAATGCGGTGGTGTTGATTAATCAACACGGAGAGCCTATTGGCACGCGTATCTTTGGTCCTGTGGCAAGGGAGTTGCGGGCCAAAAACTTTATGAAGATCATATCTTTAGCCCCTGAGGTGGTGTAAGATGACGAGACCAAAGCTCCATGTAAAAAGAGACGATAAGGTAATGGTAATTGCGGGGAAAGAAAAGGGAAAGATTGGGAAGGTTTTACGAGTTTTTCCCGAAAAACAGAGAGTTATTG
The DNA here is from genome assembly GCA_027064585.1 of Candidatus Desulfofervidaceae bacterium. Taxonomy (GTDB): domain Bacteria; phylum Desulfobacterota; class Desulfofervidia; order Desulfofervidales; family Desulfofervidaceae; genus JAGHCL01. The sequence goes on along the minus strand of JAMOPI010000033.1, from coordinate 12,068 downwards.
TAGAAAAGGTTAACATGGTAAAACGCCATGTACCTCCAAGTCCAACGACAGGACAAGGAGGTATTATTGAGAAAGAGGCACCTATTCATGTTTCTAATGTTATGATTATGTGTGATAAATGTATGAAGCCAGTGAGGGTAGGTAGGAAATTTTTGGAAGATGGCCGCAAGGTGAGATATTGCAAAAGGTGCGGAGAGATTATTGACAAAGTTTAAGGGTGAGGATGATGAAGGCAAGGTTGCAAGAATATTATGAGAAAGAAGTTGTTTCTCAATTGATTAAAGAATTTGGGTATAAAAACCCAATGCAAGTACCTCGGTTAGTTAAGATTGTAATCAATATGGGACTAGGAGAAGCAACGCAGAACATTAAAATTTTAGACTCGGCCATGGAAGAGTTGGCCTTGATTACAGGCCAGAGGCCGATTATTAGACGGGCTAGAAAATCCATTGCCGCCTTTAAGCTGCGGGCAGGGATGCCCATTGGGTGTAAAGTAACCTTAAGACGCACCCGTATGTATGACTTCTTTGATAAATTAGTACATTTTGCCCTGCCCAGGGTGCGGGATTTTAAGGGTGTTTCAGATAAATCCTTTGATGGACGTGGAAATTATACCTTGGGCATTAGAGAGCACATTATTTTCCCTGAAATTAACTATGACAAAATTGACAAAGTTAAAGGTATGAATGTTACCTTTGTCACGACGGCTAAAACCGATGAAGAAGGCAAGGCACTTTTAGAAAAATTAGGTATGCCCTTTAGGAGATAAACGATGGCAAGAAAGGCATTAATGGTAAAGGCACAAAAGACACCAAAGTTTAAGGTAAGAAAATACAATCGTTGTCCTTTATGTGGACGGCCACGGGCCTTTTTACGCAAGTTTGGGATTTGTCGCATCTGTTTTCGCATGATGGCCTTAAGGGGAGAGATCCCTGGGGTCAGAAAAGCAAGTTGGTAAGGGGAGTGGGATATGTCTAACATTACAGACCCAATTGCTGATATGTTAACACGCATCAGAAATGCCATTATGGCAAAACACCTAGAGGTAGAAGTGCCGGCCTCTAAGATGAAGCTGGCCATTGCCCGCATTTTAAAAGATGAGGGTTTTATTGAGCAATATAAGCTGATTAAAGATGGAAAGCAGGGGATTATTAAAATTGTTCTCAAATATGATGAAAACAAAAATAGCGTTATTTCTTCTCTAAAACGCGTAAGCAAACCAGGTAGGCGAATTTATGTAAATAAAAAACAGCTTCCACGGGTATTAAATGGCCTTGGTATTGCCATTCTTTCTACCTCCAAAGGGGTAATTACCGATAAAGAGGCCAGAAAACTAGGTGTAGGCGGCGAGTGGATTTGTTCTATTTGGTAGGAGGGATTTATGTCACGGATAGGGAGAAAACCGATAGAGATTCCTGATAAAGTGCAGGTTACAGTTACAGGCGGTCTTGTACAGGTAAGGGGTCCTAAGGGTGAATTAAAGCGGGAGCTTTTACCTAAGATCAGAGTAGAGCAGGAAGGGAATGTCTTGCGGGTGATCAGAGAAGGTGAAGACAAACGCACCCGGGCCTTTCATGGTCTCATGCGTCAGCTTATCGCCAATATGGTTACGGGCGTGACCCAGGGATTTCAAAAGGTGCTGGTGATAGAGGGGCTTGGTTATCGGGCCGAGATGAAGGGTAAGAAGTTGGTGATGTCCCTAGGCTTTTCTCATCCAGTAGAATATGAAGCCCCTGAAGGAATTACGCTAAAGGTAGAAGGTACCAACAAGATTATCGTTGAGGGAATAGATAAGGAATTAGTGGGACAGGTGGCGGCCATTATTCGGCGGTTCCGGCCACCAGAGCCCTATAAAGGTAAGGGTATTCGTTACATAGATGAACAAGTGCGCCGTAAAGCTGGAAAAGCAGGAGGAAAGTAGTCTATGATATCGGCTAAAGAAAAGAGACTGGCAAGACTGCGTCGTAAGAAACGGGTAAGAAAAAAGGTATTTGGTACTCCAGAGAGACCGCGCCTTTCGGTGTATAGGAGCTTAAAGCACATTTATGCCCAGGTAATAGACGATACTAAGGGGATTACCTTGGCGGCGGCTTCAACCCTTGATCCTGCCTTGCGGGAACAGCTAAAAGATATAAAGGGAAAAGTAGAGGCGGCGCGGCTAGTAGGAAAATTAGTAGCCGAAAGGGCGTTAGAGAAAGGGATAAAGAAAGTGGTTTTTGACCGAGGAGGCTTTAAGTATCATGGACGTGTTAAGGCCCTAGCTGATGGGGCCAGAGAAGCTGGGTTAGAGTTTTAAAAGGAGGGGTGAAAGCGTGGTTGAAGAGAAGATAGAAGCCAACCAACTAATTGATAAAGTGGTGGATATAAGAAGGGTGGCTAAAGTTGTAAAAGGTGGGCGCCGTTTCCGTTTTAGTGCCCTTGCGGTTGTTGGCAATGGACAGGGTATGGTTGGATATGGCCTAGGAAAGGCCCATGAGGTGCCAGATGCCATCAGAAAGGCCATAGAAAAGGCGCGCCGGAATATGATTAAGGTGCCTATTAAGGGCACAACTATTCCCCATGAGGCTATTGCCAATTTTGGGGCGGCCAAGGTCATTTTAAAACCGGCCTCAAAAGGAACAGGGATTAAGGCTGGTGGTGCGGTACGGGCAATTATGGAGGCCGCTGGTATTCAGGATGTGTTGACGAAGTGTATTGGTTCTAGGAATCCTCACAACTTGGTAAAGGCTGTCATCAATACCTTTGCCAAGATGAAAAGTGCTGAAGAAGTAGCTAGACTAAGAGGAAAAGATTTGAAGTCCTTATAGAGGTTTGAAAAAATGGCAGGCACAATCAAGATAAAACTGGTGAGAAGTGGTTATGGATGGTCTAAAAAGCAACGGGCGACCTTAAAGAGTTTAAAGCTGACAAAGTTAAATAAAGTAGTGGAAATGCCTGATATCCCTCAGATACGAGGGATGATTAAGAAGGTTGAGCACTTAGTTCAGGTGATAGAGTAAGGAGGAAAGCCGTGATTTCGCTAGCTAACTTAAAACCAGCGCATGGGGCTATTCATCGTAAAAAACGCGTTGGGCGGGGTGATAGTTCCGGACATGGTAATACCTCTTGCCGTGGACAAAAAGGACAGAAGGCACGTACAGGTGGTGGAGTACCACCCTATTTTGAAGGCGGTCAGATGCCTCTTTATCGGCGTTTGCCCAAACGGGGCTTTAAGAATATCTTTAAGGAAGAATATGCCATCGTAAATATAAAAGACTTGGTAAAGAAGTTTAAAGAGAATGAAGAGGTAACGCCAGAGAGCCTACGCGAAAGAAAGTTAGTAAGGAAAAAAGGATTAAAGGTTAAGATTTTAGGTGAGGGAGAGATTTCTTTTCCTCTGATTGTTAAGGTACATAAAATCAGTCAGCAGGCAAAGGCTAAGATAGAGGCTGCTGGAGGGAAGGTAGAGGTTATATAGGGTATGATTCAGGGTTTTCAAAACATTCCCAAAGTCCCAGAGTTAAAGAAGCGGGTTTTTTTTACTATTTTTATGCTTGCTATCTACCGTTTGGGGATCCATATCCCCACACCGGGCATAGATACAGCGGCCTTGGCCGCCTTTTTTGCTAAGACCAGGGGCACTCTGTTTGGCCTTATTGATATGTTTTCTGGTGGTGCCCTAAGGCGCCTTTCCATTTTTGCTTTAGGCATTATGCCCTATATTAGTGCCGCTATTATTTTTGAACTTCTGACGGCAGTTGTGCCTTATTTAGACCAATTACGTAAAGAGGGAGAGCTGGGCCGACGAAAGATTACCCAATATACTCGCTATGCTACAATTGGCTTAAGTTTAATTCAGAGTTTTTTTATTTCTATCGGTTTAGAAAAGATGGTGCTTGGGGATGTACATGTTGTGCCTCATCCAGGATGGGGTTTTCGCTTTCTTACGATGATAACCCTTACTTCAGGCACGGCCTTTTTAATGTGGTTAGGAGAACAAATAACAGAAAAGGGTATTGGGAATGGTATCTCCCTTATTATCTTTGCCGGTATTGTAGCTAGAATGCCTCCGGCTATCGTGAATACATTTCGCTTATTGAAGGCCGGTCAGTTGAGCATATTTAAACTTCTTATTCTCCTTATTCTTATGGTAGCGGTGGTGGCATTTATCGTCTATATGGAAAGGGGACAAAGGCGGATTCCAGTACAGTATGCCCGGCGTGTAGTGGGAAGACGTGTTTATGGGGGACAAAGCACTCATTTGCCCTTAAGGATCAACACTGCTGGCGTTATTCCACCCATTTTTGCTTCTTCTATTTTAATGTTTCCGGCAACGATTGCACAATTTGTGCATATTCCTGTTTTTAACCAAATAGTAAACCTTTTTCGCTGGGGTTCACTTTTATATATTGTGCTTTATGTTGTCTTAATCATCTTTTTCTGCTATTTTTATACCGCTATTATTTTTAACCCAGAAGATGTAGCTGATAACATGCGCAAATACGGTGGATATATCCCGGGAATTAGGCCAGGGAAGAAAACGGCTGAATATATTGATAAGGTTTTGACGCGTTTGACCTTTGCAGGTGCTATTTATGTATCTTTAGTATGTGTATTGCCTACGATTTTGATTAAAGAGTTTCATGTGCCCTTTTATTTTGGGGGAACAGCCTTATTGATCGTTGTAGGTGTAGCTATTGAAACGATTGCTCAAATTGAGACACACTTAATTGCCCGTTACTATGAAGGCTTTTTAAAAAGCGGGAAGTTTAAGGGTATAACAGGATAGGTTTAAAATTGAATTAAAGGAGGAGGCCATGAATTTAATCCTTTTAGGTGCACCAGGAGCAGGTAAAGGAACACAGGCCAAGTTGTTAGTAGAGAAATATGGCATTCCGCAGATTTCTACTGGGGATATGCTTCGGGCAGCCGTGGCTGCAGGTACAGAATTGGGTAAAAAGGCCAAGGAGTATATGGAGAAAGGACAACTTGTTCCGGATGAGGTCGTTATTGGCCTGATTGAAGAAAGGCTTAAAGAACCTGATTGTGAGAAGGGGTTTATTTTGGATGGTTTTCCGCGTACGGTGGCCCAGGCCGAGGCCTTGGAGAAGGTTTTGGCAGATATGGGTAAAAAGATTGACCATGTAATTAATATTGAAGTACCGGAAGAGGAATTATTGAAGCGCCTTACAGGTAGGCGTACTTGTAAAAAATGTGGAGCGATGTATCATATTGTGTTTAATCCGCCCAAGCAAGAGGGTGTTTGCGATAAGTGTGGTGGTGAACTCTACCAGCGGGCAGATGATAACGAAGAAACTGTTAAGTCTAGACTTGAGGTTTATCATAAGCAAACAGCTCCTTTGATTGACTTTTACAGCCAAAAAGGCCTACTTCGCCGGGTAGATGGTACCGGTAGCATTCAAGATATCTTTGCAGAGATTGTAAAGATTGTAGAGGGCTAAATGATTTTTTTGAAGTCTCTCTGGGAAATTGAAAAAATGCGGCGGAGTAATGCCATTGTGGCTGAGGTTTTGGCTAGGCTCAGGGAGACGATTAAACCGGGGATAACGACCTTAGAGTTGGATAGGTTGGCAGAGAATTTGTGTAGAAAAAAGGGGGCAAAGCCAGCCTTTAAGGGATACCGTGGGTATCCCTTTAGTTTGTGTGTTTCAATAAACGAAGAGGTGGTGCACGGCTTTCCTTCTAAGAAGCGAGTATTAAAAGAGGGGGATATTGTTAGTCTAGATTTTGGTGTGTTGTATGATGGTTATTATGGTGACGCAGCTATTACTGTACCCGTAGGAGAAATTTCTGAGAGGGCCAAACGGCTCCTGCGGGTGACGGAAGAGGCCTTGTATAAAGGAATTGAACAGGCGGTTGTTGGAAAGCGGTTGGGTGATATTTCGTCGGCCATCCAGCGGTATGTAGAAGCACATGGATATTCGGTCGTCAGGCAGTTTGTCGGCCACGGGATTGGCAGGGCACTGCATGAGGATCCCCAGGTGCCCAACTTTGGAAAACCAGGCAGGGGGATAAAGTTAAAGGAAGGGATGGTGCTGGCGATAGAGCCGATGGTGAATGAGGGTACTTATGAGGTAGAAATTCTTGCGGATGGGTGGACAGCCGTTACAAAAGATCGTAAACTATCTGCCCACTTTGAACATACGGTGGCCATTACCCAAAATGGCCCCGAAATTTTGTCTAGGGTGTAAACTATGCCAAAAGAAGATGCCATTGAAGTAGAGGGCAAGGTAGTGGAAGCTTTACCTAATGCCATGTTTAGGGTGGAATTGGATAATGGGCATAAGGTATTGGCTCATGTGGCCGGTAAATTGCGTATGCACTTTATTCGGATATTGCCCGGGGATAGGGTGAAGGTAGAACTTTCGCCCTATGATCTGACTCGGGGAAGGATTGTTTACCGCATCAAATAAGAGGGGAGAACGATGAAGGTAAGGGCGTCAGTAAAGAAAATTTGCAGTAAGTGTAAGATTGTAAAGCGCAAGGGAGTGGTAAGGGTCATCTGTGAAAATCCCAAACATAAACAGAGACAAGGCTAGAATATTTGTGAGGGGGTAAGAAGTGGCTAGAATAGCAGGCGTGGAGATGCCTAAGGGCAAAAGAATAGAGATTGCGTTGACCTATATCTATGGGATTGGGCGTTCTTCTTCCCAGAAGATTTTACAGAAAGCGGGCGTAGATTTTAACAAAAAGGTAGAAGAACTGACAGACGAAGAACTGACCAAGATCAGAGAAATCATTGACCGAGAATATAAGGTTGAGGGTGATCTCAGACGAGAAGTGGCAGCTAATATTAAGCGCTTGATAGACATAGGTTGTTACCGCGGTATGCGCCATGTGCGGGGACTACCAGTAAGGGGACAACGTACGCGTACCAATGCGAGGACGCGGAAGGGACCGCGTGGTTCCATTTTGGGTAAAAGAAAGAAAAAATCTTCTTAAGGGGTGAGGAGTAAAGATGGCGAGAAAGGTAAGAGGCAGAAGGAAGAAAAAAGAGAAAAAGATGGTTGAGGAAGGGATTGCCCACATCCAGGCAACCTTCAATAACACTATTGTGACAATTACAGATAAGCAAGGAAATACCATCGCCTGGTCAAGTGGCGGTGTGAGGGGTATGAAGGGCTCCCGTAAGGGTACTCCCTTTGCAGCGCAATTGGCGGCAGAAGATGCGGCGAAAAAGGCCATGGAACATGGAATGAAGCGAGTGGAGGTATATGTAAAGGGACCAGGCGCTGGAAGAGAATCGGCCATCCGGGCTATCCAAGCAGCCGGATTGAAGATTACCCTCATCAAGGATGTGACCCCCATTCCTCACAACGGTTGTCGTCCGCCAAAGAGGCGGAGGGTTTAAAATATTACCAAAAGGAGGTTGGCTTTGGCTAGATATAGAGGTCCTGTTTGTCGTTTATGCCGCCGTGAGGGCGTAAAGTTATTTTTAAAGGGTGATCGGTGTTACACAGATAAATGTGCCATGGAAAGGAGGCCTTATCCTCCAGGCCAGCACGGCCAAATGCGGAGAAAGAAGACAGAATACGCCCTGCTTTTAAGAGAAAAACAGAAATTGAAAAGGATATATGGCGTTTTAGAAAATCAGTTTCGGCGTTACTTTGAAGAGGCCGAGAGGCAAAAAGGTGTTACGGGTGAGAATTTGCTTATTCTTTTAGAAAGACGATTGGATAACGTTGTCTACCGCATGGGATTTGCCAATTCTCGGAATCAGGCCAGGCAGTTGGTCAGACATGGACATATCTTGGTTAATGGAAAGAAGGTAGATATTCCTTCTTATCTGGTGGAGGTAGGAGATGAAATTTCCATTAGAGAAAAAAGTCGTGAGATTCCCTTTATCAAAGAGGCAATAGAGAGTATTCCTAGAAGGGGTATTCCCTCTTGGCTAGAGGTGGATCATGACCACTTTAAGGGCACAGTAAAGGCCTTACCAACGAGAGAAGAAATTGCTATTCCGGTCCAAGAGCAGTTGATCGTTGAGTTCTATTCTAAATAATGTAATTTTGAGGGAATCAACAATGGAAAAAGGTTATACCGTATTGATTAGACCACAAAAGGTCGTCAAGGACGAAAAGACATATTCTCCTACTTATGGGAAGTTTACCTATGAGCCCTTAGAAAGGGGATATGGTATTACCATTGGCAATGCCTTGCGGCGCATCTTACTTTCTTCCATTGAAGGAGCAGCGATTACCGCCGTTAAGATTGAAGGTGTGGCACATGAATTTTCTGCCTTGCCGGGAGTATTAGAAGATGTGACAGATATTATCCTGAATCTGAAGCAGGTGCGGTTTAGAATGGAAGGAGAAGGCCCTAAGACGGTCAAAATTGAAAAGGAAGGAGCTGGAGAAGTGACTGCGGGTGATATCATAGGTGATGGGACAATAGAGGTGATCAATCCCGAGCAGCACATTGCCACACTGACAGATGAAGGCCGGTTGTACATGGAAATGACAGTGCATAAAGGCCGGGGATATGTACCAGCAGAAAGGAATAAGGAAGAAGGTCAACCAATTGGCACCATACCAATAGATGCCATTTTTTCTCCCATTAGAAAAGTAAACTTTACGGTTCGCAATGCCCGTGTAGGTCAGATTACTGACTATGACAAATTAATTTTGGAAGTTTGGACAGATGGAAGTATTACGCCTGAAAAGGCAATTTCTCAGGCCGCGCGTATCTTGATTGACCAACTTGAATTTTTCCTCATGCCAGAGGATGCAGTAAGACAGACGGAGGAAGAAATACCAAAGACAGAAGAGGAAAAGGAAGAAATTCCCAAAGAGCTTTTACACAAGAGTATTGACGAACTTGAATTATCAGTGCGGGCACTTAATTGCCTTAAGAATGCTGATATAAATTTAATTGGAGAATTGGTGCAAAAGACAGAAAACGAACTTTTAAAAACTAAAAACTTTGGTCGTAAGTCCTTGATGGAGATAAAAAATGTCTTAGCCCAATTGGGCCTAGGTTTGGGAATGAAGTTAGAAAATTTTCCTGATCCAGAAATTCTAGAAAAAGTGAGGAAGGAGAGCGATGAGGCATAGAAAGCAAGGGAGAAAGCTTGGGCGTAATGCCAGCCACAGAAAGGCGATGTTGCGTAATATGGTGACTTCTCTCTTTACCTACGAGCGGATTGAGACGACTGAGGCTAAGGCCAAGGAATTGAAGCCTCTGGCCGAGAAGATGATTACCTTGGCCAAGCGGGGTGACTTACATGCGCGTCGGCAAGTGCTAGAGGTGGTAAGGAGTAAAAAGGTTGTAAAGAAGCTCTTTGATGAGATTGCTCCTCGTTTTAAGGATGTCAATGGTGGCTATACGCGCATCATCCGCGTGGGAGTAAGAAGAGGTGATAGTGCTCCCACGGCCTTGATTGAGTTGACCCGTAAGGCTGAATCGAGAGAGGAAGCAGTGGCCGAATAGGCCAAGAATTGTTTTGATTTTGTATGAAAGGCCGTGGTTTAAATTACCGCGGCTTAAATTTTTAGGAACTTAAATTTTGGAGAAAAAAATGGATACAAAGATTATTCTTTCAGAAAAGGAGTTGCCAGAAGCTTGGTTTAACATTCAGCCCTTTTTGCCTAAACCACTTAAGCTACCCTTGCATCCACAGACAAAGGAACCAATTAAACCTGAAGATCTCTTGCCTATCTTTCCTAAGGCCCTGATTGAACAGGAGGTAAGTCAAGAACCCTACATTCCTATTCCTGAGCCAGTGAGGGAAGTCTATAGGCTCTGGCGCCCTACGCCTTTAAGGAGGGCTTATCGGCTGGAGAAGGCCTTAGGCACACCAGCCCGCATTTATTATAAAGACGAGAGCGTAAGTCCTCCTGGCAGCCACAAGCCTAATACGGCTGTAGCCCAGGCCTATTATAACAAGGTAGAAGGAGTAGAAAGGCTGGCGACAGAGACGGGGGCTGGACAATGGGGTAGTGCTCTTTCCTTTGCCTGCAAGTTGTTTGGGCTTAGGTGTACGGTATATATGGTGAAAGTAAGCTATGAACAAAAGCCCTATCGTAAGGTACTCATGGGTATTTGGGGCGGAGAAGTCTTTCCTTCACCAAGTGAGCGGACAAACTTTGGCCGTCAGGTATTAAAAGAAAATCCCGATAGCCCTGGCACTCTTGGTATTGCCATTTCGGAAGCAATAGAGGATGCAGCTACACACGAAGATACTAACTATGCCTTGGGCAGTGTGTTAAACCATGTCCTTTTGCATCAGTCCATTATTGGTCTAGAGGCGAAGAAACAAATGAAGTTGGTGGAAGACTATCCAGATGTCATTGTTGGTTGTGTAGGGGGAGGAAGCAACTTTGCCGGTCTAGCCTTTCCCTTTGCCAAGGACAAGCTTGAGGGTAAAAAAGATCCTGAGATTATTGCTGTAGAACCGGCTTCTTGTCCTACTTTAACAAAAGGACTTTATCGTTATGACTATGCTGATACGGCCCGTATGACACCATTAATCTATATGTATACCTTAGGACATACCTTTGTCCCACCTGGTATCCATGCTGGGGGGTTGCGTTACCACGGAGACGCTCCTCTTCTTTGCGCCTTAGTAGAGGAAGGAGTAATTAAAGCCAGGGCCTATACTCAAAATCCCGTCTTTGAGGCGGCGGTCCTATTTGCCCAGACCGAAGGGATTGTGCCAGCCCCAGAGACGGCGCATGCGATAAAGGCAGGCATTGATGAAGCCCTAAAATGTAAAGAAACAGGGCAAGAAAAAGCTATTTTGATTGGTTTTAGTGGCCATGGACATTTTGATCTAGCGGCCTATGAGAACTATTTGCAAGGAAAATTGACTGATTATGAATATCCTGAAGAGAAGATAAAAGAGGCCTTAAAGGATTTACCGCAGATTCCTTGACTTAAAAGGCAAGGAAAATTATAATGACATTTGTTAATCTTGAACAGAGAGGAGGGGATTTTTGCATGGCTGGAGTGAGGGTAGAACCAAACGAGCCCTTTGAGCTGGCGCTGAAGCGTTTTAAGAAAGAGGTGGAGAAGGAGGGGATCCTGTCGGAGCTGAAGAAGAGACAGTTTTATGAAAAACCCAGTGTGCGCCGGAAGAAGAAACAAATGGCCGCGCGGAAGAGACTGTTAAAGCGGTTAAAGCGGTTGGGCTTATTACAAAAGGATTAACATGGAGAGGAGGGCCATGTCTTTTTATGCGAAGATTGATGCTAAACTGAAAGAGGCGCTAAAGGCAAAGGATAAGATTACCTTAGACACGCTGCGGGGATTAAGAGCTGCCATTAAGAACAAAGAGGTAGAGTTACAGCGGAAGTTGACTGAAGCTGAATTTTACCAATTGGTGGCCAAGCAAATTCGGCAGAGAGAAGATGCGATTGCGCAGTTTAAGAAGGGAAATCGTCTAGATCTAGCCGAGAAAGAAGAAAAAGAATTGGAAATCTTAAAGCAATTTATGCCGCCCCCGCTTTCTGATGATGAATTGGAGCAATTAGTGCGCCAAGTAATTGCAGAAGTGGGGGCTAAAGGCCCTCAAGACATGGGTAGAGTTATGAAGGAAATCATGCCCCGCGTCAGCGGCCGTGCTGACGGTAAACACATCAGTGCTTTGGTAAAGCAAATACTGAGTGAAAAATAAGGACACTTTCTTTTATTAATTTCTTCTCACTCGGCCATAGCCACTGCTAGCAGTTGAGAAAGGTCTGTATGGCCTTGAATAACCTTTCTTATTCCATCTTGAAACATACTTTTCACTCCTTCTTCTACCATTGCCCTTTTTATTCCTGCTATGTCCTGCCCTCCTGAAGTGGGTTGTTAGAGATTAATCAGTTTCAAATTCTTCTCTCGGTACTCCAGACTGCCTTATAATAGTCATCCCTGAAAAACGCTCTAACCTACCATTTTATCACACATTTTTCTTGAAATAAGGCTGACAAAAATGCAAAGATATGCTAAAAATCAGTTTAAAACCTTGCAATTTGGGACATCAAAATGAAAGGGAAAGGACCTGATAAAGGACAACTAAGTTTGTTTCAACAAAGGTTAAAAGAACAACTCAATCCAAAACATCCTTTATACAGATTGGCCGAAGC
>JAMOPI010000032.1 GCA_027064585.1 Candidatus Desulfofervidaceae bacterium | reverse complement strand
CTTTACCTGGTTGAGCAGAGGCTAAAAGAGATAGAACAAGAAAAGGAAGAATGGCTAGGAGTGTATCAGGTATTTCTGGATATAGAAAAAAAGGCAGAGGAGATGCTTAAGGATGTCTTTAAAAAGGCTTCTTCTTGGTTTGCTTATATTACAAATAACTGCTGGCAGGGATTGAAGTTAAAAAACGGAAACATACAAGCGATAAAAGAGGGCAGAGCCTATAGCCTTAATCAACTAAGCAGCGGCACCAAGGATCAGCTTTATTTGGCTGTCAGAATGGCCATGGCCCAGGCGGTAAAACCAAAAGGGGCTTTTTTACTCCTAGACGATCCCTTTTTGACCTGTGATCAAGGGCGCACCTTGCGTCTAAAGGTCATAAAGGAACTTGCCCGGCAGTGCCAGATCATTCTAGCGACCAAGGAAACGTGGTTAAAGGCCTTTTTAGAACAGGAAGTAAACGTTATTACCTTAAATGGGTGATTTATTTATAAATCTGTGGAGGGCCTTTTTCCCAAGGCCCAATTATAATTTATAGTGCCTTCGCCCAGGCGTTCCAAAACACCTAGGCGTTTACGGGTTCGTTGTATAATTATGTTTTATTTAAACACAAAGGGCGTAGCTGCTGGCAGATGGATGGGTAATTGAATTTCTTTTGCCGGAAGGCGCAATTTTGTAGAAGTAGAAATACGAACACATTCCCCCTTTCTTTCTGGATAAAGGGAGCGAGATGAAATATATATAGGTGGCCAGAGATCAGCTGTGTAATATTTTACTTCATTCTTGCCAAAGGTGTGTTTAAAGACAAAATAACGCGCTGACCAATTGACATAAGGCATAGTTTCACACTTTACCCCTTGAAACCATATCTTGACCTCTGAAGCCAATTCACCAGTAAATGTATCCAAAATAAGAAAACGGTTTATGTCAGGCCGATAAACGGTGATATAACGAATGGGAAAGGCGTTGTTTTTCCCCTCGGTTTTAACTAAGTATCCCAAAAATTGACCTCTAGCGTCAAAGACCTTGTATTGAAACGATGACTGGGCATAAACCGAGCTGGCCAAGAAGAGTAATAAAAGTAGCCCCCAAAAATTATATTTTCTCATTTCTACCCCCTTAAAGGCTGATGTTTTTCCAAAGATGTAATAAAATTGGCCATTTGTCAAGATAGATCTCTGCCCAAAATCCGCGATTGATTTACAGTATTCCGCAAACATTGATGAAATTCCCTTCCTTCTTACTTAAAGTAAATTATACGCCAAGTCCTCGTTAGGTGGTCAAGGGTCTACGCTCGCTCCGACCTGAGTGAGGTCAAGGCTGGCTGTTAAGCCACCCGTAGGGCTTGGCCTTGACCGCTAAGTGAGCGGAGGCGCTATAATTATGATTGGCCTTAAGGGAAAGATAAATGTTTTTCACCTTGGATTAGGTTTTAAATGCCATTTTGTTTGTCTTCAGGCATGTGCTTTAAAAGCATATCAGTGGCTATATTGATACTATCAGGGCAAGGCAAAAGAGGCGTCTATCAGGGGTGCTGACAAATTTGATAAATAAGGCTATTTTGAAAAAAGAAAATAGTGTAATAAGTTATTTTAGGAAATAAAAAGGTGCTAGATTGTGCATACACAGGCTGAAAGACAGGAGTTTAAACGTCTTCTTTTTACCCTTATGCGTCCCTTTTTCCTTGCCCAAAGGGATGGTTATGCGGCCTTGGGCAAAATCAAGTATCTGGAGACATTTGTAGGAATGCTCTTAGAGCGATTAATTCCCCTGGCCCCTGAATGGCAAAGGCCTGTTTTGAACAGCCTGCCTGCCGTCATAAAGGGCTTTGATGAGGCAGATTTAGAAGAGAAAAAACAGAAGATAGAGAAGGCATTCTCTCTTTTTGAAAAAATCCGTCAACCTTCTCCCCAGTGGGAAGTGCTCTTTACCGCCTTAGAAAAAATCCCCCTCTTTACCAAACGCTGGCAAAGGGTGTTTAAAAAGAAGGGAATGTGTTTTTTAGAAGATGTTCTTTATTTTTTGCCCAACCGTTACGAGGACTTTCGCCACATCAAACACATTCGGGAGGTCAAGCCGGGTGAGACGGCCTTGGTAAAAGGGAAAATTGTCGCCAGTGGAATTTTGCCAGTAAAACAGGGCCGCAAAAGGCTTTATAAGGTCGTTATCAGTGACGGCACTGGTTATCTAGCCGGTATATGGTTTAATTACCAACTTTCTTATATGCAAACAGAGTTTAAAAGGCAGCGGGAGGTAGTCTTTTTTGGTGAGGTAAAGGGCTATACCGGGGAGAAGGTCATGCATCACCCAGAGGTTAAGTGGAATGTAGAAGAATTTAAGCCAGCCATTGTGCCTGTTTATCCAGAATTGAGTGGTCTTTATCCCAAGCAAGTGCGTAATTTTATGCAAAAAGTGGCCGCAAGATATGCCCACTATTTAGGCAATCCTTTACCGGCTTTTCTCCAACGGAGATATAAACTACCTGCCCTTTGGGAGGCTGTATATTATTTGCATTTGCCTCCTATAGACACCTCCATCCAGGCCCTTAACCAGAGAGAGTCTGCCTATCACCACACACTTAAGTTTCTGGAACTCTTTGCCCTGGAATTGGGATTGGCGATAAGGCGCAAGGCCTACTTGCAGAGAAAAGGCATTGCCTTTTCACCAGATGGTCATTTGGTAAAACCCTTTTTAAAAAGTTTACCCTTTGAACTTACGCAGGCCCAAAAACGAGTTCTTAAAGAGATCAAAAAGGACATGACCTCACCACGGCCGATGCATCGGCTTCTGCAGGGGGATGTGGGAAGTGGAAAGACCGTTGTGGCCTTAATTGCTGCCTTAATGGCGATAGAATCAGGCTATCAGGTTGCCATTATGGCCCCTACAGAAATCCTGGCCCAGCAACACTTTACTACGGCCCAAAGGTGGCTTTCAGATTTGCCTATTAAAACGGCCCTCTTGACTAGTCATCTGAAACCAAAGGAGAAGGAAGAATTGCAAGCGGCCATAGCTCAAGGGGAATATCAATTGGTCGTAGGCACCCATGCCTTAATTCAAGAAAGGGTGGCCTTTAAAAATTTGGGGCTGGTGGTGATTGACGAACAACACCGTTTTGGTGTAGCCCAGCGGGCAGAACTCATTGAAAAGGGCATTACCCCAGATGTATTAGTCATGACTGCTACACCTATCCCACGTACTCTGGCCATGACCCTTTATGGCGATCTGGACATTTCCATCATTGATGAGATGCCTCCTGGGCGGCGACCGATAAAGACCATGCACTTTTGGGAACGACAGAGGGAAGAGGTCTATGCCTTTTTAGAAAAGATGCTTAAGGAGGGAGCACAGGTTTATGTTGTTTATCCCTTGATTGAAGAATCCGAGGCCTTAGATTTAAAAGCGGCCACGACCATGTATGAAGCCTTAAAAGAACGATTTTCTGACTATAAGGTGGCCCTTCTACACGGCCGCATGAAGGCAGAAGGAAAACAAAATGTCATGGAGGCCTTTCGCCGGGGCGAGGTGCAAATTTTGGTCTCTACCACCGTTATTGAGGTCGGGGTAGATGTGCCCCAGGCGAAGGTAATGGTCATTGAACATGCCGAAAGATTTGGCCTTGCCCAATTGCACCAATTGAGGGGACGCGTAGGCCGACGGAGTGAGCAGGCTTATTGTCTCTTACTCACTCCAGAAAAGATTACTTCCTTGGCCAGGGAGAGACTAAGGGTAATGGTAGAAACCACCGATGGCTTTAAGATCGCCGAGGCTGACTTAAGACTGCGGGGACCAGGGGAGATTTTAGGCACAAAACAGGCCGGTTTCCCTGAATTTCGCTTTGCAGACCTGGCTTGTGATATAAACATTTTAAAACAGGCAAGAGAGGCAGCCATGGAGTTGATCCAAAATGATCCCTTTTTAAAAAGACCAGAGCACCGGGCCTTAAGAGAATATCTCAAGCACTATTGGGGCGAAAAGTTAAGATTGAGTTTAGTAGGTTGATATATTTTTTTGTTGGGTGGTGGGACAGGATATGAATATAATTTTACTGCATATTTGCTGTCCTGTTGTAAAAACGGCACAGACTTGATACCAATAGCGATAGCCAAGCTTTATAAACTTATCTTTCCAGCTAAATTTACCTTCGGTCTTCTCAGGAATAAGAGTGGCGTATTTTTCTAGATGTAAAGGACAGGACGAACAGACATTTTCATCAGAGGCAGCTTCTTTTCTTAAAATGACAAAACTTTCTGGTTTGTCTCCGTGATATTCCCAACTAAGTTTTATTTCTCCGTTTTCTAATTTGGCCTGAAGATCCGAGATTTTCCCTTTATATTTGGGCTGGGGGATAACAATAGGTGTCTTTACTCCACAGGCCAAAAGGAAACATACACTTGCTATCGTCCAGAACAGAAAAAAACAAACCTTGCTCATCCTGTGCACTTTTTACCTTATTAAAAACATAAAAACAAGATTTCAGAAGCTTTTGATAAGCCTTAAACAGGCAAGGGCATGATAGGTGCTTTCTAAAAAGGCTACGCCACCTGGGCTTCGGGCAAATGCCCCTTTATGAGGCAAATAGCAATAACGGATAAAATCCAGACATGCCTTCGGTCTTAAAGGTTGTTCATTAAGCCAGTTAAGAATTGCCAGGGCATAATAGGTATTTTCCAAAAAAGAAGTTGTGTTAGGCATAAAACCAAAGCCACCATCACCATTTTGGCAACGCTTGATCCAAGGGGCCAGACCTTTTGGTAAAAGAAGCTTACACTCCTTAGCACAGTGCATAAGATAAAAAAGTTGTTTTAATACCTGCCACTGGGTTAAAGAAATCTTCTGACAAAGTCTGGACTTTAACTTTTTAAAGGAAAACAGGCCACTTAAACGGATGAGGAATGTTAGGTGTTCAAGCGAAAGTTCCTCGCGCTGTAAGAAGGTATCTATGAGGACGCTCAATCTTTCTTTAGGTAATGCCTTTCCTATCTCTTGATAGAGAACAGCAAGTTGATAAAGATTCTTGGGTAGAAAATACTCGTCCCAGTGAAGACTGCTAATATAAGCAGGCGTTTTAGAAGGTAGAGGTTCGTCTAAAAAATTTAAAATCTTTACGGCATAATATGTGTCTTCTACTGTTGCTGGCAAAAGGGGAGTCATGGCAAAGCCGCCGTTTTCCTTATACCTGGCAAGGATAAAACCCAAAATCTTTGTTTTATCAAGCCAACCAGGTGCTTTCATCTCATTCCTCCTTGGCTTTATAAACCAAAACATGTACCTTTTGTAAGGTGATCATACCTGCCGTGACCATCTCATCTAGTTTGGGTAAGATGGTATCTATTTTTAAAGGATTCTCTACTACTTCTATAATAATGGGTAGGTCTACAGATAACCTAAGCAGGCTACTGGTGCGGAAGATACTGCTAGGTCCATAACCAGCGATAGCCCGATAGACCGTGGCCCCGGCAATCCCTTCCTGCCGCAATAGGTCTATAATTGCTTTATATAAGGGCTTTCCTTTATATTTGTCGGCCTCGCCGACATAAATCCGCATACATATTTGATCCCCCTCCAACTTATGTCCACCCATGTTTTCCTCCTAAATAAAAAGCCGGCTAAGTACAAAACCAAACCAGCCGGCCAAAAGACAAAGCCCCACATTACTAAATACATTTACCAAGGCAAGGATAAACTGGCCATCCTGTAAAAGGGAGAGTGTTTCAAAGCTAAAGGTAGAAAAGGTTGTAAAGGCCCCACAAAGGCCTACCGTAATGGCTGCCCGTAATTGAGGGTTGATGTTAAAGACATGAAGACTGGTTGGCACAAACCAGCACAAAAAGAAGGAGCCCAGAACATTGACAAACAAGGTACCATGGGGGAAATTGGTACCAATCAACCGATAAACCCAGCCAGAAAACAGATACCGCGAAATTGCCCCTATACAACCACCTAGACCAATGTAGATCAGATTGAGCATTTCCTTCCTCGTTTTAAAAATTAAACCCCTACCTCACAAAAGGTAGGGGTTATCAGCCAGAACGGCATTTAAGGCGAACCCCATCGCCTGGTTAAAGTTTAGCAAATAGGGGCTAAAAATCAAGATGTCTTCTTTAAAAAATAAAAACTGAAAATTCCTACTCAAAAACAGACCTGCTTTTAGGAGAAAATTTTTAGATTTATGCCGTTTTCATTCGCTTTTTTAGAAGGTTATCTACCATTGTAAAAAGGACACTAAGAGAAAGGGCTTGTTCACATTTTCCTTGCTCTTCCACTTCCTCTATCTTCTTTTCAAGGATGTTTTTAAGTTCTTTTAGTTCCTCAGTATTAATAGTTCGCTTTTGAAGCTTTTCTATTAACTTATCAACCCGTTCTTCCATACAATCAAATGATTAAGTCCACCCGCTCGCCGTATGACGGGTGGTAGGATTTGCTCTGCTTCAGTTGGAATTGGACAAACGGGCTATCTGAGTTAAGGTGGAAAAGAAAGGAGGAAAAAATGCCTAAGCAAAGGAGACATTACAGTCCAGAGAAAAAGGTTGAAATTCT
>JAMOPI010000031.1 GCA_027064585.1 Candidatus Desulfofervidaceae bacterium | reverse complement strand
TAGGTTGTGTAGAGGCGCCAAGGGGGACATTGATTCATGACTATGAGGCAGATGAGAATGGTTTAATTACCAGGGTGAACCTGATTGTCGGGACGACGCACAATGCGGCGCCGATGAGTTTGAGTGTAAAGCAGGCGGCGCAGGCGTTGATAAAGGATGGGGTATATGATCAGGGGTTACTTAACAAGATAGAGATGGCCATCCGTGCGTATGATCCCTGACTTAGTTGTGCGACACATCGCCTGGATGGCGGCATAGCTTTAAATGTGCTGATTGTGGATAAAAAGGGAGAGAAGATTGGTGAGTTAAAGAATTATTAAGAGCTTTCTTATGTCCAATAGAGATAAAAAGAGGGAGGAATAAATGCTAGGCAAGTTGCTTTTTCCCACAGACTTTTCTTTACAGGCAGAAAAGTTATTAGAGGGATTACCGGCCTTTCAAAAGGTAGGTACACAAGAGGTAGTACTTTTGCATGCCGTAAGCCCTATCATAGCCTCAGATTGGCCAGAACTTGATCCCAACTTTTTACTAGACCTCCAAAAGAATGCCCATACCGTATTAGAAAGTTGGGCTGAACGGCTGGAAAATGCAGGGTTTAAGGTAAAAACCAGAGTAGAACTAGGGACGCCATTTAAGGAAATTTTAAGAGTAGCTGAAGAAGAAAAAGTCAAGTTAATCGTCATGGGAGCCCACGGCAAGGGATTTATTGCTGGTCTTATCTTAGGCAGCGTAACCCATAATGTGATCAAACACAGTAAAATTCCAGTCCTGGTCTACAAGCTTAAGGTGATAGAGCATTACGATAAATATACCTTTCAGTTTGTGAGCGAACGGCTCTTTGAACGGATTTTATTCCCTACCGATTGGTCTCCCTGTGCCATGGCAGCAATGCAGTATCTGTTGCAATTAAATACTGAGGAAACAAAAGAAGTTATTGTCTGTCGGATTATTGATGAGGCCAAAGTCAAAGATGTATCTGAGGATAAGCTAGCTGAAATCTTAAGGGAAAACGAACAAAATCTGGTGCAACTAAAGAAAGATCTAGAGGCCCATGGCCTTAGGATTAAACCAGTTTTAAAAGTAGGCAGACCTGCCCTTGAGATTGTCAATATTGCCGAGGAAGAGGGAGCGTCTTTGATCGTGATGGGACATCATGGCCGTGGTTTTTTTAAAGGTATGTTCTTAGGAAGTGTATCCACTAAGGTCTTAGAGATGTGCAAACAGCCTATATTATTGGTGAGGGGAGAATAACCATGCCAAAGACGATCAACAAGGTGGTTTTGGCCTATTCAGGGGGTCTTGATACCTCGGTAATCTTAAGGTGGTTAAAAGAAAGATATGAGTGTGAAGTCATCGCCTTTGTGGCGGATGTGGGGCAAGAAGAGGAATTGGCAGGCTTAGAAAAAAAGGCCAAAGCAACAGGGGCAGATAAGTTTTATTTAGTAGATTTAAAAGAGGAATTTGTACGGGATTTTGTCTTTCCCGCCTTTCGGGCCAATGTGATGTATGAAGCAGGCTATCTCTTAGGTACCTCTTTGGCCCGGCCGGTCATTGCCAAAAAACAGGTGGAGATTGCCTTAGAGGAAAATGCCGATGCCGTTGCCCACGGAGCCACAGGCAAAGGCAATGATCAGGTGAGATTTGAGTTGACCTATATGGCCTTGGCGCCCCACTTAAAAATCATTGCCCCTTGGCGGGAATGGGAATTTAAAGGACGGAGTGACCTCATTGCCTATGCGCAAAAGAAAGGTATTCCCATAGAAGTCACTCCCGAAAAACCTTATAGTATAGACCGTAACCTTCTCCATATTAGCTATGAAGGTGGCATTTTAGAAGATCCTTGGCAACCGCCTCTACCTGATATGTTTAAAATGACAGTTGATCCCCAAAAGGCACCGGATGAACCAGAAGAAGTAGTAATTACCTTTGAAAAAGGCGATCCTGTGGCTGTAAACGGTGAGAGGCTGTTACCAGCACGACTTTTGGATTACTTAAACAAAATCGGGGGCAGGCATGGCGTTGGTCGTGTAGATTTGGTAGAAAACCGCTTTGTGGGTATCAAATCGCGGGGAGTATACGAGACCCCAGGTGGAACGATCTTAAGGATTGCCCATCAGGCCTTAGAAACTATCACCATGGATCGGGAGGTAATGCACCTGCGCGATAGTCTTATCCCGCGCTATGCCGAACTCATTTATTATGGCTTCTGGTTTTCGCCTGAAAGGGAGGCTCTGCAGACCTTTATAGACAAGACCCAAGAAAATGTCACCGGCGAGGTAAAAGTAAAACTTTACAAAGGCCAGTGCATCGTTTTGGGTAGACGTTCGCCCTATAGCCTTTACACCCAAGAGCTAGCCACCTTTGAGGCAGGCAGGGGCTATACACCAAAGGATGCTGAAGGATTTATCCGTCTCCACGGACTACGCCTACAGATGTGGTATCGGAGGAGAAGGTAAAGATGGCCAAACTCTGGGGGGGACGTTTTAGCAAGGAAACAGCCAAGCTAGTAGAGGAATTTACGGCCTCTATCCACTTTGATAAGCGCCTTTATAAACAAGACATTGCTGGCAGTATTGCTCATGTCAGAATGCTAGCTAAGCAGGGCATCATCAAGTCAGAGGAGGCCGAGCGCATCATTCAAGGACTAAAGGAGATTAAAGAAGAAATTGAGAAGGGTGAGTTTGTCTTTACGGCCGCTGATGAAGACATCCACATGGCCATTGAGAGACGATTGCACGAAAAGATTGGAAAGGTGGCGGCCAAATTACATACGGCTCGGAGCAGGAACGATCAGATTGTTCTAGACATGCGGCTATATCTGAAAGAGGAAATCCGGGCCATTATGCAGGCAATTAAAGAACTTATGCAAAGTCTCCTTGCGGTGGCCGAGGAACATATAGAAACCATTTTGCCTGGCTATACCCACCTGCAAAGGGCCCAGCCTGTTTCCTTAGCCCATCATTTGCTGGCCTATGTGCAGATGCTGAAGCGGGATAGGGAGAGGTTTGCTGATTGTTATAAACGTGTAGATGTTATGCCTCTAGGCAGTGCAGCCTTGGCCGGAACAACCTTTCCCATAGATAGACATTATGTGGCAAAGATTTTAGGTTTTTCTAAGGTGAGTGAGAACAGCATGGATACCGTCAGTGATCGGGATTTTATCTTAGAGTTTTTAAGCGTTTCTGCTATTTTAGCCGTGCATCTAAGCCGTATGGCCGAAGAGTTAATTTTGTGGTCCTCGCAGGAGTTTGATTTCATAGAGATAGACGATGCCTTTTGCACAGGGAGCAGTATTATGCCACAAAAGAAAAACCCAGATGTGGCTGAACTTATACGGGGGAAAACAGGACGTGTTTTGGGCAACTTAATTGCCCTTTTAATCGTCCTAAAGGGCCTGCCCTTGAGCTATAACCGTGATTTACAAGAAGATAAAGAGCCCCTTTTTGACACGATAGATACAATTAAGCCTTCTTTGACTATACTGGCTCAACTCTGGCAAAACATAAAGATAAAAGGCCAAAATATGCTTAGGGCCACGCAAAAAGGATATCTTTTGGCTACTGACCTAGCAGATTACCTTGTAACAAAGGGACTACCCTTTCGCCAGGCCCATCGGGTTGTGGGCGAGATGGTGCGTTATTGTCAGGAAAAAGGAAAGGAGCTTGAACAACTTAGCTTGAATGAGATGCAAAGCTTTTCGCCCTTAATGGAGGAGGATGCAAAAAAGATATTAGATGTAAAGGCAGCCGTGGCAAGACGCAACTCCTTTGGTGGTACCAGTTTTGAGGAAGTAAAACGACAGATAGCCAAAATCAAGGCTGAATTGACGGAAGAACTACTAAAACAGCCTGAGTGAATGGGCGCATCTCAAAGTTGTTTGTGTGCAAAGGCTTATACCCTCTGCCACTTTTAGGCAAAGGCAGATATTTATCTGCCCTTTGATTCAGCCTTAATCCATAAACAAACTCACCAAATAAAACTAAACCTGCTCTGGGAGTGATAATTTCCTGAGCAGTTTCTAAAATAAATGGTAAAATAGCTTGCTTTACTTTAGAGCTTTTTTGTTTTATCATTGTTCTTACCTCGCAGGTGCCTTGCAAGTGTGTGTTTTCACCTTTTAGGTGATTATGTTTTTTTAAAAAACCACCCTATTTTAACACACTTGCGGGGTTTCTTTTAGAGCAATCACGGATCTAGGGAACTTTATTCCATTTGGCAACTAAAGCAAAATGTGATAAAATATTCAAAACTTAAAAGGGGAAGGCCGATGTTTAAAGTAGGAGATCTGGCAGTTTATCCAGCCCAAGGGGTAGGAGTGATTGAATCCATAGAAAAGAAAGAGATAGGTGGCCAAACCCAAGATTTTTACATCATGCGCATCTTAGAAAATGGGATGATCATTATGGTACCTACAAACAACGCCAAAACAGTTGGCCTTCGTCCTATTATCTCTAAAGAAGATGTACCCAAGGTATTTTCCATTCTGAAAAAGAAATCAGAGTTTCCAAACGACAAGAGTAGTTGGAACAAGCGTTATAAGGAATTTGTAGAAAAGCTAAAGACTGGTTCTATCTACGATGTGGCTGAGGTGCTAAAAAGCTTGGTTTTTCTTCAAGAAGAAAAGGAACTTTCCTTTGGCGAAAGAAAGCTCTTAGATACGGCTAGACGATTGTTAGTAAAAGAACTATCCATTGCGCAAGCGTGTTCAGAAGAAGAGATAGACAACCAAATCAGACAAATCTTGTCCCTGTGAGAAGTGGTTTCTACCTCTAATTTACAAATTCACATTGTTGAAGAAAAAGACGCTGCCAAGAGATTGGATGTCTTTTTGGCTGAGGTTACAGGCATTACCCGTTCTCAAATCCAGAAGGCTATCACTGAAGGATTAGTAAAGATTGATGAGAGGGTTGTTTCAAAGGCAAATTACCGTTTAAAGCCAGGACAAAAAATCGTTTTTGTTCCCCCCATTCCCCAAGAAAGTGAATTAAACCCAGAGGCCATTCCTTTGGATATCCTTTACGAGGATAAACACCTTATTGTGGTCAATAAAGCAGCAGGGATGGTCGTCCATCCTGCCCCAGGACATGAACAAGGTACCCTTGTGCATGCCCTTCTTCATCATTGTCAAGATCTCTCTGGCATTGGCGGGGTAAAACGGCCTGGTATTGTCCATCGGTTGGATAAAGATACCTCTGGTGTTCTTTTGGTAGCCAAGAACGATGTGGCCCATCTTGAACTAAGTCGCCAGTTTAAAGAACGTCTTATTGAAAAGGAATATTTGTGTTTAGTATTAGGAGTACCAGAAAAAGGAAAAGGCGTAATAGACTTTCCTATCGGCAGACATCCTACGGACCGCAAGAAGTTTTCTATTCATACCCAAAAACCCAGAGATGCCCTTACCCTTTGGGAATTAAAAGAGGCATTTTCTTATTGCAGCCTGCTTTTGTGTCAGCCCAAGACTGGACGTACCCACCAAATACGCGTCCACTTAACGGCCATTGGCCACCCTATCTTGGGCGATCCCCTTTATCTACGCAAAAGCCGCCTTAGCAAAATCCCCGATAAGGCCATGCGCGCCTTACTCAAACAAACACCCCGTCTTATGCTTCATGCCTGGCGGGTCAGATTTACACATCCTATAAGCGGAGAAAGGATGGAATTTGTGGCGCCTTTACCCGAAGATATGACAGTATTTATAGAAAAGATAAAAGAGGTAACTCGTGCTTAAAATTGGTCTTACCGGTGCACCTGGAAGCGGAAAGACAACAGTTATGAAAATGTTTGCTAGGCTGGGAGCAAGAGTGATAAGTACTGATGAAATCTGTCATCGCCTCCTCTCTCTAGGTCAGGATTGCTATCGTCAAATCGTATCTGTCTTTGGTCAGGCTTGTCTTCGGCCAGATGGGAGCCTAAACCGGGCCTATTTACGTCAGCGTCTTTTGAGTTCGTTTGAAGATAAAAAGAAATTAGAGGCCATTCTTCATCCGGCCATATATAAAGTGGTGACTACCCAACTAAAGGCATACGAAAAAGAAAACCCTAAAGGAATTGTCATTGTAGAAGTGCCTCTTTTATTTGAGGCAGGGTGGCAGGGGCTGTTTGACCTTATTCTTACCGTCTATGCCAGGCCAAAAGTCTGTCTAGACCGGTTAAAAGAAAGGGGATTAACAGAGGAAGAGGCACAAAAACTCATTTCCCTTCAGTGGCCGATTGTAAAAAAGGTAAAACACGCTGACATTGTCATCAAAAATGAAGCCAGCTTAGAAGAAACCGAAAAACAGGTAAGGGCAATCTGGAAAGAGCTTCTAGCTCAATCACATCGGTAAAATTCCTTGATAGCTTCAACTACCCTGAAAACTTCTTCTTTTTTCTTCCAGGCATCTAGCGGTAGGCTGATAATCCTTTGGGCTACCCTTTCGGCTACAGGAAAACTGCCTTTTTGATAACCAAACGATGAAAAGGCTGGCTGTAAGGGTAAAGGTTTAGGATAGTGGATGGCGGTAGGGATATGGCGTTCCGCCAAAAACTGCATTAAATCATCTCTTCTTTGGGCCAGGATAGAATATTGTGCCCAGACAGAAAAGATAGGACTATCCTTTTCAGGATCAGGGGTAGGCAGCTTTATTTTTCCTTCTTCTTCTAATTCCTTTAAGGCCGTATGATACCAGCAGGCAACTTCATTTCGTTTTCTGCGCTCTTCTTTTATAAACAGGTCAAGTTTAGCCAGCAATACCGCCGCTTGAAGGGCATCCAACCTAGCATTAAGACCGACTAAACGGTGGTTATATCTGGCATCCTGCCCGTGATCCTTAAGCCATCTGATTTTTTCGGCCAAGGCATCGTCATTGGTAAACACCATGCCCCCATCTCCGTAGGCCCCTAAAGGCTTAGCCGGGAAAAAGGAGGTAATACCAATATCGCCTAGGCCCCCTGCCCTCCTGCCCTTATACTCAGCCCCAAAGGCCTGGGCCGCATCCTCAATTATAAAAAAGTGAGGAGGCAAGACTTCTTTTATCGCATCAAAATCTGCCGGTTGGCCGTAAAGATCTACGGCAATAAGGCCTTTTATGGCTTCTAAAGGAATTTCTTTTCCTGTGATTGGGTCAAGCGGGTGTTTTAAAAATTCTCTTATTTTTTCAGGAGCAATGTTATAGCTACTTTCATCTATATCTACAAAAAGGGGGGTAGCCCCTAAAAGAACGATAACTTCGGCCGTGGCCATAAATGTAAAAGGAGTGGTGATAATATAATCCCCAGGTCCAACCCCATAGGCCAGGAGGCTTAAAAGGAGGGCATCTGTGCCTGAAGAAACTCCAATAGCATGTTTTGTGCCTACAAATTCGGCACAGCGATTTTCAAGTTCTTCTATCTCTGGGCCATTGATAAAGCGGTTGTGCTTAAAAACTATATCAAGACGTCTTTCAATTTTTTCATAAATTAAAAGATACTGCCTCTTCAGATGACAAAAGGGAAGGACATTTTCCGGATTGGATTGTAAGAATTCTTCTGGGGAAATAGCAACATGCTTAGCCAGGTCTAAAAAATTTTTATTGTATGTAATAACCTTACCTCCAATACTTTCGGCACTTAATTTGATTAAATACCGCTCTATGTCCCGTTGGGCCAAAGGGTCATCTAAGTCAATGTAGGAAGGTGTTTTCACCAAACGTGCCTTTTTTAATAACTCCCAAAACTTCCCCTTGTGGCCTAACCTTTCTTTAGACCGAACTTCTAAACTTGGTAACTGGACGGTAGCAATATAGAAAGGAAGATTTTCTTTTTCCAAAAAGGAAAAGACCTTTAAAACAACCTCATCGGCTGTTTCAGACAAAAAGGCAAACCAAAGTTCGGTATCAAAAAGAAGGCATTTCTCCTGCATTTGTTTTTACTTTTTCTCTTATTTTAACCTTACTGTTTATGATTTCCCTCTTTATAAGGCATAGGAATATACTGCACCGAAGGCCTTCTTTGAACCGGTTGAGGGTATAAGTTCATTAACTGATAAACCTCTAAAGGCATCTCTGTTGACACCGGCAATCCCAGTTCTTTGGCCTCTTGATAGGTAATGGGATAGTCATGGGTCCATTCACCACGGGAAAGCAAGTCAGCCAGCTCTTCTGCCTTATCCTCAGGCATTTTTCCTGAAAGAATTGTTTTTACACAGCGCTTGACCTGCTTAATGGCCTTGCGGGAAATATCGGCCATGATGAGAGTTTGATCATCAATTTTATTGATGTCTTTTGTTTCTAATACTTTCAAAATAGAAGCCGCCGGATATTGTCCCAACTGTGGGTCCACAGGTCCGAGCACGGCATTGGAATCCATGACAATCTCATCTGCCGCTAGGGCAATAAGCGTGCCACCAGACATAGCATAGTGAGGCACAAAAACCGTTACTTTGGCCTTATGTGCCTTTAAGGCATAGGCAATCTGCTCCGCCGCAAGCACTAGTCCACCTGGTGTGTGGAGAATAAGATCTATGGGGATATTGTCATCAGTCATGCGAATGGCCCTAATAATTTCTTCTGAATCTTGAATATCTATATACTTTACAAGCGGAAAGCCAAATAAGCTCATTGTCTCTTGCCGATGAATCATGGCAATAACCCGACTCCCCCGCTGTTTTTCCATTTTACGCATGAGCTTAAGCCTGGCCGCCTCTAACATCTTCTTTTGCAAAATAGGCGCTAAGGCTGAGGCCATGAAAAAGAGCCAAAGTATATCCAAAAAATTCATCTCTTAACCTCCTTACCAAGGTCTATATTCATCTAAATAATAACGCCGGCGCTGTCTTTTTTTAAAAAAGAACACTAAAACCATACCACATATAAAACCACCAATGTGGGCCCACCAGGCCACTCCTTCGTAAAAGGCATGCGGAGCGGCAATAGAAAAGGCACCATTAAAAAATTGCATCATAAACCAAAACAACAAAAAGAAAAATGCAGGGATCTCTATAAAGGTAATAAAGAAAAAAATAGGCACAAGGGTAATAATGCGTGAGTATGGGAAAAGAACATAGTAAGCCCCCATAACCCCAGAAATGGCCCCGCTTGCCCCAATACAAGGAAGGGGAGAATAAGGATGGGTGTAAATATGGCAAAGGGCTGCTCCAATTCCACACAAAAGATAAAAGATAAGAAAGCGCAATCGACCCATGCTGTCTTCTACATTATCACCAAAGATCCAAAGATACCACATATTACCGATAAGATGAAGCCAACCACCGTGTAAAAACATAGAGGTAAAAATGGGTAAATACTTAGCAGCAAATCCTTCTACTCCTAAACTAGAAAGCAAAAAGAACCTTCTAGGAACAACGCCATATATAAAAAGAAAATTTTTTAAATAAGGGCCCAATGATATTTCATAAAAAAAGACAATGACGTTGATAATGATAAGGCTAACCGTAATACAGGGAAAACGTCGCGAAGGAATGGTGTCTTTTATAGGAAACATAAAAACTCCTTAAGAATTAACAGCCACATATATCGCATAAAAATAGGGATAAGTCAATCATACACCCAAATTGTGAAGGTTATTAACTCCGATATGTAGCATTAATGCGTATGTATTCCTCCGTTAGATCGCAGGTATACCAGGTTGTTGTTGCCTTACCTAATTTTAGGTCAATTTTAAGAAGCACCTCTTTGTTTTTTAAGTAAATATGTGCCTCTTTTTCCGCCCTTTCTCCCTGGCCAAGGCCGTTTTTGACGACACAAATATCACCAAAATATATGTCTATCTTCTCCGGATGTATTTCTACCCCAGCCCGGCCAATGGCAGCCATAATGCGGCCCCAGTTGGCGTCTTCTCCGTAAATGGCCGTCTTGACCAAGGGAGAATTGGCAATGGTCATAGCGATTTGATCGGCTTCTTTTATGGATCTAGCCCCTTGAATCACAACTTCAACCAGTTTACTTGCCCCTTCCCCATCCTTAGCAATCATCTTGGCCAACGCGGTGGCTGCTTCATAAAGGCATGCAGCAAAAGGGGCAAAATCTTCCCTTGTTTTTCCTGGATTTTGGGCCCGGCCATTGGCTAGGATCAGGGCTGTATCGTTGGTGCTTGTATCCCCGTCTACCGAGATACGATTAAAACTGGCAGAAACAACCTCTTTAAATAATGGCTGAAGCAAGGTTGGCGAGATGGCAATGTCAGTTGCAAAAAAGGCAAGCATAGTGGCCATATCTGGCCGAATCATCCCTGCCCCTTTAGCTATACCCAGAAGTTTAAAAGGTATACCTTTTATCTCCCCTTCTTTATAAACCAGTTTGGGAAAGGTATCGGTCGTCATAATGGCCTTTGCTGCCTCTTTCCAGCCTTTGGGAGTGAGATTTTTTAAAAGCTGGTCAATGCCTTTTTTCACCTTATCCATAGGCAAAGGCTGACCAATAACTCCGGTAGAACAAACTAAGACGAGTTGATCTGGGATATTCAGCCCTCTAGCCACTAAGGCCGTCATCTCTTGGGCATCTTTTTTTCCTTGCAGACCAGTGCAGGCATTGGCGTTGCCGCTATTCACAATAATTGCTTGCGCCAGACCTGATTTAATCCGACGGGCGGTTAAGATCACCGGTGCGGCCTTTACCTGATTTCTGGTAAAGGTGCCTGCCACCACGGCCGGTGTCTCACTATAAATTAAGGCCATGTCTTCTTTTTCAGAACCTTTAATACCTGCATTTGCCACACTTACCAAAAAACCTGGAACATAAAAGTTATTTCCCATCTATATTCTCCAGTAATGAACTTCAATCTTATCACGGAAATAGGCCTTAAGCCTTTCCCGAAACCAGCGCCGACTAAAGGGAATGATAAGAAGTAAACCCAGGGTATCGGTGATAAAGCCTGGGGTAAGGAGTAAAAGCCCGCCTGCCAAAACAAGAAGCCCATCAATAAGGGCATCACTGGGCATTCTTCCTGCCCGCAACTCTGCCTGCAACTGAGATAGGACTTGCAGTCCCTCCATTTGCGCAAGGTAGGCCCCAAGCGTGGCCGTGGCCACGATGATTAAGATAGTTGTAAAGACACCTAGATATGAACCTATCTTAATAATGAGAGCCAGTTCTAACAGGCTAACAATACTAAAGAGAAAAAATAATTTGAAAAACATTATCCCTGTCTCTTAGCCCTTTCCCAAAGGGCATCCATTTCCTTAAGGGATGCTTCTTTAAAACTTTTATTTTGTCGCTGAAGCTCCTCTTCTATAAAACGAAATCGCTTCTTAAACTTTCTTACCGTTTGCCGCAAGGCATCTTCTGGCTGAATCTTTAAAAGCCGCGCCATATTTACCCAACAAAACAAAATATCACCTAACTCTTCCTTTATGTTTTGTGTATCTCCAGAAGATAGGCTACGCTTAAACTCTTCGGTCTCTTCTTCTATCTTGGCAAAGACATCCTCGGCCTTTTCCCAATCAAAGCCTACCTTAGCTGCCTTTTTCCCCACTTTATACGCCAATGTTAGGGCCGGTAAATTCTTGGGAATGCCATCCAATAGGGACTTACGCTTAGGCTTTTCCTGTTGCTTTATCTCCTCCCACCGGGCATGGATTTCCTCTATGCTTTTAGGCCGAAAATAGCCAAAGACATGGGGATGTCTAGCAATCATTTTTGTCGTTTCCTGGTCAATGACTTCTTGAAGGTCAAAGAGATTTCTTTCCTTATAAATTTGGGCCAAAAAGACCAAGATAAACAACACATCTCCCAATTCTTCTTTTATGGCCTCTACTTTTTCTTCTTCAATAGCCTCTATCAATTCATATACTTCTTCTAAAAGGTAGTTTTTGAGGGTCTGAGGTGTTTGCTTTTTATCCCAGGGACAGCCATTTTCTCCACGTAAAGTGGCTACAATTTCTTCTAATTTAGAGATATCACTCACTTTTTCCCTCTTACTGGCTTTAAAGATAATTTTTGAGGCAGTTTTACTACCATCCACTGACTGATTTTGGCCAGGTAGTGATAGGTATAAGAGCTTTCCTTAATTTCACGCGGGAGAGGATAAAAAACATTAAAAACTACAAGGATTAAGGCTGCTAAAACTATCCCTTTAGCTACTCCTAATATACAACCTAAGAAATGGTCGGCCCAACGGAGGATTTGGGGCCTAAGGATAAATTTGATAACTACACTCATAAGCTGAACGGCCAAGATGCTGGCAAAAAAAATCAAAATAAAGGCTATAACATAAGAAAGGGGAAAAGACAAAGTAGGTTCTAAAAAGGCAGCTCCTAACCCAGCATAATGCCCAGCTAGCCAGAATCCCAAAACAATACCTACTAAAAGGCCTACACTCTTAAGAAATCCCCGAATACCATCCAGGATTAAAAAAAAGGTTGCCAGAACAATGACCAAAAGATCTATAGGGTTAAGAAGCATGGCTTAAGAATATAGAAATTGCGAGAAAAATGCAAGGGGATAAATCACCCAAAATACGCGATTGATTTATAGTATTCCGCAAAAATTGATGAGTTTTCCTTCTTCCTTACTTAAAGTAAATTGTACGCCAAGGCCTCGTTAGGTGGTCAAAGGTCTACGATCGCCTTGCTCGCTCCGACCTGCGCCTTTAGGCGCAGGCTGTGTCCTTAGGGCTTGCCCTTGACCGCTAAGCGAGCGGAGGCGCTATAATTATGATTGGGTTTGAGGAAAAGATAAATGTTTTCTCACCTTTTAGGTGAAAGATGTTTTTTAAACAACTTCTGGAGTTTCTTGGAGGGCAATCACGGATTTTGGGCTATTCAGCCGCTTTACAGAAGGGAAACTCCTTATTCTTCTGTTGGCCTTAGAGTTGCCCGTGATTCTCACTACAGGCACGCTTATCCTTGCTTTCTTTGAGTTTTTAAGATAAAAAAGACTAACTAATGGCAAAGGAGGTAGGTTATGGCCAAACTAGCAGTCAATGTTGATCATGTAGCCACCCTAAGAGAGGCCAGGCGTATCAATGAGCCTGATCCGGTGACAGCAGCGGCTTTGGCCGAGTTGGCTGGAGCAGAAGGAATAGTTGTTCATTTGCGAGAAGATAGAAGACATATTAAGGAAAGGGATGTTTACATTTTAAGAAAGACAGTAAAAACAAACTTGAATTTAGAGATGGCAGCGGCTGAGGAGATCATTAAAATTGCTTTGGATGTTAAGCCGGATATTTCTACCCTTGTGCCAGAGAGAAGAGAGGAGCTAACCACTGAAGGAGGTCTAGATGTAGCCGGACAGCAGGAAAAGATTGCTGAGGTGGTTAAACGCTTACAGGACGGAGGAATTAAGGTTAGCCTTTTTATTGATCCAGATCCTCACCAGATAAAGGCGGCCAAGGAGGTAGGGGCCGATATGATTGAGTTACACACCGGTCGTTATGCCGACGCAAGAGGGGAGGAACAGGAGAGAGAATTGGCTCGGCTTTTAGAGGCGGTAAAATATGCGCATGAAATGGGCTTAGTGGTCAAGGCTGGTCATGGGCTTAATTATGTCAATATTCATCCCCTAGCCAAGGTAAAGGAAATTTATGAATTTAGCATTGGTCACAGCATCGTGGCTAGGGCCGTTTTAGTTGGATTTGAACGGGCTGTAAGGGAAATGGTAGAGATATTGCGCTTATACGAAAGGGGTTAACAAATGTAAACGTGAGATTTTATTTATCTGGAAAGACAACCAAAGGATTAATGAATATGTTGTTAATACCGTTTTGGCGGTTGTAATTGGGTTCATTAGTAGTGTTGGGGTCATTGTCTTTCGTTTCATGATTAAATCTTTTCAAGGTCTTTTTACCATAATCCGAAGGACTTTCTTACCTTTCACCACAACTTGCCTTTGTATTGAAAGATCTTGATGCCTGCCCTGGGAGGTCTTGTTGTTGGGCCTTTCATTTACTTTGGGGCAAGGGAAACTAAAGGGCACGGCGTGCCAGAGATTATAGAGGCCTTACTTTTAAAGAGAGGCCGCATAAGGCCACCTTTATGCAGATGCTTGTCTTGGTCATTTGCATCGGTTCAGGCGCTTCGGTAGGGAAGGAAGGACCAATCGTAACGATCGGTTTTGCAGCTGGTCTACAGTGAGTCAGCTAAGGTAGTTTCAGTTAGCCCAAATTGCCTTTCATGAAAGAGAGCTTTTAAAGATGATTTTAGACCAAATCCTCTTTTTTTACTCCCAAAACTTGAAGTATCCTTAGGGCTGCAGGGACGATCTGATGGTAAACATAATACTCTGTATCTATTTCATTTATGGAATTAACCAATTCAACAGGAGTAGCCCTCTCTGAGATGGATCCAGGGCCTTTGGTAATGACAAACATAACTAGCATGCCCTCACCAACTTCTCCTCTGCTTTCTTTGAGTTTTCTGGCCGCCATGACATGGGGACTAAGCTGCTTGTAGGTTTCAAGGGGGCGGGTTAATTCCTCATAAAGGATAAGGGCAGACAGTGGTACCTCTTTTTGCCGAATGTGTTTGACGACTTCTCTTACATACTTTTTGGCCTTTTCAATGTCCCTATCTTTAAGGACATATTCTAATACCTGCCGCTGCAGCTCTTTGGCCAACTGGCACCAGTCCCGTCTAACTGTTTCAAGCCCTCTAATTAAAAGTTCACCTTTTTTGTCCAATAGGGCATAGCGTTTCTTGGCTGTACCTGGGGCGGCACCACGTGGAATAAAAATGCCACGAACATAGAATCCCTGAAGATCAAGTTCTAAAATACCAGGAAACTTGCGATTAATCTCTTCTAAAAAGACCGTGGCTTCTTTCTCAATATCTCCTTTCTTTGTTTTTAGAAATAGGGAATCTGTATCAGCATAAATCACCTCAAACCCTGCTTCTTCTGCCGCAGCAATAGTCTTTTTAATCCAAAACCGTCCAAAGGCCGTGCAGCTTTCGGCACATTCTTTACAATACCACTTTGAACCAGCAAAACCAAAGTAACCGTAGGTGGCATTGGCAATGACCTTTAAGGCATACTGCCGGTTATTAAACACCCGATAGGCCAGCGACGATTTATCCATTTTTTTAAGTTGTTTCTTTATCTCTGCCCGCTTTTCAATAAGGTTTCTTAATACATGTGGAATAAAACCCTCTTTTTGTTTACAGAACCAATAATTAAGCCCCGGCACCTGGTAACCATCATCTTGGCAACAAGGGCAGTTTAAGGTTTCTGGGGAAATGTTAAAACTGACAATAAGACTGGGATAAAGAGACCTAAAGTCCAAAACAGCGATATTTTCATGCAAACCTGCCTTTGGTTCTTTAACGAATCCACCTATATAAGTAGCTTGCCGGCGTTTAATGATATCTTCATACTTGGGCTGATTGGGAATAATAATGTTTTCTTCGTGGGCCTTACGGGATAAATACCACTCTACCAACTGTCCATAGGTCATACGGGAGACATCAAACAAGATTTGTCCCACGGTGCGGGCAATTTCAAAAATTTGAGGCAGGATAATATCGGCCAGGCGATAGGTCAAAAAAGCATCTTTCAGACAGTATTCAGCCAGTTTGGCCAAATTTTTGCCTTTCCGCCAGGCTTCAAGCATTTCCTGGTAGTCTACTTCAAGCTTTTTATCTCCTAAAAGTTCTGCTGAGACGGCATCCAAGCTTAGAACTTCTGTTTGTAGATTAGGCGCAAGGATGTTACTGATAAAGTGAAATAGATCTATGTGTACTACTCCGTTTAACCGGGCTGAACTTACCCTAGCCCGACGGGCAAATTTGGTTTCTTTATTGTCCCGCGAAATGATAAGTTTAACCTTATGTGCCTTGCACCGTTTATTCAAAACCTGAAAATCAAATGCATCTCCGTAGAATGTAACAATAATATCGGGATTAATTTCATTAATTGTCTTTATGATACCTTTAAGTAATTCTTTTTCACCATTGACTACCTTTACCCAATCTGGATAGTTGGCCTTTTGATTCGTAAGAACGGTTTGTTTGTCTTGGGTATAAAAAGAGGCCATCACGATTTCTTTTTCCCCTGCCTGCTCGTAAGTTTCCAAATCAAAGGCCAAGATTTTTAAAGGAGGTAAATGAATTTCATCAAGCACAATAACTCTATCTGCTTTAATGGCCAAGTCTACCTTATATTTGGTGGTAACTTCTTCTCCCTCTACCTCCAGCCAACAATTGCCATCAATCTGATGGTCAATCAAAAAGCGGCGGTAAAAGTTAAGGGCGTATTCATATTCTTCAATAACAGAACCACTTCCACCGCGTTTGGCCTCAAGGGTTTTAACAATGTCCCTGATCTTAGGTGGATCTTGAGGTAAGAGGCAGGTAATTTTTAAAAATTCCCTTTCCTCTCCCATCCAAGTGCGTTTGACGAGGGAAATGTTTTTTATCTCCTTTTTCTTCTCTTTAAGCAGGGCAAGGATTTCTTCTTTGGCCTGCTTGGAATTTTTGGGCAGGACATAGAAATAGGGCTCTTCTTTGACAAAGACGACAATATTTTTCCCTTCCTCTGTCTTGCCCCAGAGACGAATGAACGTCTTCTTTTTTTCGGTAATATAATCGGCGTCTAGGAGAAAAAACTTTGTTTTCATGTTATTTAACCAACTCCGGGATTACCATCCAGCCTACTGACCAACTATTTGCTTCGTTCTTTTTAAGACAAACTACCCCACCCATTTGAAAATCTATTGTCTTTTTATCTATATTCTGGCACAAGAGATAGGATGAAAGTCTGTCTAAATGAGGTAGGTGCCCTACTAACATGATATCTTCTTTAATGTCTACTAACCGTTTGAGCCAAATAAGCGGGTCATCAAGAGGATTTAAACCTTCTGCTTTTTTAATACCTTCACAAGGATGTAGATATTCTGCAAGTATTTCAGCCGTTTGTTGAGCTCTAGTTTTTCCGCTATGTATAATCCTTTTTACTTTGACATTTGCCTTTTTAGCAATAAAGGCCGCTACTTTTTGAATGTCAGAGCGTCCTTTATCAGAAAGAGGACGCTTGGGATCTTCCTCTTTTGGTCTTGCCTCTGCATGTTGGACTAGATACAAGTACATTTTTTCACCTCCTTTTCCTTAATTTGCTTCTCATTCTCTTTAAGCTACCTGTTTGCTTCTTCAAAAAGTGCCTACTCTTCTCTATTAAATTATGCAATAACTAATAATAGAGGTCAAGTCCCAATTAAATATGCTTATGGGGTTCATTAGTCAACCAGAAAGCACTAATATTGCTCCCTAACTGCCTTGACTTCTTCCATAAGGTAGTTTACCTTGCCTGATAGCTATGGTGGATAGTAAAAGAAGGATATTTATCTTTTTATTTCTTTGTTTTTTAGGATGTAAGATGAAAGAGGTGATTTATCGAGGTGCCCATTTGTTTGTTTGGGCAGGCAGTAAAGAAAAAGCTATTGTTTTGGTGCATGGAGGAAAAGCCTCTACCGAGGTGACGAAAAAGATGGGAGAAGAATATGCTACTTACTTTTTTCCTGCATTTACTATCATTTCTGTAGATTACCGATTTAGTAGTTATGGCGGAAAGGAGCTTGAAGATGTATTAAAGGCCATATCTTATGTTAAAAACTTAGGTATACAAAAAATTTATCTCATTGGAGAAAGTCATGGGGCCTATCTAGCCCTCTTGGCAGCGGCACAAGAGGAAGTAGAGGGTGTGATAGACGCCTATGGGCCTACAGACCTTTTGAGAATGCAAACCTTTGCCACTAAAGAGAACCCGCAACTAGACATAGATTGGGCTGATTATATTCAGGCAACCGAAAAAGAATGTAAAGAGAGCGGACTTGGTTTAGAAGAGTGTATAAAAAGACGATCACCTTATTATCTGGCTGAAGAAATCAAAGCCCCGGTGCTGATTTTGCACGGTACAGACGATACCGTTGTCCCTATTAGTCAGAGCGAAATTCTTGTAGAACGATTTAAAGAGATTGGCAAGAGGAATTATCAATTTGTGCCTTTAAAAGGTTATGAACATGGCTTCTCCCTTTTAGAAGGAGAGGTACTTGAAAAGGTAAGGGCCTTTCTTAACAGGTAATTTCCTTTGTGCAAAATTTGCATCTTTTTACATGCAAAAATTGCATAAAGTGAGAAGTTGTTCAATATCTAGCATCTCATACTAAGCCCTTCTTTTTGTTCATTATTCATCACTTATCACTTACCAATATTGATGTGGCATAAAATTTGCCTTATAAAATTAAGCAAATCAGCTATAAGGAGTGTCCAATGCGTTTTCATACACGCAGCCTTTTTACCCTTTTAACTGGTTTTGGTTTTGGTCTGACCGTGTTTTCAGGTTTTGTTCTTTATATTACCCCTCATGGCCGCATTGCCTATTGGACGAACTGGCACTTCCTTGGCCTGGGTAAAGACCAGTGGGAGGCCGTACATACTATCGCTGGCCTTTTGTTTCTTATAACTGCCTCTTTTCACCTTTATTTTAACTGGCGTTTATTCTTACATTATCTTAACCAACGGATAAAAGAACTTTTTGTGGCCATTAGTGTAGTTGTTTTGGTAATGATTGCCACTATTAGCGGATTACCTCCCTTTAGTTCCATTATGAACCTTAGCGAAAAGATTAAATCCGCATGGACCGTTAATGAGACTCCTCCTCCCATTCCCCACCTTGAGCTTTTATCCCTGCGGGCGTGTTGTCATAAATTCCAATTTTCCCTTAAAAAGGCCTTGGCCAAACTGGAGGCAGCGGGAATTGAATACGAATCTCCTGACCAGACTTTAAAGGAAATTGCCCAGCAAAATCACACTTCCCCTCAACACATCTTCAGCCTCATACAGCAGGTGACCTCTATGCCCCTGGCTGGTTATGGCAGGATGTCTTTGAAAGAAGTATGTGAAAAACTACATATTCCGATATCAGAGGCCTTAGCGAGACTTGAGACCAAGGGAATTACAGCTAATCCTCAAGATAGCTTAAGGGAAATAGGCCAACGCGTTGGCCTTAGGCCAGTAGAAATAGTAGAAATCATCAAAGGAGGGCAAAAATGAGAAAATGGGTAGCATTAGTAGCGGTTGGCTTAGGTTTGTTTTTGGTTACACAAGTAGTGGCCCAACCACCTAGATGTTGTTGGTGGTTGGCCATTCAGAACGCACCTGAGAAAACTATCCAAGGCACAGTGGTAGGTTACGCCTGGCCAGGTTTGATTATACAAACAGATGAAGGAGAAGAAGTCGTTGTCTACGGCATCGGGCCTTGGTGGTTTTGGCGTTCACAGGGGATAACAAGACCACGCAGGGGAGAAGAAATTACAGTTACGGTTTATGAGCTTGCTTTGAAAAATGGGCAAACTTGTTTAATTGCCAAAGAAATTGAAACAAAACAAGGAACTTTGAAATTAAGAGATGCAGAAACAGGTCTGCCTTTATGGAGTGGTCCCATGCGTAATAGATCTATGATGCGTAACAGATAAGAAAACAAGGGGAAGGGCTTGCCTTCCCCTTTAAAGAAAGGATAGAATAAAAAATATGAGAAAGATTACTCTTTTATACCTTTTTTTGTTTTTTTTGTTTTTGCTTTATTCATCTTTTGTTTTTGCCAATTGGACGCGGTGTTATGATCCAAATACAGAAGTAACAGTGCAAGGCAAAATTACCTTCTTTGATCCTTATCACCGTGGTGGTCCCCAGCGGTTTTGGTTACAGGTGGATGACAAAAGGATTTTAGTTTTTTTGGCCCCTTGGTGGTTTCTGGAGAAGAAAAAGATAACATTTAAAGTAGGAGATGAGGTAGAGGTAGTAGGATGTAAATTTTATAACGATGCAGGGCAAATTTGTCTGATTGCCCGTAAAGTCGTTGATTTAACCACGCAAAAGACATATATATTTCGCCATCCAAATGGTACCCCCTGCTGGCGGGGAAAACGCCACCAGAGGCCTTACCAATGAGACCCTATAAGGGACTTCTCCTTTTTTTATTTGTCCTCTCCTTTTTTATGCTTTTTAACATTTACCGCTTACACCGTTTTGCCTTAGAGGCAGCAAGCAGACTTTTAGAAACACGTGGCTTTGACATTGCGGTTAATTTAGAGTTCCTATTACAGGACAAAGGTCTTCAGGATAAACAACTCTTTAAAAACATTTTAAACAGCCTGTGCTGGCCAGACTTGGCTTATCTGGCCTTAATAAGAGAAGACGGTAGCATTGTTCTTCACTCAAACCCCAATTTGATTGGGCATCGCCTTAATCCTAGTTCTATTCGTGATATTTTTAAAACAAAACATCCTCGCTATTACTATCAACCCTTACTTACACAAGAAAAGGTCTTTGTCTTTGATTTTCCCTGTCATCTGCATGAAAAAAAGAAGATACGCTACTTTCTTCTGCGCGTAGCCCTTCATCCCTATCCTGCTTTTCAGGTGATAAAACAAGCAAGATTGCAAATAGGAATAATGCTTTTTGTCCTTGTGTTTCTCTGGGCTTTGGCCATTTATGTCTGGCGTTTATGGCAGAAAAATCTGGTCTTACAACAACGGATATGGCGACAAAGACAACTGGCTAGTTTGGGAGAGATGGCTGCTATTTTGGCCCATGAAATCAGAAACCCCTTGGCCAAGATCAAAGGCTTTGCCCAATTACACAAGGAAAGGCTAGGGGAGGCTATTTTTGGAAAACGACCTTTGAATGCACAGCTATTTATTGACCTTCAAATAGGACTTTCTACTATTGTAGAAAATACAGCTCAACTTGAGCGCCTTGCCAATGAACTTTTAACCTTTGCCAGAGAAGAAAAGTTTAAAGAGGAAGAAGTTGATCTTTTTTCTCTTTGTCAGGAAGTAATAGAAGAGTTAAAACACCTTTCAGTGTGGTCAGAAAAAAATCCTGTTTTAAGTGTAGATTGTCCTCAACCATTGTATCTTAAGACGAATAGAGAAAAGATGAAACAGGTGCTTATAAATTTGCTTCAAAACGCCTTAGAGGCCATAGAAAAGGGTGGAGAAATAAAGCTTATGGCAAAGAAAGAAAGGAGGAGGATCATTTTATCTGTATGTAACAACGGACCGATTATTCCCCCTTCTGAGCAGACAAAGATCTTTCAGCCCTTTTTTACAACCAAGGCTAAGGGGACAGGGCTTGGCCTAGCCATTGCCAAGAAATGGGTAGAGGCCATAGGCGGAGAAATTGACGTAGAAAGTCATCCAAATAGAACCTGCTTTGTTATGCGGTTTTAGCCCTGCTTGCGCATTTTTTTCCTTACTGGTATCTTTTGGACTAACACTGGAGGTCTTTAGGAGAAGGGCGATGGAATATTTGGCCTTTTTAGAAAAGCTAAAAAAGATAAAAGTCCTTATTACAGATGTAGATGGAGTATGGACAGATGGGTGTATTTGTTATGCTGATGGAGAGCTGGAGGTCAAACACTTTGATGTAAAGGATGGTCTTGGTATTAAGATGCTTATGGAACATGGGATAGAGGTTGTTGTCGTTACTGCGCGTTATTCTGAAGCTGTGCAAAGGAGATGTCGGGAGCTAGGTATTCAAAGTGTATACCAGGGCGTCCGGAATAAAGAAGATATCTTAGAAAAATTGACTGCAAAATACAGTCTTGAAGAAATTGCCTTTGTCGGAGATGATTTGCCAGACCTGGCCGTTTTAGAAAAGGTAGGTGTAGGTTTTACTGTAAGCAATGCCGTCAAGGCCTTAAAGGCAAAGGCCGATTATGTTACTACTGCCCCAGGAGGTAAGGGGGCACTGAGGGAAATTGCCGAACTGATTATAGATACACAAAAGGAATTCGCTAAGGATAAGATTCAAGGCAGTTGAATTTTTTTAGCCTTTTTATCAATTTTGGCATCTTTTTTGCTTTACATTTTGCTGGTTGTTTGTTATATTAAAAACACAATGCAAAGTAGGTTTAAGAAACTCCTTCTGTTAGGTTTTTTTCTTAATTTTTTGGTGATAGGGGGAATTTATTTTTTTACTCGTTCTTCCAAGGAGGTTAAATGTGTTGATGTAAAAGATACCTCTACCTTATTTTCTCACCTTCACTACCAGGAGGTAAAAAACGGGATTAAATTTTGGGAATTAAAAGCACAGGAGGCCCAGAGGATTCAAGGAGATACAGAAAAGTTGAGGTTAGTAAAAGTAAAGGCCATTTTTTATCTTCAGCAAGGGTTGCCTGTATATTTAGAAGCCGAAAAGGGAATTTTCAACACAAAAACGAAAGATTTTATATTAAAGGGCAATGTTCATATCTGGCAACCTGGGGGATATACCTTTTCTACCACGATGGTGGTTTATACCCCCAAAAAAGATCTTCTCTACACTACTACCCCCGTCACTATTACGAGGAAAGACCTTCATCTGCAGGCAAAAAGAATGCAGTTTTTTGTAAAAGAGAATAGGATTGTCTTTTATAAGGAGGTAAAGAGTTGCTTCTATGTAGAGGATTAAAGATGTGGAAAAAGAGTTTATTATTTGTATGGATATTTATGGTTGGAAGTGTATTTTTATGGGCAAAGCAAGCCCCTCTTTATATTCAATCTGACCAGATGGAAGTAGACCACAACAAGAGGGTAATTGTTTTTACTGGACATGCTAAGGCTAAACAGGAGGACATAATTGTGCAAGCCGATTTAATGCGAGTATACTATAAAACTTCTTCTACCCAAGAAAAAGAGACAAAAAATATCTCTAAACAACAGATTGAACGCATTGAAGCCGAGGGACATGTGATTATTACCCAAGGAGAGAGGAAGGCTAAAGGAGAAAGGGCTCTCTTTTTGAAGGATAAAGGAAAGATTATCCTTACTGGACATCCACTATTGCAAGAAGGTGAGAACGTGATTAAAGGGGAAAAAGTAATTATATCTTTGAATGAAAATAAAATGATAGTATTGGGCGGAGAACTACCAGTTGAGGCAGTAATTTATCCTCAAAAAATAAAGAAGGATGCACACACTGAAGGTAAAAAACCTGACCAAAATCTACAAAGGTAGAAAGGTAGTAGATAATCTTTCCCTAGAGGTGAAGTCTCAAGAGGTAGTGGGATTGTTAGGGCCTAATGGGGCAGGGAAGACTACTACTTTTTATATGATTATAGGTATTATCAAACCAGATAGAGGGAAAATTCTTTTTGATGGGGAAGATTTGACTTCTCTGCCTATGTATAAAAGGGCAAGGAAAGGAATTTACTATCTACCTCAAGAGACGTCTGTTTTTCGGCGGATGACCGTAGAGGAAAACATCTTAGCCATTTTAGAAACTCTCTCCCTCTCCCCAACAGAAAGACAAAGGCGACTAAAGGAGCTGCTTAAAGAATTGCGCCTTGAGCATTTAGCTAAAAATAAGGCATCTACACTTTCTGGAGGGGAAAAAAGAAGAGTAGAGATTACAAGGGCCTTGGTTACCTCCCCTTACTTTATGATTTTAGATGAGCCCTTTGCTGGGGTAGATCCAATTGCGGTGGCAGAGATTAAAGAAATTATAAGACGTTTAAAGAACCAAAGGATAGGAATTCTTATTTCTGACCATAATGTAAGAGAAACCTTAAAGCTGTGTGATCGGGCTTATATTCTAAATGAGGGAAAAATTTTAGAGACAGGCACACCAGAAAAAATTGTGAATAGCCCTTTGGCAAAACAGTTTTATTTAGGGCAGGACTTCACACTTTAAGAGAGGGCTGAACATTGGCTTTAGAACTACGCCAACAGCTAAAGCTTACGCAACAACTGATCATGACACCGCAGTTGCAGCAGGCAATAAAACTGCTGCAACTTTCCCGTCTAGAATTAATCCATACCATTAAACAAGAGATGGAGACAAATCCTGTCCTTGAATATGAAGAACCTTTTTATTCTTTAACTACCCTTGATGAGTATGAAAATAAGGCTGAGGAAAAAAGATTAGAAGTCCTAGCCGAGTTTTGGGAGCAATACAGCGAAGACTCATATCTAAAGGAAATGGGTTTACACCAGAAGGAAGAAAAAGAAGAATTGCCCTGGGAGAATATTGTTTCTAAGCGGCCTTCCCTTTGTGATCATTTAATGTGGCAGCTTAATTTATCTCACTTTACGGAAAAAGAAAAGGAAATTGGAGGCTATATTATTGGTAACCTAGATGATGATGGTTATTTAAAAATTTCCCTGAAAGAAATTGCTACACATACAGACACATCTATAGAAGAAGTAAAAAAAGTTCTGAAACGAATTCAAGAATTTGATCCTATTGGCGTAGCCGCTAGGGATTTAAAGGAATGCCTTTTATTGCAAATAGAACATTTCAAGATAGATCTCCCTTGGGTAAGAGAAATTGTTCAAGAATATCTTTCATATCTAGGTAAGAAAGACCTAAAAGGTCTAGCCAAAAGACTTAAGGCCCCACTAGAAGAAATAAAAAGGGCTGTAGAGGTTATTTTAAGCCTAGAGCCTAAGCCAGGTAGACAATATAATACAGAAGTGCCTATTTATATTGTGCCTGACGTGTATGTATATAAAGTGGAAGACGATTTTGTAGTTGTTTTAAACGAAGATGGATTGCCAAAACTCCATATTAATGATTATTATCGTCGGTTGATGGTTAACGGTAATCTTTCCGAGAGGGTAAAAAATTTCTTGCAAAGTAAATTCAAATCGGCCGTTTGGCTTATTAAAAGTATTCATCAAAGACAACGGACATTATACCGAGTAGCCTGTAGTATATTTAAATTTCAGCGGGAATTTTTAGAAAAAGGGATAGAATACTTGCGGCCACTTGTCCTTAAAGATGTGGCTGACGATGTTGGATTACATGAATCTACTGTTTCAAGGGTAACGGCTAATAAATACGTACAGACGCCTTATGGAATATTTGAGTTAAAGTTTTTCTTTAATACAGGTATAAACACCAATTCAGGTAATCTACTTTCGGCTGAAAGTATTAAGGCAAAGATAAGAGAGATCATTGCCTCTGAAGATCCACAGAAGCCTTATAGTGACCAAAAAATTACTAAGATATTGAAAGAACAGGGGATTAATATTGCGAGGCGCACCGTGGCCAAGTACCGGGAATCTTTGGGAATATTGCCTTCATCCCAAAGAAAGAGATTTTGGTAAATGCGGTTGCTGAAGTATTTATGATTTCCCACATGGCGAGGGGAATCTTTGGCAGTAGAGTTGACGATAGATAAAGGAAAAGGTGAAACAATTTTTTTCAATAAAATTCAGTTAGGAGGAGGGAAAGATGCAGATTTCTGTTACATTCCGTAACATCCATTCTTCTGAGGGGATAAAAAGTTATGCCAGCAAAAAGCTTAAAAGACTGCCTCGTTTTTTGGGGACGGACAATATGGAAGCCAATCTAGTCCTTTCCGTAGAAAAATACAGGCACATTGCTGAGTTAAACCTTTGGGCTGATGGTGAAAAAATATACAGCAAGGAAGAGGCCGATGACATATATGCCGCTATTGATAAGGTAGTAGATAAAATAGAAAGGCAACTTAATAAACTAAAGGAAAAGAGAATACCAAGACACACAGGAGAAACTACTTCTGTTGAACCGGGGGTGCCTGCTGGACCTCAAATTATAAAGAGTGATAGTTTTTCTCCTAAACCGATGGATATAGAAGAAGCCGTTGAACAAATGGAAGTTACGGGAGCTCACCTATTAGTTTTTATTAATGCTGATACAAAGAAAGTTTGTGTGCTTCACAAAAGAGATGACGGTAATTATGACTTAGTTGAACCTAACTTTTAACCTATGAAACAGT
Source organism: Candidatus Desulfofervidaceae bacterium (assembly GCA_027064585.1). GTDB lineage: Bacteria > Desulfobacterota > Desulfofervidia > Desulfofervidales > Desulfofervidaceae > JAGHCL01. Next base: position 55,382 of record JAMOPI010000031.1, on the reverse strand, counting down.
TTAAATTAGTTATTATTACAGGTACTTCTGGGGCAGGTAAAAGCACGGCCTTAAAAACATTTGAGGACTTAGGCTTTTTTTGCGTAGATAACCTGCCCCTTTTTCTTTTACCCAAATTTTTAAGTCTAGTTCGTGAAAGTAAAGTGGATAAAGTTGCTTTGGTAATGGATATTCGTGAGAAGCAATTTGCCCAAAAGGGAAATGATATTTTAAGGGAGATTGAGAGTAGGGGATATAAACCTGAAATTCTTTTTTTTGATGCCCAAAATGAAGTTATTATTCGCCGCTTCAAAGAAACACGGCGTAAGCATCCCCTGGCCAAAAAGGGGAAAAGTATTACTGAAAGTATTATTGAGGAGAGAAAATATCTACAAGAGATAAGAAAGCTAGCTACCCAAATTATTGATACCTCATCTTTCAGTGTGCATGATCTAAAACGATGGATAGAGGCCCGATACAAAGAGACAGCTCTTCGGCGCCTGAATGTGCATATTTTCTCTTTTGGCTTCAAGTACGGACTTCCGTATGAAGCTGATTTAGTGTTAGATGTGCGTTTTTTACCTAATCCCTATTTTGTGCCAGAGTTAAAGGCATTAGATGGACGAGATGAAAGGGTGAGAAATTATGTCATGAAAAGTGAAGAAATGCAAATATTTTTGAAAAAAATTCTTGACTTATTACAATTCCTTTTGCCCTTTTACAAGCGAGAAGGTAAAAATTATCTTAACATCGCCATAGGCTGCACTGGAGGTAAACATCGTTCAGTGGTAGTCGCTGAAGCCTTGACAAAGGCCCTTAAGGGAAGTTTAGATAATCCTTATGAATACGATATTTCCTTAACACACCGTGACATCTTAGCGGGGTAAAAAAATGGTAGGTATTGTACTTATAACCCACTGTAATCTAGGCAAGGCCTTATTAGAGGCCGCTACCTTTATTAGCGGTAAGGTCAAAAATGTCCAAGTTGTAAGTGTACAGGATGAGGCCATAGACGACCTCCGAAAGGCCATTGCTAAGGCGATTGACAAGGTCAATACAGGAAAGGGTGTTTTGATCCTGACGGATATGTTTGGTGGCACTCCTTCTAATCTAAGCTACTCCTTTTTAGAACCAGGAGAAGTAGAGGTGATTACAGGGGTTAACTTGCCAATGCTATTGGGAGCAATTAATAAACAGGAAGAATTGGGAGTGAAAGATTTGGCTGCCTTTGTCAAAGAAAAGGCCTGTAACGCCATTATCCTGGCGAGTGAAGAATTAAGCCAATAATGTGGCTCATTGTTCCGGCCCAGACGACAGATATAGATCAAATTTATGCTATAGAAAAGGAATGCTTTTCTACTCCTTGGAGTAAAGAAAGCTTTTATGAAGAACTAAAACATTCTTATAGTTCTCTTTGGGTGGCTAAGGATAAGCAAACACAGACAGTCCTAGGCTTCATTTGCTTCTGGGTACTTTGGGACGAAATGCACATCTTAAATTTTGCCGTAAAAAAGGCATTTCAAGGGCAAGGAATTGGTAGCCGTTTGCTAGAAAAGGTCTTATCCTATGCCCGCCAAAGGGGATTAAAATGGGTAGGCCTTGAGGTCCGAGCCTCTAACCACCGGGCCATCAATTTCTATCATAAATTTGGTTTTAAAAAGATAGGAAGAAGACCACGATATTATCATGATACAGGCGAAGATGCCATTTTGATGGAGCTGAAGCTAAAAAATAAAGCTAAATGACGATTTTTCCCTAATACGTAGATGGGAGGTACTCATTTACTCCACACCTTTTACCAAACAGACTTCTTGCCCTTTGTCTGAAGATGTGTTAACTCCTTATACCCAAATTCCCTCTTAAGGAGAATAGGCAATGGATATTCTTGTTTATGATGCCATGCTTTTAACCCTTAACGATGAAGGGTGGATAGAAAAGGGATGTATTTTCTTAAAAGACAATCAGATTGTGTATATAGGTAAGGGAGAACCTCCTGAAAAGTACTTGCAATCTGCCAAGAAGGTCATTAAGGCCACGGATAAGTTAGTTATGCCTGGGCTGATAAATGCCCATAACCATGCAGCCATGAGCCTTTTACGAGGATTGGCCGATGATCTGCCCTTGGATAAATGGTTACATGAATACATCTTTCCAGCCGAACGCGCTCTGGTCAATGAAGAATTTGTCTATTGGGGCACAATGCTGGCCGGTTGGGAGATGCTTTTAAGTGGGACTACTTGTTTTGCTGATGGTTATTTCTGTGAAGATGGGGCCGTAAGGGCGTGTATGGATTTAGGCATAAGGGCAGTGCTAGCGCAGGGAGTAATTGACTTTCCTGCCCCTGGTGTGCCAGATCCCAAAGAAAATATTGCCCAGGCAAAGCTCTTTTTACAAAAATGGCAGGGATGTTCAGAGCTTATTATTCCAGCCGTATTTACACATGCTCCTTACACCTGTTCAGCCGAGACGCTAAAACAGGCCAAGGAGTTGACCAAGGCTTATGAGACTTTTCTCTTTATCCATGTAGCCGAAACGAATTGGGAAGTAGAACAAATCAAAAAAGAACATGGACTTACACCGGTGGCCTATTTGCATAGCTTAGGTATTTTAGATGAAAACACTATTATCATTCATGCCAATTGGCTAACCGAAGAAGAGATAAAAATCATAAAAGACACCGGGGTGGGAGTGGTCCACAATCCAGAGAGCAATCTCAAGTTGGCCTCTGGTCTTTGTCCGGTGCCTAGGCTTTTAAGTCAAGACATTCCGGTTGCCCTTGGCACTGATGGGCCAGCCAGCAATAATAATCTAGATATGTTTCAAGAAATGGATACCGCGGCCAAGATACATAAAGGCATTCAGCTTGATCCGACGGTGATGCCTGCCAAGAGTGTTTTAAAAATGGCTACGACGATTCCTGCCCAGATGTTTAAGCTTAATACTGGCCGGCTAAAAGAAGGGACCTTAGCCGATATCATTATTCTTGATCCTAAACAACCGCATCTTTTTCCTCTTTATGATCCGTATTCACATCTGGTTTATGCCGTGCATGGGGCCGATGTAGAGACTGTTATCATAAATGGAAAAATCGTGCTAGAAGAAAGAAGGCCTATTAGTTTTGATACTGAAATAATAAAAAGACATGTGTTAAAAATTGCTGAACAGGTAAAGCAAAAGGTTAAGCAAAAAATGCCTGTTTAAGCCGTAATTTTATCCATTCCCTAGGGAGATACTCTAAGATTTGATGTAATTGCGGGCCGCTTTTTTGACTAGTAAGGGCAAGACGCAAGGGAAACAATAGTTTGCGCCCTTTTAGACCTGTTTTTTGCTGTATTTCTTTTAAAATACTTTCATAATCAGAACGGCCACTCTCAAGGGCTCCATAAAAGAGTTTAATGACCATCTGGGCAGCTTCTTCTTTTAAGGTAGAAATAGCTTCTTCACTGAGGTTTATTTCAGGCTGATTAAATACCGGCCAAAAGGTAGAAATTTCGCTAAGGGTAGCAATATTTTCCCGAATAAGACCAAGAAAATCTTTAAGGGTTTTATTATCTGTCTTTTCTGGCACAAAGTCTTTAGCGTAATTTGCAATGGTTTCTATGGGTAATGACCGTAAGAATTGTCTGTTTACCCACAAAAGCTGATTTCTGTCAAAAATCACGTTGCCTTTTCCCGTCATTTTCAGGTCAAACCGTTCAATAAGGGTGTCTTTGTCCCATATCTCCTTTTGGGCACCACTACCCAGTGTGGTCAGATAAAAAAGGAGGGCCTGGGGTAAAAAGCCTTCTTTTTTGTATTCTTCCACCGAAACCGCTCCGTGGCGTTTGCTCAACTTTGTTCGGTCTGGGGCTAAGAGTAGGGGATGATGGGCAAATTTAGGAGGCGTGAGATTAAGGGCCTCATAAAGCAAAAGCTGGCAGGCCGTATTGGCCAGATGGTCTTCTCCCCTTATCACGTGCGTGATCTGCATAAAGGCATCGTCTATGACCACGGCAAAGTTGTAGGCAGGTAGTCCATTTGACCGCACGATAATAAAATCACCAATATCCCCAGCATAAAAACGCATCTTGCCTTTGATTAAATCCTCAAACTCCACTACTTCATCTGGCACCCTAAACCTAATGGCTGGACGGCGGCCTTCTTTTTCGTATTGTTGCCTTTGTCTTTCAGTTAGCTCACGGCACTTGCCGGAATATCTAGGCGGAATGCCTTTGGCTAGACACTGCCTTCTTTCAGCTTCAAGTTCCTCTTGGCTGCAGTAACAATAATAGGCCTTGCCTTCTTTTAGCAATCTCTGAACATATTCTTGATAAATTTCCAATCGTTCTGACTGCCGATACGGTCCAAAGGGCCCTCCTTTATCCGGTCCTTCATCCCAATCAAGACCAAGCCACTTAAGGCTTTCTATCAATTGGACTTCGTATTCAGGCTTAGAGCGTTCTCTATCTGTATCCTCTATACGCAGGACAAACTGCCCTTTATGATGGCGGGCAAAGAGCCAGTTAAAGATGGCCGTGCGGGCATTGCCTAGGTGTAAACTTCCTGTAGGACTTGGGGCAAAACGGACTCTTAAATTCATTTTTCTACCTCAGTGTTTTGGGGCAATCCTAAATAGGATATGAAAAGAAGTCAAGATGTAAAATATCTATTTTTCCTTGACCCCTATCTGCCTTTAGTTTAGCATATAGTTTATGAAACGTATTGTTCTTATTTCCTGTCTTTTGCTTTTCCTCTTTTCTTCTTTAACTTGGGCCAAGGAAGTATGTTTGGTTAGGGTAGAAGAGATTATTTCACCTGCGGTCGCAGACTTAATAGATACGGCCATTTTACAAGCAAAACAAAAGGAAGCCGAGTGCCTTATCATTGAACTAGATACCCCTGGGGGACTGGCCAATTCCATGCAAAAGATTATTAAGATGATCTTAAACAGCCCTGTGCCTATCGTGGTTTATGTTGCCCCTAGTGGGGCCAAGGCCGCTTCGGCTGGGGCCATTATTACTTTAGCCGCCCACATTGCCGCTATGGCCCCTGGTACTAATATTGGGGCAGCCCATCCAGTGAACTTGGCCAGGAAGAAAATTCCTAAGGAAATGCAGAAAAAGATTGTCAACGATATGGTGGCCTATGTGCGCAGTATTGCCGATAAACGCCATCGTAATGCCAAGGTAGTAGCCAAGATGGTGCGTGAAAGTGTTTCCTTAACCGCTAAAGAGGCCTTAAAGGCCAAGGTAATTGATTTGATGGCCGATAACTTGGCCGATCTTCTTGAAAAGATTGATGGAAAGACAGTCAATTTAGAAACAGGGAAAAAGACATTGCATACCAAAAATGCTCAGGTTGTTGTCTTAAAGGGTGGGCTTCGGTATGACATCCTACGCATATTGAGCAATCCTGAGATTGCCTACCTCCTCATGATGATTGGTCTGGCTGGGCTTTATTTTGAATTAGCCCATCCAGGGGTAATTCTGCCTGGAGTGGTAGGTGCCATTTCTTTGGTGCTAGCCTTCTTTGCCTTTCAGATCCTACCGGTAAGTTATGCTGGTATTCTTCTTATTGTCTTAGGGATTATCTTTTTTATCCTGGAACTTAAAATTACAAGCTATGGTCTCCTGACCGTGGCGGCCCTCTTTTGTTATACCCTTGGCTCCATCATGCTTTTTCACCATGCCCCTAAGTACCTGCGCCTTTCTTGGACAACCCTGATTACCACCCTTACCTTTATTTCTCTCTTCTTTATCGGGGTGTTATCCCTTGTCGTTAAGGCGCAAAGGACAAAAATAAAAAGCGGATTAGAGGCCCTTATTGGGGAAAAGGGTAGGGCACTGACTGAGATTCTTCCAGGAAAGATTGGTAGGGCCTTTGTTCATGGTGAACTTTGGAATGCAGAAAGTGAAGAAGAAATTAAGAAGGATGAAACGATAGAAGTAATTGGCGTAGAAGGGTTAAAACTGCGGGTGAAAAAGGTTTCCTAAGGATTGGGATGCCTGAGGCTGCTTGAAAAATATAGTTAACCGCATAATTCTATGTAATTTGTGGAGACCTTTTTCCCTTCCAAGGCCCAATCATAATTATAGCGCCTCCGCTCACTTTGCGGTCAAGGCCAAGCCCTGCGGGTGGCTGACGACTGCCTTGACCTCGCTCGCTTCGGCGCTGACTTTTTATTTGAGGCTGGAAGGAAAAAGGAAAATTTTCTTTTTCCCCTTTCCTCCTTTCACAACTTCTTTTTTGGCCAAGGCCGAGTGTGGTCAAGGGCAAGCCCGAAGGGCGCAGCCTGCGCCTTTGGCGCAGGTCCACAGCGAGCAGCGAGCGTAGACCCTTGACCACCTAACGAGGTCTTGGCGTATAATTTCTGTAAGTAAGGAGGAAGGGAAACTCATCAATTTTTACGGAATACTATAAATCAATCGCTGATTTTGGGTCAATGTTCAATTTTCAAACAGCCTCTTTCAATGCCTTGCATCGTAAGATTTTTTGTGTTAAATCCCAAGCATTAATGTAATAAATCCTTTCTACACAGGAGGTAGGCATGAAAATTACTAAGGCCGAGGTTGCCCATGTGGCCAAATTGGCCAGGCTTTCCTTTTCGGAAAAAGAAATGGAGCTTTTCACCGAACAACTCAATCAGATTTTGCTTTATATGGAAAAACTAAATGAACTGAATACCCAACATGTTAAACCGACATATCACGCCTTAGAGTTGACGAATGTTATGCGGGAAGACAAGGTAAAACCATCCCTTGCCACCCAAAAGGTATTGGCCAATGCCCCACAGGCTGATAAAGATATGTTCGTGGTGCCCCGGGTGATTAATTAAGAAGGAGGAGAAAATGCTCGCGGCAAAGACTATACATGAACTGCACGACTTGCTTGTGAAAAAAGAAATTCGCCCCCAAGAAATCGTAGAAGATGTATTTAAACGTATTGAGGCGGTAGAGGATAAGGTCAAGGCCTATCTTTCTTTGACCAAGGAATTAGCCTTAAAACAGGCAGAAGAGGCCGAAAAGAAAATTTTAAAAGGAGAGGTCTCTCCTTTAACCGGCATTTCCTTGGCCATAAAGGACAATATCTGTACTGAAGGCATAAAAACAACCTGTGCATCCAAGATGCTAGAAAACTTTGTTCCCCCTTATGACGCCACGGTAATAAAGGCCTTAAAGGCCGAAGGGGCAGTAATGGTGGGCAAGACCAATATGGATGAGTTTGCCATGGGTTCATCCACCGAAAACTCGGCCTTTCAGATTACGCATAATCCTTGGGACTTAGACCGTGTGCCAGGGGGGTCATCTGGTGGTTCGGCAGCAGCCGTGGCGGCGGATGAGTGTATCGCCGCCTTGGGTTCGGATACAGGTGGTTCCATCAGACAGCCGGCGGGCTTTTGTGGCGTTGTGGGGGTAAAACCTACTTATGGTTGTGTTTCCCGTTTTGGCCTGGTGGCCTTTGCCTCGTCCCTTGATCAAATTGGTCCCTTGGCCAAGGATGTAAGGGATGCCGCCATTCTTTTAAGTGCCATTGCCGGGCATGATCCCTATGATTCTACGTCTGCGCCGTTAGAAAAAAAGGATTATGCGCAAAAGATAGGTGAAGAGATCAAAGGAATAAAAATTGGTGTGCCTAAAGAGGCATTTGGTGAAGGGTTGGAAGAAGAGGTAAAGACGACATTAGAAAGGAACATTCAAATCTTTTCTGACCTGGGTGCAGAGGTAATAGAGGTTTCCTTGCCTCATCTTGAATATGCCGTTGCCGTCTATTACATCATTGCCCCGGCTGAGGCCAGCTCTAACCTCGCCCGTTATGACGGCGTAAAATACGGTTTTAGAGATAAAGAGGCAGGTAACTTGATTGACATGTATTGTCAAACCCGCTCTAAAGGATTTGGACCAGAGGTAAAAAGACGGATTATGCTAGGCACCTATGTCCTTTCGGCAGGTTATTACGATGCCTATTACAAAAAGGCCTCGCAGGTAAGGACATTGATAAAAGAGGACTTCTTAAATGCCTTTAAACAGTGTGATTTTATTATTACCCCGGTTTCTCCTACCCCTGCCTTTAAGATTGGGGAAAAGACGGATGATCCGTTACAGATGTATCTCTCTGATATTTATACCATTCCCATCAACTTAGCAGGGGTTCCGGCCATTTCTTTACCAGGCGGTTTAAGTAAGGACAGGCTGCCGATAGGTCTGCAAATTATTGGGCCGCATTTTAGTGAAGTAGAACTATTTAAAGTGGCCTATCAATTTGAGCAGGCGTTGGGAATGAAGGAGAAGCCAGAGTTGTAAAAATGGGTATCCTTAAAAAAGAATATTTACCGCACTATACCTTTAAGGATTATCAGTGTTGGGAAGGAAGATGGGAGTTGATAGAGGGTATCCCTTATGCCATGGCACCCATGCCTCATTTAAGGCACCAATATGTCAGTAATAAGATTGCCTGGCTTTTACATGAGAAGCTTAAACATTGCAAACACTGTAAAGCCCTTTTGCCCGTGGATTGGAAAATAAGTGGAGATACAATCGTTCAGCCTGACAATCTGGTGGTTTGTGCTGAAAATATAGAAGAAATATTAAAAGCACCCTTTTTAACTAAAGCACCTGTATTAATCTTTGAAGTGCTTTCTTCCTCTACAAGAAGTAAAGATAAAGTTTTGAAATTTAATCTCTATCAGGATGCAGGTGTTAAATATTATGTCCTGGTTGATCCTGATGAGGAGATAGTGGAGGTTTTCCAGTTAAAAAACAAAAAGTATGAAAAACAAGCAACTTTTAAAAGGCAGGGAAGGTTTGTTTTTGAAATCAATGGTTGTGAGATAGATTTTGAAGTTGAAGAGATTTTTACATAAAAAACAAATAGGAGGGTAACGGTGGAGTTCCAGGTTATAGGAAAAGATATAAATTCCCTACAAGGCGAGGCATTGGTTGTTGGGGTGTATCAAGAGCAAGTTTTAAGCCCGGTAGCCGCCAGAATAGATGAAAAGATGTCTTCCCTTTTAAAGGACTTTTTAAAGGATATTCATTTTAAGGCTGAGGTAGGCGAGTGTGTTTTTATGCCTGGGCATAAAGAGGTAAAGTTTAAAAATATCATTATGGTCGGCTTAGGAGAAAAAGAAAAGCTAAGTCTTGATACCGTGCGGCAGGCAGCGGCCGCAGGTCTAAAAAAGGCCAAGGAACTGCGGCATAAAGAGGTGTGTTTTGAGCTTTTAGGAGAAGAAACCTTAGGCGACGAAACAGCCAAGGCCCTAGCAGAAGGCGTAGAGTTAGGTGATTATCAGTTTGATAAATACAAAAAGAAAGAAGATGAGGTAAAGATAGAAAAAGTAAAGATATTGGGAGAAGAAAAGCTAAAAAATTGGCTTGAGCTTGGCCAAAAATTGGCCGAAGCAGCTAACTTTACCAGGAACATTGTCAATGAACCAGGCAATGTGATTAAACCAGCGGATTTGGCTGAAATTGCCCAAAAACTGGCAGAAAAATATGGTTTAGAATGCACCGTTTATGACGAAGAACGTCTTAAGGCAGAAAAGATGCATGGCATTCTGGCCGTAGGTCAGGGTAGTGCCCATCCCCCACGGTTTATTCACCTTGTCTATAAACCGCAAAACCCCAGCAAACGGGTAGTGTTTATCGGAAAGGGTATTACCTTTGACAGCGGTGGACTGGACATAAAGCCAGAGCAATATATGAAAACAATGAAATGCGACAAGGCCGGTGCCTGTGCTGTCTTGGGCATTATGAAGGCCGTGGCTGAATTAAAATTGGATGTAGAAGTGCATGGCCTCATCCCGACGGCTGAAAACATGCCTGGTGGAAATGCCTTTCGGCCAGATGATATTATTGTTTATAAAAACGGCAAGGGTGTTGAGATTGCCAATACTGATGCTGAAGGCAGATTGATTTTAGCCGATGCCCTTATCTATGGTTCTGCCCTTAAGCCGGATATCATGATTGATATGGCTACCCTAACCGGGGCCTGCATGGTGGCCTTAGGAAGATTTACCACTGGTATCTTTACCCCACAGGAAGAATTGGCAGCCAAGATAAAGGCCCTGGGAGAAAAAACTGGAGAGAAATTTTGGCAACTACCTTTGGATGATGACCTAAAAGAAGAACTAAAAAGCACTTTTGCCGACATAAAGAATGTAGGCTCTCGCTATGGCGGGGCTATTACCGCCGCCCTTTTCCTTAAAGAATTTGTCGGAGAAGAGGTGAAAAACTGGGTGCACTTGGATATCGCTGGCCCAGCCTTTTTAGAAAAGCCTTGGAAGTATTATGCCGAAGGGGCCACGGGCGTGCCTGTAAGGACGATGGTGGAACTTTTAAGAGAAAAGTAAAGGGGCTGTCTTATGGAATTAGGCCTAAAAGATAAAATTGCCGTTGTCGCTGGGGCAAGTAAGGGGATTGGTAAGGCCATTGCCTTAGGGCTGGCTAGAGAAGGAGCAAAAGTGGCCATTTGTGCCCGTAACAAAGGACAATTAGAAAAAACAGCCGCCGAGATTGCCGCCCAAACGGGTAGTGAGGTTTTACCAATAGTGGCCGATGTGTTTAAAGAGAGTGAAGCAAGGGGTTTTGTCAAGCAGGCGGCGCAAAAATGGGGGACAGTGCACATCTTGGTAACCAATGCCGGAGGGCCACCACCTGCCTATTTTGCTGAGACCAATCCCAAGATGTGGGAGGAGGCCTTTCACCTTACCTTAATGAGTGCCTTGAACATGGCCTGGGAAGCCATTCCCTATATGCAAAAACAAAAGTGGGGACGTATTATCACTATGACCTCTATTTCGGTCAAGCAGCCCATTGAACGCCTAATTTTGTCAAACAGTATCCGAGCGGCTGTGGTGGGCTGGACAAAGACCCTGGCCGATGAGGTGGCCAAGGATAATATTCTTGTAAATAGTGTCTGCCCTGGCTATACCTTAACCGAGCGGGTGAAGGCCCTGGCCGAAAATATTGCCAAACAAAAGGGCATCTCTGTGGAAGAAGCCTTTCAAGGCTGGGAAAGACAAATTCCTCTTGGCCGTCTGGCTGATCCTGAAGAGATTACCAATCTGGTGGTCTTTTTGGCCTCAGAAAAGGCAAGTTATCTCACCGGCCTTGTGATTGCCGCCGATGGGGGATATTACCGGGGATTGCTTTAAGTCATGACTAAGAATTTTCGCATTTTGGTTGTAGACGATGAAATAGATTTTGCCCGCCTTTTGCAAGACATTTTAAAAGATGAAGGCTATAAAGTAGAAACGGCCGCAGGTGGCAAAGAGGCCTTAAAGAAGATAGATCTTTTTTCTCCCCACTTGGTTATTACCGACCTAAAGATGCCTGGTATGAGCGGTCTTGATCTCTTGAGAGAAATAAAGAGAAAATGGCCAGAGATAGACTGCATGGTCATTACGGCCTTTGGTTCTATTGGCTCAGCGGTAGAGGCTATGAAACAAGGGGCCATAGATTACCTGACCAAACCTTTAGATAGTCCTGACCAGCTCCGCACCGTAGTCAAAAAGGCCTATAAACAGTTTTGCTTACGGCAGGAAAATCTTGCCTTAAAAGAGGCCCAGTGGGAAGAATTACCCCCCCTTGAAATTGTATTTAAAGGTATAGAAGAAGTCTGGGAATTAGTCAAACAAGTGGCCCCAACCGAGGCAACGGTATTGCTGTTAGGTGAAAGTGGCACAGGCAAGGGCGTAGTGGCCAAAATTATTCATCAATTGAGCCAACGCAAAGGGCCGTTTATAGAGGTAAATTGTGCGGCCTTACCAGAAAACTTAATTGAAGCCGAGCTTTTTGGTTATGAAAAAGGTGCTTTTACTGGGGCGATAAAGGCCAAACCAGGTAAGTTTGAACTGGCCGATAAGGGCACGCTCTTTTTAGATGAGATTGCCGAGATGCCCTTGACCGCGCAGGCAAAATTGCTACGCGTTTTACAAGAAAGGACATTTGAACGCTTAGGGGGTATAACTACCCTTCATACTAATACCCGCTTGATTGCAGCGACCAACCAGGATCTAGAGGCAGCCGTAAAGGAAAAACGGTTTAGGGAAGACCTCTTTTATCGCCTTAATGTCTTTCCTATTACTCTGCCTCCCTTGCGCAGCCGGAAAGAGGCCATTCCTGCCTTGGCCAAATACCTTGTGCAGAAACTGGCCCGGCAACAAAATATGACCCCACCAATCCTTTCTGATGAAGTGATAAACACCCTTATGTCTTATGACTGGCCTGGTAATGTGCGGGAGCTGCAGAATGTACTTGAAAGAAGCCTTATTCTTTCCCGTCACAAAGATAAGCTTATCCTACCACCCCTTGGAACAAAGCCATCTCCTAGTTTAGATGTGCCTTCTCTTCCCTCAGTCAATCTGAAAGAATTAGAAAGAGAAGCCATAAAACTTGCCCTTAAAAAGACAGGTGGACATCGGAAAAAGGCGGCCGAACTACTTGGCATTTCTTTGCGCAGCCTGCAGTATAAGATCAAAGAATATGGGCTTTAGCCTTTATTTGACTTGTACTTAAAACGGAATTAAAATCTAACAAAAAAGGAGGTAAAAAATGGCTGATTGTATCTTTTGTAAGATAGTTAACGGAGAGATCCCAGCGGTAAAGGTATATGAAGACGAACGTGTGCTGGCCTTTATGGATATCAATCCTCTTAATGATGGTCATACCTTAGTCATTCCCAAAAAACACGCTGAAACTATCTTTGAAATTGACCCAGAAGATCTAGCGGCTGCTATCAAAGTGGCACAAAAAGTAGCTAATGCCATTAAAAAGGCATTAAATCCCGATGGCTTGACCATTATTCAACTCAATAAAAAGGCGGCTGGTCAGGTTGTACCACATCTGCACATTCATCTTGTCCCTAGATGGGAAAACGATGGGCTTAAGGTTTCTCGGTGGGAGCCTGTACCTGGAGATATGGAAAAGATTAAGGAAATAGGAGAAAAGATTAAGGCAGCGGTGTAAATTTTTTTAAATTATCCAGCTCAGATAATGCGTTTCTGGGAGGGTAAGGTAAAAAAGGGCTTCATTGTATTTTTTTCTCTTTAGACAGCCCTGGCCGTAAATTTGTGTTTTATAAACAAGTTCTTCTAAGGCCAGAGTCCTTTGTTCAGGTGTTAAGGTGCCATTGTTTAAAATCTTCACAATTGCCTTAATACGCCACTTATCCAGAGCTGGAATACTCCGAGAGAGCTGATCAGGATGTCCGCCTCGTTTGATCACCAGCGGTTCAGGTAAAAGGTAAACTGGATGCCTAACTGTAACCCGCAGCCACATGTCATAGTCTTCACAGGCAGGCATACCTTCATCAAAAAGGCCTACACGTTCAAACAATTCCCTGCGCATCATCACCGCCGAAGGACTGATGAGACACCGCCTTAGGCTCTCTTTAAATATCATACCTGAGGGTTTTTTGTGATATTTTTTAGGATTGACACGTCTACCGTAGCGAATCCAGATTTCCTCAGTCTGACAAATAAGGGCATCCGGCCGTTTTTGAAAAAAGTTTACTTGCACCTCTAGCTTTCTCGGCAACCAGAGGTCATCTGAGTCCAAAAAGGCAATCAGTTCAGCCTTGGCCTCTTTGACACCAACATTACGGGCCTTACTTACCCCTTGGTGGGGTATGAAAAGATATCTAATTCTTTTATCTTGATAACTTCTTACAAGAGCCTCTGTTTTGTCTTCTGAACCGTCATCTACGATTAAAAGCTCAAAATGAGGGTAAGTCTGGCTTAATACTGAATCTATTGCCTCCTTTAAAAAATGGACCCGGTTGTAGGTGGGAATGATCACGCTGACCTTCATTACTCACTACCCACCAGTTATTAGTTACTATCAATTACCGCCTTGGCGATCTTGAACCAGTCCCGGGATACCCAGATAATATACTCTCCCAACTGACTGGATGAAACTGGATGTGGAAGATGTTTAAGGCATTCTAAGTAGTGGGGAATACCGTATGTCTTTAACAATCCACAGATAAGATGAGCTTCATACACAAGAGGGGTTTTATGTAAGACTACCCACGCAGATTCATTTTCTACCTTATTCTTTCTCTTTTTAGGAAAGGGAATAACCTTACTCATAGTAGGCTTAAGAATCCCATCAAGATTAATCCTCCATCTACTAGGGCATCAGATAAAACACCAGGCCTTAGGTGTTTATGTTCTACCTGCCAAAGATAGATAAGGAAACCGATCAAAATAATCGCATTAGCTAGAATAATAGCTGGAAAATTATATATATAAACTAGCCAAATACTTGCCAAACTGAGCCCTAAGATAAGAATATAAAGCAATCTAAAACTGGTTTTTTCGCCAAGGACGATAGGCAGGGTTTCCTTGCCTACCATTTGGTCTCCTTGAATGTCCAATAAATCATAGCAACAAGTCCGAATGAAGGCTAGGGTAGAGAGATATAAAAGGATCAAAAAGGTAGAAGGAGGAATAACGAATATGCCTTTTAAAAACCAGGGTAAGAAACTTCCTAATATGCCCCAAGTGAGGGGCACTAATATAGTTTTAGAACCAGGTAGGTTTTTAAACTTTATTTTAAAAAAGGGAATTTCTACATTATAGATAAGTCCTAGTCCGGTCAAGGATAAAATAAACATAAAGGCTAATGGGCGACGGAGGCTAAGAAAGAGGGCAAAAAAAATGCAGACAATGCCAATGGTAATAAAAAGAAGACGATGGCGAGAAAAAAAGGCAAAACGCGTGGGGTCGGTTAAGGAGGTTGTCTTTAAATCTGTCAAATGATTCAATAAATGCATGGCCCAAAGGTAAAAGAAGGTAATGAAAGGGGCCTCATTTATTTTTATCCCGCTTAACCGACAACCCAATACTGTTAAAGATGCTCCGGCTAAGGCTGCCCAAAAGTTTGTAGAGAGTAAGACCTTTAACCAGGTATATAAGATGCGCCACCAAAAGGGAGTCTTACTGGCTAGGATTTCTTCTAAACGGTAAACAACCCGGCGGATTAGCCAGTAAGGGGTAGAGGCCCCTGCCGTTACGGCAATGGTATTAAACTGCTTAATCTCTTCCGCCGGCAATTCGTCTTCGGTTTCAATATGGTATGTTTTAACACCACAACTTTGGGCAATCTGTGCCAGTCGTCTTGTATTGCCACTGATTTTACCCCCTACGACGACAAAGACATCGACCAGCTTGGCCAGACGCCTTACTTCTTCTTGGCGGTTATGGGTAGCATTACAAATAGTGTTAAAGACCTTTACTTCCTGATAGCGGCCTTTAATCCTTTCAGCCATTTCCTTAAATAACTTTTCGTTCTGAGTCGTCTGGGCCACAACCAAAACGGCTTCTGCCGGAGGTAAATTTTCTATCTCCTCTGGCGTGGAAATAATCCATGCCTGGTTATCTGCATATCCCATAAGCCCTTTTACTTCTGGATGGTCCTTTTCGCCTATAATGATGACCTTATATCCTTTTTTAAAAAATTTACGTATGATGAGTTGTACCTTAATGACTCTAGGGCACGTAGCGTCTATTACCTTAACTTCTCTTTTCTTTAGTATGTCCTTTACCTGGGGAGGGACACCATGGGCCCGAATGACAACCACACTGCCTGGTGGGGCCTCTTCGGGCCGTTTAAGGATATGCACTCCCTGTTTTTCCAAAAGTTCCAATACTTGTGGATTATGAATGATAGGGCCAAGGGTAAATACTGGCCTATTTTTATATTGGCGGGCCGTTTTAAAGACCAATTCTACGGCCCTTTTAACTCCCATACAAAACCCTGCCTTTTGTGCTAAAATGATTCTCACGATTGACAACCTCAGTCAAGCGTAATATTATTATACTCCGCGGAAGCGGACGGTCCCTGGTGGGGCCCCTGGACTTCAAATCCAGTGACGGGCACGGAGAGGTGTCCGTGGTGGGTTCGATTCCCATGCGCTTCCGCCACACTTTTCTAGATATACCAAACAAAAGTACTTCTTTCAACTCCATTTTCCTTTTCAAAATCCGCGATTGATTTTTGAATAAGGGTATTTTTAGTAAGGGCAAATTAAGAGAGAAAGGTAGAAGTTCTATCTATAAGAGATTTCTTACGACAAGTCTTAA
The DNA here is from genome assembly GCA_027064585.1 of Candidatus Desulfofervidaceae bacterium. GTDB lineage: Bacteria > Desulfobacterota > Desulfofervidia > Desulfofervidales > Desulfofervidaceae > JAGHCL01. The sequence continues at coordinate 39,340 of JAMOPI010000031.1, read as the reverse complement.
AAACTGGATTGATCCCCATTTTTTGGATTGGGATTAAAGGGAACAACCATGAAGAGAAACAGATTTAGTATTAATCAATTTGTAGATGCCCCATTTGGGGGACACCTCTATCTCCAAAAGAGGGGACAGGACACTGCCTACCATGAGTACAAGGGTAAAACAAGATCTTTCGGTTTGTATCCTCTACCACTTTTGGGTGGAGGCAAATATTTATCTGTTCTTTGATTAAGCCTTAGTCCATAAACAAACTCACCAAATAAAACTAAACCTGTTTAGGAAATGATAATTTCGTAAGTCTTTTCTAAAATAAATGCAAAATAGCTCGTCTTAGTTTAATTCTTGTTCTTATCCCGTGAGTGTGTTTTTCATCTTTGAGGTGAACATGTGTTTTTTAAAATTGTTTTAACACACTTGCGGGTTTCTTGTAGGGTAATTACGGATCTGAAATTGGAGAACTTTCTTGCATCTAGAAAAAACAAATGGTATAAGAAAGTAAACCCTTTCTTTTAAGTTTACACTATGGAAGCAACATTCGTAAATAAGAGCTTTTTAAGAGCTGTGCTTGACAGCACTAATGAAGGAGTGCTAGTACTAAATAAAAACTTTCGTCCAATTCTTACCAACGCTAGGGCAGATGAGTATCTATCTGCTCTTAATTGTACTTCGCAAACAGAAATGCTTTTCCTAGGTGGCCATTCTGTTAAAGACATCCTGAAGGCAACAGCAGAGGGTAGGCCTTATGAAATTGAAGTTAAATCTCCTCAACGGAGATTATTTGCTATTAGCGGTCATTCTTTAAAAGCCAAAATAGAGGGTTGGGTGTTGGTTATAAGAGATATTACTAAAGAGAGGGAACTTCAGGAGAAATTACAGCAGGGAGAACGTTTGGCTGCTATAGGCCAGCTAGCAGCTGGAATTGCTCATGACTTTAATAATATTCTTACCAGCATATTAGGCTATACCCAACTTTTGCAACTGCGCCAAGATATTCCCCCTGAGGCCAAAACCCTTTTAGAAAACATTGTCGTCCAAGGAGAACGGGCGGCCAAACTTATACGGCAGATCCTAGACTTTAGTCGTAAATCTCCCTCTGAGCAAAAGCCTCTTAACTTGGCGTCCTTTTTAAAAGAAACATTGAGACTGTTTCGTAATCTCATTCCTGAGACTATAGAAATAGAACTTTCTATTGAGCCGGGAGAATATTGGGTTAAAGCTGATTTAGTACAGATGCAGGATGTCCTTATGAACTTAATCATAAATGCGAAGGATGCTATTCCCGGAAAGGGAAAGATTACGGTGAAGCTTTATCAAATTGAATTTAAACCTGATCGATCCCCACCTTTTCCTCAGATGAAAGCAGGAAGGTGGGTTGTCATAGAAGTAGCAGACACCGGCTGTGGTATTCCACCAGAAGTGCTTCCCCACATCTTTGAACCCTTTTTTACCACCAAAGAACCAGGCAAAGGTTCTGGACTGGGATTGGCACAGGTGTATGGGATTATCAAGCAACATAATGGGTTTATTGATGTGAAGACAAAAGTTGGAGAAGGAACAAGCTTTATTATTTATCTTCCTACCTTTAGCAAAAGGGAGAAAGAGGATACTATTTCTAAAAAAAACGAAATAGAAATAGGGAAAGGGAAGGGGAAGTTAATTCTTGTAGTAGAAGATGAGAGGACACCACTGGAGGTTATAAAGTTAATGTTAGAAAACCTTGGGTATCAGACTATTACTGCCCATAATGGAGAAGAAGCTCTTAAAGTTTATGCCCAATACAAAGATAAAATCTGCCTTGTTATTGCTGATTTAGTCATGCCTAAAATGAATGGGATAGAATTAATCAAAAAGTTAAAAGAACAAGGAGGAAAAGTAAAAATAGTATTAATGACTGGTTATCCATTATCCTCAGGTTGGAAGAAAGATTGGGGCGAGGACGTTGTGGCTGTACTAGAAAAGCCTATCAAAATAAATAAGCTGGCCGAAATGCTAGAAAAGGCCTTAACAGATAGTTATTAATGGGGTCATTAAAGACCCAACATTTTTGCAGCGCCAAAGTTGCATGGGTCTTAAAAGTTAATGTCGGATAAAAAATGCTCCCATTAATAGTGAGAGAGGGAAAGAGTATTTTGGCTGAAGTAAAAAATAAGAGAAAAAGTAAAAGAAAAAGCTTAAAAGACACATTTAAAAATTTTTAGGGTTTGAGGAGTTATTCAAAACATAGACGAATCAGTTCATGAACAAAATATTTTGTGTTTTACAGTAAAATTTTATCGTAAAAATTGAATTTAAAATAAATAAAATAAATGAAGCAGGAATTAACTGTTTAAATGCTAAAACCCTTAAGGCAAATTTCAAATATTTCAAAGATGTATTTGAACACCTTACACCTGAAGAGAAATATGACTTACTTCACCTTTTGATAAAAAGAATTGTCTATTACGGCAAAGAAACCAAACAGAGAGGAGAAGTGGGAAAGATCAAACTTGAGTTATGAGATATCGGCCCCCTTTCTTCTGGGGCCGGTTTTTGTGAGCGTTCCATATGGCTCCCCTAATTGACGGCTCTTTCAAAATCTGGACAGGCTCCTGATGGGCAAGTTCTGGAAACTCAAGAAATTCAATATCTACCTTATCATTGAAAATTTTTACCTCTTTTATAAAAAGCCTTGCCAGTGCCTGCCTTTCCTTTGGTTCAAGTGAAGGATAAACCTTATAAAATCCTTCAAATCCTTTCTTTATTATTTCAAAATCAATGACCGTGCTTTCCTTTCTTCTTATTTTAAGCCTTATTTCTTCAAGTTTTTTCTCCAATTCTTCCTTTTCCTTTGACCGCTTATTGACTTCTTCCCTTACCTCTATCGGCGGGTTTTTATCAAGAAGGAATAAATTTAAGAGTTTCCTTATTTCTTCACTCTTTCTTTCAATCTCTTTTGCAAGTTTAATTTCCTCTTTTCTCAATTCCTCTATTTCATTTAAAACAACACGGTTTGACCTTTCAAGAATTCTTTTAAGTAAACGATTATCTTTTGCCATATTACCGATTGATTCAACAATCACATTGTCAAACTCTCTTGCCGGTAAAGGTTTTGATAGACAGGCTGTTTTATCTCTGTGCTGTATCCTTGTGCATTTGTAATAAAAGAATTTGTCTCCGTTTTTAAGGGTGTAATGAGTGGTTAAATTTGATCCACAATAACCACACTTTAAAAGTCCTCTTAAAAGAAAATCATATTTGTTCTGTTTAATTGATTTGCATTCTTTTTTATTTCGGTTAAGCATTCTCTGGACTTCTTCAAAAATCCTCTCGTCAATTATAGCCTCATGGTTTCCTTGATAGATTTCACCACTATATTTTATTTTTCCTGCATAGATAGGGTTTTCCAAGATGTGCCTTGTGCTGGTATAAATAAAATCATTTCCGTTCTTTGTTTTATACCTTTTCTTATTTAGTGCCTTAACAACCTTGGAGATAGAACCTTCCTTTAGGTAAGTCTCAAAAATAAACTTAACAATTTTAGCCTCTTTTGTATTGATGATAAGTTTTTTGCTTTCTGGATCCTAGTCATAACCTAAAGGCAAACAACCACCGTTCCATAGTCCTTTCTTGGCTCTTGCCTTCATTTTGTCTCTTGTTCGTTCGGCTGTCATCTCTCTTTCAAACTGTGCAAAGTCAAGCATTATGCTTCTTAAAAGTCTTCTCATTGCGTTGGTGGTATCAAACTTCTGGGTTACAGCAACAAGCTCAACATTGTATTTGTCAAAAAATTCAATCAGATAATAAAAATCCTTCATAGTGGCTCCGTGTTAATCGGTTAATTTTATAAACAAGGACAACATCAATTAAACCCTTTCTTATATCTCTTAACATTCTTTGAAGTTCTGGTCTTTCTAAGGAAGCGGCGGAGAAGCCCGCATCTTCATAAATACCAAAAAGTTCCCAGCCCTCAAACCTTCGGCTTTTTATAAAATTCAAAATATGCTCTTTCTGGGATTCAAGAGAACTGTAATCCTTTTCAGCCTGATTCTCCGTTGATACTCTTGTATAGACCGCACACCTGACAACTTCTTTTTTCTTATTCTTTTTCATCTTCATAGAGTTTTACACTTTTAATCTTTTTAATCTGTTTATTTTTGGTCAAGATTTTTAAGTTTTTTCTCTGGCTTAAAGCACAAAGTAAACCCAACTCAATAGACAAACCTTCAAACTCAAAAACAAGTTCACTTGCTTTTATCCAGTCTTCTTTCTCTATCTCCACATAAGGTAAAGCAAGAAAACCCTTTAAAAGTTTCTCAAAAGTTTCTCTGTCTTTTATATCTTTCAGAATTTCGGCAAGGGTATAACCGCAAATTATAACCTTATCTCCTTTAATCAACTTCTCTAAAATTTCAGCCTCTCTTGTATTTCCCTTTTCCAAATATTCCTTCCAAATTAAACTCTCTACCATTATCCCCTTCATTTTAATCGTCTCCCTATATCAATTGAGTACCTTATGTAGAAGGCCTGATCCAGAAGTTTTAAAAAACTTTTCTGCGTGTCTTTTTCTATCTTGTAGATCACATCTTTAAACTTATTAAATTCTTTCCTTATCCATTTAATGTAGTTTAAAAATGCTTCTATATCCAGTTTTACGCTTTCAAGATCATCATGCATTCCTTTAACAATTTTCTTTATTTCGTATAACTTCAATTCACCATTTTTCAATCTCTTTAAGTTTTTCCAAAAATCTCGTGAAGGTGGAATAAAATTAAAAAAATCGCACAGTTTTTCTCTTTTTAAAGCTTTGGCAATTGGATTATCAAGTAAAGGAATATAATAAGGAGCTATAATATGCATAATTTTTATTGTAGCTACAGGTTCATTTTGAGTAGAGACTATTTGTTTTATTTTTTCTTCCAATTTTTTATAAATATCGGCAATTAATTCATCTTTTACCTCATTTTTAAAAAGATGTAGTTTTCTTAATTCCTTCACATTATTTAGAAAAGTTTTATCAAACACCTCACTTAAAGAAACAAAGAAATCTTCAAAGCTAAAATCAGTGTTTCTCTCAAAGTAAGTTTCAAATCTTCTAATATTCCATGAAATCAAGTACAAAGAGAATGCAAAGGCAATATCTTCTGTATGGTTCTCTAATTTTTCTTTTAATTGGGCTAAATTATTTTCTATCTTTGATTTTACTCTTTCATTGAATATCAGTAATTCAAACTCTTTTAAAAAATTTCTATCTTCATCAGTAATACTGAATTTTCCACAGCTAAACCATTCTTCTACCCATCTTCTGCAAAGATTATAAGCATCTCCTCTACCTTCTAAAGCTTCAAATATTTCATCTGCTCCTTTAAGCCATCTTATTAAACTTTGCTCATCTATCATTGGCATTACTCCTCAAATTTATACTTCCTTTAAGTGTTAATAAAATTTCCTTTTGTTTCATTTTTACAAACTCCCAGCAAGCAGCATTAACGGCTCTGCTTTTCTTTTTCTGTCCAGTAACTCTCAATAACTCATCAAGCAAGTCTTTATCCATTGAAACCGTGAATCTCAAAATGTTCTTTTTGGTGTTCATGTTTTCCGTCCTCTTAGAATTTCGTCCTTTCATAACACTATAAATATACTCTAAAAAGATGCATTTGTCAAATGTTATTTTCACCAAAATTAAGGCTTAGTTTTGTGATTTACAAAATGACCCCATATTGTAATTACAAACCCAAAGGTAGTGCGTAAGGGAAGAAGTCAATAAGCGGTCAAAGGAAAAGGAAGAATTAGAGAAAAAACTTGAAGAAATAAGGCTTAAAATAAGGAGAAAGGAAAGCACGGTCATTGATTTTGAAATAATAAAGAAAGGATTTGAAGGATTTTATAAGGTTTATCCTTCACTTGAACCAAAGGAAAGGCAGGCACTGGCAAGGCTTTTTATAAAAGAGGTAAAAATTTTCAATGATAAGGTAGATATTGAATTTCTTGAGTTTCCAGAACTTGCCCATCAGGAGCCTGTCCAGATTTTGAAAGAGCCGTCAATAAGGGGAGCCATTTTGATGGCTGTTTCAAACTCATTCAAAGTATCCTTCCGACTCGTCCGCACAAGGAGGAAAGCAGGAAAAATAAAACTCTCTCTTTTTCCTATTGTGGATTGATGATAATGAAGCCCACCCGCACCCACCCTGAAAAGGAAAAATTTTTGAAAAATGGACTTGACTTTTTGTTTTTCTTTGCTACATATTATTATGTGATGTTAAACGATGATAAACTTTGGCAGTCTCAAAAGGAGTTGAAACTATGATGGAAGGTTTCTCTGAAATAATGACCCTTGAGGAGACCGCAAAATATTTAAAAATAGGAAAATCTACTCTTTATAAAATGGCAAGGGAAGGCAAAATACCCGCCGTGAAAATTGCTAATCAATGGAGATTTAGAAAAGATGAAATTGACAAGTGGTGGCAGGAAGTAAGAAACACTACTAAAGGAAAATAAATTTATTTCTCTCTTTCTTATCTTAAGTCTTAAAAAGCCGAAAGTTTGAGGGTTGGAAACTATTTGGTATGTATGAAGATGCAGGCTTCTCTATTATTTAAGTTTGTGGACATACAAAATTCGGCTTTGTCTAATTTAGGCAGAGGTGCGGCGCACCTTAGCCGTATGCCCACTGTTAGTTCAATGCTTGAAATCATTCTTCTTCCTCCTTTCTTTTACCAGAGCTAAACATAAGAGTACATGAAATATCCTATCAGCGACCATTTGATTAAAATTTTCAGGCCCACTTATACCATGACATACATCATTACGTATATTCCATCCCCGTGGATCTGTTAATAAAACTCTAAAATAAAGGCACATATCTTCACCTAACACACTTATAATTCCCTCTTCTCGTAATAATTCGTCAAGTGTTCGGTAGAAAAAGCCTCCAGAACGAGAAGATTTTAAAATAGGAATTCCTATTTTTTCAGCTAGATTTCTAATGATTGCCTCAATCTGAGGAATTAATATATGCAATGAAACTAAAAAATCTCTATTTAGATAAGATTCTATGCCTCTGATAAGAAGTTCTTTTCTTCTTTTATCAAAGATAGGTGATTTATAGAGATAATTTACTATTTCTTTGACAGTTAAATTAAATTTATCTATTAGAGCATTTAAAGTTTCCCTCAAAAAGAAGGAACTAATTTGCATATTTTGTGAAATTTGGAGAACTATATGTCCCTCAATATCATCTTCCAATGAACCTACTGTCGCTATAGGGCGTCCTTCGGCGTCCATAATTTTGTGAGTAAATAGAAATGAAATAGGTGCTTTTTTAGAAAGATCTTGTATTTGTTTTGTAACTTCATCTTTTTTTGGGATGTAATTTACAGCAATCTTTGTTAGAACAGTATCAAGATCACCATCAGTTAACCATTTAGTATATTTCTCAAGTTTATCCTTAGGAATTTCTATGGAAGCCTTGATTTCTTTGAGCTCAGATTTGGCTTCTTCGCCTAATTCTCTGATTTTATTTGAAATTCTATCTGCCTCATCCTTCATACCATATTGTAAATAGAGATGATATAGTTCTTCTAACCATGCACTTGCAACAAGAGGTGAGGCTTGTTCTGCTTGCTTTTGAATCATTTTACCAAGTTTGAGCAGTATTTCCTTTGTTTTCTCTTTATTTCCAAGTCTGGAATAATAGTCCACCAGTAAAACCGCAGCTCTTTTAGCAGCCCAATGGTCATTGCCTTTTAATAAGCGTTCAAATCTTCTTTCCAGATCGTTGAGGATAATATGCTTTTTATCTTTACTTAATGATACTTTTTTATTTTTGACAAGTAACTCGTATGAAAAGCCCCACAAGCCCGGTTTATCATCTTCTGCGATCTTTCTTTCATAAACGATTATTGTATCCGCTAATTTATTTATTCGTTGTTTGTCGTTGGTACTTAATGCAATAGATAAAGCCCGTCCTAACTTTTTTATCACATCAACGCTATATTTATGCAAATCTTTTTCAGCTATTTCCACGACAGAATCTATAAAAACTTGAGCAATTGTATAATGAGGTTTTTCTCCTTTCACCTTTTCTGAAAAATCCCAAACCAAATTGGAGTATCTCGCTTTTAGGATAGGATTTTCAGATTCTTTAGCACGTTTTTCCCAATAAGAAATAATATCAGGAGTTATTTTTTGAATACTTGGGTATTCAACCATTTTACCTTCTTCGTTAGGAAAAACAAACATAGGTCCAAAATAAGTACCCCATCCTGATTTGTCATCCGGATAATTTTCGGTAAAATCAAAAGCCATTTGTTCCCAAATTAAAACATCTGGTGGATTTTTACTAAAATTTTCCTTAATGAAACTCCTAATTTTTTCAGAGACGTTATGTTCTGAGATTTGTTCTGATACTATATCTAACTCTTTCAAAAATCTTCTTATTTCTTTTGTATTTTCAGCCACTTTTCATCCTCTCACTATAAAGCATTCATCTGGAGCTGGCATCTGAAGTCTATCCGTAGGCTGAATTTGGGCGAAGGCGTAAGCCAAAGCCAGATACCTACTTGTTGTGTGTTGTGCAATGTTGAATTGTAATTCATCTTTATTACCCCAAGCTTTCTAAAAAGTCTCTCAATAAAAGTGCCGTAAATGCAGGTTTTTCTAATCCACAAACTGTTCTATACATTTTCGTGCCATCTTTTATCCAGACCACACCATCAAGCACGGCAACTCTCAAAGCATTGCCTTCAGACCCTCTTAATAGTCTTAAGGCATCCTCAAATTGGGCATTTTGGTGTCCTCCGTAATCTGTTAAAAATTTCGCCTCACCGATAATATATACATCTCCAACTTTTGCTATAAAATCGGGACCTTTATTCAGGTTACATCCAAGATAACTATTGGCAAAGTTTAACAAATGGTTTTCACTGCCTTCCAAAAATGATATGTCATGTGAAGATACAAAAACTTCATCATTTAAGAAGGGATATCCCAGTGTTCTCAACCACCTTTTAAACAAGGTACCTATTTGCCTATTGAATTCTTTAGGTTCTTCAATAGCCTTTATCATATTTTCATAGCCCATAGAGCGAATACGTTCTGCTAGTCTCTGGACAGTACGCGGATTATACTCCAAGAATATCTCGCGTTTACGTAGAAAAGCTACATATGGGTCTTTAATGGGAAATTTAGGCAGTTCTAGAAGCTTCTTAATAAGTGCATAGTCGTCTTCACCGTAAAAAAGTTCTCTTAAGTCTTCCTTTATTTCACTAGGTATATACCTTTCGGTCTCTTGAGTCACAGGATACACCTTCAATAAATTGTCTAAGTATCCAGGTGCATTTGCGATTTCTATGCTTCTTCGAATCCACTCATTCATCTTCAACACCTCCATTTTTGACTACTTCAAACAAAGTATAGGCAGAATGATGTTTTATTTTATCGATTCTTTTTTGACACGTTTCAATAGCTATTTTAGAATTATCTATCCCTATCCATCTACGTCCAGTTTCCTCTGCGGCTATTAAGGTAGTTCCAGAGCCGACAAAACAATCTAATACTATGTCGTCTGGTTTTGATGATGCTTCGATTATTGTTTTAAGCATCTTCAAATTTTTTTCTGTTGGATATGTAGGGTATGGAGGATCTTTGAATTCCCATACATCCTGTCTTTTTTTCCCTTTTGCTAATACCTTATCTGCATAAATTTTTTTACGTGGATTCCCTGTTGATGACCACTCAATTAATCCCATTTTATCTAGTCGTTCTAACTCTTCTGGAGGATATCTCCAATGCCTTCCTTTTGGTGGCTTTATTCCTCTCCAAGGTTGCCCTGTAGGCCCATTTTTTGTTTCTCCGGGAGCATGAAGTGGAGTTGTGGTATACCTTCTTCCATTACTATCAATTTTAGGAAAAAGTCTCTTTATGTCTTCTTCAGTAAGTTCCTCCCTAGGATCATTCCAAACATATTTAGAGGTTTTAGAATAAAACAATATCATATCTTTAATATTTCCGTAGGCTTTTCTTTCAAAATTTTTTGGATTACATTTAATCCTTGTAATGTCATTTATAAATCTTTCAGGACCAAAAATTTCATCCATTATTATTTTTACATAATGCCCTATTTTGCAATCAATATGAAGATAAATTGATCCATCATCCGCAAGTATTTCTTTTAATAAAATCAATCGTTCTCTAAGAAATTCCAAATATTCAGCACCACTTAAAGTATCTTTATAAGCAATCAAATCATCCTCACTTCTGCTAATGGTTGCTGTTCTATTGTTTCCTGCTTTAAATACTTGATTTGTAGAGAACGGTGGATCTATATATATCAGTCGCACTTTTCCTCTAACCTGAGGATTATTAAGTAATAACTTCAGTGCAATAAAATTGTCCCCAAATATTAACATATTTTTCCATCCATCTAATCTTGAATTACCATAAGATCTTATTTCCTTTAAAGTATATCCTTTAATTGGTTTATTCAGAATTTCTCTTTCTGACTTTTTTCCATTATATTCTAGCTTTATCATCTATGGAACCTCCTGCACAATGTCGCATACCTTATTCATACCTGAACTATTCGGATATACTCCTGATTTGGAGAAATATACAAACTGTTCGTATATACATCCTTCTATACGACCACTATCTTTTATTCTTTTATTCATGTCTCATCCCCTGCTAAAAGGCTGTCAAGTGAGTTTTTTTTATTGCAGAAAGATCTTTTGTGCTGACATGAGTAAAAACTTCTTTTGAGCTATTATGTTCTGAAAGTTTCTGAATATAAGACACATCCCTGCTTTTCGTGTTTTTAGACTTGATCTCCACAGCAGGAATTTTTCCTTCCCTCGCCATTTTATAAAGAGTAAATTTTCCTATTTTTAAATATTTTGCGGTTTCCTCAAGGGTCATTATTTCAGAGAAACCTTCCATCATAGTTTCAACTCCTTTTGAGCCTGCCAAAGTTTATCATCGTTTAACATCACATAATAATATGTAGCAAAGAAAAACAAAAAGTCAAGTCCATTTTTCAAAAATTTTTCCTTTTCAGGGTGGGTGCGGGTGGGCTTCATTATCATCAATCCAGAATAGGAAAAAGAGAGATTTTTATTTTTCCTGCCTTTTTCCTTGTGCGGACAAGTCGGAAGGATACTTTGAATGAGTTTGAAACAGCCATCAAAATGGCTCCCCGGGCCGGACTCGAACCAGCAACCTAGTGGTTAACAGCCACCCGCTCTGCCGATTGAGCTACCGGGGAGCAACTGTTTACTTAATAACAAATTTTTTAAAAAAATCAAGAGGGGCAATTTAATTTTTTATCTTTGTTGCCTGGGCTAGGTCTTGAATAAATTTTCCTACCTTGGCACAGATTTCATCTGGATTTTGGCCTTTTTCTATGATGCGCACGATAGCACTACCCACAACGATGCCATCGGCATAGGGTACTAGCCTTTGCACATGTTCAGGGGAGGAAATACCAAAACCAACACCGATGGGCTTGCGGGTAATTTGTTTTAGCTGTTTTAGATTGGCAATAAGGTCTTTTGGCAACTCCTTTCTTGCTCCCGTAACGCCTGTAACAGAAACATAATAGATAAAGCCACTGCTTTTTTGGGTAATCTTTTTGGCGCGGCTTAGAGGTGTTGTAGGAGTGACCAAAAAGATGGTGTCTAATTTGTGCTTGCGGCTGTGTTTTAACCATTCCTCTGCTTCTTCAATCGGTAGATCAGGAATAATAAATCCATTCACCCCTGCTTTAGCTGCATCTTGAGCCAGGCGCTCAAGGCCGTATTGGAAAAAGGGATTATAATACCCCATTAAGACTATAGGCATATTTATCTCTGCCCGGATATCTTTTACCAGATCAAGAATCTCTTTTAAGGTGAGGCCGTTTTTTAGAGCTCGCTGAGAAGCAGCCTGAATGGTAGGGCCATCGGCTAGAGGGTCAGAAAAGGGTACGCCCAGTTCCAAAATATCACCACCGTTTTGGGCAATGGTAAATATGAGCCTTTTTGTAGTTTCAAGATCAGGATCACCAGCCGTGATAAAAGGAATTAAAACCCGTCGTCCTTGTCTCTGTGCCTTTTTGAATATCTGTGTGATCGTCATTCTCCTTGCTCCTTTTTTACTCTTTCAAATACAATACCTAAATCCTTATCTCCCCTGCCAGAGAGGTTAATAACGACAATTTCTTCCTTAGACAGTTTTGGTGCCAATTTCATAGCATAAGCCACCGCATGGGCACTCTCTAGGGCCGGGATAATCCCTTCTACCTTAGAAAGAAGATGAAATGCTTCTAGGGCTTCATCGTCGGTAATGGAGGTATAAAAGGCAATTTTTTTATCCTTATAATAACTATGTTCTGGTCCAACACCTGGGTAGTCAAGACCTGGCGCAATAGAATGGGTAGGTTGAATCTGACCATCTGGTGTCTGTAAAAGATAGCTCATCGCCCCATGTAAGATACCTATGCTGCCTGCACATAAGGTAGCAGAGTGGTTGCCTTTGTCCAAGCCCAAACCAGCGGCCTCAACGCCGATAAGTTTCACTTTATCGTTTCTAAAGGGATAAAAGATACCCATGGCATTGCTACCACCGCCAACACAGGCAATGATATAGTCTGGCAAGCGGCCTTCGGCCTGCATAAGCTGCTTTTTTGCCTCTTGACCAATAATACTTTGAAAATCCCGCACCATCATGGGATAAGGATGAGGACCAACGACCGAGCCAATTAAGTAATAAGTCGTGCATACATTGGTAACCCAGTCTCTTATGGCCTCATTAATGGCATCTTTTAAGGTACAGCTGCCTTGTTTAACCGGAATGACTTCTGCCCCCAAGAGCTTCATGCGAAAGACATTCATCTCCTGCCGCTTGGTGTCTTCCTCACCCATATAGACGACGCACTCAAGTCCAAGCAAGGCACAGGCCGTAGCCGTAGCTACGCCGTGCTGACCAGCTCCAGTTTCAGCAATAATCCGTTTTTTGCCCATCCTTTTGGCTAAAAGGGCCTGACCAATGGTGTTATTGATCTTATGGGCTCCGGTGTGGGTTAGGTCTTCTCTTTTTAGATAAATTTTGGCTCCACCTAGGTGTTTAGTCAGCCTTTCAGCAAAGTATAACGGGGTAGGCCGACCAGCGTATTGCCGAAGATAATAATGAAACTCTTCTTTAAAAGCCTTATCCCTCTTTGCCTCTTTATAGGCTTCTTCTAGCTCAGCCAAAAGGGGCATTAAGGTCTCAGGCACATATTTACCACCATAAATACCAAAGCGTCCTCTTTTGTCAGGTAACATAAACCACTCCTTAAATATTTTGCCAGATGCTAAACAACCTTTGCATTAATTCTTTATCCTTTATGCCAGGGCCAACCTCTACGCCACTATTCACATCTACGGCATAGGGTTGTACCGTCTTAATGGCCGCTTCAATATTGTCCGGCCCTAGGCCTCCTGCTAAGATAATAGGCACGCCGTAGGCCTTGGCCTTAACAGCCAAATTCCAATTAAATGTCTCTCCTGTACCACCAGGCAAACCTTTTTTATATGTGTCTAACAGCCAGGCCTTTACCTTGCCTTTATAAGAAGGCAACCTTTCCAGACTTTCTTCATCCTTTATGCGAAAGGCCTTAATGCAAGGTAAACCTAGTTCCACACAAAAATCTGGTGACTCATTGCCATGGAGCTGGATAAGATTTAGCCCGCAAAATTGGGCAATCTCTTTTATCACTTCAGCCCTTTCGTTTACAAATACACCTACAGTCTGCACAAAGGGAGGTAAGGATTGAATGATATCCTTGGCCGTTTCTGGTAAGATATAGCGCGGGCTCTTTTTAAAAAAGATAAAGCCCAAGGCATGGGCACCTAAAGATACGGCCAAAAGGGCGTCTTCTAAACGGGTTATGCCACAAATTTTAACACGCGTCTTTTGCATGTGCCAAGATTAACATTTGCAGATTTAATCTACAAGGGCTTAACGGATTACCTTTTCTAACAAATAAGGCATTGAATCATGGACTCCTCCCATAATAAACTGTACTGAAATAGCTGCCAGAATGAGCCCCATAATTCGGGTGATAATATTAATACCCGTTTGCCCTAAGATTTTTTGAATATATACAGATTCTTTCAAAACGATATAAGCGCTCCAAGAAGTAAGCCCAATTGCTAAAAGAATACTGCTTACTTCCCAAAGATTCTTGGCATTTGCTCTCAATACCAACACCGTTGTAATAGCGGCAGGCCCGCTTAACAACGGAACGGCAAGGGGCACAACCGCAATGTCTTCCTTCTGGCTTCCCTCTTGATGTTCTTCTGGAGTAGTTTTCACCCGTGAGGACTTGGCTTGAAGCATGTGCAGAGAAACGATAAAGAGAATGATTCCACCTGCAATGCGAAAAGAAGGAAGAGTAATACCAAAAAAGTGGAGGATATTATTTCCTAAAAGGGTAAAAACCAGAAGTACACAAAAACAGGTAATGGATGCCACGCGTACAGTATGATAATGTTTAGATAGGTCTTGACCTTCAGACATTCCTAAATAAATGGGCACAGCACCGATAGGATTAACAATGATAAAGATAGATACTACGGCTTTTATAAAAAAGGCTAACTCTTTATGCATCTAAAAGCAATTCTTTAAGTTTTTTGCCAATATCTTCGGCTTGCATTAAAACAGTGCCAATCAAAACGGCATTAAACCCTGCCTTTTTTATAATGTTTATATCTGCTTTTGTCTTGATCCCGCTTTCAGCCACCTTTATTTTGTCCTCAGGTATTTGGTTTACCAATTTTAAACAGGTGTTTATGCCTGTTTTAAGGGTCTTTAAATTGCGGTTGTTAATGCCTATGATTTTTGCCTCTACCTTAAGGGCCTTTTCTAAATCTCTTTCGTCATGTACTTCCACTAATGCCTCTAATCCCACTTCGTAAGTTAAGTCCAATAAATCTTTTAACTGAGCCTCAGAGAGGGCAGTGGCTATTAAAAGCAGGGCATCAGCTCCATAAAGCTTGGCCTCGTATATCTGATAGGGATCAATAATAAAATCCTTGCGTAACACAGGCAGATTAACGGCTGTCTTCACCTCGGCCAAGAATTTGATATCTCCTTGAAAGAACTTCTTATCTGTGATAACCGAGATGGCACTAACTCCATTTTGGGCATAAATACGAGCAATCTTGACTGGGTCAAAATCCGGACGAATGAGCCCTAAAGAAGGAGAGGCCTTTTTTAATTCAGCGATAATATTTAACCTTCCAGGATGACTGATTGCCTCAGAAAAAGTGATAGATGGATAAAGGGTAAATTCAAAAACAGTCTCATCTAGAGGCCGCTGTTTCTTAAGTTCTTCTACCTCTCCTTTTTTGTGTTGAATGATCTTTTCTAGGACAGACATAGCACTGCTTTTTAGCACTTATTTTGCTTTCAGACAAGGTGCTTGCTTATTGTATACTTATCTGCTATTAATTTCCTATGGAACTAATAGCGGCTTCTATAGATATCGGCACCCATACCACCAGACTCTTGATTGCTTATCTGAAAGAAGGAAGGCTTATTCCTGTTTTGACCAAGCGGACTGTCACCAAACTCGGTTTTTATTTAAAAAAAGGTCAAATGACATCAGAGGGGATTGAGAAATTAGTAAAAGTATTAAAGGAGTATAAAAAGGATATTCAAGCCTATAAAGTAAAAAATTATCGGGCAGTAGGCACTGCTGTTTTAAGGAAAGCTTTAAATAGTGCTTTTATTACCCAAATAATTGAGGAAAAAACAGGAATTAAAATAGATGTTATTGACGGTGAAACCGAGGCCTTTTTGACGGCTAAGGGTGTTATGTCTACCCTTGATATTGCCCAGGAATCAGTTTTGATAGCCGATATAGGTGGGGGCAGTACGGAGCTTGTCTGTCTTGGACAAAATGCCTTTTATAAAAGTCTTCCTTTAGGGGCAAGTTGGCTTACCCAGGAGTTTTTAAAGTCTGATCCTCCTCTTTCTAAGGAAATAGAGGCTGCCTATAATACGGCTAAAGATGTAATTATCAGGAAACTTCCTTTTTACCAGCCCTTAGTTACTCTCATTGGTACGGCGGGTACGGTTTCTACCCTAGCCGCCATTGATCTAGAAATGCATGTCTATCAACCGGCTTTGATTAATGGACATAAACTTACCTTAAGCCGGATAAAGGAAATATTTAATCTCCTTGCTACTCGGCCTGCGGTAGAGAGGCTTAAAATAACAGGACTGGAGAAAGGAAGAGAACAAATTATCTTGGGAGGAACAATCATTGTTTTGGCTTTGCTTGAAGTCTTTAAGAAAGATGAACTTCTTGTCAGTGAAGGTGGACTTTTAGAAGGGATTTTAGTAGATTTTTTAGAGCAAAAAACAGGACAAAAAGACTTAAAATTTATATTCAATAAACAGGAGGAATAAAAATGGAAATAAAAGAGGCCCTTACCTTTGATGACGTCCTGCTTGTGCCAGCCTATTCTGAAGTGTTACCTAAAGAGGTAGATGTTTCTACACAGCTTACTCCCCGTATTCGGCTTAATATTCCCATTATTACCGCGGCCATGGATACCGTAACCGAAGCCCGCACGGCCATCAGTATTGCGCGGGAAGGTGGAATTGGCATCATCCACCGCAACATGTCTATCAAAAGGCAAGCACTTGAAGTGGAAAAGGTAAAAAAGTCAGAGAGTGGAATGATTGTTGATCCAGTAACGGTAGAGCCAGAACAAAGGATTGCGGATGTGTTGCGGATTATGCAGGAATACCGCATCTCTGGCGTGCCAGTAGTAAGGGGGAAAAAACTGGTAGGTATTGTGACCAACAGGGATTTGCGCTTTGAGACCGACTTTGACAAGCCAGTGTCTGAGGTTATGACTAAAGAGAATTTGATTACGGTAGAGCCAGGCATTAGTCTAGAAGAGGCTAAAGAGGTTTTACATAAATATCGAATTGAAAAACTGTTGGTAGTAGATAAAGAGGGTAATCTGAAAGGTTTGATCACAATTAAAGATATTATGAAGCTTAAAAAATATCCCAATGCCTGTAAAGATGAATTAGGCAGACTTAGGGTAGGGGCAGCCATAGGAGTAGGGCCTGACTGGGAGGAAAGGCTTCAGGCTCTGGTAGATGCCGATGTGGATGTAGTGGCCATTGATGTGGCCCACGGACATTCAAAAAAAGTAATAGAAACAGTTAAGGCTATACGGTCTAACTTTCCAGATGTAGAGATAATTGCTGGCAACGTCGCTACCGAAGAAGGGGCAGAGGCCTTGATCAAGGCAGGGGCCGCCGCGGTAAAGGTTGGGGTAGGGCCTGGTTCTATCTGCACTACCAGGATTGTGGCTGGTGTAGGCGTACCCCAGATTACGGCCATCATGGAGGCGGCTAAAGCAGGAAGAAAATACGGCATTTCTATCATTGCCGATGGAGGGATCAAGTTTTCAGGTGATATCACTAAGGCCCTCGCGGCAGGAGCGGATGCAGTCATGATTGGAAGCTTGTTTGCGGGCACAGAGGAAAGTCCTGGTGAAACTATCCTTTATCAAGGCCGTACTTACAAGCTCTATCGGGGTATGGGCTCTCTTGGGGCCATGAAAGAAGGCAGTAGTGACCGTTATATGCAAGCAGATGAAAGCGAAGAAGGAGGGTTTACGGCAGATACTAAACTTGTACCTGAAGGTATAGAGGGCAGAGTACCATATCGTGGACCTTTAGCCGGCATTGTTTTTCAACTAGTTGGAGGACTGCGTTCTGGGATGGGTTATGTTGGTTGCCGCACAATAAAGGAACTTCAAGAAAAGGCCAAATTTGTGCGCATTACCCTAGCTGGACTGAGAGAAAGTCATGTGCACGATGTAATCATTGTGAAAGAGGCGCCCAATTACCAACTTGAAAGGAATGTATGAAAGCGTGATGTATCATTCTTTATCATGTGTTTTAAACGCATAACTTGCTAATTTAGCAACTTACTGGACTTACCTAAAATCCGCGTTGATTTTTGCTAAAATAAACATTGACGAGTTATGTTAGGAAATATAAATAATTTAAGTTACTGTAATGCCCCCTCCAGGGTGGACACATTTTAACCCATTTTAAGGTAGAGGTCATTAAGCAGCCTCCTGGTGATAATTTTGATAAAACTTCTGTTCAAATGCAAGTGGGCTTAAATAACCCAAGGCCGAATGCACATAGCCACGGTTATACTTCTCAATCCAATTCCCTATAATTTCCCTTGCTTCTGTTAAGCTTGCAAACCCATGCTGCCAAATAACTTCTTCCTTTATCGTCCGTATCATCCGTTGCGTTTCTGCATTTCCTTTAGGATTATCATAACTTGTAAATATCTGCTCAATCCCTAAAATGGCCATCTTTCCCATAAATGATCTTGAAGTTGGTTGTGAACCATTGTCACTAATAAGGCTCAGGCCCTTTCTCCTAACTCCATCTGGAAATTTTTTGCCTAAGCGCCGTAGAATAAATGCTTTAGGCTTATATCCTCTGCCGCTTTTAGGCAGAAGCAGATATTTATCTGCCCTTTGATCAAGCTTTATTCCATAGATAAACTCCCCAAATAAAACTAAACCTGCTCTTGGAGTGATAATTTCCTGAGTAGTCCCTAAAATAAATGGTAAAACAGTTTGCTTTACTTTAGAGCTTTTTTTGTTTTATTATTGTCCTTACCCGCAAGTGTACTTCTCACCCTTTAGGTGGAGGAGTCTTTTTAAAAATTAACCTATTTTATCACACTTGCGGGTTTCTTTTTAGGCCAATCGCGGATTTTGGGTTAAGCTCTTTCTTGACAAAGACTACAATATGTTGTATATTCATTTTTGATAAATACAATATCTATGAAGGGGAGAAATTATGACTGGAGGAGAAATAAAGACGATTATCAAGCGAGATGGACGAGAAGTACCCTTTGATATCAGTCGTATTCAACGTGCTATCTTTAAGGCAGCGCAGGCCGTAGGAGGAAGTGACCAAGTAACCGCCTGGCGCTTGGCTATTCAGGTTTATGATTATCTGGTCAAACACGGAAATCTAAAGCCTACAGTGGAAGAAGTGCAGGATGTTGTGGAAAAGATCCTGATTGAAAATGGTCATGCCAAAACGGCCAAGGCCTATATCCTTTATCGGGACAAACGCACACAGATCCGCAATGCCAAAGCCCTGCTTTTAAACATTCAAAAAACGATTGACGAATACATCAATCAGGTGGACTGGCGCATCAAGGAAAACGCCAACATAGATTTTTCCCACTCTGGCCTTATGTTGCACACAGCTAGTGCCGTCATTGCCAATTATGTTTTAAACAATGTCTACACTCAGGAAATAAAAGAGGCCCATCTACACGGCTTTTTCCATATCCACGACCTGGGTATGGGTACCTGTGGTTATTGTGCAGGTTGGTCCCTAAAGCAGCTGCTTTTAGAGGGATTTAATGGGCCTAAAAACAAGGTAGCGGCGGGGCCGGCTAAACACTTTGATACCGCCCTGGGACAGATGGTCAACTTCTTGGGCACCCTTCAAAACGAGTGGGCTGGCGCAATGGCCTTTAACAATTTTGATACCTTATTAGCACCTTATGTACGTAGAGACAAGTTGTCATATAAAGAAGTAAAACAGGGTATTCAGCAATTTATATTTTCTGTTAACACCACTTCTAGGTGGGGGGGGCAATCGCCTTTTACTAATATCACACTTGATTTTACTATCCCTGACCATCTTAAAAAAGAGGCAGTGGTTTGGGGAGGAAAGTTGCTAGATGAAACCTATGCGGATTATCAAAAAGAGGTAGATATGATCAATCGTGCCTTTATTGAGGTGATGCTTGAAGGCGACTATCAGGGACGCATCTTTTCCTTTCCCATCCCGACCTATAACATTACTAAGGACTTTGCCTGGGACAGTGAAAATGCAGAACTTCTTTTTAAGATGACGGCCAAATACGGCACCCCCTATTTTCAGAATTTTATTAACTCTGACCTTCATCCCGAGGATGTGCGCAGCATGTGCTGCCGCCTGTCTATGAACTTAAGAGAATTGCGGCAAAAGACGGGTGGCCTTTTTGGGGCCGGTGATGCCACTGGTTCCATTGGGGTGGTAACGCTTAACATGCCGCGGCTGGCCTATTTGAGTAAGGGGGATGTAGATAAGTTCTTTAAACTCATTGAAAGGTACATGATTTTAGCGAAAAATTCTTTGGAAATCAAACGAAAGATGCTTGAAAATAACCTGAAAAAGGGGCTTTATCCTTACACGGCCCGATATTTACCTTCATTTAAGCATCACTTTTCTACAATTGGTCTTGTGGGCATGAATGAGGCCTGTCTTAACCTTCTAGGTGAAAATATTGCCAGTGAAAGGGGACACAGATTGGCCTTAGCTGTATTAGACTTTATGCGGAACAAGTTGGTGGAATTTCAGGAAGAAACTGGCAATCTCTATAATTTAGAAGCTACACCAGCCGAAGGTACTAGTTATCGTTTGGCCAAGATTGATAAAAAGGAGTTTCCAGACATTATTACAGCAGGGACAGAGGATGCACCTTATTACACTAACTCCACCCAGTTACCTGTAGATTTTACGGACGACCCAATAGAGGCACTTAATCATCAGGAAGAATTACAAGCCAAATACACCGGCGGCACAGTCTTTCATTTCTTCGTTGGTGAGGCCCTACCTGATGCCAGAACCTGTAAGCTGCTTGTAAAACGTATTCTGAGCCGTTACCGCATTCCTTATCTCTCTATTACCCCTACCTTTAGTGTGTGTCCTAAACATGGCTATTTGAGCGGGGAACACTGGCATTGCCCAGAATGTGGTGAGGAATGTGAGGTTTATTCACGGGTTGTGGGTTATTACCGTCCGGTGTCCAATTGGAATAGAGGCAAGCAGGAAGAGTATAAACACCGTCGGTCATATAAGGTAGAAGGAGTAGCAGGCTAATGCAGATTAATATCGGTGGTGTAACCCCCCTTTCTACAATTGACTATCCTGGGCGTTTGGCAGCGGTAATTTACACCCAAGGGTGTAACTTCCGCTGCCTTTATTGTCATAACTATCGGCTGGTAGAGAAAAGAGAAACGCCCTTTACCCAGGATCAACTACAAGCCTTTTTGGAAGCCAGACGGCGGATTATAGATGGTGTAGTTGTTAGCGGGGGCGAACCTACCATTCACAAGGATTTACCTTCTTTTTGTGCATGGCTGAAGGAGATGGGGCTTGCGGTAAAGCTGGATACTAATGGCACAAATCCCTTGATGCTGCGGTTGCTGATAGAGAAGCGACTCGTTGACTTTATTGCCATGGATATTAAGGCCCCTTGGGAGAAGTATTCACGGATTATCCAAAAAGACTTTCCTGTAGAAATTATAAAAGAATGCCTACAATTAATAAAAGAAAGTAAAATTGCCTGTGAGTTTCGTACCACGGTACACAGTGCCTTATTAACCTTAGAAGATTTGGAAAAGATTATAGATATAGTCGGGCCAGGTTACTCCCTTGTTTTCCAAATATGCAACCCTACACCCAAATATAATGTACAAAATACCTATACAAAGGAAAAATTGTTAAACTTTATAAGCAACAAACAAGGCTTTCATATAGAAGTGAGATAATTCTTTATTTCCTCCCATTCTGGACTATTATTAGCTATTCTATCAGCAATATGAATAAGGGCTGTGTATTGTTGAATGGTCGCTTGTGAGATCTTTTGGGGAATTTCATCAAGAGTTAAATGATGACAGACAATAGGGTATTTTAAATTTTCAGGAAAATGCCAATGCTCGCAGGCTACTTTGTTTACTTCAGTGTGATCAAAGCCTAGAATTTCTCTTTCTGCTTCTATAAAAGAGCATTTTTTCTGCTGGGAAAGTTCCTTTATTTTTTCAAACCTTTCAGGTAGTTGGATAGCGATAATGGACTTGCCAATATCATGTAACAAGGCAGCCGTGGTAATAGTAGGAATCTCATTTGAAAGGAGGTGTCTGTTCCATATCCATTCTATTTTTCCAAGGGGTGTTGACCGTATCTCTTGTTTTTTCAATTGTTTCTTCTGAAGATTGGTAGCTAGGTTAAAGGTTAAAGTAGCTACTTGGCAGGCATGATCTTTAAGCCATTTAGCCGCTGAGGGAACTAGATGGAAAATAGTAGTAGATAAAACTACGCTTTTGATAAGGGTCAAGCCCAAAACCAAAACAGCATGGGAGATACTGCTAATCCGATGAGGAAAGCCATAAAAGGCAGAATTAGAGATCGTTAAAATCCGCGCAGAAAGATGGGGGTCTTTAGCAATAGCTGAGGCAACTTTTTCATTAGTGATATTGGGATTATCAAGTAGACATAACACTTCTCTTACTGTTTGGGGAAAAGTAGGTAGATGAGTAATTAGCCTTTTAATTTCGCCTTCCTTCAAAGTTTTTCCCCAAGAAATAAAATTAATATGTTTTTTTATACTGCTAGTTTACAAGAAAGTCAAGAAAATATTACCTCATGCCAAAAGGAGCAGGAGTGAAGGTCAAGATGAATATGCCTAAAGCAACTATACTAAGGCACTTTCGCTTGAAGTCTAAAGGTAAAGTAGGATCCAAAGGGGGAGGGTGGTTTAGGCCTAGGAAGATCAAAAGTATGGCCCATATCAACCAGCCTTCCCAGGTAAAGAAACCAAGGGAGAGAAGAAGGATAAGTGCTGTTCTTGACAAACAGACATGAACATATTCTCCTAAGACGGCGTAAGATACATGTCCACCGTCAAGCTGCCCTACCGGAATCAAATTTAAGGCCGTGACAAAAAGTCCAATCCAGGCAGCAAAGGCCATTGGATGAAGAATAATATTGGCATTGGGAGGAAGACTTCCCCAGATAAGGTAGGTCAGAATTTTTAGCAATAGATTTTCTCCAAGCACAAGACCATGAGAAGGAAGGGGAGTAATGATAACCTTAGAGTGCATCAATCCATAGATAAGGATAGGAAGACAAAGAACTATGCCACTTAGAGGGCCGGCAATGCCCACATCAAAAAGGATACGTTTATTGGGCATAGGATCCTTTATTTTAATAAAGGCCCCAAAGGTGCCAATCAAAGAGGGAGCTGGTATGAAATAGGGTAGGGTGGCGGTTATGCGATGGTAACGGGAAGCAAAATAATGTCCCAATTCATGAGAAAGAAGAATGAGCATGAGGGTTAGAGAAAAGGGCAAGCCCTTAATCAAACTCCAAGGGGTAGTAAAAGGATTATAACCAGCTTGAAATGCCCCGGCGGCGGTAGTAGTGAGAAGGGTAAGGAAGAATAAAAAGTAGTGAATGCCAACCTTGCGCATATCTGTTGGTTTACTTGAGAGAACACGATTTGTCAACCTATAATCCGACAAAAAGTGCTATAAAGAAATGTCCTCTCTTTTTGTGATCTTTTCCTTGAGATAAACAATTTCCTTCGCCAAAGGACTACGGCGATTAATTTCCTTTTCTACCGTATTTAAAATACTTAGAATAGTGGCATGATGACGGTGAAAGTATTTGCCTAATTCCGTTAGAGAAATATCTAATATACTTTTAGCCAAATAAATAGCCACCCTTCTTGGTTGAGCAATACGTCTTTTACGTGATTTAGAAATCAATTCGGCTGGGCTGAGCTGATAGTGTTCACATACCACTTCTTTAATGGTGTTTATATCTAAAGGTGGATGTTTTTCTGTAAAAAACTCAATAACTTCTTCTGCCAGTTCAAGGTCTATTGGTCTTTTTTGGACAATGGCCCGTGCTATTACATTTTTTAAGGCACTTTCTAGACGTCTTACATCTCCTTTTATCTTTTCGGTTAAATGTTGAATTACCTTCTCCGGGATATGTATCTTTTCCCTCTGGGCCTTTTTTCTTAAGATGTGAAACCTCGTTTCTTTATCCGGCGGATTGATGGAGGCAAATACGCCACTTTCCAGGCGGGATTTGAACTCCTTTTTAAGTCTAGGAATCTTTTGCGGAGGTGTAAGGCTAGTAAAGATAATTCTCTTCTTGGCTTCTAAAAGGGCATCAAGTGTATAGGCAAGCTCAGTCTGTATTTTTTCTTTGCCGCTTAAAAAGTGGATATTTTCTAAGATTAAGATATCACATTCGTTACGGTATTTCTTTTTAAATTCAGAGATATAATTCGTTTTAAGGGCCATGACCATCTCATTAGTAAATTCCTCGGTGGTGAGATAAAAGATACGTAAATTCTGCTGCTGACTGAGGATGAAATTGCCTACGGCCTGAGAGAGGTGACTTTTTCCTAAACCTGTATCTGAATAGAGATAAAGGGGTTGATCCAATTCTCCTTTGGCAAGATGATAAGTGGCTGAATAGGCATAGGCATTTGGTTTTCCTACTACAAATTCTTCAAAGGTGAAGTGTTTACAAAAGCAGGGACGAGAAGGGGCTAAAGGTAAAGAAGGTTGAATAAAGCGCCTATTTTGGCCGTTCGTTGAAGCTCTTTTTCTTTTCAATACTTTTAACACCACTTTTTTACACTCAGGCCGACACCTTCTACAAGCTTCTTGGAGGTAGTGAATAAAGTGTTCCTTTATCCACTGTTTAACAAAGGAATTGGGACATCCAATGATGACTTGGTCGTTTTCTATACCTAAAGGTTTGAGGGGTTTAATCCAAAGGGTATATAGATTTGAAGGCACAACCTCACTCAAATAAGCACACACCTGTTGCCACTCTTTTTCTAAAAGGCCTTCTGTTTCCTTCATGATTGGCCCTTTTACCTTGAAATAAGGTGAAAGTCAAAAAGGGCTCTGTTAGGTGAAGATGCGTTAAAGGTAATTTAAACTTTTTTCTAAAGCCTTAAATGGCGTTATTTCTTTCAAAGCTTCCTAAAAAATGGGATTTTTAAAAAGAAAAAAATGTAATATATAGGCTAGTTAATATTAATTTTCCTTCTTCCTTTTTGCTAACACCTTTAGAACTTTTTTTTTCTTTTTCTTTCTTCTCTTTTTAGACAAAAACAATATGTCTGATCAGAACTAACGATAAAACAACAGAAAAAATATTTTATGGTTAGCCGCATAGTTAAACTTGTGAGAGACTTTTTCTCCCAAGGCCTAATCATAAATTAGTGGGTTCCGCTCGCTCATGCACTTAAGAACAAGCCCGTGAAGACCCTTGGCCGCATGATATTTTTAAGGTCTTAAGGAAAGAGAAAGGAGAATTGACTTTATTTTATATTACCTTTTGCGGAATACTATAATTTATCTCCAGGATGAGGGTGATGATTTTATATTGATTTTATTTCAAATAGTTTTATGAAAATTCTTGACTTTTAATCCTAAACTCCTATATCTTAAAGTAAGCAAAAAATCTAAGGGAGGTGGAGAACATTGTTTGAGAACAAAGATGTATTAAAACAGGCATTAATGGAAGTGGCAACATGGGAAGGGGATAATTTGGTTGTAAAGGACGAAACTAAGTTAAAGGAAAAGATAGATGAATTGGTGTATACGGCTGTTTTTGCCGAAGATGAAGGCTTAAAAGAAGCAGCCAGGTGGAGTATTCGGGCCCTGGCCTTGAGTTTAGGGATTATCCCTTCTTCTATCCACGATTTGTATATGGCTATGGGCAGGGAGGAAGTTAGTGGTTTTACTGTTCCGGCCATGAATTTACGGGGGATGACCTATGATGTGGCCAGGCAGGTATTCAAATTGGCTAACGAAAAGGATGTAGGTGCCTTTATCTTTGAAATTGCCAAATCAGAGATTGGATATACCGAGCAACGACCTTCTGAGTATGCGGCCTGTGTCTTAGCAGCGGCCATCAAAGAAGGCTTTAGGGGACCTGTTTTTATTCAGGGGGATCATTTTCAGTTTAACCGCAAAAAATTTGCTGAGAACCCTGAGGCAGAGCTTGAAACAATCAAGACCATAACCAAAGAGGCGATAGAGGCCGGTTTTTATAACATAGACATTGATCCCTCCACGCTGGTAGATTACGCGCGTCCAACCTTGATTGAACAGCAAAAGGAAAACTACGAATGTACGGCTAAGATGACGGCCTTTATCCGGGGTTTAGAACCAAAGGGAATTACCATCTCTGTCGGGGGTGAAATTGGACATATTGGTGGTAAAAACTCTACGGTAGAAGAATTTGAGGCCTTTATGGAAGGATATCTAAAGACACTAAAGAAATTTGGTGAAATGCCTGGTATTAGTAAGATCAGCGTGCAGACGGGAACAGCCCATGGTGGTATTCCATTGCCTGATGGCACGATAGCTAAGGTGAAGTTAGATTTTGAGGTATTACGCAGTATTTCTGAGGTGGCACGTAAAAAATACGGCATGTCTGGAGCAGTGCAGCACGGTGCTTCTACCCTTCCAGATGAATTGTTTGACAAGTTCCCAGAGGTAGGTACCTCTGAGATTCATCTAGCGACAGGCTTTCAGAATATTATCTATGACCACTTACCTGAAGACATAAGAGAAGAGATTTATAACTACATCAAGGAAAATTTCAAATCTGAGTGGAAAGAGGACATGACCGAACAACAATTTATTTACAAGACCCGCAAGAAGGCCTTTGGTCCGTTTAAAAAGACCTTCTGGGACTTACCTGAGGAGGTAAAAAGTGAGATATTAGATAATCTTTATAAAAAATTCCATCTATTGTTTGAAAAACTTAATGTATTTGATACCAAAAGGTATGTAGACAAATATATTAAACCAGTGAAGGTATTACCACCTAAGCCAGAAGGTATATAGAAAAGTAAAAAAGGACCGCTTAAGGAGGACAACGATGAGTGAAAGGCTAGGAATGCCTTTATCCAGATTTATTTTAGAAGAACAAAAGAAGCACCCTGGGGCGAGGGGTGAGTTTAGTATTATCATGGAGCAAATCGCTATCGCCTCACAGGTTATTGCTAGTCATGTGCGTAAGGCAGGTTTGGTAGATGTCTTAGGCTTTACTGGTAAGATCAATATTCAAGGTGAAAAGGTGCAAAAGCTAGATGAGTTGTCCAATCAGATCTTTCTAGAGGCCGTTAAGACTTCTGGCCGCTTTTGTGCCATTGCTTCAGAAGAGATGAATGAGGCCGTACTTATGGCCAATGGTGCGCAGTATGTTATTGCCTTTGATCCTTTAGATGGCTCTTCTAACATTGATGTTAACGTCAGCATCGGGACGATTTTTTCTATTCATAAAAAGATATCTGAGGGAGAAATGGGGGCAGTAGAAGATCTGCTTCAACCTGGCTATAAACAGGTGGCCGCAGGTTACATTATCTATGGCTCAAGCACAATGTTTGTTTACACTACTGGCCATGGTGTCTATGGTTTTACCTTTGATCCGAGTGTGGGGACCTATCTCCTTTCTCACGATCCTATCAAGATTCCAGAAAAGGGTAAGATTTATTCAGTTAATGAAGCTAACGCCAAGCGGTGGCTGGAGGAAGGATTGAGAAAATACGTAGATTGGCTTAAAGAAAAGGATCCAGAGACCAAAAGGCCCTATACCTCCCGTTATGTTGGCTGTATGGTGGCCGATGTGCACCGCACCTTGTTAAAGGGTGGCATCTTTATGTACCCAGCCGATGAGAAAAATCCCAACGGCAAGCTGCGTCTTCTTTATGAAGCCAATCCT
The DNA here is from genome assembly GCA_027064585.1 of Candidatus Desulfofervidaceae bacterium. Taxonomy (GTDB): domain Bacteria; phylum Desulfobacterota; class Desulfofervidia; order Desulfofervidales; family Desulfofervidaceae; genus JAGHCL01. The sequence goes on along the minus strand of JAMOPI010000031.1, from coordinate 11,746 downwards.
ATGGCCTTTTTGATTGAGCAAGCCGGAGGAATGGCCTCCACAGGTAGACAACGTATCCTAGAGGTTGTTCCAGAAAGCTTACACCAGCGCGTGCCAGTAATCTTGGGCAGTCCTTATGATGTACAAAAGGCTATAGAATTTATTAAAAAATACAGCAGCTAATTTACTTGCCTGGCCCGTAGTCTAGATGGACTATGGGCCTAATAAAGATGAACATAACTAATTGGGAATTATTAATGAATGAAACTGTTGTGAGAAGAAGTAATGTCTAAAAAAAAGATATTAATAGGCATTTTTATTTCTCTTTTAGCAATTTTTATCTCGGTTTATTTGTTTTTTTCTTTTTACTTTACATCTGAACGCCTAAAAAGGTTCATTATTCCCAAGCTTGAAGTCAGCTTGGGACGAGGGGTAGAGATAGAAAAAATAAGATTTAACCTCTTTAAAGGGATTGAAATTAAAAGTTTTAAGCTTAAAGAGCGGCCTGGCTGGTCCCAAAAGACATTTGTTAGCTGCGATGAATTGATTTTGAAATACCACTTTTGGCCCCTTTTGGCCAAGCGCCTAGAAATAGGAACTTTTGTCCTTAAAAGGCCCTTTATAAATATCATTAAAAACAAAAAAGGTGAATTTAATTTTGCTGATCTTTTAAAACAACCTCAGAAAAAAGGAGAAAAAATCCTTCCTCATCCTTCTCCTAAAGGAAATACTTCCTTTGTTCTCTTGGTTTCTAAGGTGAAGATAGAAGATGGGCAAATCTTTTATCAAGATTTAGTTGCTCAAAAGGTGATAAATTTAACTGAGATTGACCTTGAGGCCCAAAATATTGGGCTTAATCATTCCTTCCCATTAAAGGCTTCCTTTAGGCTAAATGACCTTCCCGGGGAAATAAAAGGCAAGATTAATCCTATTAACCTAACGGGCGAGCTTTATTTAAAGCTTTCTGGCGATAATTTTGCTGGCCTTGCTCCTCTTTTCTCCAATTTTCTTAAATCTGTATCTGGAAGAATTATCCTTGCGCTTCACTTAAAGAGTGATGTGCCTAAAAAATTCCAGATTAACGGAAGTATCCTTGGGCAAGGACTGGAGTTAATCTTGCCATCTGGCCAAAAGATACCCAAGCTAAACTTCAAGGGTAACCTGACTGGGGATTGGGAAGATGAGAAAGAATGGTTTCGTCTTACCAAGCTTACCTTTTTATTAAACGGTATTCTTCTTAATGGCCACGGCGACTTTAGAAAAGAAAAGGCCATTTTTATATTTGATCTTTCCGCCCCAGACATTACTCCTTGGGTAAAAATTTATCCCAAACCGCTTCCGATAAAGGTAATAAAGGGAAGTTTACAAGGAGAAGGGAAGATAAAGACAGATTACAAGACTAGTCTAAGGGGGGAATTAAAATTAAATTTGTCTGATTTAATTTTGAAGACCAAGACGGGGATGGGAAGGGGACTACATGCAGGCCTAACCAATGGCTTTCGTTACAATTTTTCTCAGAAAAAACTGGTTTTAATGCAAGGTCAGTTTAACTTTAACCATTCTAAACTTTTCTTTGCAGGCACGGCTAGGCCTAGCTGGATAAAACTAAATATTCAATCACCTCACCTGGAATTGACTGATTTTTCTTCTCTTTTTCCCGAGTTTTCTGCCTTAAAGGGAGTGCTAAACCTGGATTTGGTCCTTAAGGGTAATCCATCTAAAATCAATGCACCAATTTCTGTCCCACCATCTAATGCAAACGAAACCCGCCAGTCTGTCCATTTGCCCTTTGAAGCAAAGGGGAAAATTTCTTCAGATGACCTTCGTTATGACAAAATTCAGTTTACCCGGTTTATCTGTCCTTATTTATTACAAAAAGATGTGCTTGTTTTAAGACCCATTTATGGTAAATTACTTCAAGGAGGTAATTTAAAGGGATGGGGAAAAATAAATCTCAGAAATCTTGCTTACCAGGGGAAAATCCAGTTAACAGAAGTGAATATAGGTAATTTTACTACTATGTTTTTGCCGTCTAATTTGGGGAGAATAGATGGTGAGGGAGAAGCTAGAGCTGCCTTTGGGGGTAAAGGATTTACGCTACGTTTTCTGGAAAAATACCTAAATGCGCAGGCAAAGGTATCTGTAAGAGATGGGACTGTTTATGGTAATTCAATCTTAAAAGAAATAGCTGCTTTTTTAGATATACCTAAATTGGCCAATCTTCATTTTAACCAGCTTGATGGACGCTTACATATAATAGATGGAAATGTGAGAATTAATACTAAGGCCAACCAAAAAGAATACGGAATTTCGGTAAAGGGAAAAAGTTCATTAAAAGGAAAATTAGACCTTAAAGCGCAGATTAGGCTAAGTCCTGAGTTGATCCAAGGATCAAAGGCAAAGAAGCTTTTTTCCTTTGTGCCTAGAGATGATGTAGGCAATTACCTAGTTCCCTTTCTTATTGCTGGCGATATAAAGTCACCCAAGATAAAATTAGATAAGGGACCTATTGAAAAAAGATTAAAAGAAAAAGGTAAAGAGACATTAAAGAAGCTCCTGGAGAAAAAACTTAAATTAAAGGGTCTTTCTTTATAGGAGATTTTATGTGGCGGGTATGGTTGCAACAACATTGGCAGGATATAAGGGCTGTTATGCAAAAGGCAGGCAGGTTTGACTTTAATATATTGCCCCTGTTTAAAAATCCCCTTTTTGTTGCTAGTTTGGGTCTGACAATTTTATTTTTGTTTTGTGTGCGTTTGTATCGTATCTTAAGCTTGGTCATTGCCGGTGTTATCTTTGCTGTTAGCTGGTCTTATTTTATCGGTATTTATGGACATCCAGGGGCCGTGCCTTTTGGCAATTGGTGGATCTTCATAAGCATCAGTATATTTCTTGTTGCCGGCTTATTCTATTTTTGGTTAGTAGTGTTAGGTGATTAGATGAAAAGAAAATTTGTCTGTATTCACTGCCACTTTTACCAACCTCCACGGGAGGATCCATGGCTAGAGGAAATTGCCTTTCAAAGGACAGCGTGGCCCTATCACGACTGGAACGAACGCATTACGGCCGAGTGCTATCTTCCCAATGCCTATGCCCGGCGGGTAGACGGTAAGGGAAAAGTCATAGAGATTGTTAACAATTACAAGGGCATTAGTTTTAATTTTGGGCCTACCCTGCTTTTGTGGCTCAGAAAGCATAAACCTGCGCTCTTAAATAAAATTGTAGAGGCCGATAGAGAAAGTTGTGAGTTGCAAGGCCACGGCAACGCCATCGCCCAGGTGTTTAATCATGTCATCATGCCTTTAGCTAACACAAGGGATAAAGTTACCCAGGTAAAATGGGGCATTACTGTCTTCAAACACTTCTTTGGCCGTCTTCCAGAAGGAATGTGGCTGGCCGAAACGGCGGTAGATAATGAAACCTTGGCTATTCTGGCTCAAAATGGAATTAAATTTACCATCCTTGCCCCCCGTCAAGCCGAAAGTGTTAGACCTTTATCCCAGGAAAAATGGCAGCCAGTGAATGAATTTACTTTGGATGTTACCAGGCCTTATCGTTGCTATCCAGACGGCAAGCACTCCATTGATATTCTCTTTTATCACGGTGGGCTTTCTCAAGGCATTGCCTTTGGTGGTTTAGTGCAAAACGGAGAACGGCTGGCCCACCAATTGGAACAATGTCTCTATGGTGACCAGCCCCAGATTGTCTCAGTGGCTACGGATGGGGAAACCTTTGGTCATCACTGGAAGTTTGCAGAAATGGCCTTGGCCTATGTGATCTACTATTTTATGCATCACTCCCATGTAGGAATAACTAATTTTTCTACCTTTTTGAGCCAATTCCCTCCTACTGATGAAGTAAAGATTAGGGAGAACACCTCTTGGAGCTGTATTCACGGTATTGGCCGGTGGAAAGAAGACTGTGGTTGTTCTACCGGTGCTCATCCAGACTGGCACCAAAAGTGGCGTAAGCCTCTGAGGGAGGCCTTAAATTGGTTAAGGGATGAAATGGCTAGACTTTTTGAAAGTAAAGGACGATCCTATTTTTATGATCCCTGGACAGCGAGAAACGATTACATAGAGATTATCCTTGATCCAAGTCCAGAGGTAAAAGAACGGTTTTTTCAAAAACATGCTTGCTGTAGTTTGGATAAGAAGAAGAGGGTTGAAGCCTTACAGCTTCTTGAGATGCAGTATTACGGTCAACTTATGTTTACCAGTTGCGGTTGGTTTTTTGACGATATCTCTGGCCTTGAACCGCAACAGAACCTTCGTTACGCTAGTCGGGCTATTCAGCTAGCGCAAGCCTTTGGTCTAAATTTGGAAGAAGAATTCATTTTACGATTAAAAGAAGCCAAAAGTAACCTGCCTGAATATGGGGATGGAGCTAGGATTTATAAAGAACATATCCGGCCTACTCTTTATTCCCTAGAACGCCTAGCCGTTCATTTTAGCTTTAGTCATCTCTTTGATGAACCACCACCCCAAACTAGATTTTACACCACTAAAGTAAAGGTAAAAAACCGAGAGACCGAGGAGGCAGGAGGAAGCCACTTGCACTTAGATCATCTTTATATTACCCACCTGCGCACAGAAGAGGAAAGGGAACTAGTAGCTGCGGTGCTTTATCTCGGTGGTCTTGATCTGACCGGGGCTGTTTTTTCTCCGCATGCATCGCAAATAGTTGAAGAAATAAAGACACTATTTAAAGGTCTCTCTTTCTATGAACTTAAAGACAAATTAAAGGAAATGCCTTGGTATTTTAGCATCAATGATGTCTTTTTTGATAACCGCCGTCAATTGGCCATCTCTCTTGTAGAAGACAAACTTAAGATATTTCAGAATGCCTACTTGGAATTCTATCAAGAAAACAAGCCTTTAATGTTTGCCTTAAAGGAACTCCATATTCCCTTACCTGAAGTCTTTGTCGTTATTGCCCGGACGGTGTTAGAAAAATCCATCTTAAAAGAACTTAAAAAAGACCTAGAAGGTCAGCCTAATCAGCTTAAAGAACTTATAAACGAGGCAAGTACCTTAAGTATAGAAATAGATACAAAACCCTTTACTCAGCTCTTAAGCCAGTTTGCACAAAATGAACTTACCCAGTTTCTCAAATCATGGGATATAGACCACATCCAAAAACTGAGCCAAGCCCTGCATATATGTAAGGCTCTCTGTGTCAACCTTAACCTCTGGCCTATTCAGAATCTCTTTTGGGACATATTACCCATTATAAAAAGACATTATGCGTCTTTGCCACCAGAAATCCTCTCCTTAGCTAGGGAGTTAAACTTTTGTTTGGAGGGTTAATATATGCCATTTTACCTACCTTTTGCCGTGCACAACCACCAACCTGTAGGCAATTTTGCCAAGGTGTTTAAAAAGGCCACCCAGGAGTGCTACGCACCTTTTTTACGTATCGTTAAAGACTATCCCTTTTTCCGGTTTAGCTTACATATTTCTGGCCCCCTCTGGGAATGGTTTGAAGAAAATGCGTCAGATTTAATAGACATTATTGGCGAGATGGTAACTCGTGGTCAAATAGAATTGATGGTAGGCGGATTTTATGAGCCCCTTTTGCCTTTTGTGCCTGAAGAAGATGCCAAAGGGCAGCTTATCTATATGTTTCATTACTTAAACAAACGCTTTGGTATAAAACCCAAAGGCTTGTGGCTAACCGAAAGGGTCTGGACGCAAGACTTACCAAAGCTTCTTGCCTCCTTGGGGATAGAGTATACCCTTTTAGATGACGCCCACTTTTTTAATGCCGGTCTTAAGGCCCAGGAAATTCATGGTTACTTCATTACTGAAAAGGATGGTTATCACATTTATGTCTTTCCTATTAGTCAGCAATTACGGTATCTCATTCCCTTTCATCCACCTGCAGATGTCCTGACCTATTTTGAAGAGTTTTTTAGGCATACTTCTGGCCATACCCTTACCTATGGTGACGATGGGGAAAAATTTGGCCTTTGGCCCAACACCAAAGAGTGGGTGTATAAAAAGGGCTGGCTAGTAAAGTTTCTTGAATTTTTGGAAGAAAATCAGGACAAGATTAAGGTAATGCCCTTAGGCGAATATATCCAGACATTTCCACCAAGGGATCGCATCTATTTGCCTCCGGCAGCCTATGAAGAGATGATGGAATGGACACTTTTACCGGAGATGGCCCTACGTTATGAGCAATTTGTGCAGGAGCTTAAGCAAAGGCCGGATTGGGAAGAGTTGCGTCCCTTTGTACGGGGGGGCACCTGGGACAACTTTTTACGTAAGTATGAAGAAAGCAATCGGATGCACAAAAAGATGATCTTGATGAGCAAAAAGGTGGCTAGACATTATCCTCAATCTGATCCTAAAAGTCCTTCCCTGGCCCGAAGGCATCTCTGGCAGGCCCAGTGCAATTGTGGTTATTGGCACGGTGTCTTTGGTGGATTATATTTGGGACACTTAAGGCAGGTCATTTATCAACACCTCTTGGCTGCGCAAAAACACCTGCCTCAAACCATGGAAATAGAAACAATAGACTATGACTGCGATGGCCATTCCGAATATCTCTTTCACAGCCCCAAGCTGAATGCCTATTTTAAACCTAGCTACGGCGGGAGTCTAATAGAGCTTGATTGGGTAGAACGGGAAATAAATTTGACCAATGTCCTTACCCGGCGCAAGGAAGCCTATCATGAAAAGATAAAAAAGCTTGTGCAGCAGGAGACAAAAGAGGAAGAGGGAGTAAAGACTATTCATGAACAATTTAAGCTAAAAGAGCCCCATTTAGATAAATACCTTATCTATGATTGGCACCGGCGTTACAGCTTTTTGGATCACTTGTTAGGAGAAGATGTGAATTTGGAGCGATTTTATAGGGCGGCCTATTATGATCTGGGTAACTTTACTTTAGAACCTTATAAAATTTTGAAATTTCTTAAAACTACAAACGGTGTCGAGTTGTTATTAGAAAGAGAGGGGCTGATTTTTGAAAAAGAGCCTTTTACGATCAAAAAAGAATTTTCTTTAGATGCCGAAAATGTCTGCATGTATGTAAAATACACCTTGCTTTCATCTATCTCCTGCACACTTTCTTTTGCCACAGAAATTAATCTATTTTTACCTGATTGGGAATTAAAACTAGGAGCAAAGGTCTCTTCGGTGCGCAGAAAAAGGGCGATAGAAGATATTAAGAAATTTAGACTTGTCCAAAAAGACACAGGGACAGAGATAAAAATCTCTTCTTCAGACACCTTTACCCTCTGGTATTTTCCCTTAGAAACAGTCAACTTTTCTGAGGCTGGGGCCGAAAGAACCTATCAGGGTACCTGTTTTGCCTTCGTAAAAAGGATTACCTTTTCTCCGCATAGGCCTATTTGCCTTGAGTGGAAGATAGAATTAATCTGTTAAGTGGCTTCAAGTTCCCTTTTTAAGGCTTCAGCTACCGAAAGCGGCAGACCGATACGACAAAGGGTAGCAATATCTGCCTGTTTAATTTCCTCTAGAGAATGAAAATGTTTCCAGAGAATGGCCTTGCGTTTAGGTCCAATGCCTGGCACCTTATCCAAGGCAGAATCTAACAATGCCTGACGGTGGAGTTTTTGATAATAGGTGATGGCAAAACGGTGGGCCTCATCTCTAATTTGCTTTAAAAGCCTCAGGGCCAAAGAATGGCTGAGTAAACAGAGAGGATTTTTACGTTCAGGCAGATAAAGTTTATCTTCTTCATTTTTCCCTTTAGCAATAGAAACTACAGGTATATTTAACCCTTCTGCCTGGAGAATCTTGACGGCAATCTGTAACTGCCCTTTTCCACCGTCTATAAGGAGCAAATCAGGCAGCTTTTCCTGTTTCTGATACCTGCGTCTTAAGACCTCTTCCATCATGGCATAATCATTAGGTTGGCCTTCTAAAGAGAGCTTGTAGCGGCGGTATTCTTTTTTAGCTGGCTTACCATTTTCAAACACTACCATGGAAGCAACTGTGTATTGCCCCTGGATATTTGAAATATCAAAGCATTCAATCCGTTGGGGTAGGGTAGGGAGGTGCAGCCTTTCTTTTAATTCCTTCAACGCCTCAAGCCCCTGATTTTGCAGATAGTGTTTTAGGTTTTCATTGGCCATGTGTAAGAGCCGTTTCTCGGTTTCAGAAGAAGCTGCTTTAATGACTACCTTTTCGCCAGCCTTTTCTGAAAGCCATTCTTCTAAGATTTCCTTTTCTTCAGGTAAAAAGGGCAGGATGATTTCTGCTGGCACGATATCCTGGCGATAGTAATATTGGGCCAAAAAATCACAAAAGGCCTCTTCAGGCGTGGCCATGGCCAGTTTTAAAGAATAACGGCGTTCGGCCAAAAGGTAACCATTGCGGATCTGCAGCACCAGGATTTCTATTCGTTCCTCTTCAGGCCACTTTAGATAGGCTACTACATCCCGGTTAGCAAAATCAGCAGATACCATAGCCTGTCTTTCGAGGGTGCGCTTGATGGCAAAAATCCGGTCACGATAAAAAGCCGCCCGTTCAAACTCAAGCCTGGCAGCTGCTTGCTTCATCTGCCTTTCAAGCTCGGCTAAAAGCCCTTCGGCTTTACCTTCTAAAAATTGGCATGCTTGCTCGGCAATTTTTTTATATTCCTCTGGTGAGATATACCCTACACACGGAGCAACGCAGCGTTTGATCTGGTAATTTAAACAAGGCCGTGTGCGATGTTTGAGCACAAAGTCGCCACACTTGCGTAGGGGAAAAAGTTGTCCCATGGATTTAAGCGTTTCCCGCACGGCCTTGGCCGAGGCAAAGGGACCAAAATAACGGGCCCCGTCCTTTTGCATCCGCCGTACAATGGTAAAACGAGGCCATTTCTCATTTAGGTCTATGCGTAAATAGGGATAGTTTTTATCATCCCTTAAAACCACATTATAGCGCGGACGATGCGTCTTAATGAGGTTGCACTCTAGGATTAGAGCCTCTTTTTCAGATGGAGTAATGATATAATCAATCTGGGTAACATGGCTGAGCATGGCTGCTATTTTAGCTGAGACCTGGCGGGAAAAATAGCTCTTTACTCGCTTTTGTAAGTTCCTTGCCTTGCCTACATATAAAATACGCCCCTTGGCATCTTTCATTAAATAGACACCAGGTTTATGAGGAAAAGTTTTAATTTCTGCTAGCAATTTTTCTCTTTGGTTTTTCATAAAAGAAGGGCTATTCTTGACTATACTGCTTGATGATTTTCTTTAGGATCTCTATACGGGCAGGATGCAGATAATATCGCCCAGGCATATCCATAGAACTTTGGGCGTCCTTGGTGATAACTACCTTTTTTAGCTCTACTAACTGTTTCTTACCTTCTTGCGTTAAAGCTAATTGCTCTTCGGTTATGACCTTTTCCACCGGCCGCATCTCTTGTCTTTGGATAAAAGATAGATCTTCAGGATTGATTTCGGCCGGTAAAGGTCCCAACTTCCGCATAACCAGAAGGTTGCGCTTTTCGTCTACAAAGATATATGCGTCATTAAAGTCTAAATCGGACATTTTCCCTTCCTTTCTGCCTTAAAAAACTCTCAAACAAAAAGAACAGTAACTTCTTATTAGAAATTTTGAAATCATTTGTCAAGCAGTTGTCTGGGCAGGACACGCCCCCTCTCCAATATGATCAAGGATAGGCTTGCTGTATTCATAAATTAACACAACCACCGGCATTTTAAACTTTCGGTATAAAGTATTTACAAGTCTTTCCAGAAGCTTGGCGGGAGACTTGCTAAGTTTTACCTCAACATCATATTCCACTTATCGTAAATGAATAATCCCTCAAAAAGGTTTTTATTTCCTCTAAAAAACTCTGCGAGGGTGCTAATTGTTAAGAATTTTCCAAATCTTCTTGGACGAGAAAGAAAAAAACATGTCCTAATTTCCAGAAGCTTCTATAGCCAGAAGGTTTTATCCACAAAAACCAGACCTTTTTCTATTATTCTCTTAAATGAACTCGTATCAAGTGGAAGCTTTTTTAGCACTTTTTGACCTCGGATTATGCTTTCATTTTAATTTTATCTTTTACCCACCATTTTGAGAAGAAATTTTGGTTTTTCCCTTCGGTATATTTATAACCTATGAATTTAAAAGTTGGAAAAAATTTTCAATACTCCCCAAAAACTTCTTAACTTTCTACAACCTTTGTAAGTTGTTCAAGTAAGGCTTTTTATTCTATTAAAAGAGCTTTGCTTTTCAAACTTTGGTTAATTTCAAAAGTGTGTTATTATATCTTCAATGAAGGTTAAAAACCGGGTTGAAGCAATCGTATACTTTCTTGTAAAGACTTTTGAGCCTGAAAGAATCATTCTTTTTGGCTCAAGGGCACGAAATTTAGAAAAACCTTTTTCAGATATAGATCTGGCTATAGAGGGAGGGAAAGAACTAAGTTTTAGAGAATTTAGAAAAGTTAAAGAAAAGTTGGAAGAAATTTCTGGAATTTACAGCGTGGATATAGTATTTTTAAAAAGGATTGATCCTCGTTTTCAAAAAATAATTTTCCAAACAGGGAGAGTTGTTTATGAAAAAGGTAGAGGTTCTTCTAGCAATTGAAAGGTTAGAAAGGGCCCTGGGAAAGTTAAAAGAAGGGGTAAAAATTGCCAAAACTGATATAGAAAAGGATGGAGCCATTCAAAGATTTGAATTTACTTTTGAACTTTTCTGGAAGACCTTAAAAATCATTCTTCAGTATAAGGGGATTGAAGTGAGAGCACCCAGGACGGCAATAAAAGAAGCTTTTAAAGTTGGGTTGATAGATGATGACGAAATATTTCTTGACATGCTTGAAGACAGAAACTTAACTTCCCACATTTACGACGAAGCCACGGCCGAAGAAGTTTTTGAGCGAATCAAGAAGATCTACACTCCCAGTTTAGAAAAAGCTTTAAAAATGCTTGAAGAGAGAGTGTAAAATTTTATTTACACTGCTTAGAAATGAATAAAAAGTTAGAAGACAAAAATCTAATAAAAAATAGCTGAGATTATCTGGGAAGGGGCTTTTTGGGGGAGATTATTCCTATACGAAAGAAAAGATAGCTCAAATTTTATCTGATTCTTCAAAAGAGGAAAAGTGTTTTTTCGTGTTTCGGAAGGCCTTTTTTAATCTTAATAATCCTGCTGTTTTATAAAAGTCTTTTCAGAAAAAAGAAATTAAGAGCTATTTTTCTAAAATTTGTCCTGAGCAGAAGTTTTCTCATCTTTCTGAACGCGTTAAAATTTGGCGTAATGTATTTTGAGAGAACAAAATGAAATCCCACGGGCGAAGTGGCGATTTACATAATTATTACAAAGGCTTTACAAGCTCCAAGATATTGTTCTGGAGGTTGTCTTTGACAAGGTCTCACGCCATAACTTTTATCTTACTGGTGGGACTGCTTTAAATCGTTTTTACTATCCTGTGCGTTACAGCGAGAACTTGGATTTCTTTACTAATTTAGAAAAGACCTTCGTTTAATAATGCAGACATTTCAGGAGGCCAATTTGCCTTTTGTAAAAGAAGTAAATTCTAGAGACTTCGTGCGTCTAATTTTTTCCCAGATAGGGAAAAATTGAAAGTAGATTTTGTGAATGATTATATTTATAGATATGGAAGTTTTTATTATCATCAGGGTAAACGACTTGATAACATTTTAAATAGTCGTCCCTGAAAAACTCTGTTTTAGCTTCCAACCGGCCCCAATTGCTTTTCATATTGCTCATTCCAGATCAAGACAAAAAGAGCAAATAAAAATCCTACCGCCTCCCGCATCCATTTTTTGAAG
>JAMOPI010000030.1 GCA_027064585.1 Candidatus Desulfofervidaceae bacterium | reverse complement strand
TCCCTTTCATTTTGATGTCCCAAATTGCAAGGTTTTGAGCTGATTTTTAGCATATCTTTGCATTTTTGTCAGCCTTATTTCAAGAAAAATGTGTGATAAAATGGTAGGTTAGAGCGTTTTTCAGGGATGACTAATTAAAGTAAATTATACACCAAGGCCTCGTTAAGTGGTCAAGGGTCTACGCTCGCTCCGACCTGTGCCAAAGGCGCAGGCTGCACCCTTCGGGCTTGCCTTTGACCACACTCGGCCTTGGCAGAAAGAAAAATTACAAAATTATTACCAGGAGGCTGCTTAATGACCTCTACCTTAAAATGGGTTAAAATGTGTCCACCCCTGGAGGGAGTCACTACACGATTTTAGCTTATGGCCAATATATGCCTTTTGTCAAGAATTGTCATTTTTACTCCAAATTTTGTTGTTTTTAGAAAGAAGTTAAAAAAGAAAAAGCAGAAAAAATAGGAATGTTTTTGTAGGCATAGAATTTGCTAAATAAGCATACGATTTTAGAACTTTCTAAAAGGGACATGCACTCTAACTCTAAGGAGTTTTTATAGAGCACATAAATTCTTTTTTTACTTTACTTTTTACTTTACAAAGAAGCATAGGAGGAGTTATATTATAATAAACTAAAGAGAGGTGAAGTTATATGGATGTCATTTTAAAAGAAGAACAAATTGAAAGTTTGGTTAAGCTTTTAAAACGACTTGTAAAAGAAGGCGGAGCTACTTATGCCCTTTTGACCGATATGGCAGGCAATCTTATTTGTGAAGCAGGAAACGTCTCGGTAGATGCTACTTCCTTAGCCGTATTATCGGCCGCCAACTTTGCTGCCACTAAAGAAATTGCGCGACTTATTGGCGAAAAAGAGTTTTCGCTTTTATTTCACCGGGGACAAAGTGAAAACATTCATTTTACACGTATTACTCCAGAAATTTTGTTAATTGTTCTCTTTAAGCCTTATGTTTCACTTGGTTTGTTACGTTTAAAGGTAGAAAGTATCAAAAAGGAAATTCAGAAATTGTTAGGCGTGTAAAATGGCAATTATTAATTTGAAGGAGCGGATTATTCAAGTAAAAATTGTTTATTATGGTCCGGGAAGAAGTGGCAAGACAACTAATTTGATTTACATCTATAATAGGCTTAAGCAAAAATTAGGAGGAAAATTAAAAAGTAAGTTAATCACAATAGATACTAAAGGAGAAAGAACGCTATTCTTTGATTTTTTCCCTGTGGAGTTGGGAAAGATCCAAGGCTTAGATTTGAAGTTACAACTCTATACTACCCCTGGACAGGTAATTTACAATTCTACACGTAGGCTAGTATTAAAGGGAGTAGATGGGTTAGTATTTGTAGCAGATTCTCTTCCTTCTAGAAGACAGGCTAATATAGAAACCCTTCAAAATTTAAGAGAAAATTTAGCTTATCATAACTTAGTCCTTGAAAACATTCCACTTGTCTTTCAGTGGAATAAGCGAGATTTAGCAGAAGAAGGGTTACAATTAATAGACATAGAAACGCTTGAAGCCGATCTAAATTCTGAATTAAAGGCTCCCTCTTTTCCTGCCAGTGCACTTAAAGGATATAACGTATTTGAAACTTTAAAAAGCGCGGCTAAACTTACCATTAAGTCTGTGATCCAAAAATTAACTGTCTCAGAAGTAGAAAAACGGGCAGCAGGAGGCGAAAATGGAAGACAAACTTGATGATTTTTCATTGGAAGAATGGGTAAAGGAAATAGACAAAGAGTTGTCGGACTTAGAAGCTGTTGTGGAGTCTCCTTCACTAAAGGAAGATAGGCGTTCAATTCCAGAGGAATCCTCTGTTTTGGAACTTCAAACAAGGTTAAAGGAATTCTTTTTAAATAAAGATATTCAATTGGGAAAGAAACTCCTAGCCCAGTTAGAAACTTTTGAAGAAAAAGACAGAGAATCTCAGGTCTTTTTGAAGATATTAAAGAACTTAATTAAAAGTGTCTTAAAGGTAGAAGCAATTGTAAGCTTAGGGGTTCAGATGGCAGAAGAGTTAGCAAGGATGTATAACTCCTCCACTTCTAAAGAAGAAAAACTTGATATCCTAAATAAATTCATTAATGAGTATAAACGTTTAAAGGAAAGCTCTCCTAAAATAAGAGAAGAAAAAAACATTCATCAAAGGCTTATAGACCAAATCAAACAAACCTTCGAAGGAAAACTTCATGAAATTAATGTTAAAATAGAAGAAAACCAAAGGATGTTACACCAGCTCATTACAGCTAAAGAAACAACAAATCCTACTTTGGCAGAGAAAATATGGACACAGGAACAACTAAAGGAAAAGAAAAAGGAAATATCCAAAGCTAAGTTTTATCTTTTAAAAATAAACGATCAAACATACACCCTTTCTACCGATTTAGTATTAAATGTTTACAAAGTTTCATCAAAAAAGGCACAAAAGCTTGCCCGCAAGCCCGTTATTAAATTTGCACAATTGGGCAGTTTTTTGAATCCTATCCATAAAGGATTAAAAGGAGAACTAAAAAATAAGAAAAAAAATGAATTAAAAAATATGTTTCTCACTGTATTACAACCCGATGAAGGGATGGGAAAGTATAAAAATGCTGTTTTAGTTAAAATACCAGATGTAGAAGCCTATGGAGTTGTATTTGTTGAAAGTGTTGAGCTAAAGAAAAATATTAGTGCAACTTTGAGAGGCGATAAATTAGAAACAGAAGAAAAAAGTTATCCTGTTTTAGATATAAAATCCCTTTGGACAAAACATCAGATAGAGTTTGGGGAGTTAGAATAAATGTTAAAAGGAGAGATAGGCTCTATTTCTCTGATCAGTCTTGTACAATTATGTTGTCAGGATAAAAAGACCGGCCGTCTTCTATTCTTTGAAGGTGGAGATAAAATTGGAGAAATTGTGTTTCAAAAGGGAGAAATAATTGCTGCACGGAAGGAAGAGCTAAAAGGCGAAGAGGCCTTCTTTCAACTATTAAGTTTAAGAGAAGGAGAATTTTTATTTGAAACAGGGTCCCCTACCTTACCCCGTGAAATCAACATGTCGTGTGAATACTTACTTTTAGAAGCCTTAAGGAAACAAGATGAAGTCCAAAGCTCTATTGAAGTAATAAGTTCTAAATTAAAAGAAAATATTGAAGAAATAGTCAAGGTCTCTCCCGCGGGAAAAGCGGAAAAACTTTTTTCATTATGTGCTAAAATCAGTTCTGTCTTAGCCGGAGGAAAAATAAAATGTGTATGGCTCCAGGGACAAGATCTTGTTTTACTTCTACCGGTAGCAGATACACTGTTTAAAATTACGGCTTCACCTAAGGCCGTGGTAGAAGAATTATTGGAAAAAATTGAGAGGGTATTGGAGGAAGAGTAATGTTCTTACCCCGGTTTAAAGTGTATCATGAAAATCTTAATACTTATTATCTTGACATTCCTAAATTAGTTACCTTTCTGAAAAATGATCTCTTTAATGGTTATATCCAAATAAAGACTGAAGGAAGGGAATTTTTTGTCTTTTTTGAAATGGGAGAAATTTTAAAATGTCTGAATGTAACTGAGAATCATATAGAAGAAATACCTTACAAAGAAATAATAGAGCAATTGCATTATAATGAATACTTAAACCTTTACTTTCTTCCAGAGGAAACAACATTTTTCTGGGCCAATATAGCCCATGCTACTCTCCTTTACCCCAACTTGAGTAGTGAATTCACAGACCCTATTCGTCTTTTAAATAAGCTAAAAAAAGAAAGCTTGACAGGCTTTGTTGAAATTGTTATGCCCCCTGAAAAGGGATATATTTATTTACAAGAAGGGAATGTTATAGGTACTTCTTCATCTTGGAATGAATGGGAATTTAAACCAGAAGACAATGAGATTCCAGTAATCATTACAAAAATTGAAAAGGCCATCTTTAATGTATATAAAGTTGAAAGAAAGGTTGAAGCTGCCTTAAATGACCTTTTCCAAGAAGTCCTTGATTTTTTTAGTGTGTATATGTCAATTTTAGAAGAAAATATAGGTAAAAAGCAATTTTCAATTTTGTTGCGTCAACAAGCCATAGAAAAGGCAGAAAAATATCCTTTTTTAGATCCATTTGCGGGAGAATTTGAGTATAAAGAAGGAATAATTAACCTTTGGAGCGACATATCTATCGCTGAATTAGCAGAAGGCTTAAAAGAATTATGTTTAGAAATAGCAAAAAAAATAAAGTTATTACCATCACAAAAAGAAAAATTAGAAGGGTTGAAAGAAGATTATAAAGAGTTAATAAAAAAGTTAAATTTGTTTCCTTTATTTAATAATAAAGGATAAAAAATGTCATCTTTTAAAAATATTATCCAAAAAATAGGGGAGATTGAACAAGTAAAGGGTATTTGGCTTTTAAAAGAAGGAGAAACTGAAGAAAGTCTCCAAGTTCCCTTAGATATCGAAACAAAAGAAAAATTGATGAATTTACTTAAAAAATGTATAGTCTATATTAAAGAAATGAATGTAGGAATTTGTGGTTACATTTCTCAATATGATTATCTGTTTTTTAAAAAGATAGAAAAAGGCACATGGTTAGTTGTTTGGGCCAATCAAGAGTATCCTCTTTCATTACTCAAAATGGAAGTAGAAGTGCTTTTAAGTGAGCAAAGACAAGAGAAAAGATTTTTTAAAAAGTTTAAACTATGGTAGGGCAGAAAAATGGCAGATTTATTAAGAGGAAATCTTGGGCAAACAGATATTAAAAGGCTTATCTCTCTTTTGGCCAAAGCAAAACATTCTGGGTGCTTGGAAATTAAGGCCGGAGAGAAAGAAGGTCATATCTATTTTGAAGAAGGAAAACTCTACGCTGCGCAAACAAAAGAAAAACAAGGGTATAATGCGCTGCTAGAAATTTTTCTTTTTAAAGATGGAGAATTTGTTTTTAAACCAAACCTTTCCTTTGAAATAACCCATTTTAAAGAAGATACGCTGTCACTTCTGCAAAGATTAGAGAAAGATGTTTCTATTATCTCTACCTTAGATCAAAAAATTGTCCTTATACCTGTAGAAAAACCTGTTTCTTTAACATCTAAAGAGTGGAAAGTTATTGCTTTAGCCTATAAAGGGCTTAATCTTTCTCAAATTATGCAACAGGCTAACATAGAAGTAGCAGAATTAACTCTTATTATAAAACGGTTGGAAAATGAGGGTTTAATAGAATTAACAAAATCAAAAAAGGTGGGAGAGAAAGAGGAGGAAGAAAAAATAGTTCCTCCTCTCTTTTGGAAGGCCTTAAAAACAGAATTAGCTGCCAGTATAGGTCCCATCGCTGAGGCAGTAATTGAAGATGAACTTGAAGAGTTAGGAGAAAGTAAAGGAAGTTTTCCTTATCATAAAGCTCCTGTTTTAGTAGAAAAAGTTTCACAAGAGATTGAAGATTCTCATGAAAGGATTGCGTTTCAAAAACAGATGTTAGAAATATTAAAAAAAATATGAGGAGGACAAAGAGCAATGAGTCTAAAAGCAAAATTTGTACTTGTATTTCTCCTTGTCTCATTAGTCCCATTAATTTTAGCTGGGGGGGCTGGGTATTATCATATAAAAAAAATTAGTCAATTAGCCATCGTGCAAACAGAAAATAGTTTGAAAAAGCTAGGAGAACAATTGGTAGAACAAAAGGCAGCTGATATTGTCAAAATGGTACAATTTATTATTAGAGAGCGCCAGCAAAAAGAAGAAACTTTTAACTGGGAAGAATTACAATATGATCCTAATTTTATGACGGCTGCTGTTCAAACTGTTGGTAAGACAGGTTATTCAGCTATAGTGATGAAAAAAGGGGGAAAGATTATTACCTTTCTTCATCCCAATCCTAAATTTATAGGAGTAGATTTGGCATCAATTGCTAAAAAGAACAGAAATTTTTGGAAAATTATTCAAGGACCAAAACCTGGTGAGCGCTTTTCTAAAGGGTATTATTCATGGAAAGAACCAGATGGACATATAGAAAAAAAATTTATGGTGGTCATGCCTGTACCTAATACACCCCTTATGGTAGTAGCAACGATATATACAAAGGAAATAGAAGCACCCATTAAAGACTTAGAAGCTACTTTGGTTGAAAAACAAAAGAGATTTTTATTCCAGTATAATATAAGCGTTTTGGCTACGGCAATGGTTGTAGTTATTATTGCTATTTTGTTTGCCCTGCGTTTGTCCAAACCAATCATTCACCTTACGGAAGTTGCTGAAAGGATTAGTTTAGGAGAATTAAGCGTGCCTATAGAAATTACTTCCACAGATGAAATCGGAGATTTGGCTGATGCCTTACGCAGGATGCAGGCCAGTTTGCGCAAGGCGATCCAAAGGCTTCAGCGAAGACACTTAAGGAGGGGATAAAAAATGAAATGTATTCCTAAATTTCTTAAATTAGTGTTAATCAGCCTTTTCTTATTAGGTTATTTTCCCTCTGCCCAAGCGGAAGTGGGAGTGTTTCCTAATAAAATTGTGCTTGGTAGTTCAGAGGCCTTAAGTGGACATGTTGGCTTTTTGGGACAGAATCTCTCTTTAGGTCTAAAGAGTTATTTTAATTATATAAATGATCAAGGAGGAATAAATGGGAGAAAAATAGAATTGTTAATTTTAGATGATAAATATGAACCTAATTTGACGATAATAAATACTCGCAAACTTATCACCCAAAGTTTTGCCCTTATTGGATATATAGGCACTCCCACCACAGTAGCTGTTGTATCTGAGATAGAAAGTAATAAAATTCCCTTATTAGGACCATTTACTGGTGCCCATCAATTGCGGTTTCCATTTAGAAGATATATCTTTAACATTCGCAACAGTTATTGGGCAGAAACAGCAGCCTTAGTAGAATATGCTGTGGATGTGCTTAAAAAAGATAAGATTGCTGTATTTTACCAAAATGATGCCTATGGTCAAACAGGATGTCAGGGAGTTGAAAATCATCTTATGAAAAAGTATGGAAAGGAGGTAATTTGTAAGGCTGTTTATCAGAGAGGAGAAAAGGATGTTTCTGCACAGGCCAGAAAAATTTGTGCTTGTAAGCCTGATGTAGTTATGATGATTGGAACCTATGATGCCTGTGCATCATTTATTAAAACGGCAAAAAGACTTGGTTGTAAAGCCATTTTTATGAATATTTCCTTTGTAGGTTCATATAAACTTAAAGAAATCCTTAAAAGGGATGCCGAAGGGGTCATTATCTCGCAAGTAGTGCCTCCACCTACCGATACCAAATTTGCCGCCGTCAAAGAATATCAAAAATTAATGCAAAAATATTTTCCAGGCAAGCCTCTTACTTTTGTTGGTTTAGAAGGCTTTATTGATGCAAAGGTCATGGTAGAGGCATTAAAGCGAGTAAAAGGGGCATTAACACGAGAGGCATTGGTAGAAGCATTTGAAAATTTAAAAGACTTAGATATAGGCATTGGTGCCAAGATTAGCTATAGCAAGGTAGATCATGAAGGATTGGATGTAGTATACATTACGCAGATCAAAAATAACCGTTTTCATTTGCTTCAGCAAAAAAAGATTACTCCCCTTTTGCCAACACAAGTTACTTTTTAAGGAAAAGGAGGAAATATGATACTAAAAAAACTTCTCATAGGAGCTATAAGCATATTTGGGATATTATTTTCTTATTCGGTTAAGGCAGAAAATACTATTTTACTAGGTTGTTCAGCCGCTATGAGTGGACATGCAGGTTTTTTAGGCCAAAATTTGGTTATGGGTATGAAGACCTATTTTAATTATATAAATGATCAAGGGGGGATAAATGGGAAAAAAATAAAGTTGGTTGTAATGGATGACCAATATGATCCTCCGCAAACAGTGCGGAATACCCAAAAATTTATTAACGAAATTAAGCCTCTAGCCCTTATTGGTTATGTAGGCACACCTACGACCGTAAAAATCTTAAACATGATCAGCAATGCCCATTTGCCCCTTATAGGTCCTTTTACAGGAGCACACCAACTGCGCTGTCCTTATAGAAGATATGTCTTTAACATCCGCAACAGTTATTGGGCAGAAACAGCAGCCTTGGTAGAATATGCCGTGGATGTGCTTAAAAAAGATAAAATTGCTGTCTTCTATCAAAATGATGCCTATGGTTTGACCGGTTATAAAGGCACAGTAAGGGCCTTAGCGGTAAAGTATAACAAGAGCATTATCGCTGAGGCCGTTTATACTAGAGGTAAATTAGCCCCAAAGGAGGCGATTGTAAAAATTTGTAAAGCAAAACCAGAAGTAGTCATTATGATTGGCACATATGATGCCTGTAGTGATTTTATAAAAAAATGTAAGGCTAGAGGCTTAAAGGCAGTATTTATGAACATTTCTTTTGTAGGACCTACCAAATTGGCAAAATTGTTAGGACCAGATGGCAATGGCGTAATTGTTTCCCAAGTGGTACCCCCTCTTTTTGAAGAGGAGTTACCTGCCGTCAGGGAATATAAACAGTTAATGCAGAAATATTTCTCTAACAAAAGGCCTACTTTTGTTGGATTAGAAGGTTTTATAGATGCAAAGGTCATGGTAGAGGCATTAAGAAGATGTCATGGAACATTCACTTCGGAAAATCTAGTAATGGCCTTAGAAAGCTTTAAAGAATATGATCCTGGCATTGGTGCTACCATTGATTATGGACCTCATGACCGTGAAGGATTGGATGTCATTTACTTAACTCAAATTCAAAACGGCCATTTCAATTTGATAAAAAAGGTTAAAAAACAGATACATCTTTACATATATTAAGGAGTTTTAGAAATGAATAAAGAAGAAGGAAAAAGTTTAGATTTAGGGAAAATTCAACAGGCTGCCTTTTCGGCCATTGATGAACTGTTCTCTGAAGATGATGAAAAAAAGGACCCGCTTATTATAAAGCTGGAAGAAAAGATCTTGGCCCTAGACTGGGAGTTTTCCGACAAGGAGCTTATGGAACTACAAGAAACTATCCAAACTTTAAAAGAAAGCTATACAGACAAAATTAATAAAACCCTTCTAACAATGATGGATAATATCACCAAGTTCCTTCTCTTCACACGAGAGGCAGCGCCTCCGAATACCCTTATAGTTTTAGGACAGATAGCAAGTGCTTTTAAAGAAATAAACTTCGCGCCTTTAACCGAAGAGGAGAAAAAGCTTAAACTGACAGAGGTTTACAAATACTTCAAGGAACTAAAAAGCAAGATCACAGAGACATTTAAGAAACCTGAATCTATCCCTAAAACTGTTTTAGAGGAAAAGGCCAAAAAGGTACCAACATTTGAAGAAGTTAAACCTACAGAAGGGTTAATAGTTGAAGAGCCTGGCCTAAAAGAAGAAATTACTCCATCAGAAATAACCCCTATTCCATCTACGCCTGAGACTACCTTAGAAAAAAGAGCTCCAGAGGTGCCAGCAGTTAAGGAAATTAAACCTGCAAAAGAATTAAAAGTTGAAAAGCCTGCTATGAGAGAAGAAATTACCCCATCAGAAGCAACACCCATCCCACCTGAATCTGCCCCTACTGTTTCTGAAAAACCTTCAGAAATCATTTCTCAACTTAAGGGCCTACAGCAAAAGCTTTTAGAAATAGGAAATACCCTCTCAAGCCAAAACTCTTCTTTAGAAGACATCAATACCTATCTTCAGTCTATAGAAAAACAAAATTTTATTATTTTAGACAACATTAAGCATTTTCAGGAAAAAATAGAACCATTATTAGACCTGAAAAAGGAAATAGAATTTATCAAACAGGAAGTTGTGGCCTCTAAAAAAGAAGATACTCCAAGGCAAGAGATACCTCAAACAGCGCTACCTCAAGAAGCTGGCAAAACAGCTTCTACAAAGACGGAGGAAACTCTTGGCCTTAAACAAATAAAAGAAACTAAAGAAACAGAAGAAAGTGAAAGAACTATAAAAGAGGAAGAGGAAATAGAACCCCTTTCTTTTCCATATGTTCAGGTATTCATGCTTGGATCTAACTATATCGCCCTTCCTTTTGATTGCATCGCCAATGTCTATTCTATTTCCTCTAAAAAGATAAAAAAATTGTTGAAGAAAGAAAAAATTCGTTTAAAGGAATTAAAAGGCTTTTGGAGGAAGTTAAGTAAAAATATGAAGGGAAGCTTAAAGAAAGCGAAAGAAAAAGACCTAGAAAAGATGGAAGTTCCTGTTCTTCATTTGTCCCTAGCCGATAAGGAGAAAATACAGTATAATACTGCTATTCTTGTTGATTGCAGGAAACAATATGGAGTAATTTTTGCAAGTAAATTTCTGGGAAATAAAACCTTCTTGCCTGAGAAGGGAGAGAAAATTCAGCAAGACGATATTGAAGCCCGTGTTTTTATCCCCAAGGTGGGTGAAGCCTATTTGCTAAATCCCTGCATATTGCTTAATCGTTAGCTATGTCCGAAAATCAATTTCTTGATCAAACAGAGTTTTCGGCCAGGCTTAAAGAGGCTGAAGTGTGTGCAGAACAGGGCCTTTATGAAGAGGCCAAGCAAATTTATTTCTCCCTCTTACAAAAACTTGAGCAAATGCCGAATTCTGTGGAAATTGAAAGTCAGAAAAAGCTTATCAAACAAAATATTCAAACACTAGAAAAGGAAATAACTCAAGCGAAATCAAACAATGCTGTTCCCTCTTCGTCCAAAGAAAGTAAGAGAGAAATATATGAAAAGGCACTTCTGTTTAAAGAACTCGGGTTATATAAAGAAGCAATAGAAGAATTTAAAAAGGCATTAGATCTCCGATATAAGATTACTGACTGTGTATTAAACATTATTGAATGCTATGAGAAACAAGGGCTAAAAATAAACGCTATTCAATTTTTAGAAACACTCCTTAAGAATAAACGCTATCGTCAAGATGATATTGACCAAATAAAATATGAGTTAGGCAGACTTTATGAAGAAATAGGAGCATATGCTAAGGCAATTTCTTCTCTCAAGGAAATAAAAAACAAATATAGTTTCCCTGACTTAGAAAAGAGAATAAAAACATTGCATCTCAAAATCAAGGGTGGAACTCGCTTTGACTATCTGCTTCAAGAGGGTCTGATTACCAAAGAAGATTTACAAAAGGCCGTTAGTGAATCAAAAAAAAGAGATAAGAGTGTTGAATACATTCTCATAGAAAAGTATGGAGTGTCTAAAGAGGAAATAGGTAAGTCTCTCTCTCTTTTTTATGGATGTCCCTTTATGTCCTTTGATGCTAATATTCCTATTCCTGTAGATCTTATCAGCGGTCTTAAATATACCTACCTAAAAAGTAATTACTGGGTACCTATCAAAAGAGAGAAAGAGAAAATCGTTGTGGCTATTGATAATCCACACGATTTGACGCGAACAGATATCATAAAAAATCTCCTTCAAACGCAAAATATAGAATTTGTCGTTAGTATCCGGGAAGACATAGAAAGTTTTATTGACTATTTCTGGGGACAGGCAGAAACTGAAACAGGAGAATCCATTGAAGAACTGGTTGAAGGAGTAGACGATGAGTTTGAAGTAGGGGAAGAAAAAATTTCCGAAGAAGAAGTTTCGGAGGCAGATAGTAAAGTTGTTCGTTTTGTCAATAAAATGATTTTAGATGCCTGGAAAAAGAGGGCCTCAGACATTCATATAGAACCCTCTCCCACCACTAAAATAACCCAAATACGGTTTCGGATTGACGGCGTCTGTCAGCCATATGTTCAAATTCCCAATGTTTTTACACGGGCTGTGGTGTCGCGTATTAAAATTATGGCCAACTTAGATATTGCAGAAAAAAGATTACCCCAAGACGGCAAGATAAAATTTAAACAGAAAGGTAAAGTATTAGTAGAACTTCGTGTGGCAACAGTACCTACAGTAGGAGGACATGAGGATGTGGTCCTGCGCCTTCTTCACACAGGCACACCATTAAAGCTGGAAGAACTAGGAATGTCTGAAGAAAATTTGAAAAGATTTAAAAAAATTGTTACTCAACCCTATGGTTTGATTCTGGTCGTAGGACCTACTGGGTCTGGTAAGACCACTACTCTGCATTCGGCTTTAAGCTACATTAACACTCCTGATAAGAAAATTTGGACGGCTGAAGACCCAGTAGAAATTACCCAAGAAGGTCTAAGGCAAGTAGAAGTACATCCTAAAATAGGACTCACTTTTGCTCGGGTAATGAGGGCTTTTCTACGGGCTGATCCAGATGTAATCATGATTGGTGAGATGAGAGATGAAGAAACTGCCAACACAGGTGTTGAGGCCTCTCTTACCGGACACCTGGTGTTCTCTACTTTGCACACCAACAGTGCCCCTGAAACTGTAACCCGACTTTTGGAGATGGGTCTTGATCCACATAACTTTGCTGATTCTCTCTTGGGCGTCCTTGCTCAAAGACTTGTACGGACGTTATGTAAAAAATGTAAAGAGGCATATCACCCTACTGAGGAGGAATTTGAAGAAATTGTAGAAGAATATGGCAGAGAGCATTTTAAGCGTCTAGGTATTGAGTATTCCTCGGATTTAGTTTTATATCGTCCTAAAGGGTGCGAAGCATGTGGCAATACCGGTTACAAAGGCAGGATAGGCATCCATGAGTTACTCATCAATGACGATAGTATTAAAGTTTTAATCAAAAAACGAGCGCCAACAGAGGAAATTAGAAAAGCGGCCATTCAAAATGGCATGACCACCCTTAAGCAAGACGGCATTGCCAAGGTATTTAAAGGCATTACGGACATAAAGGAAGTAAGACGGGTGTGCATAAAGTAGCAATTTATAAGTTACCAACCACTAATAACCGGTCAAATTGGCTATTCGTACCAAATTCGTTATAAAGCCTTTGGTAGTATTTCGTAAAAGATGAGGAGGAAAGAGAGATGAAGGAAGTAAATGTAGCCGTAGTTGGGGCAACAGGGGCGGTAGGAAATGAAATGGTCAAAACCTTAGAACAGCGCAACTTTCCGGTCAAAAACCTAAGACTTCTCGCCTCTAAACGATCAGTAGGCAAAAAATTAAAATTTCACGGCGAAGAAATCCCGGTAGAGGAACTTAAAGAGGATTCTTTTGAAGGAATAGAAATAGCCCTTTTTTCGGCAGGGGCTTCAGTAAGCAAACAATTTGCCCCTTTGGCCGCAGCGGCTGGGGCGGTTGTCATTGACAATTCCTCGGCCTTTCGGCAAGAACCTGATATTCCCTTGGTTGTGCCAGAGGTCAATCCCCATGCCATTGCTCAATACAAAAACAGGGGTATTATCGCCAATCCCAATTGTTCTACTATTCAAATGGTCGTAGCCTTAAAACCCATTCACGATGTCGCTAAGATAAAACGCGTCATCGTAGCCACCTATCAGGCCGTTTCTGGCACGGGTCAAAAGGCAATACACGAGCTAGAAACGCAAGTAAGGCAACTGTTTAACTTTCAACCTGTTACACCCCAAGTTTACCCTCACCAGATTGCCTTTAACTGTTTGCCCCATATAGATATCTTCTTTGAAAACGGCTACACAAAAGAAGAAATGAAGATGTATTATGAAACCAAAAAGATCATGGAAGATGATAGCATCGTTGTCAGTGCTACCTGCGTGAGGGTCCCTGTGTTTTATGGACATTCAGAAGCCGTCCACATGGAGTTAGAAAAGAAGCTTACGGCCGATGAGGTAAGAGAGATTTTAAGTAAGGCCCCTGGCGTGGTTGTTGTAGATAATCCTTCTCAAAATCTGTATCCCTTGGCCATAGAGGCCGCAGGCAAGGATGAGGTCTTTGTCGGCCGTATCCGGGAAGATCTGGCCTTTGAAAACGGCATTGCCATGTGGGTAGTAGCAGACAATATCCGCAAAGGAGCGGCCTTAAACGCCGTGCAAATCGCTGAGATCTTGCTTGAAAAATATCTCTAATGCGTATCATTTCTGGAAAATATAAGGGCCGGCGGCTCTTTGTGCCTGCCGGCCTTAAAATTCGCCCTACGAGCGATCGGGTCAAAGAGGCCATCTTTAACATTCTTTCTCCCAATCTACCTAAAACTTTGGTGCTTGATCTTTATGCCGGCACCGGCAATTTGGGAATAGAGGCCCTAAGTCGGGGGGCAAAAAAGGTCGTCTTTGTAGACAAACACCCTCTAGCTATTCAAACGATCAAAAAAAATCTCCTCGCCTTGGGGATAAAAGATGAGGCCCTTGTCTATAAGCGAGATATATTAAAAGGGCTTTCTTTTTTAAAAGAGCACTTCCAGCTCATTTTTATGGATCCACCTTATGAAAAGGGTTATGTAGAGAAAACCTTGGCCCTTCTTTCCCCTTACTTGGCAAAAGAAGGCATTATCGTCATAGAACACTCACCGAAAGAAAAATTTTCACTTAAAGGATTTTCTTTAATGGACAGACGCCAATATGGTCAAACACAGGTTAGCTTCCTTAAGTTAGCTCTGCCTAAGGTCTTTCTCTAAAAAATCTTGATTTAAATTATAGTTTGGCTTATAAATTGAGTTTAGGTTAAAGGAAAGAAAAGAATGTTGAAAGGTTGATAAACTCATTGCTTCTTTTCGTAAACTGACAGAAACAGATGAAAAACTAGACAACGTACTAACCCAGTTTAACCTCTTATAATGTGTGTGCTTATAAAATTATGCATTCTGCTCCTTTTCCCTCTTATAATTTTTATCCTAGGCAAAGGTTTACAAGTAGAAAGGCTGCTCTTTGCCGGATATGTATTTATTCTTTGCCTTGGTAGTTACTGTTTTACCCAAGACTCCTCTCTTTGGATAAAAGCAGGCCTTTTTTGGGCTATAAGTGCGCTTATCACCTTAAATCTGTTACATATTTCTCTGCTCAAAAAAATTCACTACCGCTTGGCTTTAATCCTTTCTTTTTTTACCTTTGTGTCTGGCTTTCCTTTGTCAATACTCTTCCCTTTTCAAACACAGATAAATTTTAAGGCCCAGCAGGCGTTTTTAAGCTTTGGCTGGGATATAACAAGTTCTATCCTACTCTTGGTGCTCATCAGTGTTTTTCTCATTGGCTGGGAAGAAGTATGGCGTAATTATCCCTTTTCTCTTTTAGAAAAGGTGTTTTCTTTGGGCACATGTTTTTGCTGGATGGCCTTTGTTTATCTCCTTTATCATCTAGGTATAACCGCTAACCAAGTATCTACCCTTGTCCCCCGCCTCCTTATTTCCCTCATTCTTATCTGGACGATGTTTGGTTACACCTTGCTTAAAGGAAATACCTTTCTCAAACTCAATTTTCATCCCTCACCGCTGGTTGTTATTAGATTCACCTTTACGATTGCGTTTCTACTGGGCTTAAGTTGTATCATCTGGCTAGACATCCTTGCCCGCTCTTATTGGCCTGTTAACATTCCCTATCTTGAAATCTTCGTCTTTCTTCTCTTTTTCTTTTTAGTATTTGCCCTTGTGTTTCCATCCAAATATTTAAACAAGCTAAAAGAAGCAATTTACTATCACTTTTATCTACCTACCCAGGACTATGCCCTAGAAATCAAATTTTTCCTAGATGTCATTACACGGAAAGATTGGCGAGATCAAATTGTAGCACATTTACATGAAAAACTCCCCACACAGGCAGTAGGTCTTTATACATCTAAAGAAAATCAATTTATCCTTGAAGCAAAATTTCCATCAAATACAAACATACCAGCCTGTTTAAAAAGAGCAGAACAAAAAGAAGGCATTTATATTCCCCTTAAAACTGAAAAGAATCTCTTAGGTTATCTTTACCTCTTACCCATCAAAAAATTTAGCATAGAGGAAAAAAGGCTTCTGCAGTTTTGGGCAAGCACACTGGGATTTCTCCTTCATTATTTCCAAGAGCGAGAAAAAGAGGAAGAAAGGCAAAAATTAACCATTTTTTCGCAAGCAGCTGCCTTTATCCTTCATGATGCCAAAAATCTTGCCCAGCTTTTACAGCTTTTAAGTAAAAATTATCACCAGGCCAAAAAACAAGGAGAAATCCAAGAATTTATAGAAGAATTATTACCCCCTACTTTAGAACAGGCAAAAATACGTGCCGGAAGAATTATTAAACGATTAGAGGTATTTCACCCGATCAAATTAAATTTGAAAAAAATTGACCTTATCCCTTTTATAAAAGACGCTATCACTAAATTTCAACGCTTAGCCCCTACGGTTAAAATTACCTTTTTTTCTCCTTTAAAAGAGGCATATTTAAACATAGACCCTGATATATTAAGACAAATATTGGAAAATCTCTTTTTTAACGCTTGGCAAGCAGGAGGAGATAAGGTAGAGATAAATGTTGAGTTAACTGCTAAAGATAATGGCTATTTACTAAGCGTGCAGGACAACGGACCAGGTATTAAGCCTGAATACCGCTCCAAACTATTTAAGCCCTTTTTTACCACTAAGCCTAAAGGCACAGGCTTAGGCCTATATCAGGCAAAAGTGCTTTTAGAAAGAATGGAACATAAAATATGGTATGAACCAAATCCAGTGAAAGGGAGTATTTTCTATGTCTGGTTTAAAAAATAAGGTTCTTATCGTAGAAGACGATGAAATTATGGCAAAACAGCTAAAATGGCTTTTAAAAAGTAAATTTGAGGTAGAAATAGCCCATAATGGAGAAAAGGCGCTTAAAATTGTCCAACGCGCATCTCCTTTAATCATCCTTTTGGACCTTGCCCTTCCTCCCTTTCCTGATTCACCCCAGATAGGACTTAAACTCCTATCGCGGTTTTTAGAAATAGATCCTTTGAACAAGGTCATTGTCTTAACCGGCCACGATACACCCGAAAATGCAAAAGAAGCCCTCTCCAAAGGTGCTTATGACTTTTTAAGTAAGCCCGTTAAAGAAACCATGCTCTTTACCCTTATTGAAAGGGCCCTATACAGACAAACATTAGAAAGGGAATATTTAGAAGAAAAAAAAGAATTTGATCTTCCCTTCCCGATGGTCATTGTTTCACCGCAAATGCAGGCATTAATAAAACAGGTAAAAAAAATTGCCTCTTTAAATATTACCTGTTTAATTCAAGGTGAAAGCGGGACAGGAAAGGAACTCATTGCCCGGTTGCTTCATGCCTTCAGTCCTAGGGCCAATAAACCCTTTTTGGCGGTAGATTGTGCCGCCATACCTGCCAGCCTTGGTGAGGCAGAGTTGTTTGGGGCTGAAAAGGGGGCCTATACTGGGGCAGTAAAAAAAATAGCAGGAAAAGTCGCCCAGGCCGAAGGAGGAACGCTGTTTTTGGATGAGATTGGCGAAATATCTTTAGAGATGCAAACAAAACTTCTGCGTTTTTTGGAGACAAAGGAATATACCCCTTTAGGGGGAAAACCGCAAAAGGCAGATGTGCGGATTATTGCAGCCACTAATCGCAACTTAGAAAAAGAGGTAGACAGAGGGAAATTCCGTTTGGACCTCTTTTTTAGACTAAACCAGGTTACGATTACCATCCCTCCTTTACGCGAAAGAAAAGAAGATATTATACCGCTGGCCAAATATTTTTTAAAACACCTTGCCAAAGAATTTGGGTTAAAATATGTCCCCTTTCTTAGTAAAGAGGCAGAAAATATCCTTCTTAATCATCCTTTTCCAGGTAATGTGCGTGAATTAAAACACATTATCTCCCGTGCCCTCATTTTGGCCGAAGGAAAAGAAATTACTCCCATCCATTTAGGACTAAAAAAGACATCTTTTTCTCACCTTACGGCTACCCCTGGCTATGACTTGCCTAGGGCACGGTTGGCATTAGAAAAACTTTGGCTAGAAATGGCCTTAAAAAGGCACAAAGGCCAAATCAGCGCCGCGGCTAAGGACCTAAACATTCCCCGCTCAACCCTTTATGACCTGATAAGAAAACATGGTATCAATCGCCTGGCGTATGACATATGATATCGGATTACCGACACTGGATGTTGCGCAGCCGACAGAAAATAACAAAATAAAACTCCTTTTTCTCTTTATTTCCCCCTCTTAATTTTTTGGCACAGAAGTTGCTTCAATTATCTACTGAAATAAAACTAAAACTCTAAGGAGGTGAAAGGGTTGCTCAGTGCCCTGACCAGGCAAAATAATGAAAAAATGAAAAAAGGAGGGGTAAAGATGAAGAAGTGGTTAAAAAGAAAGGAAGGTTTTACTTTGGTAGAGCTGGCAATTGTGTTGGTGATTATTGGTATCTTATTAGCAGCTATTTTAAAAGGACAGGCGATGATTAAGCAGGCTAAGATCAAAAGGATCAAAGCAGATGTAGATTCTATTGTCGCCGCTGTTTACAGCTATCAGGATAAATATGGTTATTTACCAGGAGACGATCCTAATGATCACAGCACCGACCTAAATGCCACTGGTTGCAGGGGAGGTAATGCAGATGGCATCTTTAGCAATATTGCTGAAGATACCTGCGCCTGGCAGGAAATTATCGGGGCGGGTTTTGTAGCTGGTGACCCTACGGTTCATAATGAGAGTAAAGTGGCCAAAACCCATCCTTTTGGGGGAAGGTATCTATTTCGGTATGGCACCCGCTATGGAAAATCAGGAAATTATATCTTTATAGACAACCTTCCTGTAGATGTAGCCAAGTCCTTGGATGAAAAATATGACGATGGAGCCTATAATACAGGAGACATTAGAGCGAACAGCAACTATACGGGTACTGGTGTTAGAGATATGTATTGGTATGTGTTTTAAGGTTAGAAACGCCCGAAGCTTTCAAGGCCGCCCAAGGGGCGGCTTTTTTATTCCTACCCTTTACAATCCCTTCTTCTTTATGTCATAATAAAAAAAAGCGCTACTCTAGAGAGGAATAAACGATGAAAAAAACGCTGGTAATGGTGATTTTAGGTTTATGCTGGTTAAGTTCATCTGTTTTGGCTCAGGAAGGCAAGATTACCAATGCCATGATTTATCAGAAGTTGATAGAGTTAGAGAAAAGACAAATAGAGTTTGAAAAAAGACAGGCCATGCTTGAGGCCAAATTTGACCAAATGCAAAGATATATGGATGGGCGGTTTACCGACATTATCCACTTTTTATACATGCTTACGGCCTTTTTGGTAGGCATCATGGGCTGGGCCTATTGGGACAGGACAGACGCACCATTATTCGTAGGGCAAAGGAAGAAACTCTAGAAACCCTTGAAAAAGAAGGAAAACTTAAAAACCTGCTTGAGGCCTTAAGAGAACTGGCCAAACATAATCAAAAGCTGGCCGAGGTGCTGCGGCAGTTTAATTTGCTTTGAATGTCGTTTTTTAAACACCCTCTGTCGGCAAACCGGCATTTGAGTTGCCAAACTAAAGATAAAACAGTCAATACCTCCAATATTAAGTTATGGTATATAATTTGCATTTAAATCTATGGACAGGGATTTCAAATCAGGAGGTATTTAAAATGACAAACAAAGGTTTTACCCTGATTGAATTGGCTATTGTGTTGGTGATTATTGGTATTTTAATGGGGGCGATATTAAGAGGACAGGAGTTAATAAGAAGTGCTAAAGAAAAGAAGTTTTTTTCTCAATTGCAGATGTTAGGTACAGCGCAATTAACATATCTGCAGCGAGAAGGACGCTATGCAGGAGATACCGATAAAGACGGATTTATAGATGATGATACTACAGCATGGGATGAATTAGAAAAACAACATCTTATTCTTAAGAAAGAAAAGGCAAAACAGAGCGTTTTTGCAGGCGTAACATTTAGCTTTTCTAATGGATATTGTCAACACTTTGGTGGAATTCACGATTCAACTACTTTACATGGTAACTATATTCAGGCTGGTAGCAATTTACCTCAATGGGTAGCTCAGACAATAGACAACCGCATTGATGATGGTGATGGCAATACTGGTTATATCCGTTGGTCAACTAGTGGTAATCCATGCGGGCAAAATTATACGAATAACGCCAATAAGATTGGCTACCTTTATTGGTTTTTTGATTTATAGAATTCTAAATAGAGGCACACAAGATGCGCAGAAGTGGGTTTACGTTAATAGAAATGGCTTTAGTTCTCATCATTATAGGTATTGTGCTGGGAGTAAGTTTTAGTGCCTTACATGTATTTACAAAGGTAAACAGAGAAAAAGATACCTTTCAAAAAATGGAACAAGTCAAACAGGCCCTTATAGGCTATCTACTCAAAAACGGCCATTTGCCTTATGCAGACAGTGATGGAGATGGAAAGGACGATGATCACACATATACAGGTAAACTGCCTTATATAGATTTAGGTCTCACCAAGGCCGATGCCTCTGATGCCTATAGGCGAGTTTTTGATTATGATGTGGCCGGAAGTACCACTAGCCAGGGTAAACTTGCCGACACCAGTTCACAAAATATCTGTCATCAACTTGGGGCGTATATGGACGGAACAAATACCTCTACTACCCGGATTACTCTTGATGGTGGCACAAATTGGACCGAAGTGCCCTTTGTGCTCTTGGCACCGGGGAACAATAAACAATATGAAGGAGAAAACAATGATGGCGATAGAGATTATGAGGCGCAGAATTCTAGTTCAGACGATGTTGTCGTGTGGGAAAGTTTTACCTATTTATATAACAAACTTGGGTGTGGCAAGGAGTTTTATAAGCTTTTGAATAGCAGTGGAAGCAACATTTGGGTATCAGGAGGTAGCTATACAGGTTGCATTAAAATTCAAAAAGGCGAAGTTGCCTATATCCAAAAAGATACCATTGGTTATAGAGATAATAGTTGTAGCTCTCAGATTTTTAGCTTTTCTGACTGCGAGCAGGCCGATTTTGGCGGTGGCGATAGAGATACCGAAGTAGCGTGGGATGGAAGTGATGTGAATGATAGATAGTTTTTAATACCTAATTACACACCAACTTTCTTTATTCAAATCTTTTCCTAGCTAAGTGGAAATTAGTGTGTAGTTGATTTTTTTTACGGATACGGTTAAAGTATCACTGAAATATTAAAAGGTATACTTTGTTGTTAAAATCCTCATAGAGGTTAAGTAATCATGGCTATGCAAGAAATGGAACAAGCCTTAAAGCCAAGTTCTTTAAATGAAATTAAAAATGAGCAAAAGTTACCTAAAAAATTGGGGGATTTGCTCTTAGAAAAGGGAGTAATCACCCCTGAACAATTAAAGATTGCTTTAGAAATTCAAAAAAGTACCCATAAGTTATTGGGCGAAATTTTATTGGACTTAGGTTTTGTAGATCAAACCACTGTTTCATCTGTTTTGAGTGATAATTTAGGTATCCAATATCTAGATTCTTTAGAAGATGTTGTGCCCGATCCACAGGCCTTATCTTTAGTACCCCAAGAAATCGCTGCGGCCCACAAGGTTGTTCCTCTCCGTTTGGAGGATAACATCCTTACTGTTGTCGTGTCTGATCCTTTTGACATCGTGGCGGTAGATACCTTACGTCGGCTTACCGGCAAGAGTATAACTACGGTAGTCGCCCCAGAAGGAGAAATTGCTAAAGCGATTGATCTCTGGTATGCTGAAACAGAAGGATTTGATGCGTTAGTTAAAAAGGCTACTGAGTTAGTGGGTACGGCCGAGCTAGGAGTGGAAGAGCCTCCAATCATCAAGTTAGTTAATTATATCATCGTCAACGGCATCAAAAAGCGGGCGACCGATATCCACATTGAACCAGAAAAGAATACAGTTATCATTCGTTACCGTATAGACGGGATTCTACATGTATGGAAGTTACTTCCCAAAAAGTTATGTAAAAGTATCGTATCTCGCGTGAAGATTATGTCTTCTTTAGATATTTCTGAAACGCGTATTCCTCAAGATGGAAGAATTTCTTTCTTTTTTGCTGGACGCCATATAGACTTGCGTGTTTCTACTTATCCTACTGCCGAAGGAGAAAATGTAGTCCTAAGAATTCTGGATAAATCCAAGTTAATTACAAAGATAGAAATGCTTGGCTACTCTAAACATCAGTTAGAAGTCTTTAGGCGGCTCTTAAGGAAGAACTATGGTATGATTCTCGTTACTGGACCTACCGGCTGTGGAAAGACAACCACCCTTTATGCTGCCCTTTTAGAAATTAATTCTACTAGACTTAATATCATGACTGTAGAAGACCCTATTGAATACGAGTTGCCCTTTATTCGGCAATCGCAAATAAACCCTAAGGCTGGTTTTACCTTTGCGAAGGGCCTGAGGGCCATCTTGCGGCAGGATCCAGACGTTATTATGGTAGGTGAAATAAGGGATATGGAAACATTAGAAATAGCTACCCATGCCGCCTTAACAGGACATTTAGTTTTTTCCACTCTGCACACCAATAATGCCGTGGCGGCCGTTACGCGTCTTATCTATATGGGTGCAGGTAAACACATCATCGCCTCAGCTTTAGCTGGAGTAATAGCTCAAAGATTGGCGCGTGTAATCTGTCCTTATTGTAAAGAAGCCTATACTCCTAGTGAACATGAAAAGAAGTGGTTTATTAAGTATCTTCCTTCAGAAGCAGTGCCTTCTGAAATAGTATTGTATAAGGGCAAAGGTTGCGAAAGATGCAATAATACAGGATTTTTAGGCCGCACCGCTATCAGTGAGATTTTTGAGGTAACCCCTGAGATTTATGAGGCCATTGTAAAAGGGGCAGATGAAACAGATATAAAAAGGCTCCTTTCCCAGCAAGGTTTTGTCTCTATGTTTCAAGATGGCCTTTATAAGGTCTTAGCCGGTGTAACAACCTTAGAAGAAATCTTGCGGGTAGTTTAAATGCCTTTTTATACTTATCAAGCCTTAGATAAAAATGGTACTTTAGTTAAAGGAACAGTTGATCTGCCAGATGAATATACTCTTTATCGGTGGTTAAAGGATCAAGGGCTGATTTTAGTTAAATTGCGAAGGAATTATCTTCGCACCTTCTTTAAACCCAGGATTAAGCTAGCAGAATTGATAGAATTCTTCCGTCAGATGCACTATATTGTCCGAGCAGGATTACCGTTGTTGGAAGGAATAAACGATTTAAAAGAAAATACTAAAGACGCTGAATTAAAAATGATTTTAGAGACCTTAAGAAGACAAATTCAAGCAGGTCAATCCCTAGCTGATGCCCTTGCCAGACATCCATATATTTTCCCTCCCTCCTATACGGCAATTGTGCGGGCTGGAGAAGCTTCAGGTAGTCTAGATAAGGCCTTTTGGGAACTTACAACTTATCTTGAATGGCTCCAAGATACCAAAAATCGCATTAAACAGGCTTTAATGTATCCAACTATTGTCTCAGTTTTAATCACTATTGCCTTGGTGGTTTTTATAACGATCGTCATTCCTCGTCTGACCAAGTTTCTCTCAGAGCTTAATCTGCCTTTACCTTTGCCTACCCGTATGTTAATTGCCTTCAACAACTCTATCTTAAAGTTCTGGTATATCCCTTTTATATTGCTCATTGCCTTCTTTGCCCTACTCTTTTCTGTCCGTTTTTCCGAAAGACTTCTTTATCTCTGGGATAAAATGAAATTAAAACTACCCTATTTGGGCAAGATGTTTCTAAACCTTATTATGGTACGTTTTGTTAAATACTTAGGTATGCTCTATCGGGCAGGAATACAGCTCTATCAAACCTTGGATGTAGTAAAAGACATCGTTGGTAACAGATTTTATGCGGAAAAGATAGTACAAATTAAACAACTCTTAGAAGAAGGAGAAACACTAGGTACGGCCATAGAGTTGGCTGGTGATTTTCCTTCTTTTTTGATTAGAAGCGTAAAAATAGGTGAAAATACAGGAACCTTAGATGAAACCTTTACTGAACTAGGCCGATATTTTGAAGCGGCCTTGGATCGGGATGTTAAGAAGATTACCACGATTATAGAACCAGCCTTGCTTATTTTAGTAGCGGTAGTGATTTTAACCATTATTATCTCTGTCCTCTGGCCAATTTATAATATGTTGGGTAAAATTGGGTAAAATGAAGGGTAAATATCTCTTATTTTTGGAAGAAAAAGAAATTTTTTTCTGGCATAATGGGAAAAAGGCTACTTTCCCTTTAGAAACCTTTGTCCAAAATCCATTCAAGGGTAAGGCAGAATTATTAATCGCCGACGAACGTGTGCAGAAAAAGATAGTTACCTTGCCAGTAGGTAAAAAGTTAAAGTTGCATCAAGTTATGGAATATGAGGCCTTAGAGTTAGTAGAAGCAGCTAACCCAGAGGAATTAAGAAGCGAATTTATATTTAACTGGCGCCTATTGGGTAAAGAGGAAGGACAGAAATTCTTTCTTCTCCTTGTATTACCCCGAGAGGAAATTATACCCTTTTTAGAAACCTGCCGACGCAAGGGGCTAGAAATTGAAAACATCATTTGTAGCCTTGATCTGCTTATCAAAATAGGAGAAAAATACAGTCAAAGAGAAGAAGAATTCTTCCTGTTTGCTCACAAAAACACTGTTTACCTTATAGCCTTTAAACACAAGAAATACATCTTTCACCGTAAATTTGAACTTACCCAAACTGAAGAATCTGGCTTGAGAGAAGAATTTCTCCTAGAGCTTAAGCGGTCTATCTTTTATGCCAAACAAAAATATAAATTGACTCCTGATACTTTAACAGTGCTTTTCCTTCCATCTTTTTTGGCTAAGGCCTTAAAGGAAACAGAAATAGAGCTTGGTCTTAAGGAAGTTAAATTCCTTGAAAGAGAAAAACCGGCCGAATTAGAAGCACAGCAAATACCTCCCTTTTTCAACTTCTGGCTTGCTTATTATCACCTTACTTCTGAACTGATCTCTCTTCTCCCTCCAGAAATCTTATTAGAAAAAAGGCTTAAAAACTGGGCGTTGGTAACAGCAGGCATAGGGCTACTCTTTTTTCTTTTAAGTTTCTTTTATGTATTTAAATATGCCCAAGAGTATGAGACACAAATAGATCATTTGTCTACCACCCTAAACCAAACAATTAAGCTCAAAAAACAGTTAATTCTCAATCGGTCAGAACTGGCTCACTTACATGTCATCCAAAGGCAGATTAAACTCTTAAAGTCCTTTTTAGAAAAAAGGCATTTTGCCTATATTTATCTAGAAGCCCTACCCTATCTTTTACCTTCTAAAGTGCATTTGGAAAGACTGTGCTGGGAGGTAGGTACGTCAACCGCTGTCCAATTATCTCATCAAAAAACTACATTGCCTTCTCAAAAAAGACTTATCATTGAGGGTAAGGTTGAAGTAAAAGATCCTCAAAGGCGGAACCAGGTATTTCAAAGGTTTATTGATAACCTTAAAAATTGTCCCCTCATTGTAAATATACCCCAAGAAAAAACTAACTTACTTTTTAAACAGGGGCTTTTTCGCTTGACGCTAGATTTAAGGGAAATAAAACCATGAAGGTATTCACATGCTTAAAATATTTCTGGCTAAGTCTGCTCCTTTTATTTTTAACAGGAGTTAATCTTTTCTTTGTGGGGATAATACGTCAACGTATCATTCAGATCCGACAGCTAAACTTGGAACTGCAGCAGGAAATAAGAAAGGACAACCTTTCCTTACACACTTTGGAAAAATTCAAAAAACAAAGGGAGTTTTATGAAAAGATACTCCTTAAGAGGCGAATCTATTCATTTAATTCAGATATGGAGGCAGAGGCCTTTCTTTTAGACTATTTTACCCGACAGATAAAACGATATAAAGGAAGGTTGAGAACATGTCAAATTCAGCCCTTTCCCTCTTCCTTTTCTAAAAACTCTACCTCTCCTACAGCCCTTCAATTAAAGACGATAGAACTTCAGGCAACATTTACAAACTATATAAATCTTTTACACCTTCTTCGGTCTTTAGAAGAAACACCACCCTTGTTTATTGTTAAAAAACTTGCTATTAGTAAAGACGGAATGCGGATGAGTGTAGCTATAGAATGCGAATTTGCCTATGATATCAAACATGAAAGTTAAGCAAGGCATATTAGCCTTTAAAAAAATCAAGCCTCTCTTCTTTTTGATTTTAGGATTAGGGGGAGCTATTTTTTGCTATGTAACTTTTTTAAATTTATTTTTAACTAGGATCTTTTACGAAAAAATAATACCTAAAGTTAATCAACATCCACCATCTTCTCTAACAGAGGCAGTTCCTCAACCTACTCAACCTCCACCTTCTTTTTTTTCGGCCACCGAGGCCCAAAGGTATTTAGCCAGTCTTAAGAGACAATATTTTTTTCGGAACCCCTTTCTCTCTCAGGCCGAATTAAAATTAAAGAATTTATTGAAAAGAAAAACTTTACCCCATTTAGAAGGGATTATTTTAATAGGATTAAGCAAAGTAGCTATTATAGAGGGCAAAAGGGTAAAAGAGGGAGATATTATAGACGGCTTTTTCGTGCGAAAAATTACTGCCAAGTCAGTATGGCTACGAAAGGGGAAGAAAACATATCGCCTTACGCTAGAATAGGGGGGAATATGCGGTATTTTGTTTGTCTTTTTAGTCTAATTGTCCTTTTTGCTTGTGCTCAACCAAAACTAAAACAGGCTAGCCCACCTTTGGAACTCACGGTTGCAAAGCCCACTAAACGATCTATGAACACCCCTACTCCTTCTAAAATACCACTCCCTCCCCCACCTCCTTTACTTACACCTAAGAAGCCTAAAAGTTACCCTGACTTGACTAAACCAATCACCATTACGGTAAAAGACGCCAGTCTAAAACAGGTCATTCTCTCCCTTGCTAACCAGATAGGCATAAATATTGTGTTTGATGAAGATGTGGAAGATACTAAAATAAATGTGAGCTTTCACCATGTTCCCTTTGGTGAAGCCCTCCGCGCTATCTTAATGGCCAATGACCTTTATTTTCAGCCTTATCCAGGCTATATCCGGGTTTCTAGAATGATTACCAAGTTTTTTCACATAAACTATGTCATAAGTAGCCGGCAGGGACAAAGTAACACCGAAGTTTCGTTAAGTTCAGGTACAAGCAGTGGAAAAGAAAATATCGCTCAATCTTCAACTTCAGGAGATATTTCGGTCGTAAGTAGTGAGGTAGTTAACTTTTGGCAAAATTTTGAAAACGACTTAAAGGAAATACTAAAAGACCCTCTTTATAACATCCTCCAAGCAGAATATAATCGGAAATACCTACAACAACAACTAAGTCTTTTGCCCTATCAAGAAACATATCAAAAGGAGATGCAAAAACAGCAAATAGAGATGCTTTCCTTACAAAAGGCTATCCTTAAAAAACAATTAGAAGAAGGAGAAATTTCTAACCTTCAGACCCTTGCAGGAACAGCTGCTCAAGGAGGTGCTACTCAGACTACAACGGAATCTACAACTACTAGCAGTACTTCCACAACGGAAACTACATCCTCGCTTTTAGGTTCATATATAATTGATCCCCAAACAGGCACGGTAGTAGTAACTACCACACCGGAGGTTATGAAAAGAGTGGAAGAGTTCATTGCGAAAGTAAAGCGGAATCTTTCCCGGCAGGTACTAATAGATGTGCAGATTTTGGAAGTAAACTTAGATAAGACACATCAAATAGGTATAGACTGGAGCCAATTTCCGGGAACAATTGAATTCTTTAAGCTACCTCAGTTACGAAACATTATCAATAGTCAAATGCTATCCCAAGCAGAAACAGCCGCTGGGGGTGGAACAGGCACCTCACAAACAGGCGGCATTTCCTCTCCCCTTTCTACTTCCCCCTTCCCCTCTAGCCCAGGAGCCAGTTTACAGGTAGGCGTATTACACTCCCTTACCCCATCTGTATCCTATCAGTGGAGCACGAATGCTCTGATTTCCTTCTTAAAGACGCAAGGAGAGGTAAAGGCCATTTCCCGCCCTCAACTCCTGACCCTCAACAATCAACCTGCCTTGGTCTCGGTAGGGACAAACGATTTTTATATTACTTACGAGCAAGCTACAACTTCGGCCCAGGCTGGGCTAGCCACCAGTACAGTAACAAGTAAGCTAAATCCGATCTTTATCGGGGTAACCCTAAACATCACTCCGCAAATTAGTGCTTCAGGGGAGATTATTTTAAAAATTGTCCCTGTTATAAACAAAAAGGTAGGAGAAAAGAGCGTGCCTACAGGAATTGCTTCCGCCCCTACCCAGACCATTCCCATTATAGAAACTAGACAAACCAGCACTATTGTCCGGGCCAAAGATGGCCAGCCGATAATCATTTCTGGCCTTATCCAGGACACCACTACCCATAATGCAAAAAAACTACCTGGCTTAGGCAACATTCCTATTTTAGGCCATATCTTTCGGTATAAAACTGAAGAAAGGGTGCGGTCAGAACTGGTAATCGTGCTTACTCCTCACATTCAGTCAGCAAAATTAAAAGCATTAGGTTATGAACATATAAAATAAAGAATTATGTATAAGGAATTTTATAATTTAAAAGAAAATCCATTCAAGCTTTCTCCTTCTTTGGATTATTTTTTTCTTTCTGCACGGATAAAAAATTTACTTAAACTTCTTCAATATGGCCTAGAACAAAATGTAGGTTTCATGATGATTACAGGGGAGATAGGTGTAGGTAAAACCTCTTTTTTAAGGTATTTCCTCTCACAACTAGACGCAAACGTAGAAAGGGTTTATCTGTTTAACCCTACCTTCAGCCGAGCCGAAGAACTCTTGCAGTTCTTTTTATTGGATTTAAAACTTATCCCGGAAGCCACGTCAAATGAAACTAAGGTCTCCCTTTTGCAAAAAATCTATCATTATCTCCTTAAGCAGCATGACCAGGGTAAAAAAGTACTTTTTATTATAGACGATGCCCAAGCAGCCCCAGACTTTATTTTGGAAGAAATCAGGTTGCTTTCCAATTTTGAGACTAACCAAGAAAAACTCATGCAAATACTCCTTGTAGGCCAACCAGAATTGAAAGAAAAGGTAGAAAGCCGCGCCTTAAGACAATTAGGCCAACGTATTGCTATTAAGGTAGAAATGAAACCTTTAGATAGGGAAGAAACAGAGGCGTATATCCAATATCGGCTTTTAAAGGCTGGTGCCCAAACCAACCTCTTTAAACGCCGAGCGGTAAAACTTATTCATAAAAAGAGTAAAGGGTTACCTCGTCTTATTAACCTTATTGCTGAACGAGCGTTAATAGCTGGCTATTTGCGTTCAAAGCTACAGATTGGTAAAAAAGAAATAAAAATAGCGATTAAGGATTTAAACCTATGAGCTTAATGGAAGAGGCCTTAACTAAAAGAGAAAGGGGAAAAGAGTTAGAAAATAAGAAAGACAAAGTATTTACCTTACCTTCTGAATTTTCTTCTAAGAAATCTTTTTTTTTAAAGGTTAAAAAAGGACTTTTTATTACCTTTATAGCTATAGGTGTACTCTTAGGATTGATCTTCCTTAAAAACTTTTTTGTCTCCTATTGCCGCAAACCTACAGAGACAATGCCTAAAAAGGCACTTAATAAGGTTAAAACAAAGGCTCAAGTTTCAGCAAAAGACATTGTGTCAACAGCTAAAAAGTCGGCCTTACCTCCTAAGACAAACACACCCTCTA
The DNA here is from genome assembly GCA_027064585.1 of Candidatus Desulfofervidaceae bacterium. Taxonomy (GTDB): domain Bacteria; phylum Desulfobacterota; class Desulfofervidia; order Desulfofervidales; family Desulfofervidaceae; genus JAGHCL01. The sequence continues at coordinate 1,320 of JAMOPI010000030.1, read as the reverse complement.
ATAGTCAACCAAGTTTGGTTAGAACTAAAACTTCAAAACCACAAATTTACTATACCGTCCAGATAGGCACGTTTAGGAAATTACAAGGAGCAAAAAAATTCTTTAATTTAGTCTCATGTGCACAAAAGCGAATAGAGAAAATAAATGGATTTTATGTAGTAAGATGTGGGCTTTTTCAGGATAAATACAAAGCCATTTCTTTGAAAAGACATTTGAAAGAAAAATTTAACGATGTTATAGTTATTTCCACCTTTCCGCCGTCCATAATAAAATCAAGGACTATATTAAAACAAGCTGAGGTTCCTAATCAACTATCGCAAAAAGGGAACCAATGCCCTCCAAATCAACCAGGCAAAAAAACATCTTTATCTTCTGCCAAAATACCCACATATAAAGTTAAAAGGCGGGCCAAACTTAAAGCTGTCGTAAAAAAGACAAGACACAAAGTTAACATAAAAAAAATTAATGCCCTCCTTAAAAAGGCCTATTTTTACTTAGAAGCCAAACAGGTCGCTCAAGCCCTTAATGTTTATAACAAAATTTTAGAAATGGATCCCTGGCAAACTGAGGCCTTACTAAACCGTGGAATTATTTGGCAAAAATTGGGTGAGTTTAAAAAGGCCCAAGATGATTTTCTTAAAGCCTTAAAGATTAAGCCAAACGATCCAGACTTGCTCAACGCCCTTGGGGTGAATTACCTAAAGCTAGGACAATTTAAAAAGGCAGAAGAGTTCTTTTTAAAGGCAGGAAATGCCAAGGCCATGATTAACCTTGCTATTCTTTACTGGCAAAGAGGTAAATTTGAAAAAGTCATTACTTATCTAAATAAGGCCCTTATTTTATCTCCTGATGATCCTTACGTTCACTACTATCTTGGACTTTATTATCAGGGTCGACAAGACTGGACGAAGGCAAATAAAGAGTTTTCCCTCTGCAAACAGTTGGCAGAAGAAAAAGGAATGTTTGAGTTATTAAATAAATTAAAAGAAAAAGTCTATTAGCGAGTTATCTAGTCATCCCTGAAAAACGCTCTAACCTACCATTTTATCACACATTTTTTTTGAAATAAGGCTGACAAAAATGCAAAGATATGCTAAAAATCAGCTCAAAACCTTGCAATTTGGGACATCAAAATGAAAGGGAAAGGACCTGATAAAGGACAACTAAGTTTGTTTCAACAAAGGTTAAAAGAGCAACTCAATCCAAAACATCCTTTATACAGATTGGCCGAAGCAATTCGGTGGGAATACTTTGAGAAGGAATTTGAAAAGTTTTACTCAGACAAAGGCAGGCCAGCCAAACCCATCAGGCTCATGGTAG
>JAMOPI010000029.1 GCA_027064585.1 Candidatus Desulfofervidaceae bacterium | reverse complement strand
ATTGCCCTCTAATGGAGCCCACAAGTAGGCTGTAATAAAGCGTTTTTTTTTTTTTTAAAACGCCTTTCACCTAAAAGGTGAAAAACATTCATCTTTTCCTCAAGCCCAATCATAATTATAGCGCCTTCGCTCGCTTAGCGGTCAAGGCCAAGCCCGCAGGGCACAGCTTGCGCCTAAAGGCGCAGGTCTATAGCGAGCGTAGACCCTTGACCACCTAACGAGGCCTTGGCGTATACTTTCTTTAAGTAAGAAGGAAAGGAAATTCATCAATTTTTGCGGAATACTATAAATCAATCGGCGGATTTTGGGTTTGGAAGTTTACTTGACATTTATAAACTTTTGACATAATTTAGAATCAGTAAATTCTCTAGAAGGAGGAGGGAGATATGAAAAGGGCGAGGCTAGAAGTACTAGTGGCTTTGGTAGTAGTGTGTTTTTTTATGGCTCCTCTTGGTCATGCTGCAGATAAAGGTAAGTGTAAGTGCCCATACTTTTCGTCTTTTTACTGTAAAAGCCTTCATTTTACTGGTGAAGGTATGCGGTATTGGTATGAGGAGCAAAGAGGTTTTATGAACCTTACTGGCATTCCTTATAATAAACTTGGTTGTAAAAAGTGTCATGTGACCAGTTGTGATAAATGCCATGCAGTGAATAAAGATGGGAAAATGGCCTTTTCCCTGGCCAAAGTGCGGGATATGAAGACCTGTTTTGTCTGTCATGGACGAGAGGCACTTGCCCTTAAGTTTGATAAACAAAGGGACCAGCTAGGCGTCCATTTTCAGGCTGGCATGAATTGTAACAGTTGTCATAAAGGTGCAGATGTGCATGGTGAGGGAATAATGTATCACTCAATGCGTGCGCCAGGGGCGGTTAAGGCCAACTGTATGAACTGTCATAAAGGTGGCGGAGATGCCCCTGCCTTTGATCCAAAATTAAGGGCACACCGTGTCCACAGGGGTAAATTAGATTGTGCTGCCTGCCATGTTCGCTCTGCTATGACTTGTTATAATTGCCATTTCAGTCGTTTTATTGCCACCAAGAGCAAGAAGGGTAATTTCATCCCAATGAAATCTTTCCTACTGCTCATTAACTATAAAGGTAAGGTAACGGCAGGTAATGTCATGACACTAGTCTATAAAGGTAAAAAATTCATTGCCTATGCCCCGTATTTTACCCATTCGGTCATGGCCAAGGGTAGGGATTGCCGCGATTGCCACGGCAATAAGGCCATGCAGCTCATTAAGGCTGGGAGAAAGGTGCCGGTGGTGGCATATAAAAATGGTCAGATTGTTCCCTGGAAGGGTGTTGTGCCTGCGGTGCCTGATAAACTAGAATGGGTCTATCTGGACAAAGAAGGTAAAAAGTGGGTGCCGTTAAAGGGTGATCAAAAAGAATGGGTACAGTTCACAGATTATGGTGAGCCTCTTACTGCAAAACAACTTAAGAGATTGATGATGCCCTTTGGCAGAAGGCGGTAATTAAAAAGGCGGGGGTTTCCCCGCCTTATTTCTCTCATTTCTTCAGAATCTTTTTTAAAAGCGGTTTTAAGGCCTTTAAGGCCATTGCCCGGTGGCTAATCTGGTTTTTAATCTCAGACCCTAACTCAGCCATCGTCTTACCATAAGCAGGCACATAAAAGAGAGGATCATAGCCAAAACCATAACTACCTTTAGGTTCTAACGCAATTATGCCCTCACATCGTCCCTCGCAGGTATGGCATTCTCCTTGCGGACTACAAAGGGCGATGACACAGACAAAGGCTGCCTTTCTCTTTTCCCAAGGCACACCTTCAAGGGCCTTAAGTAACTTGGTGTTATTTTCAGCATCCGTGGCATTTTCACCGGCATAACGGGCCGAATAAACCCCTGGGGCACCGTTTAGGTATTCTACGGTCAGCCCAGAATCATCAGCCAAAGTTAGGTGGCCTGTTAGTTTAGCAATAGTCTTGGCCTTAAGGATGGCGTTTTCTTTAAAGGTTGTGCCTGTTTCTTCTATCTTCGGCAAATCAGGAAAATCGGCCAGGGAAAGTAATTCTATTTCTTGAAAATCAGCCAAAATTTCTTTTATCTCTGCAATTTTTCCCTTATTCCTTGTGGCAAGTAGCAATTTCATAGGGCAAATCCTTTAAAATTTCTTTTTGTTTTTCTATAAGCTGGGCAATGCCCTGCCAGGCCAGATTGCGCATCTGGACAAAAATTTCCCAGCTGAAAGGTCCTTCCTCACCTGTAGCCTGCAGCTCTACCAATTCTTCCTTACCAGTCATGACAAAGTTGGCGTCTACGGCTGCGGTTACATCCTCTTCATAGTTTAGATCTAAAAGAAGCTCTCCGTTGACAATACCCACGCTGATGGCGGCTAGATAGTCTTTTATCGGAAAGCGTTCAATCTTATCCTCTTTTACCAACCAGGAGCAGGCATCACAGAGGGCGATAAAGGCCCCAGTAATAGCAGCGGTGCGTGTGCCGCCATCGGCCTGAATAACATCACAGTCAATCCAAATGGTTCTCTCCCCTAAAGCGTCAAAGTCCATTATTCCCCGCAGTGAGCGTCCAATCATCCTTTGGATTTCATGTGTTCTGCCTTTGACTTTACCGGCCTCGGCCCGTGGAGTACGGGTTTGGGTTGCCCGCGGCAGCATATTATATTCGGCCGTAATCCAACCCTTACCACTTCCTTTGCGAAAAGGAGGCACACTTTCTTCTACTGAGGCCGTGCAGATGACCTTTGTCTCTCCTAGAGAGATCAGGACCGACCCCTCAGCGTAACGATTAAAAGGACGTATAACAGAAACTGGCCTCAACTCATCGGCACGTCTTCCGTCTGACCGCATTGTCTTCCTCCTTGGTGCAGGCAATTTACCACGCGCAAAAGAGAAAAGCAACACCGTTGTTTCTTTTCTGCATTTGGGTTATCATGGATTTATGCTGGTCTTAGGTATAGAAACCTCTTGTGATGAAACCGCGGCGGCGGTGGTAGCAGACGGGCGTAAGGTACTTTCTTCTATTGTTTACTCTCAAATTGCCCTGCATCGGCCCTATGGTGGGGTAGTGCCAGAGATTGCCTCCCGTAAGCATGTTGAGGTCATCCTAAAGGTTGTAAACAAAGCCCTAAAGGAGGCAGGTATTGGCCTTAAAGACATAGATGTCATCGCCGTAACACAAGGGCCTGGCTTGGTTGGTGCGCTTTTGGTAGGTATTTGCGTGGCCAAGGCCATGAGTTTTGCCTTAAAAAAGCCTCTAGTGGCAGTCAATCACCTAGAAGCCCATCTTATGGCCGTTTTTTTAGAAAAACGAGCACCTGCCTTTCCCTTTATCGGGATGGTCGTTTCAGGCGGACATACGAATTTATATTTAGCTAAGGACTTTTTAGACATCACCCAGCTAGGCCAAACCTTGGATGATGCGGCAGGCGAGGCCTTTGATAAAGTGGCTAAAATGTTAGGTTTGCCCTATCCAGGGGGCATTTCTATTGAAAAGGCAGCCCAAAGTGGTAATCCCAGTGCCATTGCCTTTCCCCGCCCTATGCTTGACCGTAAGGACTACAATGTCAGCTTTAGCGGTTTAAAGACGGCTGTAGCCAATTTTTTACGGCAGCACCCTCAAGCCAATAAGGCCGACATCGCCGCTTCTTTTCAAGAGGCGGTCGTAGACACCTTGGTCAGCAAGTGTATGCAAGCCGTAAAGGACTTTCGCTTGTCGCGTTTGGTTGTGGCCGGAGGCGTAGCGGCCAATAAACGGCTTAGAGAAAAACTCTTGGCTAAGGCTAAAAAGGAAGGAATAGAGGTATTTTTTCCCCCTCCTCATCTTTGCACCGATAACGCCGCCATGATCGCAGGGCTTGGCTATCATTATTTTAAGGCCAATAAACTGGCCTCTTATGACTTTGACGCTATTTCCAGGTATCCTGTATGTCTTTCTCTCTAAAGGCCATTTTAAACAAATACGGATTTAAACCAAAGGCAAAGCTAAGCCAGAACTTTCTGCTCAATCCCTTTACTTGCAGCCAGATTGCAGAAAAGGCAGGTATTTCTACTTCAGACCTTGTGATAGAAATTGGGGCTGGGCTTGGGGCCTTGACCATACCCCTGGCTCAGAAGGCAAAGAGGGTTATAGCGATAGAATATGACAAGGAGCTTGTGCCTATCTTAAAAGAAGTGCTGGCCGAACATAGAATAAAGAATGTAGAAATATGGCCTGGTGATGCCTTAAGATATGACTACGAAAAGGCGGCCAAGGAGTATGGACAAAGGATAAAAGTTGTTGGCAATCTGCCCTATTACATCAGTTCTTCCTTGCTGTTTCTCTTTTTAGAAAAAAGGGAAGTTATGGCTGATTTAACCCTTATGCTTCAAAGAGAGGTGGCCGAGCGGCTAAAGGCTAGGAGTGGGAGTAAAAAATACGGCCTCTTAAGTGTGCTCTATGGCCTTACGGCCGAAATCTCTACGTTGATGCGGCTAAACCCAGCCAGTTTTTACCCCCGCCCTGAGGTCATTTCAGAGGTGATACATATAAGGTGGAAACAAGATGCCCCCGTCATCTCCAAACAGTTTATTTCTTTCCTTAAACTCCTGTTTGGAAAGCGCCGCAAGGCCATTTTCAACACCCTTAAACCATACCGGTCCAAGGAAGAAATCAATCGTATTCTTGATGAGCTTAGGCTTGATGCCATGTCTAGACCAGAACATATCCCTCCTTTAAGCCTCCTTGCCCTTTATGAAAGGATCAAAACTGGTTGACCGGACAGAAGTTTAACTGTATGTTTAATCTATGCAACTTTTGGCGATTTACGGCAGCCCGAGAAAGGATGGCAATACAGACTTACTTTTAAATCAGTTTTTAAAAGGGGCAGAGAAGGCAGGCTGTCAAATAAACAGGCTTTTTGTGCGGGATTTGACTATTTATCCCTGCACGGCCTGTGGGAAATGTGAAAAAGAACCTATCTGTCCTTTAGATGATGATATGCAGATGATTTATGCGGCCTTAGAAAAGGCAGAGGCTGTTGTGGTGGCCACGCCAGTCTATTTTTATAATGTGCCGGCTCAGCTCAAGGCATTGATTGACCGTTGTCAACTCCTTTGGCATAAAAATAAAGAAAAAAAACCGACAAAACCTGGATATTTAATCAGTGTAGGTGGCAGCAAGGGCAAAAGGCTGTTTGATGGGGTAATTTTGACGATAAAATATTTTTTAAATAGCACTGGTTTTTCCCTTAAAGAAAGCCTTACCTATGCCAATATTGATGCCAAGGGGGCTATTAAAGGCCATCCCACGGCCTTAAAGGAAGCCTTTGTCGCAGGAGAAAGGCTATGCCAGAGGTAATTGTGATTGGTTCAGGGACAGGTGTGCCCTCTTTAAGAAGGGCCTCACCAGCAATGGTTATTAAAACAGCCAATACACATGTTCTTTTAGACAGTGGCCCTGGCACCTTAAGACAACTTTTAAAGGCAGACATTCACTTTTCCCAGTTAAACCTGATTCTTTATACCCATTTTCATCCTGATCATGTGGCTGATCTTATTCATTTTCTCTTTGTTTCTAAAAATAGCCTTGCCTTTGAACGCACGATACCTGTTTTTATCGGCGGACCTCCTGGCTTCTTAAACTTTTATGAAAGGCTAAAACAAACGTTTGGTCACTGGGTAGAGCCACCAAAGGAAAAGGTAGAACTGTTTGAAATTGCACCAAACACCCCTTGGGGCCATGAAGACGTAGAAATTATTGCCTTTAAGACCCCTCATACCGAACACAGCCAAGGTTATTGTATTTATCATGAAGGCAAAAAGATTGTCTATACAGGTGATACGGATTACGATCCGGGTCTGATAGAGGCAATCAAAGATGCTGACCTTCTTATTTGTGAGGCCTCATTTCCTTATAAGGTAGAAGGACACCTTACCCCTGCCTTAGCTGGAAAACTGGCAAAGGAGGCTAAGGCAAAGGCTTTACTTCTTGTTCATCTTTATCCTGCATGCGAAAAAATAGACGTCCTGGCCGCATGCCGGAGAACTTATACTGGCCCTGTGTTTATTGGGCAAGATTTGCTGCATTTAAAGGTATAACCACTAATTTTTAGCTACACTTGACAATATGTATTAAAAATACCACTTTTCAAGGTTCTGAAAGCTCTGCATAGCAAGAGGATGGAAGATAGATGGGGTTTACAAAGACATTGCAAGTGCTTTAAACTTTGATACTTGTTTAATCGTTACGGAACGAAAAAGGAAAGTTTTAGAAGATGCTCTCAAATAGAGTTTTAACGATCAGAGTGTCTGGAAAAGAGAGAAAAGAGGAGGTCAGAAAACTCCTTTTTGACCTTGCTCACTTTAAAAACCTCTTAATCCTCTTCATAAAATTCATAAAAAGATACAAAGAGCTTTACGGATATTATCCGACTGACAGCTCAATCCTTTATGGGTTTATGGCAGATAAGGAATACTCCTCAAAGAAGGAGGAGAAACTTAAGCAGTTTAAAGAAGTCAAAGAAAACATTGTGAAGGATAAAGAGTTAAAAGAACTTCTTGAAGTTTTAAAAGGGCAAAAAAGAAAGGTTGATAACAACTATGCCCTGCAACAGGTAATAAGGGATGTAGGGAGAAGTTTTAATAGCTATAGAAACGCTTACAAGGCATATTTAAAAGAGCTAGAGAAATTTAAAGGTGTTCCTAAACCTCCAAAACCTAAGAAACTTAAGTTTTTAATGACCTTTTCAGTAGAATTCAATCTCAATACCTTTAAACAATTAGAGAACAGCATCTTGATTAAACTCAGAACCAGGAGCAAAGAATTTATAAAGCTCAAATTACCTAAAAACTTTGATTATGAGGTTAGAAGTTTAAGAATAAAGATGTTTGGGACAGATATTTATGTGGATGTTGTCTATAAGATAGAACTGTCACTTGTTAATAATCATCAATACCTGGCAGGAATAGATTTAGGGCTAAATAACTTAATAGCCTTAGTTTCTACAAACCCGCAACTAAAAAGTTTGATTGTTTCGGGGAAGGAAATTAAGGCATTTAACCAGTGGTATAATAAAGAGAGGGCTAAACTGCAAGCAGAGATAGATACTATTCAAAACAAGCTTAAAAAAGAAAAGACCCAAGAGTTAGAAAGGTTACTTCAAGAAAAAATAATTCAATTAAAAGAGCTTTCAGCCTACAGAAGGAGGAAGTTAGATAATGACTTTCACAAGATAAGTAGAAAGGTAGTTGAGCTTTTAATATTAAGTGGTCATAAAAGGCTTTACATAGGCAAAGGAGTAACAGAGAGCAAGGATGGTATAAACATAGGCAGGAAAAACAACCAGCATTTTGTTTCAATTCCGTTTAGAAGACTGATCAATTTGATTAAATACAAAGCCAAAGCAGCAGGTATAGAGGTTGTAGAGGTAGGTGAAGCCTTTACCTCAAAGACCTCTCCCCTAGCAGACATTTTAAAAGTAAGGGAAAAGAAAGAAAAAAGCCTCTGTGAGGCAAGACGCATTAAAAGAGGGTTGTTAAAAGACAAGGTTTTAGGAAAGGTTTTTAATGCCGACTTGGTGGGTGCATTTAATATTTTAAGGGTAGGGGCAAAGCTTTTAAGAGTTTTTCATGACTTAAAGAGCTTGTTTAAGAAGCTTTGTAATCCTCAAAAAAGTAAACTGGTTGATTTTCTTTACCAAGTATCTCCCGAGTCCTTAGGGATAGGGAGTAGGAGTTCGCTTTTAAGCAGGGTTGATTCCTCTGCCTACCGGTTATGTAGTAATTTGACTATCTTTTGATATAACTGGTAGTCAGAGAGAATACCTAGGTCATTGCCTTTGCTTCTTGTTTCTGTTAAATAAAAGACCATGTTGACGATCAAAAAGGCACTAGCCCTCATTTTGCTCGTTTTTTTAAGCGGCGCCCTCTTCTACGCCGGCCTAGGTAAGACCAGCCTTTGGGACATTGACGAACCTAATAACGCCGAATGTGCCCGGGAGATGATGCTTAGGCACGATCCAGTCGTGCCTACCTTTAACTGGGAACTGCGCACGGATAAACCGGCCTTGATCTATTGGTGTATGTGGATGGGTTATAAACTCTTTGGGGTCAATGAGTTTGCGGCTCGCTTTACTTCTCCCCTCTTTGGCATTAGCACGGTCATTTTGGTCTTTTGGGCCGGTAATGCCCTTTTAGGCTGGCCTGTTGGTTTTTGGGCTGGACTAATTTTGACCGTTACTTTATTTTTTAATGTCAGTGTGCGCATTGCCACCCCTGATGCGGCCCTTATTTTTTTTATTAACCTGGCCATCTTTTCCTTTTTATTGGGATATGAAAAGAGAAGGCCTATTTTCTTTTATCTCTTTTACCTGGCGATGGGCCTGGCCGTATTGGCCAAGGGACCAATGGGCATTGTTTTGCCTTTGGGAACAATCCTTATCTTTCTGCTCATCAAACGGGATTTTGCCGTCTTAAAGGAAATCAAGTTATGGCAGGGACTTATCCTGTTTGCCCTTATTGTCCTACCTTGGTATCTCTTAGTCAGCCTAAAGACTCACGGGGCCTTTTTAAAGGGATTTTTGTTAAAGCACAACATCCACCGCTTTTTAAGCCCGATGGAAGGGCATAAAGGGCCATGCTTTTTTTATCTCCTCGTTTTGCCCTTTGCCTTTTTTCCCTGGGGAGGTCTTTTGCCTTACATTCTGTGGGCAGGTCATAAAAGTCGTGTAGAAAAAAGGATTACCAATACCGAAATCTTCCTTTGGCTCTGGCTTGTGCTCTTTATTGGCTTTTTCTCTCTTGCTCGGACTAAACTGCCTACTTACATAAACCCTGTTTATCCAGCCCTTGCAATCCTCACTGCCTTTTATCTGCAAGGCCTCCCCCGCTGGGCCGAACGGTGTCTTTTGCACTTTAATGCCTTTTTTGCTCTGCTCTTCCTCTTAGGCGGAGGGGCGGCCTTGGCCCATTTTTATCCCCGCCTTGCCTGGGTAGCCCTCTTTGGTTTTATCTTACTTCTTTTTTGGCAAATTGGTCTTTACTTTAGCAGGCAAAATAAAAAAAATTGGGTGGCGTTCTCACAATTTATGGCGGCCTATATCTACACCTTGGCCATTGTTCTTTTAGGCACGCCAGCCATTGACCAGTACAAGGTTACCAAGTCCTTTGCTCTAGAAATTAAATCCAAACTTACCCCAAACACCGCCATCATCGCTTATCATTATTTTCAGCCAAGCCTTGTGTTTTATACGCAACATAAAGTTTTAAAAACAGATAACCCGCGGACCGTAAAAAACACAGTCAACCGGGCTGGACAAACCTTTATTGTTGGCCGTCAGTCCCCCCTTCAGGCCCTAAAAGCACAGTTGTCCAATCTTCACCTACTTCAATGCCGCCCTGGTTTTTATGTCCGAGATACAATTTGTCTGGGGTATGTGAAAAAAGATTAAACAAGGAATGGTTCTTAACGGCTTGAAAAGTCTGTTTAAGACGAAACCTTTTCAAACGCAAAAGAAACAATGTTTCTCTCTTCTTTGCTAAATTCCACGCCGATGAGATAAATTTCGGAAAAGCTCTTTAGATATTTCTCATGGTACCTCTTTTCTTTTAGCTGCTCCAAGGCCTTTCCTTCTGGCACAAGCTCTACTACCTTAAACTCAAAAAGATAAACCTTATCTTCAAAAATCACGGCCATATCCAGCCTTCCGTGATTCACAGCATCCTCCACCCTCACCTCAAGACCAAGAGCTGTAAAATAGCAGTAAAAAATACTGGCATAATAACCTTCATAGCCAGCTAAATCATTCTTCCGATACCAGTCATAAGGAATAGAGGCAAAAAAGCTATGAAATATCTCCTTTAGGACACCAAAGTCATCTTCTTGAAAGGCCTTATACATCCTGATGATATTTTTTTCCTTTTGGGTAATGTTTTTTACATAAAAGTCCAAGATATAATCGGTAAGACTCATTTTTACTTCAAGGTTAGGATAACCTAAGCGATAGATTTCGCGCCCAAAAGTCCGAATTTTCCCTTTAATGGTTAAATAACCCGTTTGGAAAAGCAGGGTTTCAGGTTCTATGTAATCTATATCAAAACTTCCGATAATCCTCTCTGAGGCCTCAAGCCCTTCAAGCTGGGGGATGTAGTATTTGCCTTCCTGCAAGAGTTTGATGAGAAAACTTGGAGTACCAGTTTCAAACCAATACGCCCGAAATTCCCTGGTTTGTAAAAATAAAAGAATATCAAAGGGATTATAAACTGATTCTCCCCCAAAATTATACCCATTATACCAATGCTTTACTTCCTCAAGGTTCACTTTCTCTAGCCGATCCCTAAACACCCGCTCAAATTCTTCCTGCGTATAACCGCAAATTGTGGCATATTCCCTGTCTAAGGTAATGTCTCTTAAATTGTTAAGCCCACTAAAAATAGACACTTTAGAAAACTTAGAAACCCCGGTGATAAAAACAAATTTCAAATAAGTATCTGCATCCTTAAGCACAGAGTATATGTTTTTTAGTGCTTCCCTGAGTTCAATGGCTGTTTCTTTATTGGTAATGTTGTCCAGAATGGGCTTGTCATATTCATCTATAAGCACGACTACTTTTTGACCAGATTTTTTCCTGAGATTTTTGATCAGCTCATAAAACCTTTTGTGAAGGATTTCTTCTTTAAGCTCTATACCCCAGTCTTCAGCATTTTCCCGAAGAATAGAATCAAAGGTTTTGTCTAGGATTTCTCTGTTCTCTACTACCCCTGCTCCGAAACTAATATAGATAACAGGATATTTTACCGACCAGTCCCAATTCTTCTCAAGAAAAAGACCTTCAAACAACTCTCTTTTTCCCAAAAAGGCTTGGCGCGCGGTGTCTAGAAACAGGCTTTTACCAAAACGTCTGGGACGGGCAAGAAAATAGTATTTCCCTTCTTCTACAAGCCTTTTGACAAAAGGAGTCTTGTCTACATAATAATGAGGTTCACCCCTCAGATATTCAAAGCTCTGAATGCCGATAGGAAGCTTTTTAAACATAATTTAACTTTAACTTATAACTCGATTTTTTACAACACAGGAAGCGGATCAGAAATCTTGACGCTAAGTTATAATACATGCTAGGATGAAATTATGGAAAACTCGCAGTTTGACCTCAAGGGCTATCTTAATAAAAATAGAGATCTAGTTGAGGCAGCACTAGAGCGTTATCTACCTTTTAAAGAAGGCATTTATAAAGATATTTTGGAGGCAATGCGGTATAGCCTGTTTGCCGGGGGAAAGCGCCTCAGGCCTATCTTGTGTCTGGCCGCTACCGAGGCCGTGGGAGGAAGCAAGGAGATAGCCCTGCCTGTAGCCTGTGCCTTAGAGATGATCCACACCTATTCTTTAATTCATGATGATTTGCCGGCTATGGATAATGATGATCTGCGGCGGGGTAAGCCTACCAATCATAAGGTCTTTGGTGAGGCCATGGCCATCTTGGCCGGGGATGGCCTTTTAACAGAAGCCTTTGCCTTGCTTTCTCACCCTGATTTAACCCAGAATATACCGGCTGAAAGGGTTGTGCAGGTTATCAATTTAATTGCCCAGGCGGCCGGTTATAAAGGCATGGTGGGTGGACAGGTGATGGATTTAAACTACACGGGCAAAGAAATTGACCTTAAGTCCTTAGAGACCATGCACCGGCATAAAACCGGGGCCTTGATTGTGGCTTCGGTTAAAAGTGGGGCCATTGTTGGAGGAGGAAAGGCAGAGGAGATAGATGCCCTTGGTGAATATGCTGTCCAAATCGGACTTGCCTTTCAGATCGTAGATGACATCTTAGATGTGGAAGGCGATGTGGCGGAAATGGGGAAGAGGCCTGGTAGTGACGCCGAGCAAAACAAGGCAACTTATCCCAGACTTTTAGGCCTTAGTCAGGCAAAGGAAAGGGCCAAGGAGTGCATAAAAAAGGCCATTAAGGCCCTAGAACCCTTTGAGAGAAAGGCCCTTCCTCTAAAGGCGATTGCCGAATATATTGGAAAAAGGAGAAAATAAATTGAGTTTACTAGAAAAGATAAATTCACCGGCTGATTTAAAGTCCCTTTCCCTTAAAGAACTTTATCAGTTGGCGCAAGAGATACGGCAAACCATCATTGAGACTGTCTCCAAGAGAGGTGGACATCTTGCCCCAAGCCTTGGGGTAGTAGAATTAACTTTAGCCTTACACTATGTCTTTGATACCCCCAGGGATAAAATCATCTGGGATGTAGGGCATCAGGCCTATGCCCATAAGTTAATCACTGGCCGTCGCGAGTTATTTCACACCTTAAGGCAATACGGGGGGTTAAGTGGTTTCCCGCGGCGTGAAGAAAGCCCTTATGATACCTTTGGCACTGGACATGCAGCCACCTCTATTTCAGCCGCCTTAGGCATGGCCATTGCTAGGGATTTAAAGGGAGAAAAAAATAAGGTCATTGCCGTTATCGGTGATGGAGCCATGACGGGCGGACTTGCCTTCGAGGCCTTAAATCATGCCGGTGAGCTGGATAAGGATCTTATTGTTGTCCTAAACGACAATAAGATGTCTATCTCTCCGAATGTAGGTGCCCTCTCTCGCTTTTTAAGTCGCAAGCTTACCAGCCGTACCTTCAGACGGTTTAAAAAAGAGGTAGAACGTTTCCTTTCTTCTTTGCCAGGAGGAGAAAACTTCATCCAACTGGCCAAACGCAGTGAGGATTCCCTGATGACCCTCTTTACCCCTGGCATGCTTTTTCTTTCTTTGCGGTTTGACTACATTGGCCCTGTAGACGGACATAATCTGCAACGCCTGATAGATACCTTTGAACATGTAAAGGAACTGGATGTCCCTGTTCTAGTACATGTGTTGACGGTAAAAGGGAAGGGCTATCGTCCGGCCGAAGAAGACCCAACCAGCTTTCATGGAATAGGAAAGCTAAAGGCAGAAGATGAAACTTCTCAGCCAAAACCGCCGACTTATACCGAGATTTTTGCCAACACTTTGGTTGAATTGGCCGCCAAGGATAAAAGTATCGTTGGCATTACCGCCGCCATGCCTGAAGGCACAGGTCTGGCCTTAATGCGTGAACGTTTTCCAGAACGCTTTTTTGACGTCGGCATCGCTGAAGAACATGCCGTTACCTTAGCTGCAGGAATGGCGGCTGAAGGATTAAGGCCAGTCGTAGCCATCTATTCTACCTTTTTGCAGCGGGCCTATGATCAGATTATTCACGATGTCTGCCTCCAAAAGCTGCCGGTTGTCTTTGCCCTAGATCGGGCAGGGATTGTGGGAGAGGATGGGCCTACGCATCATGGTGCCTTTGACCTCTCCTATCTTCGCATCATTCCTAATATGGTGGTTATGGCCCCTAAAGACGAAAATGAGCTCAGGCACATGCTTAAGACGGCCTTGGAATACGAAGGTCCTATTGCTCTTAGGTATCCGCGCGGAAGGGCTATGGGGGTACCTTTAGACCCGGAGTTAAAAACCTTGCCCATTGGCGAGGCAGAAATCTTGATGGAAGGAGAAGATATCCTTGTCTTGGCCATCGGGTATATGGTGCAGCCGGCGATAGAAGCGGCTAAAAGATTACAAGAAGAGGGATTTTACCCCATTTTGGTCAATGCCCGTTTTGTCAAGCCACTTGATCAGGCCCTTTTGGAAAAACTTGCCCCTAAAGTAAAGGCTATAATTACGGTAGAGGAAAATGTGATTGCTGGTGGATTTGGTAGTGCCATTATGGAACGGTTGCAAAGTCTGGGTATAAACACCCCGGTCATCTCCATTGGTCTACCTGACCAATTTCTTCCGCATGGAGCTCAGAATTTCCTCCGGCAAAGGTATGGCCTTGATGGTCAAGGAATTTATGAAAGGATTAAACAAGCATTTTTAAGATATGGCACAAAAAGTAAGGTTAGACCAATTGCTTTTAGAAAGAGGCTTGGTGCGCAGTCGTGAGCGGGCCAAGGCTTTAATCCTTGCCGGTGAGGTCTGGGTTGCAGGTAAAAGGATAGATAAGGCAGGCACAAAGGTTGATCCTGAAGCCCCAGTAGAGCTTAAATCATCTGACTTTCCTTACGTCAGCCGTGGAGGGTTAAAGTTAGAAGCGGCCTTGCATACCTTTAAAATCGTTCTTATTGATAAAATATCGATGGATGTAGGTGCCTCTACCGGCGGCTTTACCGATTGTCTTTTGCAGCATGGGGCGAAAAAGGTCTATGCCATTGATGTCGGCTATGGGCTCTTAGACTGGAAGTTAAGACAAGATAAACGGGTGATCGTGATTGAACGACAGAACATCCGTTACCTTCCTAAAGAGGCCATTCCTGAACCCATAGATATTGCCACGATTGATGTGTCTTTTATCTCTCTTAAAAAGGTCATTCCTAAGGTAATGGAATTTTTGCGGGAAAGGGCAGAATTAATTGCCCTGATCAAACCTCAATTTGAGGTTGGTAAGGGGCAGGTAGGAAAGGGAGGTATTGTCAGGGATGAGGCCAAGCGCAGGCGGGTGGTAGAAGACATCAAGGCCTTTTGCCAGGAATTAGGCTTTCAGGTCAAAGGCGTGATTCCCTCTCCCATTTTAGGGGCCAAGGGAAATCAGGAATATCTGCTTTATGCAGAATTAAGTTAAAGGAGGTAAGCTATGTATGAAAGAAAAGACAGGCTTATTCAAGAAAAGATTCATGACCCTTATTATGAAGGTAAGAAATACCCTGAAGGCACGGTGTGTGCGGGTTGTGGGGCTATTTATAAAGAAGGACGTTGGGTCTGGCCTGAGGATGGACAAAAGCACAAGGCCGAAGACGAAACCCTTTGTCCAGCCTGTCGGCGCATAAGGGATAAGTATCCGGCAGGAGTAGTTTATCTTTCTGGCGGATATCTTTTAACGCATAAAGAAGAGATTATTAATCTCATCAAAAATGTTATTGAAGAAGAGAGTGAGCGTTCACCTTTAAAAAAACTTATCAATATAGAAGAAAAGGATGGAGAAATCATCTTAAACTTTACTGATGACCATCTGGCCCGCAAGGTAGGAGAAGCAGTAGGACGCGCCCATAAAGGGGAGCTAGAAATTAAATATAAGGAAGGAGATAAGTTTGTAGGTGTCTTCTGGCGACGAGAAGAACAGCCTAAAAAGGTGTAAAAAATGGGCGTGGGGAATGCCCACGCCTTTTTTATTCCCTTTCTAACTGCATCCGCAGCTCTTTTAAAAGCTGGGCAGGACTCTTTAGCGGGTAAGAAAGCCCCTCCAGAAGTGTTTCTATGGATTTATCCTTAATTTTTAAGCCCTCAAGCCTTTCTTTTAATTCTTCTTTTTCTATCGGAAAGTCCATGCCTTTTATCCGCTTCAACACCTCTATTGGCCAGGCAATACCTAAAGCATCGGCCCCCTGCATGACCAAATCAGCAAAGATACTCAAGTTATCCCTGCCTTCCTTTATTTCCTGATAGGCCAATTTGGCCAACCCGCCTGCGGTATGGGCCTTTACACTCTTTTCCTGCAGTTCTCCTTCTAGTTTCTTTAACACCAACTCCGGATCGGCTCTTAAAATGTTTCTGACCGTCTGCCGGGTAAGCCCTGTAAACGCGGCAATTTCCTCCTCGGTTTTAAGATACTCATTTGCCAGAACAACAGCATAGGCCGCCTCTAAAAGGCTGGGAATCCAGGTTAGATTACGATAGAGTATGAGCTTACGCGGCCCACCAATGATCTCAAGGGCCTTAAGGAATACCCTTATCGCCAAGGCGTCTATATCCTGTGTTTTAATTTCTTCAGCCCCAAGGACAGGCACCTTTCCTCACCTCCTATGCGTTTTTTAATTGCTTTAAGCTCGGCCCAATTTTAACCAAGCCTGTTTCTGTAATTTCCATTAAATGCGTATCCGTATCGTGTCCACACAGCCGACAGCCGTCAATCCGAAAGAGACGAATCAACTCTCCGATGGGACGCTTATAAAGCCGTTCGTCATAGCTAGAACTAATTACCTTTTTAGAAAGCACCATTGCCCCATCTACGATATGAGAAACGGCATAACCACCAGCGGCCTCGGCCGAAAGTTCCTCATGACCAGAGCGCTTTTGCGAAACAAACAAGGCCGTTTGATACCACTTTTTCATAAAATTAAAGAGCTGCCTCACCACCGTGCGGGCAAGCATTTCCTTGGCCTCAAAGAGGCCGGTTACGGAGTCAATCACCGTGACCTTAATGTGATACTTTTTAATGGCATAGGCCAGGGTATCCAAAAGTGCAGGAATTTCCTCCCGTAAGACATGATAAGAGGCCGCATCAATGATAACGATTTTCTCTTCTACCTCTTCATAGTTAATACCCATGGCCTGCGCCCTGTTTTTCAAGGCAGCGGCCAAAAAGGCAGCCGGGGTCTCCACGGTGATAAAGGCCACCGGTAGATTGTTATTGGCCTGCGTTAAGGCAAACTGCTCTACGATCAAACTCTTGCCTGTATCTGAAATGCCTGTTAAATTCATCACGGCATACTGCGGAAATCCTCCTAAAGGCACTTTTTGGGGACCTTTAGCCGTCATTTTAGTCGTAAAAAACAACTCATCCAAACCCTCTACACCCGTAGGAATACCCTTAATCTCTGGTGCCTTCTCTCCCGCGTCTTTTAAAGAGGCAATGGCCTCTTCTACGATTTCTCTCTTTCTTTCACTCATAAAATTCTCCTTTTAGGCCTTTTTATCAAAATTAAGTATTTAAACAGGGCAAGGCAAGGAGGAAGAGTAAAAGGAGGAAACCTAAGGGATTGCGATAGAAAATATATGCTTAGATGCGCAAAATATGACGTTTTAGGAGGGAGGAAATATCACCCGCCTATGCGGCTCATTGGCCGATGCGTCGCAAATTTAACATAACCGTGATTTTTGGGCTTATGGGCAATGGCATCTTCTATAATGGCCCTTATTTTTGCATCATCTGCCCCTTGACGCAGAGGTGTTTTTAAGTCCCACTCCTGGTCAGAAAACAGACAAGGACGCAACTGCCCATCAGGGGTAAGCCTTAAGCGGTTACACTTATGACAGAAGTGATTACTTAAGGCCGTGATAAAGCCAATTTCTCCAAGACTGCCCTTAATTTTATACCGCTTAGCCGGACCATCTAAAGGAGAAGAGGGTATTTCTTCTAAATCACCTAGTTTTTTCAATTTCTGCATAGCCTCTTCTGCGGAAAGAAAGGCATTTTCATAAACGATTTGGGTATGATTTAAGGGCATAAATTCAATAAAACGCACGGCCAAAGGCATGGTAAGGCTCAATTTGGCCAAATCCACAATTTCATCATCATTAAAACCCTTCATGAGGACAACATTGATTTTGACTGGATTGAAACCTATTTCTATAGCCTTTTTGATGCCTTTTAATACCCTTCCAAAAACGTTAACCCTTGTAATGTATGCATATTTTTCAGGATTAAGGGTATCCAAGCTAATATTAATATGTCTTAGGCCAGCCTTATACAAATCCGCGGCCATTTCAGGCAGAAGCACTCCGTTTGTCGTAAGACAGACCTTTTCAATTCCCTCTATTTTTCCTATCTTTTCAATCAGATAAACAAGATTTTTTCGGACGAGAGGTTCTCCACCTGTAATTCTCACCTTTTTAAAGCCCATCTGCGCCGCTATTTTTACGATACGCAGAATTTCCTCATAGCGCAGAATTTCTTCATGGGGCAACTTTTTTATCCCCTCCTTAGGCACACAATAACGACAGCGCAAATTACAGCGATCGGTTATGGAAACGCGTAAGTAAGTAATTGCACGATGAAAGGCGTCATAAATGGGCATTTTTTTCACCTGCTAAAGGATTTGCCATTGTGTCGCTTTTGGTGTATATAGAATTTATGGCTAAATTGAAACAGTGGTGGAAAAAGTTTAAAAAAATATTTGTTAAAACCAATTCTAAGAAAAGGTTTTTAGTTTCTCCTAAAAATCCTGCCACCAGTCCCAATCCTTGTCCTACCTGATCTATCAAGCGTCCCTAGCCCCGTGGGGGGGTGATTTCCTTTAAGGCAGAAGCAATTTCAGCCGTTATCTGTCTAACAGCATTCAGAGGATTCGGTGTATGCCGGATGCTTCTGCCTACAACAATGTAGTCACTGCCGTTTCGGATGGCCATATAGGGCGTTACTACCCTTTTTTGATCATGCACATTATCTTGTTTTAGGCGAATACCAGGAGTGATGGTAATAAAATCCTCTCCAAATAGCTCTTTTATCTTTTTGACCTCTTTCCCAGAACAAACGACACCAGCACAACCTGCCTCTTTAGCCAACTGCGCCCTTTTTAGGGCTAATTTTTCAGGATGAATAGCTAGCTCACGCGCAATACCTAGATTAAGCAAGTCTTCCGTTTCAAGGCTAGTTAAAACCGTTACGCCAATAATTTTTGTTCGTGTAGACGAAAATTCATTAAACAGCCCTTTATAGGGAGGCACATGCACGGTAAAAAAATCCACACCGTAAAACACCGCCTGCCGACAGGCAGCCAAGACAGTAGCTGGAATATCGTGAAGTTTCAGGTCAAGGAATATTTGGGCCCCTGCTCTCTTTTTTATTTCTCTAATAATGTGAGGGCCTGTACTAAGAAAAAGCTCTATCCCTATTTTAAATACACCTATTTTACCCTTAAGTAAATCAACCCAAAAAAAGGCCTTCTTTTTGTCAGGCACATCTAAGGCAAAGATGAGTCGTTTTTGGGCTTCTTCACAAATATTCTCTTTCATCTTTTTTATTTCCTAGTAATGCTTGACGGACTTTTTTTCCCTCTTCAACAAACTCCGCAAAACTTGCATTTGGGTTAAAACCTTTACAAAAGGTCTTAAGGGCGCGCCAATCCAATTCACTGTTTAAAATCCCTCGCCAATATGGCCAAAGTTTACACGGAAGAGGCTTACAGGAATGGACGGCACAACCACCGTTTTCTTGTAAAAATACACAAACCTTTTCTCCATTTACTTCTTTTTCCCGAATATAATAATGGCCATTTTGGTATTTACAGTAATTTTTTATAAATTCTTCCTTGTTTATTTTTAGATACCTGGCCATAGTCTCAATCTCGGGTAAAGTAACCCTTATCCCTCCTTCTCCCTTACAACACTCACCGCACATTTTACACACAAAAACCTTTGCCATTTTCCCTCTTGATTAGAGTTTTTATTTTTAATATTTTTTCTTCTTAATGTCAAAGCCCAAAAGAGGCTGTTTGAAAAATCCATCGTAAGCAAGCGCAAGACAAAAGCCACAACATCCATAACAAGGGATAAAACAAAGTAATTAACAAAGCAAGAGCGCAAAGGTTGAAAAGAGCAAATTTAGCCAACACAAACACGCAAGCTCATAACTCTTTATCCGCTCATAACTCCCTGCTTGCTTCACTAAGTCCATTTTCTTTCATTAACTTAAATCCGCTTACGATTTACCTTCATCCCTTCGTCTTAACCACGCCGTAACTCGCCTATAACCCCATAAGGGATGCTCCGCTTTTATGGTCTTTTAATCTTTTAAAGAATTTCCCTATTACTTTGACTGAGTTTTCCTTCCTTATTTTTGCCAATTTGCTTAACTTTACTATTTCCACCTGACCTCTTGGATAAAACTTCATAATATCTACTTCGGCTAATTCCTAAACCAAAACACACATCCTTGATCGTAAAACCTGTTTTCACCAGTTTCTTCACCGCTCCTATCTTGTCCCGAATAACTCCTCGTTTTTTTTAATACCTCAATCTGCAGCACCTGCTTGGTGATAACCTTTTTACGTCTTTCAATTTCTGCCTTAAGCAAGGCTTCTTTTTTAGAAGGAGCACCATAGGCCAAAGCATTAGTAGAGGAGTTTATTATACCTCTACCTTCGGGCGTGTCCTGCCCCCCATGAGGGGCAGGACATAGTCATCTTTCCCCTCTTTTTTTACACCTTATCACAGATAGCCCGTTTGTCCAATTCCAACTGAAGCGGAACAATAGCATCAATTTGATGCTTGCAGCAACTGCCTTTAACTTCAAAAAAATGGATGCAGGAAACGATAGGATTTTTATTTGTTCTTTTTGTCTTGGCCTGGAATGAGCATTATGAAAAGCAACTTGGGCCGGTTGAAAGCTAAACAGAGTTTTTAAGAAACGACTAATTATTTCCTTTTTTAGAACACTCTACTATTTTTTTGATAGTTTCTTCAGAAAAAGAACGAATATGCAAATCCCTTTGCGGGAAGGGGATTTCAATCCCGGCCTTGGTAAAGGCCTTATAGAGGGCAAAATAGTACTCACTAATCACTTCTTTTATAGTTTTATCTAGCTTATACATACGGCACCAAACAATAAGACGGAAGTCTAAAGAGCTATCTCCAAAACCGGTAAAGACAACGTTAAGTTTATGCGTTCTGTCTTCTTGCGTATAAGGAAGAGAACGCGCAGCCTGCGCAGCGAGCTCAGCTACCAAATCCACGTTACTGCCATAGGCCACGCCAAAGGGGATTTGCAGACGCCTCCAATCATCATCATAAGTCCAAGTAGTAACACGGTTGGCGATAAATTCAGAATTGGGGACAATGACGTCCAGACCATCATAGGTCCTGATTACAGTGGATCGAATGTTAATCCGCCTGACAACGCCGGCAAGGTTTTCCCCAACCTCTACGATGTCTCCTACCTTTATCGCTCGCTCAAAGAGTAAGATAATCCCACTGATAAAATTATTGGTAACTGTCTGAAGGCCAAAGCCAATGCCCACACCCAGGGCACCAAATAAAATGGTAAGTTGTTTGAGGTTTATGCCTACAACGGAAAGACTAACCGTAAGGATGATGGCGATACCTATATAATAAACAAGGGTAATGACAGAATTAACAGAACTGGAGTAAAAATCAGGCATTTTCTGTAGTGCTCTTAATAAGCGTCTTTTAAACCACCTTAAAAGATAGATACCAATACTAACGGTTAATAAAAACTTGATTAGGGTAGCGCAGGAAAAGGGGGTAGTCCCTATGGTAAATAAGGGATAATATAATACGCTTTTTATGCGCTTCCAAGTCTTTACTCCTTTTTCCTTAAACCAAAAAGAAACCTTTTCCCAGATGTGAATATGGGCCTTAAGTAATTCTATGGTAAGATTTATTTCTAAAATAGTTGCCTTTAAGTCCTTATTTGCCTTCTGCAAAAAGGTCATATATGAGTTTAACACCCGCAGGGTTCTTTTGCCCTCTACGATAAAATTGGTAATGACTTTCTGAGAGGACTTCTCGGTTTCCTTAATTTGCCTTACCGCTGTCAGCTTTTCGTTGATCAGATTCGCCCTAAGCTGGGTCTGGGCCAAAAGGGTATTAAAACGGTCTTGGACCCTCTGCCAGCTTTCGGCCATGTCAGTCCAATTCAAAAAAACTTTACTTTTATCAAGTTTACCTCTACCCGTATAAAGCTGTAACCACTGGGTCCTAAACAGTAATTTTTGGGTCTTTATGTGGGTTAAAAGAAGTTCATTTTCTAGCTTTTCCTTAGTTACCTGCAAACATAGCCGCCGCATTTCATATTGTTGTTTAATTAAGCTTAAGACTTTTACAGATTGTTTTAAGTTTAGTTGTTGGGAAATTTCGTCAATCTTCATTTCTACAAAGACCAGATTCCTTTCAATCTGCTCTATTTCTCTTTCAATCTTCGCCTTTTTCCTTTCTTCTTCCTTTTGGGCCTGCTGGGCGAGAGACTTAGCCTTTTTAAGATCGGCGGACGTGATATTTAAGTGCTTAAAGACCAGCGTCATTTTCTCTAAACACCGAGTCTTAGTTTCCTCTAAACGATCAAGGGCCTTTTCCAGTTGAGCAGTAGAAATCTTTTTTAGGGCATATCTTGTCTGCATGCTCAGCATCTGGGCATAGACCAGATAAAAATTGGCTAATTGTCTTTGGTTAAGAAGTTCAGTATAATCGCCAAAAAGATGTTTAAGATCATTGTTTAGAAATGTTAGTTCCCTTTGGGTTAAGGTAAGTTGATGTTTAACTTCTTCTGTTTGGGTTATAATGGCCTGATAGGTATTTAAAAGCTGATAATATTCTTGAAGGTTATAGGGTGGCCCCTTTAAGGTGGGGAGGACAATATTGACAGAAACAGATGGAGTAGAAAGTTTATTAATAATCTTTTTAAATTGCCAAGGGAGGATATTAAGTAATTCTATAGCTGTTTTGAGCGTAGTCTTATTAGCAGGGCTAATTTCTTTTTCTTTTAGAAGAGTTTGTAAATAGGTAAGAACAGATTGAATTTCTTGTTGTTTCTTTTCAATAAATTCCTTTATTTCGCCCACCGAACCAGTGAAAAAACCCTCTTCTACTGGAGAAGAGATGGTAGGTAAGGGAGGTTGCGTCTTGGCCCCTAAAAGGATAGGCCAAAGGATAAAAAGAAAAATCTTCGTTAAAATGCGCATAAAAATAGCTTGCCATAAGCAGAATAAAATGGCAAGAGGATTTGACAAATTCCCCAAATGCTATATTAAATAGACCTAAAAAGGAGGGGAAAATTGCAACCTACGCTGAATCTAAAGGCATTTTTGCTCTTTTTTATTCTAAGTATGCCCTTTATCATCCTTACCTTTTGGGCCTTAATTGACCTCATGCGACTTCAGACCAAGGCCGTTTACACTAAGTTTTTGTGGTTGGTTGTGGTTGTGCTTGTTCCTTATATAGGAGGATTGGGTTATCTTTTATTTGGACGCAGGCTTTTAAGGAGAAAGGAGGGAAACAATGTCTAAAGAGGCCGTCTTGGTTATAGATATGCTTAATGACTTCGTTAGCCCCGAAGGGGCCCTTTATTGTGGGGAAGAAGCCCGCAAGATTATCCCTTATATCCAAGGACTTGTAGAAAAAAAGAGAAAGGAAGGGGCCGTGATTATCTATTTAGCCGATAACCATCCCCCTGACGATACTGAATTTAAACGCTTTCCTCCGCATTGTGTTCAAGGCACCAAGGGGGCTGAGGTTATTCCGGAGTTAAAACCGGCCCCAGAAGATTATGTCATCCCTAAGCGGCGTTTTAGTGGCTTCTTTCAGACCAACCTAGAAGAGGTGTTACAAAAAGAAGGGATCAAAACTGTACATGTGGTTGGGGTTTGCACCTCTATCTGTGTTATGGAGACAGTGAGCGACCTTTGCGCACGCGAATATGAAGTCTATGTGCATAAAGGGGGAGTGGCTGACTTTGATGCCAAGGCCCATGCCTTTGCCTTAGAAAGGATGGAAAAGATCCTTGGGGCAAAGATTGCCTAGTTCCTTAACACCTCAAGGGGCATAAGGGAAGCCGCTACATAGGCCGGATATACTCCAGCTACAAGCCCAAGGCCTACACTGATCAAAAGGCCAAAAAGTAAGCTTTTCCAAGCGAACACGATAGGCAAAGAGCCAATGAGACTAACCAATATTCCTATGCCCAGCCCAAGGGCAGTGCCTAATATACCTCCGATTAAAGAAATTACACAGGCTTCTCCTAAAAATTGCCAGAGGATATCTTTTTTCTTTGCCCCCACGGCCCGCCTGATGCCGATTTCTCTTTGTCTCTCATTTACGGCCAAAAGCATGACTGCAAAGATTCCCAGTCCGCCAATAGTAAAGGAGATGGCAGCCGCCATTTTACTTAGAACAGAAACCAAAGCCAATCCTTTTTGTTTTGTTTTGGCAATATCTGCAGGGGAATAGATACTAAAATCATCTTTTTCCATCGGACCTAAACCATGGCGCCTTCTTAGTAATTTTTTAATTTCTACCTCAATCCTGGGAATATCTACCTCTCTCTGGGCCTGAATAAAGATAGCCGAAAGATAATCGGCGTTCAAAAAACGCCGTAAGACTGTTTGCAGGGGCATATATACCAGTCTGTCTAAGTCTTCGCCTGCCAAATCTGCCCCCTTTGGAGCCAAGACACCCACAACCTTACAGGGCACCCGCCGGGCCAAGATGGTTTTCCCAAAGGCCCGTTTATTACCAAACAAGGTTTCCCATATCTTGTAGCCCAAAACAAGCGTTTTGGCCCGCCTTTGTTCGTCCTTTTTCCCATAAAAATATCCATCCTGGAGGACCAGATTTCTTATTTTTGCGATACTGCGAGGAGCACCGATAATATTGACATTGATAACATTTTGTTTATAGCGAAGGGGGAAAAAGAATTCAGCAATAGGCACGACTTCCTTTATCCCTCTTATAGACTGCTTGATGGCCTGTACATCACTAAACTTTAAGGTTTGGGCCGTACTGAACTGCCTTATACCCCGCCCCGTAACCCGCACTTCTCCTGCCCTGACAATAATCAAGTTAGGACCAAACTGGTTAAGAGTCTCTTTTACCTTTCTTGTCATAGCCGAAGAGATATTGCCCACGCCCACAAGGGAAAGAATACCAAACAACACCCCTAGCATAGAGAGGATACTTCGCTGTTTGTGCTCCTTTAGCACTTGTAAGATGGAGTTTAAAAGAAGTCTTGTTGGACGCATTATGCTTATCCTTTAATGGCCTTAATGGGGTCAATACTTGCGGCCTTTAAGGCCGGACGAAGACCAAAGGTAAGCCCTACCAGCAAACTCAACCCCAGGGCCAATTCCCATATCTTGGCAGAAAAGATCATAGGTATCTGTCCAAACCTTTCTAAAATAACCCCGCCACCTAAGGCCAAACCTACTCCTACTATGCCTCCGAGAAGGGTGGTAAGGAGAATTTCTAACAAAAAAGAGGCAGCGATATTTATCTTTTTTGCTCCACATGCTCGTTTTATCCCAATCTCCCGACGTCGCTGTCTAATAGAGAGATAAGAGAGGTTTGCCAGAATAAAACCGCCAACGATTAAGGCAATCAACCCCGCACTACCTAAAAAGAGAAGCAAACTGCCAGAGATAACCTGTAAAATTTGCTTGACCTCGGCCGCACTAAACATATCAAAGTCATCTTGGGCCAATGGGCCTAACTTGTGATTATACCTTAACAAGGCCCTGATATTTCCCTCGGTTTGTTTCAGATCGTCGTGGGTCCGTACGCGCAGTAAGGTGATATATTTGTCATCATTTAAAAGACGCTGCATAAGGGTCGTGATAGGCATGATAATCCTATCATCCAAATGGTGATGACCGGTACTTGTTCCTCTTTCTTTTAACACACCGATGACCTGTACCGGTAGCCTTTTTACTAAAATATATTTGCCAAGCGGTGAGGTATGAGGGAATAACTCTTTTTTTACCTCTATTCCGATAACACAGACAGCCCGTTTTTCTTCAACATCCCTTTGGGTAAAGATAACACCTTCTTGGGGATACCACTGCCAGGAAGAAAAATACGCAGGTGTAGTCCCTACAATGGAGGTAAGCCACTTTTTATTCTTGTATTTTACAATTCCCCTATCTATATCCATAGGAACAACTTCATATACCCCTGGAATGTTATTTTTGATGCTCTTGACATCCTTCCAGGTAAGGGTGTCTTTACGCCCTCTTAATATAGTCTTCCTCCCACCACTAATAACCAAAATGGCATCTGGGCCAAACATTTCAAAGAGCTCACTTACCCTTTTATTGGCCCCATCTGTGGCCCCTACAATAAGAACTATCGTGCCTATACCCAAGGCCACGCTTAAGATAGAAAAAAACAGCCGCAGGCGGTAAAAGGAAAGGGCGGCTAAGATTTCCTTTAAAAAAAAGTATTGTTTTAAAAAAAGGAGGCCAAGATTTTTCATCAAAACAGCCGGCCTTGTTTTTTTATGTTTTTTCCTAGGTGCTTATAGGCCAAAGGGGTAGTCATGCGGCCACGGGGTGTTCTCTGCAAAAGGCCCATCTGTACTAAATAAGGTTCATAGACCTCTTGAATCGTATCCTTTTCTTCACCAATGGCGGCAGACAGAGTTTCAAGTCCCACAGGGCCACCATCAAATTTTTCAATAATGGTTAAAAGGATCTTTCTGTCCAAGGGATCAAGACCATGTTCGTCAATCTCTAATAAGGTAAGGGCCCCAGCGGCCGTTTTTTTGTCAATGTGTCCATTGCCTTTTACCTGAGCGTAGTCCCGCACCCGCTTTAAGAGTCTAAGGGCTACTCTAGGTGTACCTCGCGCCCGCCGGGCGATCTCAAAGGCCCCCTCTGGATCAATACTGACATTCAGCCTTTGGGCAGCCTTGATGATAATTTCTTGCAGCTCTTCTGGCTTATAGAGGTCAAGATGTAAGATAACACCAAACCTGTCTCTTAAAGGCGAGGTTAAAAGTCCGGTCCGCGTAGTAGCCCCGACCAGGGTGAACCGGGGCAGGTCAATCTTGACCACCCGTGCGTTTGGCCCCTGGCCAATGACGAGATCAAGCTTAAAGTCCTCCATGGCTGGATAAAGAATTTCCTCTACCATTGGGTGTAGACGGTGAATTTCGTCAATAAACAGGACATCGCCAGGGCTTAAGTTAGTCAAGATGGCCGCCAAATCTCCTGGCCTCTCTAACACAGGGCCAGAGGTAGTTTTAATATTAACATTCAGTTCCTTGGAAATAATAACTGCCAGAGTTGTCTTACCCAAGCCAGGGCAGCCGTGTAAAAGGACATGATCCAAGGCCTCTCCTCTCGCCTTGGCCGCTTCAATGAAGATCTTAAGCTTTTTTTTAACCTGTTCCTGCCCGCAAAATTCTTTTAGACTTTGCGGCCTAAGTGTTATTTCTTCACCTAGATCATTAACTAGAGATATAGGGCTTACCAGCCGCTCGTTCATTACAACTGCCTTAAGGTCTCTTTAATTAAATCTTCTAAGCTTGGTGGTGAATTAAAATGGGCTATGGCCTTTTGCACTGCTTTAAGGGCCTCTTTCTTCTGATAACCTAAATTTACCAGGGCAGAGACAACATCATCAATTAAATCCGACTTAATTTCTTCTTTGGGTCTAGCCTTCTTTTCTATGGGCATCTCCCACTTATCCTTCAACTCAAGTAAAATGCGCTGCGCCATTTTACGGCCAATGCCAGGGATAGCCTTTAGCTGTTTTATATCCCCAGTTTGCACAATTTCATTAAATGCCTCAGGTGAGATACGAGAAAGGATATTTAAGGCCAGCCTTGGGCCAATGCCAGAAATGTCCATTAGCTTGGCAAACAACCTTTTTTCCTCAAAGGTAGAAAAACCAAACAGCTTTAAGGCGTTTTCTTTGACATAAGTATAAACATACAAAGACACCTCATGCCCAGTTTCAGGCAGAGAAGAGAAAGTGCTTAAAGACACTTCAAGCTCATAGCCTACTCCATTGGTTAAAAGAATAATAGATGTTGGCGTCTTTAAAAACAGATGTCCTTTTAAATATCCAATCATAGAATCATAGTCTTAAAGTATGTAAATGACACAGGGCCGCGGCCAAGGCATCAGCCGCATGTTCGCCCGGCATCTCTGGAAGTTGAAGTAGCCTTTGCACCATTGCCCTTACTTGTTCCTTATCTGCCCGGCCATAGCCTACGACCGCCTTTTTTATTTCCGAGGGTGAATAGGTAAATACTGGCAGACTCATCTTTTCGGCCAGAAGCATGGCTACACCCTTTAGGTGTCCCAGAACAAAGGCCGTCTTTACATTGCGGGCGACATAGAGGTCTTCAATTACCACCTCTTGAGGTAGATACTGTTTAATAATGGCCTCCAAGTGGTCATAAAAACTACAAAGTCTCTGGGACAACTTCTTTTTATTAGAAGAAAGTTTTATTTCCCCCCAACTTATACAAAAAATCGCCTGCCCTTGCCTTTCTACCACTCCATAACCACTACGCCGCGAGCCCAAGTCTATGCCTACTACTCGCATCAAGCCGCTTCGGCCTCCATGATTTCCTCTGGAATGTCAAAGTTCGTCCAAACCTTCTGCACATCATCGTGATCTTCCAAAGCCTCCATGAATTTAAGTATCCGCTCCGCCTGGGCGCGGTCAGTAATTTGCACGGTATTTTGGCAAATCATAGTAATTTCGGCCCGCACGTAGGCAATTCCTGCCTCTTCAAAGGCCCCTTTGACCGTTTCAAAATTCTCTGGCAGAGTAATAACTTCGTATTCTTCTCCTTCTTCCTTTACATCTTCGGCCCCGGCCTCCAGGGCAATTTCCATAATTTTTTCTTCATCTACCTTATCTTTAGCAAAGGCAATCACACCCTTCTTTTCAAACATCCAAGATACGCACCCTGTTTCTCCCAAGTTACCGCCGTATTTGCTAAAAATGTATCTTAACTCGCCGACGGTGCGGTTGCGGTTGTCGGTAAGGGCCGAGATTAAGACGGCAATACCACCTGGCCCATAGCCTTCATAGGAGACTTCTTCATAATGCGTACCTTCAAGTTCACCGGTGCCCTTTTTAATCGCCCGCTCAATGTTTTCCTTAGGCATATTCTCCGCCTTGGCTGCTTCAATGGCCGCGCGCAGACGAGGATTGCCTGCTGGATCACCTCCGCCCAGACGGGCAGCGGTCATGATCTCCCGGATAAGTTTAGTGAAAATCTTACCCCGCTTGGCGTCTGTAGCCGCCTTTTTTCTCTTTATCTGTGCCCATTTGGAATGACCAGCCATCTTAAAAACCTCCTTATTTTTTCTTTAAGGCCACCACAAACACTTCTCGGCTTTCACGGCGTGAACTTTGCGGTTTAAACACCTTAACAAAGGAAAATTGTTGTTTGCATTTTAACAAAAAATCCTTCATTTCTCCACCCTCTAACACCTTACACACAAAATGTCCTTGCAGTCTTAAAAGGGCAAGGGCAATCTCTAGGGCACGATTGGCCAGTTTAATAGAGCGAAAGGTATCTACATCCTTAATGCCCGTAGTCGCCGGTGCCATATCACTCACAACCACATCAAATGCATCGGCCACCTTTTTGGCCTCATTAACATCCCACTTTAACACATCCCGCTCCCAGAACTGGACAAAGGCCGGAGGATTTTCCCACCTAATGGGGTTTAAATCAAGGCCAAGCACACGGCCTTTTGGCCCCACAACTTGAGCAATATACTGCAGCCAGGAACCAGGCGAGGCCCCCAAATCCAACACCCGGTTGCCCTTCTTAAAAAGCCTATAACGCTGATCAATCTCCTTGAGCTTATACACTGAACGGGCCAAGTAACCTTCCTTCTTGGCCCGCTTAAAGTAGGCATCCTTTACCTTATACATGCCCTGTTTTTAACATAGATTAAAGAATTTGCCAAAGGGTTATATGGATCCAAACAGTGTGAAAATCAAATCTCTGTTGGATACACACCTGAAAACGAAGTCATGCAGAACATTGTCTTGACCCATTTACCTATAAACCCACAAATTGCAAGGTTTTGTGCTTATTTTTTTTATATATCAATAAAACGGTTGGTTAGACTAGATAAAAAAGCAACCAACATTTTTCTTGCCCCTAAAAAAGGACCTAATTATAATAAGGCTAAAGTATAGGAGGAGAAGCTATGAAAGGAAATTTACCCATTATTCCAGCCAATCGGGCAGATGATATTCACAATTTGGATATTTTGGATAAGGCCGACTTAATTCTTTTTGTTGCCGGAAATCAGTTTATGCTCATGGAAGAGTTATTGGCGCTTTTTAGAGAAAAACATCCAGATATAAAACACATCTTTTATGAAACTTTACCTCCAGGCTTGGAGTTAAAACAAATCTTAGCAGGAGGGGCCGTTTTTCAGGATAAAATCTTACCTGGCAAACCAGATGTCTATGCCTCTGTCAACGAAGAGGCCATGTATAAATTGGAAGAAGCGGGTTTGATTGAAAAGGGAGATTACTTTATCTACCTTCACAACCGCATTGTTTTAATGGTCAAAGAAGGCAATCCGTTAAACATCCATTCGGTTCTGGATCTGGCTAGGGATGAAGTGCGGGTATCTCAACCCAATCCCGAACTGGAAGATATTGGCGTGCACATCGTCAACATGTACCGGCAGGCAGGGGGTGAAGAACTGGTCTACCGGATCATGGAAGAAAAAAGGGCAGAAGGCACAACCATCTTTACCATTGTCCACCATCGGGAGACCCCTTTACGCCTGCGCAAGGACACGGTGGATGTGGGTCCAGTCTGGGCCACTGAGGTCTTAACGGCCCAAAAACAGGGATTAAAGGTAGAAATGGTAGATGTAGGTGAAGAACTGGATCAAAGAAAAAATGTCAATTACTTTATTACGGCTTTAAAAGATGCCCCTCATCCTGAGAATGCCAAAAGATTCTTAGAGTTTATCCGCTCTAAAGAAGCACAGGCTGTCTATCAAAAGTATGGTTTTATACCGCATTTTGATACAGCCTAATAAGAGTGCTTATGGGACGGCCCAAGTAAAATTCCAATTCTTGTGTTGGGATTTGAAAGTTTTCTTTTAAAAAATGGCGGATTTGCAGGTCATAGTAAGCCATTTCCTGCAGGCGCTCATTGGCCTTTTTGTCTTTTTGTCTTAACAAATTTATTAGCTCCGTCACCGAACATCGCCTTTCATGCAAAGAGATCACGGCCCAAAGGGGAGTATTCGTACCAATGAGATGCTTGCGTTGTAAGGGCCTTTTTTTCTTTAGTGCCTTAAACTCCTCAGGCTGCCAGCAGGCCATCACCCGACACTGCAGGGGCCGATGGGGATAAATCTCACACTTGTTGTCTTCTTCCTGAAAGAAGATACACTGTCTGCCCTTGTGTTCTTTTATCTTTATCAACTCTGTTTTGGCCCTCACTAACCTTCCTTCTTCGTTAGAATAGGCCAGCTCTCCTGTACGGATAGTAAAAAGGGCATCTTTAGGCAGATGGCCAGAATTGATCAAAAAGGCATCTTCTAGATAAAGAGAGGGACTACCGTTTTTACAGCATTCCCCACACCGGATACAATATGGTCGGGTGGCATAGCCTACCTTAGCAATGAGTTGGCTGAGTTTCTCCCAGGCCTTGCGTTGCTTGCGGGGAGAAAGCTCATGCCATTTAGCGATGTAATGCCTATACAAAGGATGTTTTTCAATCTGTGGCCACACCTCTTCAGGCCTTGCCGGGGAAGAGATGCGACGCAAAAAGTCGGCCAGGGAAAAGAAGACCAATTCCTTTAGTGTCTGCATCTTACGCCCATGCTAGCGGGAAAAAGGGAGAAAGTCAAGCTTGCCCTACCTTAACTGTAATCACTTTTTGCTTTGTCTAAAGCCACAACCATGATCATAGCTATTTAAATGTGTGAATGAGTAAATGCGTGAATGAGCAAGACTGATGGTATTCTCCTTATCTGTTATTAAAATAAGCTTGTGATACCAAAGCTCGGAATTAAAGAAGTAAATGGTGAATAGACTAATCACTGTTTACTCTTCTTGACAACAGCACATTTTTTTACAGTTTGCATCGTAATGCACAAATTTTGAAATTTTTGTTCATTTTGATTAAAAATTATGCAAAGACATTTAATTAAACAGGTACTTTTGGAGCAAAGGGAAGAAATTAGTAGGATTTTTCAAGAAAAGATTATCAAAAGAGAGATTGAAGAAAATGCTAATAAACTTCTGGCATCGGATTTAATTAAGGTAATTATGGGAGTAAGAAGGTGTGGAAAATCTGTATTGGCTCACCAATTGCTAAAAGGGAAAAAATACGGTTATGTCAATTTTGACGACGAGAGATTAATTGGTACAAAGCCTCAAGATTTAAATGATTTTTTAGAAATTTTAAAGGAAATAGAGCCAGAAGCCGAGTATTTATTATTTGATGAAATCCAAAATGTTGATGGGTGGGAGCTTTTTGTTAATCGGTTGAGAAGAAGGGGATATAATATCGTCATTTCAGGTAGTAATGCCAAGCTTTTAAGTAAAGAACTAGCTACCCACCTAACAGGAAGACACTTTAAAATTGAACTTTTCCCATTTTCTTTTAAAGAGTTTTTGACCTACAAGGGTCTTTCTGTAAAAGAAACGGATTTTTATATTACTGAAAA
Organism: Candidatus Desulfofervidaceae bacterium; assembly: GCA_027064585.1. Lineage (GTDB taxonomy): Bacteria > Desulfobacterota > Desulfofervidia > Desulfofervidales > Desulfofervidaceae > JAGHCL01. The sequence goes on along the minus strand of JAMOPI010000029.1, from coordinate 49,505 downwards.
AAGAGCACAATGCAAAAGACTACTTGAAGAATATTTAGAATTCGGTGGCTTCCCTGAAGTTTTGAAACTAGAGTATAAAAGTCAATACTTAAGAGAACTTTACGATAAAATAGTTATGAGAGATATTATCTTAAGGTATAATATCAGATACGCTAGGGATTTAAAAAAAATTGCTCTTTATGCCATCTCTAATTTTGCCAGTAGAATTTCCTATCATAAAATAAAAAACATTTTTGAAATAAAAAGTGTTCATACGGTAAAAAACTACCTTGATTATCTGCAAGAAGCCTATCTTTTATTTCAAATTGTGCCCTTCTCTTTTAAGTTAAAAAGGCAGTTTAAGCAACTCAAAAAGATTTATGCTATAGATACAGGTTTAATAAATGCCCTTGTGCCTAAAATCACGCAAAATTATGGAAAGCTAATAGAAAATCTGGTATTTTTGGAACTAAAACGGCGAGGTAAAGAAATTTATTTCTACTCTCAGCCTAATTATGAAGTAAACTTTCTGATCAAAGAAGGTTTGGAAATAAGACAACTTATTCAGGTCTGCTATTCTCTTAAAGATGAAAAAACTGAAAAAAGAGAGTTTAAAGCCCTATTAAAGGCTTCAGAAGAATTAAAATGTAATCATCTTCTCATTATCACCTGGGACGAAGAAGGAGAACAAAAGGTCAATGCCAAAAAGATAAAAATCTATCCTTTATGGAAGTGGTTGCTTCAATGAGTACATCCAAACAACAATGCCGAGAACGCATCTGGCAATTGCTTGCCGAAAAAGGTATTTCTCCCTCTCCTTTTCAGCGCATTCCTCCATTTAGGGGGCAAAATAAGGCCGCTGAGCGCCTGCGTCGTTTGCCTATTTACAAGCAGGCACGATGCATCATGGTGCCACCGGATGAAGCCCAAAAACAAGTGCGATTTAATGCCTTAATGGACGGAAAGCGTCTGATTATGGCAACTGCTGGCCTGCACGATGGCTTTTATCTCCTAGACCCCAAGCGTCTGCCACGGCGTTTTTGGCTAAGGGCCATTCAGACCTATGGCGTAAAGGACTTTGGCATAAGGCTAGCTACCAACAAAAAGGCCATCGGTAGGATAGACCTTTTGGTTACTGGGGCTGTAGCCGTGACCAGGACTGGGGCTAGACTGGGAAAGGGAGCCGGTTTTTTTGATTTAGAGTATGTAATCTTAAGAGAGCTTGGCTGTATTGATGAAAACACACCTGTCATTGCCCTTGTGCACGAACTTCAGATCATGGAAGACATACCGATGGACGAAAAAGATGTCCCTATAGATTACATTATTACCCCACAAGAAATCATTAAAACAGAACCCCTTTGGCCCAAGCCCAGCTATATTCCCTGGGAGGTCCTGAGCAACAAGCAAATCAGGCGGATGCGCCCTTTATGGGAGCTTAAACAGAAGGGGAGATGACATAAAAGGGGGCATAGCCCCGGATGTCTAGCTCGCTGGGAAGTTTAAGCAACAATGAATGTCTGTAGATGTAAAGAAAAGCAATAAGGGCACACATAAGGGCATCAATAACCCCATCTAGCTTGGGGTGCCTCTCTATTTGCGCAAACGACAAGGTTTTAAATCTAATTTTAGGACCACACACTCTTTTTATAAACCTTCCACTGGTCAGAAAATTCCAGAGAAGGCACTGACTTTCAGGATTGGGTGATTTTCCTTTGTAAGTCTTTACATGCTTATTTAACGCTGGCTCTGTTTGAGTAAGAAAGACTAAAGAAGCCCGGGGGTGGGTCTCTATCAAAGTGCCTAAAAAGGGCCTTAACAAACTGGCCAGTTGCATTCCTCTAGAGGTAACAGCCGTCAAGGCATCCTGGGAAACAACAATGTTTTTAAAAGGCGAAGGAAGCAAATGTCTTAATTCCTTATCTGAGAGTCTCCAGCCGCCAATAGATGAAGGGGAAAAGCTTAAAGGGGCATCAATGGCACAGGCAACAAAGTTATGTTTTTGTACAAGGGCAACAATTTTGCCTAAGCTGCCTTCAATATAGGGCAGATAAGGAAGGATCAGTTTCTCCTGATCCCATATCAATTCGCAAACCCAAGTATTCTTAGGGCCAGCAATATCTACTCCTAAAAAGTGATACTGTTTCATTTAAAAAAAACAATGGCCCTGACCTGAAGGTCAGGGCCATTTTTTTACTGCATTACGGCTGGCGGTCTGTCAGAAGGATACTTTTGCGGCACGGGTTTAGTTGCAGACGGAGGTTCTTTCACCGAAATGGGCGAAACCAGTGCCTCTTTTAGGACTTCATCCATGTGAGTAACGGTTACAATCTCCAAGGCCTTAAGGATCTTACTCGGAATCTCCTTTAGATCCTTTTCATTGTCCTTAGGGATAATCACCTTCTTTACCCGTCCCCGATGGGCGGCCAAAAGTTTTTCCTTCAGTCCGCCAATGGGCAAGACACGTCCGCGCAGGGTAATTTCACCGGTCATGGCTATGTCCTTACGCACGGGTATCTTGGCTAGGGCCGAAACCAGGGCCGTAGCCATGGTAATACCGGCCGAGGGCCCATCTTTAGGTACAGCCCCTTCAGGCACGTGGATATGGATATCATATTTTTTGTAAAAGTCAGGCTCAAGTCCTAACTGTTCTGCCCGTGTCCGCACATAGCTTAGGGCCGCCCGGGCCGATTCTTGCATAACCTCACCTAATTTTCCAGTGGTAATCAACTTACCTTCACCTGGCATAATGGCCACTTCTGTCTGCAAGAGCTCTCCTCCTACTTCTGTCCAGGCCAAGCCCGTCACCACACCAATCTCATCCTTTTCTTCTGTCTGACCAAACCGGTATTTGGGCACACCTAGATATTTAGCTAAACTTTTACGCGTAATTCTTACTCTCGTCTCCTTCCCTTTCTTCACAATTTCTTTGGCTACTTTACGGCAGATAGAGGCAATACAACGCTCCAAATTCCTCACACCGGCCTCTTTTGTGTAAGACCGGATGATTTCATAAATGGCGTTATCTGAGAAAGAAATGTTTTCTGGCTTAAGTCCAGCTGCCTTAATCTGCTTGGGAATCAGGAATTTAGTAGCAATATGATACTTTTCGTATTCGGTATAGCCCGGTATGCGAATAATCTCCATTCTGTCCTGCAAGGGCAACGGAATGGTATGCAAGGTATTGGCCGTAGTAATAAAGAGGATATCAGAGAGGTCGTAGTCCACATCTAAGTAGTGGTCATTAAAGGCATAATTTTGTTCTGGATCAAGCACTTCCAACAGAGCCGCTGCTGGATCACCTCTAAAGTCTACGCCAAGCTTATCAATCTCATCCAAGCAGAAGACGGGATTATTGGTCTTAACCTTGCGTAGGGACTGAATAATCTTACCTGGCATGGCACCGATATAGGTGCGGCGGTGCCCTCTGATTTCGGCCTCATCCCTGACACCACCTAAGGACAAACGCACAAACTCTCTTCCTGTTGCCCTCGCTACCGATTTGGCCAGAGAGGTCTTTCCTACTCCTGGAGGACCAACAAAGCAGAGAATTGGGCCTTTTACTTTCTTGGCCAAATGTTGCACGGCTAGATATTCCAAAATCCTCTCCTTAGGCTCCTTCAATCCATAGTGATCTTCGTCTAAAATACGCTTGGCTTCATCAATATCCAATCTGGTCTTCGCCCGGCGTTTCCAAGGTAAGGAAATAAGCCAGTCTATATAATTCCTGACCACGGTGGCCTCAGCCGACATGGGAGCCATTAGTTTTAGCTTCTTCAGCTCATGCATGGCCTTTTGTTTAGCCTCTTTGGACATCGGCGTGCTCTTGATCTTACGCTCTAATTCTTTGATCTCATCCTGAAAACTGCCATCCTCGCCCATCTCCTTTTGGATGGCCTTCATCTGCTCGGTCAGGTAATATTCCCGCTGTGTCTTTTCCATCTGCTTCTTTACCCGGGCTTTAATCCGCTGTTCTGTTTTGATAATGGCAATTTCACCCCGCGTCAGTCCAAGGACTAGTTCAAGCCGCTTATTCACATCGTTTGTCTCAAGCACCTTCTGTTTGTGCTCTAACTTTACCGCCAGATGGGCAGCCACTGTATTACTCAACCGATCAGGTTCTTCAATAGAAGTAACAGCATTTAAAATCTCTTGCGTAATTTTGGGATTAAGATGGGCGTATTCCTCAAAGGCAGAAACAAGAGAACGCTTTAAGGCCTCTGTTTCTACTGTAGATTCAAGAATATCCTCTAATTCTTCAATTTCTACAAGGAAAAAGTCTGGATTAGGTAAATATTTAATAATTTTTCCTCTTTTGACGCCCTCTATCAGTACCTTGACGGTTCCATCCGGTAGCTTTAAGAGCTGCAAAATTTTACCCACGGTGCCTACGGTAAAAATGTCCTTCTGATCAGGCTCATCAATCTGGGCACTCTTTTGAGCAGCCAAAAAAAGCCTTTTCCCCATGGTCATGGCATGTTCTAGGGCGGCAATAGACTTCTTGCGCCCTACAAAGAGAGGAATGACCATGTGGGGGAAAACAACCACATCACGTAAAGGTAAAAGGGGTAAAATTTTCATTTCTTTTTTCTCCATTTCTTCTTTTTGTTCTTCTCTGTTGTCTTTATTACGTCCAAAAAGAAACATATATGACTCCTCCTTCTTTATTTACTGACACTTTAAACAATAAACATTTTTGATAGCTAAGGGAAGAGCAGATCCAGAGATAGACAGATAAAGCCAGCTTTGGAAACTCGTCTCTCATAAAAAAAAGCCTAGGCCGTCTTTGCCTGCCGTCCATAAATAATAAGGGGCTGTTTGCCCTTTAAAATAACATCCTCGTTGATTACACATTCACGTGCATCTTCTAAATCAGGCAGAACAAACATAATATCCAAAAGCACATTCTCAATAATGCTTTTAAGTCCACGTGCACCGGTATTGCGTCTAATGGCCTCGCGAGCAATGGCTCTTAAGGCTTCCTCTGTGAACTTTAATTCCACTCCTTCCATCTTAAATAACTTTTGGTATTGGCGTACGACTGAGTTTTTAGGTTCTACCAAGATCTTTATCAAGTCGTCTTCAGAGAGATCATTAATCGTCGCTACCACCGGAAATCGTCCTACAAATTCGGGAATAAGACCATAACGAATCAAATCTTCTGGTTGGACATGCCTTAAAATTTTTCCAATACTTTCCTTCTTTCTGCTCTTTATCTCAGCGCCAAAACCCAATCCCTTCTTGCCGATACGGGCCCGAATAATATCTTCCAACCCAACGAAGGCACCTCCACAGATAAAGAGAATATTGGTCGTATCTAGCCGCAAAAATTCCTGTTGAGGATGTTTTCTTCCGCCTTTAGGGGGAATATTGGCAATGGTGCCTTCTACAATCTTTAAAAGGGCCTGCTGTACACCTTCACCAGAGACATCCCTGGTGATAGAAGGACTATCTCCAGACTTGCGTGCAATCTTGTCAATTTCATCAATGTAAATAATACCCTGTGAGGCCCTCTCTATATCATAATCGGCCGCCTGAACAAGGGAAAGAAGAATATTTTCTACATCCTCGCCTACATATCCTGCCTCAGTCAGCGTAGTCGCATCAGCGATAGTAAAAGGCACATTTAAAAGTTTGGCCAACGTTTGAGCCAACAGGGTTTTCCCACACCCAGTAGGTCCAATAAGCAAAATATTGCTCTTTTGGACCTCTACTCCATCCAGATCAGGCCGGCTATGAATCCGTTTATAGTGATTGTAAACCGCTACTGAAAGAATCTTTTTGGCCTGCTCTTGCCCGATTACATATTCATCCAAAAAGGCCTTTATCTCCGTAGGCTTGGGAAGGGTAAAATCTGGCTCAAACTCGTCCCTTTCATATTCTTCAGCCAGAATTTCATTACACAACTCAATACACTCATCACAAATATATACTGAAGGCCCAGCGATCAGCTTGCGCACCTCATCCTGACTTTTACCACAAAAAGAACAATATAACTTTTTATCTCTCCCCCTCCCGCCAGATATTCTACCCATCTACTCCTCCTTTGGCTTACCTTGTATACGGCCTGAAATTACTTGATCTATGATACCATATTCTTTGGCCTCTTTGCTATCCATATAAAAGTCCCTTTCGGTGTCCTCTTCTATCTTTTTTAAAGGCTGCGAAGTATGAAAGGCTAAAATTTCATTAATCACTTGACGTATGCGTAAAATTTCACGCGCATGAATTTCTACTTCCGTTGCCTGCCCCTGAAATCCACCTAAGGGCTGATGAATAAGCACACGCGCATGGGGTAAGGCATAACGCTTACCTTTTTCTCCCGCCGCCAACAACACCGCTGCCATACTGGCCGCCTGCCCCACACAATAGGTACAGACAGGCGCCTTAATATATTGCATAGTGTCATAAATGGCCAAACCAGCAGTTACGGAACCACCAGGGGAATTGATATAAAAATGGATTTCTTTATCTGGATCTTGAGATTCCAAAAAAAGCAGCTGGGCAATAATTAGATTGGCTACATCGTCATCTATCGGACTACCTAAAAGGATAATCCTATCTTTTAAAAGCCGTGAATATATATCATAGGCCCTCTCGCCCCTTCCTGTTTGTTCAATCACAATGGGAATTAAATGCATTCACTACTCCTTTTTCTCCTCAGTTTCTTTTACTTCTTCCTCTTTTGTTCCTTCCTTCGCCTCTTCCTTTTTCTCTACTTCTTTAATTTCAGCCTTTTCCTTTAAAAAGGCAAGTACCTTCTCACCAATAATACGACTTTCAATCCGAGAAATAACATAGGGCACGCGCATTTGCTCTAGCGGTACTTTCAAATTCTCAGCCATCAACTTTAACTCTTCCTCTATTTCGTCCTTTTCGGCCGTAATGTTTTCCTCTTTAGCAATCTTTCCTAAGATTAATTTGGCCTTTACCTTTTGTTCGGCCGTCGGACGCAATTCCTTTTTATATTTTTCTAGGTCAAGTTTTTTTCTTACTTCTGGGGTAGTAAATTGAAAGGCTCGGTTAAGCATATCCTCTAGTTCTTCCTCTACAAGACTTTCAGGAAGGTCAATCTCTGTTTTTTCCGTCAACTGGGTCAAAATGTAATTCTTGACATATTCATCCCGAACAATTTCTTTTTTTTCTTTAATTTGCTGATATATAGCCTTTTTAAAATCTTCTACCGTCTTATAATCACCCAATGTTTTTATAAAATCCTCGTCTAATTCAGGTAAAATCTTTTCTTTAGCCTCTTTGATCTTAAGATGAAGTTCTATTTTTTTGCCGGCCAATTCCTTATTTTGAAAGTCCTTGGGATACTCCAGCTTAACAATCTTTTCTTCTCCTACTTTGGCCCCAATAAGTTCTTTTTCAATATTCTCATGCAGTTGGCCTTTTCCCAATTCGGCCATGTAGTCTTGGGCCTTAAAATTTCCTAATGGCTTACCATCTTGATAGCCCTGAAAGTCCAAAACAACATAATCACCTGCCTTTAAGGGCCGCGGTTCCTCAATGGTCTTTAACTCCGCATGCATCTCCCGCAGCCGATTAATCTCGGCCTCTACTTCCTTCTCCGTTACCTCTATTGGAGTTACTTCCACCTCTATACCCTTATAAGGAGGGAGTTCAAACTCAGGGATAACCTCAAGGGTGACAATATATTCAAACTCGTCGTCTTCTTTCAGGGCCCCTGGTTCTATATTCCTCTCTTTTATAGGCTGAAGCTGAGCTTTTTTTAAGGCTTCTGGGTATGTCCTCTCAATAAGGTTGTGGATGGCCGTAGCGATAACTTGGTCTTTATAAAGGGATTTAATAATGGACATAGGAACCTTGCCGGGCCGAAATCCTTTAAGCCGTGCCCGTCTTCGCATGTCTTGATAGAGACTGTTAATCTCAGCATTTACTTCTTCCTTGGGTAACGTTACCTCTAACTTACGTTTGGCTGGACTAATCTCTTCTACATGGATTTCCATTCTTCCTCCTCATTCCCACAAAAAATTTAGCAAATAAAAAATTTGGTGCGAGAGGCGGGACTCGAACCCGCACGGGATAACCCACCAGATCCTAAGTCTGGCGCGTCTGCCAATTCCGCCACTCTCGCTTTGGATTAAAAATTATACTATTTACCGGCGGTAGTCAAGGTAAGAGTAAAATTTCCGAAGAAAAGGCTATGGGATAAGCGGTTTAGAACATTCAAAAAACTTTTGTTATCTAAAAGAGATCTATACCTGTGTTTCTGTGCGGCTACGACTGGGGTCAAAGGGTTTCGTTTCGTATTCGCCTTGTTCGTTTTTAATAAGCAGTTCTACTTTTTTCTCTACCTCATCAAGTTTCTGCTGACAATGCCGAATAAGGCCCATCCCTTCTTCAAATAATTTTAGTGATTCTTCTAAGGGGGTATTACCTGCTTCTAGTCTATGGACAATTGTTTCTAAACGTTTAATTGCCTCTTCAAAGCTCAAGTTCATGTCTTTCCTCCACTTGTGCCTTTATTTCACCATCAGCTACCCTGACAAGCAAAGAAACAGCGGGTTTTACCTGTTTTATGGATTTAATAAGCCTTTTTTCAGGATATGTAAAGGCTAGGGCATAACCCCTTTTGAGGACATTTAAGGGGCTAAGGGCCTCAAGGGATTTTTGTAATTGGTGTAAATGCTGGTTCTTTTGTTGTAACAGGTGTTTAAGGCGAAGAGTTAACGTATGTTCTTTTTGATTAAGCGTCTCCCGATACTGTTTAAACTGCCGGCTGGGATGAGAAAGAACAAGCCTTTTGTTTAAATTATTTAAATTGGTCCAGTGTCTTTCTTGCAGATGGCGCATGGCCTTTAAAAGGGCCTGAGAGAGGTCGTCTAGCTTTAAATAGGCATACTCAAACCGCTGCCTCAAAGACTGTAGCCGTTTAAGCAAATGGCCTAAATTCAACCTTTGAGTCTCTATTTGTTTTTTTAAGGCACGGGGCAAGCGATTGAAGGCATCGTTTAATAAATTTTCAATGTCTTCTCGCCTTTGGATGATCATCTCAGCAGCGGCCGTAGGGGTAGGTGCCCGCAGATCGGCCACCATATCAGAGATAGTAAAATCTACCTCATGCCCCACGGCAGATACAACCGGAATTTTAGAGGCATAAATGGCCCTAGCGACAATCTCTTCGTTAAAGGCCCAAAGATCTTCTAAAGAGCCACCTCCTCTGGTAACGACGATGACTTCGGCCCACTTGAGGCGATTAAGTTCATAAATAGCCTTGGCGATCTCTTGCGCCGCTCCTTCTCCCTGCACCTTTACCGGATAAATCCTTACATTGACATTAGGGAATTTCTTAAGGAGCACACGCAAAAAGTCTCTTATAGCTGCCCCTGCTGGTGAGGTAACGACGGCAATATGTCGGGGTAAAAGGGGAAGGGGCTTTTTGTGTTCCTCGGCAAAGAGACCCTCTTGGGCCAGTTTTGTCTTTAACTGTTCAAAAGCAAGCTGTAAGGCACCATATCCCTTTGGCTCAATATACTCTACAATCAGACGATAGTTTCCGTGAGGGGGATAAACACTTAACCGTCCCTGACAGACAACCTTTAGTCCATCCTGAAGATCAAACTTAAGCCAGCGCTGGGTATTCTTAAACAGAATAGCCCCAAGCTGGGCCCCTTCGTCCTTTAGGGTAAAATAAAGGTGTCCAGAAAGGGGACGTCTGGCATTAGAAATTTCTCCTTCTACCCAGACCAAAGGGAACTCTGCCTCTAAAATTTCCTTTATTGCCTGCGTAAGCTCACTTACCGTGTAGACCTTAGGCTGTGGAACCGAAAAAAGGGAAAGCTCTTCCATATTCAATTTTTATCACACTTAAAAGGTTTTCTCAAGCAAAGCTGGCTGCATTCTTTAAGATTCTCCTTTACAGCCCTTTGGGAGAAGCTTACGCAAGGGAAAATAGCTCATCCGGGATAGCCCTGAAATTGTAGAAAAACTCCTTAAAGGTCTTCTTATCTCGGTCAAAATTTCTTCCACAAGTATCTTTCTTCTGCTTTCGCCGGTTTCTTTAACTTCATTTAACATACGCAAGGCACATAAACCCACAAAAAAGGAGATAAAAAAGAGAAAATCCCAGTGTTTTAAATCAAGCAGGGGAGTATTTATTTCTATGCCTGGACTCCGCCAACGAAGGGATATGCCAAATTCTAATTTACGCAAAAAATCCGCTGTCTTACCCCCAAGAATAGAGGCTATACCAGCAGCAAAGGCATTGGCCAAGTTGTTTGCTGCGAGATAGGCCGTAGCCTCACCTTTAGGGGCAAGCTTAAGGGCAAGATTACCAGCAGCTAAGCTTATGCCAGCACTGGCTATACCCATGAGGATATGCAGGATAACCAACAATGGTTTTGTAAGAAAATATCTTTCAGGAAGGGTAGTAAAGGTCCATCCTAAAATACAAGTTAAGAATAAAGGGGCATTTACTGAAAATACGGTTTTATTGCTAAACTGATCCGCAAGTTTACCCCAAATTCTTAAGAAGATAACATTTATAAGTTGGTTTAACACCGTCAGGGTAATGATAAACGACATGGTTAATTGTAGCCTTTTCAACATGTAAACAGTAAAAAAGGGAGCGGCCAAATTGATGGCAAAATTCCAAAGACAGAGGGAAAAGATAAGGGCCTTGAAGTTCTCATCTTTAAATGGCCGTCTGATGAGTTTGAAAAGATTTTTATGCGTTTCTATCTGCCTTAGCCGGGGTTCAGGAATTTGGGTAATGAAATACACACTGACTATACCAGCCAGAAATCCCAAGAAGAAAAGAATTGCATAGCCATATAACTCTTTCTGCGGAAAAAACTTTTTCCAAAAATCAATAAAAACGGCTGCCCCTAGGTTAAGCCCGATACTCAGAAACATGGATAAACTCATTCTTTTAGAAAAAAATCTACCCAGTTGTTCTTCGGGCACAAGGTCACGCATCCAGGAATTCCAGCTAGCACTACTTACAGCCCCACAGATGGCATGAAAAGAAAGCATAATGAGAAGAAAGGACAATCTTATATTTTGGGGCAACCAAGGAATAATGACAATACCTAAAACGCAAAGCCTGTTAAGCGTAGCCGCAAAGACACAAATTTCCCTTCTAATTCTGATCGCTTCCACGAGATAAATGGCTGGTAATTGTGTGAATTGGGCCAAAAAAGGAATAGAGGCAAGGAGGCCAATAACAAAGTTTGAGGCCCCTAGTTTTAAGGCAAAATCAACTAAAAAAACCCCACCGGTAAGGGTGATCATTGCCTGAAAGGCAAGCCCATCCCCAATAACGGCCTTAAGCCCTTTTTGAATTTCCTCTTCCGTTAAAACGTCCTTAACCTCAAATCTCATACCTAAGGACCTCAAACATTTTTTTCCAGATAAAGCTTAGTAAGTATGCTCATTTTCAAAGGCAATAGGGAGTAAAAAAGACTTTCTGCTTAGAAATGGCTATAAACTTCCCTTTGACACCCCCTTTTTTCTATTGTAAAAATGGCGTATGGAAATGATTGATGTGCAGAATCTGCTGGATAAACGCCGCATTGAAATTGATAAGGTAGGCATTAAGGACATCCGTTATCCCATTACCGTCCTAGATCGGGCCAACGGAAGGCAACACACCGTTGCCTCTATCAATATGTATGTGGGCCTGCCGCACCAATTTAAGGGTACACACATGAGCCGGTTTGTGGAGATCTTAAATGAATACCGGGGAGAACTCATCAGCCTAAAAAGCATGAAAGAAATCCTGCGTAAAATGAAAGAAAGGCTCAATGCCGTTTCTGCCCATTTAGAGATAGAATTTCCCTATTTTATTGCCAAAAGAGCACCGGTTTCTGGCACAGAAGGTCTGATGGAATACCGCTGCCGTTTTGTTGGCAGTCTCAAAGAAAAGATTGACTTAGAAGTCGGCGTCCAGGTGCCAATATGCACTCTTTGTCCCTGCTCTAAAGAGATCAGCGACTTTGGTGCTCACAACCAGCGGGGCATTGTTAAGCTCCGCCTGCGTTTTAAAAAGTTTATCTGGCTTGAGGATATTATCAAACTTGTAGAAGAAGCCGGCTCGTCTGAGCTTTATTCGGTGTTAAAACGGGTGGATGAAAAATATGTTACTGAACACGCCTATCAAAACCCAAAGTTTGTAGAGGATGTGGTCAGGGAAATCGCCCAGCGCCTTTTGGCTGATGATAATATTACCTGGTTTGCCGTAGAGGCCGAAAACTTTGAGTCCATCCACAACCACAGTGCGTATGCCTGTATTGAAAGGAATAAAAAGTAAGAGAAAATGAGCCAACAAGAAATTAAGGAAATAACTAGAAAAGAAAACATATTTTTTAGAAAACATGCTTTGTTACGAATGCAGAAAAGACAAATTACCGTTGAGGAAGTAAAAGAGGCACTATTAAATGGAGAAGTTATAGAAGTCTATCCTAACGATACTCCCTTGCCTAGTAAACTTATCCTAGGCTGGACAAACAGGAAAAGACCTTTACATATAGTAACGGCCATTGATAAAGAACAAAAGGCTATCTGGATAATAACTGTGTATGAGCCTAGTTTGGAACTATGGACCTCAGATTTTAAACAAAGGAGGAAATCATGAAGTGCCCTTTGTGTAGAGGAGAAATGAAAGAAGGTAAAACAAGTCTTCCTTATGAAGTGGGAGAGAAGTTAATTGTCTTAAGAAATGTGCCTGCCTTGATATGTGAACAATGTGGTGAGGTGTTTATAAAAATGGAAGTAGCCAAAGAGGCAGAAAGACTTTTAAATACCGCTATTGCTAATGGAATGTTACTAGGATTTGTAGAATATGCAAAGGCTGCTTAAAAAGTTTATCTGGCTTGAGGATATTATCAAACTTGTAGAAGGAGCCGGCTCGTCTGAGCTTTATTCGGTGTTAAAACGGGTGGATGAAAAATATGTTACTGAACATGCTTGCCAAAATCCAAAATTTGTAGAGGATGTGGTCAGGGAAATCGCCCAGCGCCTTTTGGCTGATGATAATATTACCTGGTTTGCCGTAGAGGCCGAAAACTTTGAGTCCATCCACAACCACAGTGCGTATGCCTGTATTGAAAGGGATAAAGTGAACAATGCGGAAAAAGGAAGACTTAACAAAACCTTTATAAAGCTGGTAAGGGTAGAAAGAATTGAAATATGGAGAAAGTAGGAGATAAAATATGCCATTTTATAACCGAGAGGAAGACATAAGGCGGATGAAGGCGGTTCTTTCCGGAGAGCCTAATCTGGTTTACTTTGTATATGGGCCAATAAATAGCGGAAAAACGGCACTATTGATGAAAGTGCTTGAGGAGTTACCAGAGGAGTATCGGGTATTTTACATAAATTTCCGTGGCCTTGAGACGAGTAGATATGAAGATTTTGTAAGAGCCCTTTTTACGGTGAGGTATCAAGGCGTATGGGAGAAGATTAAGGAGAAAGGAGATTTGTTGTTGGGAGGGGTAAAGTTTTTAGAGGAGGTGGCGAAAAAACTGAATTATACACTACCAGTACCGAGGGAGTTATTGCGGGCGTTGGTAAGAGGAGAAGAAGGGGAAATGGATTGTTTCAAGTATTTAGAAGAGGTAATGAGGAGGCTGGTAGAGAGAGGGAAGAAGCCGGTATTCGTCTTGGATGAGTTACAGATGTTGAGGGAAGTAAAAAAGGACGGGCCGGTATTGCATGATTTATTCAACTTTTTAGTAAGAATGACAAAGGAAACACACCTGACGCATTGTTTATGTGCGACAAGTGATTGTTTGTTTGTGGAGGAGGCGTATAGCAACGCAAGGCTTGAGGGACGGGCGAAATATTTATTAGTGGATGATTTAACAAGGGATAAAGCTTATGAGGTGTATGAAGGTTTTGGGTTTGAGGACAAAGAGTTAGTGTGGGACTACATAGGAGGAAAAGTGGGTGATATGGTTATCCTTTTTGAGGGAAAAAAGCAAGGATATAAAGAAAGAGAGGCCCTTACGCGGATGCTTAGAGATGAAAAGAGAAGGCTTCGGTGGATGTTAAGGTTGGTAGAAGAAGGTGAAAAGGCAGGTCCTTCAATAAAGGAACTAAAGGAAGTCTTAAAAGTCTTTAGGGAAAGGAAAGAGGTAGAAGATATAGAGTTAAAAGGACGGTGCTTGAAGTTTTTGATAGAAGAAAACATATTATTTTACAATCCAGTAGAAGGAACGGTGCGTTTGCAGAGTCGGTTGCTTGAAAGGGCAGTAATGGAGCTGATAAGTTGAAATAAATATTTTTAGGAGGAGTAAGTCATGGCTGAGATCAAAATGACGGCCGAGGTAAGGACCGATTATGATTGTGAGGTTATTGGGCTACCGGCCGAGATGTGGGCCGAGTGTTTGTTTAAGATAGAAGGGGAAGATGACTTTCACTTTGAGTTAATTGCCGAAAAAAATCCGGTCATTCACTTAGTCATAGGAGATGTGCAGTGGAAGGGCACCTTGAAAGGCTTAAAGGAACTTCTCAAGCAAAATCAATAGAAATTCCATCGGCTGAATTTTGTCTAGAATTGCTAAAACGCTTTGGCACCTATCCCCATATTATTGCCCATATAAAGCAGGTAACCAAAGTTGCCCTCTTTTTGGGCAGAGAGCTAGAAAAACAAGGGATCAGGCTAAATATTTCTCTCATAGAGGCCGGGGCCCTTTTGCATGATATTGCCAAGACCTACAGCATTGAACATCCGGGCGTTGATCATGCGGCCAAAGGGGCAGAGTGGGTGCGCAAACTTGGTTATCCAGCCGTAGCCGAAATTGTGGCCTCACATGTAGAATTGCCTGAACCGATAGCCTTGGATGAACGGGCCATTGTTAATTATGCAGATAAACGAGTAAAACACGACCAGATTGTCTCTTTAGAAGAGCGATTTGAGGATCTGCTTGCCCGTTACGGCAAGACAGAGGCCCGGCGAAGGTTTATTAAAAGGCTTTATGAACGCACTAAAGAGGTAGAAAGGATGATCTTTAAACACCTCCCCTTTTCACCTGCATTTATCAACCGTTTAGGAAAGAACAAATGAAACGCCTGCGTGTGGCCCTGCTTTGTGGGGGAAAATCAAGTGAAAGAGAAATCTCTTTAAAAAGCGGGATGCAGGTAAAGAAGGCCCTGCCTGAAGATAAATATGAAGTCATTATTTACGACCCGGCTTCTGACCTAGCCAAGCTTGTGCAGGATGCTTCTGAGATAGATGTGGCTTTGGTCATGCTGCACGGACGTTATGGCGAAGATGGCACTATCCAAGGGCTTCTTGACCTTCTTGGCATTCCCTACCAATGTTCTGGGGTGCTGGCCAGTGCCCTGGCGATGGATAAGGTTATGTCCAAGCGGATATTTAAAATGGCGGGGTTACAAGTGCCTAAAGATGTGGTATTAAGGCGGGGCGAACCATACAACACAGCCAAAATTGTAGCTAAGCTGGGATGGCCTTTAATGGTCAAACCGGCTGATGGTGGATCATCCATTGCGTTAAATATGGCAAATTCAGAAGAGGAATTGACACAAGCAATAGAAGATGCCTTTGCCCATAGTGAAACGGTGCTGGTAGAAGAATACATTGCCGGTAGGGAAATTACCGGCGGGGTGCTGGGAAATAAGGATTTAATTGCTCTGCCCATTGTAGAAATCGTTCCCCAGGCTAAACACCGCTTCTTTGATTATGAGGCCAAATATACCCCTGGGGCCACAAAAGAGATCTGCCCTGCCTCACTGCCAGAGCATCTTACGCAAAAGGCGCAGGCCTATGCCTTAAAGGCACACAAGGCCCTTGGTTGTAAGGGATATAGCCGTACAGATATGATTTTAAAGGAAGAGGAGATATATGTGTTAGAAACAAATACAATCCCTGGAATGACCGAAACCAGCCTTTTCCCCCAAGCGGCAAAGGCCATGGGTATGTCCTTCTCGTCGCTGTTAGAAAGACTAATTGAACTCGCACTGGAGGAAAGACATGTATGACGAACAAATAAAGAAACTACTCAATATGGCCGTTAAATTCTATCATGATCTGCTTTATAAAAACAGGCCGCAGTATGAAGCCCAATGGGATTTCTTAGCCGCCTGGGACATGGAACAACCTGACTTAAGAAAATATAAAGTAGGTTACTGTCCAGATACAAACTCATTTGTAAGGCATTATAAAGAAATCCTTACTACCTATACCCCTATACGAGAGGCATTAAAGGAACTAGGGATTATAAAAGAAGATGAACAAGGTCTTAAAGACGCCCTAGAAGGTTACTATTTTTTCCCTTGTTTTGATGAAAAGGGGGCTTTGTTTAATGTCGCCCTCTTTCACCAAAAGAAGGGATGGCGACTTTTGTGTCCTGAAGACAAGCTTGCCCTTTTTGGCCTCTGGCAGGAAAGTTACTGCATCACTGACCACAAAATGGTCTTTTTGTTGCCCGATATAAAGACCTTTTTCCACTTCAACCGTCTTCTCTTTCCTACAGGCTTTAATCCCTCTCTTGCCTGTCTTAAGGGCCTAAATAATTTTATCTTTGAACGGCTAGAAGATTTAGGAGTAGATCAAGTAATTCTTATCGGTCAGACACTCCCAGAAGAAATAGATACCTATTTGGATGTCCTGGAAATAGAAATACAAGCTACTCCTCTAGCAACCCTAAAAAAGGCCTTGCCGGAGCTAAACAATAAAGGTTATAAACGTTTAATAGAAGTCGGACTTGAAGTTTTGCAAGACATGGAGAAAAAGAGGAGAGAAGAATGCGCCAATTATTATTTGACGAAATCCGGGAAGAAGACGTCAAAAAGATAAAGCGTTATCTGCATAAAAAGGCAACGCCTTCTCCTTTAGGAGAAATTTTTTGGATAGACCTTCCAGAGGAGCTTTATGATGAAGTGCAGAGGGAACATAAGGACTGCCAGCCTTTTTACTTTGCCGCCGAGGTAGGAAGAGATTATCTGCGTATAGAATTTCTCATCCGCAGTCGGCAAAAGCTTCATTGTTCCTGCATTCGTTATGCCAATAAGGAACAACGCGCTTATATCCTGGACTTTGCCGACCAGCTCTTAGAAAGGCTAAAAATTAAGACATGAATACCGTTATTGCCTGGGACAAAACATTATTTTTGTGGCTTAACAATCATCTGACGCACAGTTGGTTGGATCCTGTATTTTACTTTCTTAACTGGCTAGGCAATGGCTGGGTCGTGGCCATACTTACAGGAATAGGCCTTTGGGTTTATTCACCCCAAGCCTTTAAAAGGCACTGGTTCTGGATGATGCTGGCCATGCTTTTAAGTGGCCTGGTGGTCATAGGTCTAAAAGACCTCTTTAATCGACCACGCCCTTTAGCGGCCTTTGCCCCTTTAATTGCGGCTGGCAAGGTGCATATTCATAATATCGGTCCGGCCTTAAAATGTCGCTCCTTTCCCTCAGGCCATACCCAAACGGCCTTTGCCGTGGGCACTTATTTAGCCTTGATTTTCCGACGGCTTTGGATACTTTTTATCGGACTTGCCTGCCTGGTAGGCCTAGCCCGGATTTACGCCGGCGTGCATTATCCCTTAGACGTCCTTTGTGGTGCCATTATCGGCAGTAGTTTTAGTTTGGTCATGTATCTTTGGCGGAAAAAGATACCCAAAATCCGTGGTTGATTTATAATATTCAGCATTAATGAGTTTCCCTTCCTCCCTACTTACAGTAAGTATACGCAAGGCCTCGTTAGGTGCTCAAGGGGCTCTGCTCGCTTCACTCGCTCCGACACGCGCCTTCGGGCTTGCCCTTGAGCACACTCGGCCTTGGCAAAAAAGAAAAAATCGGAAGGGGGAAGGGAAAAATTTTTTCTTTTCCTCTTTCCTTCTGGCCTCAAAAAGAAGTTTGCGC
Source organism: Candidatus Desulfofervidaceae bacterium (assembly GCA_027064585.1). GTDB lineage: Bacteria > Desulfobacterota > Desulfofervidia > Desulfofervidales > Desulfofervidaceae > JAGHCL01. The sequence goes on along the minus strand of JAMOPI010000029.1, from coordinate 31,670 downwards.
TGAAGCGAGCGAGGTCAAGGTAGTTCGTCAGCCACCCGCAGGGTTTGGCCTTGACCGCAAAGCAAGCGGAGGCGCTATAATTATGATTGGGCTTTAGGAAAAGATAAATGTTTTCTCACCTTTTAGGTGAAAGGTATTTTTTTTAAAAAAATTGTTTATTACAGCACACTTACGGGGTTTCTTTTAAGGTAATTGCGGATTTTGGGATGTCAAGTAAATTGCAGCGTAGATAAAACTAATCCTGAAATTGATTTTTAAAGCCAAATGATTATAATGAAAAAAGTTTGTAAAAGGGGGAAAATGTCTTTTTGTATTTTTGCCGTTCCGTTTAATGTTGATATTTTGAAAGCAGTAGGCAAGCATCTTTTAGAAAATTGGTCCTCTCTGGAAGACATTGCCCTCGTCTTTCCGACCCAGCGCAATAAGCTTTATTTTCAGCAATATTTGCAGGAAGTCACCGGCAAGGATGTCCTTCTTTTGCCACGGCTTTTTGAGATAAGCGAGTTTATCAAGGAAGCCACCTTAAGCCCTTATGTCGGCATCCTGATTAATAACTGGCAGCGCAACTTTTTCTTAAAAGAAGCCATTTTTCAAGCAAAAGAAGGTCTGTCTGATCTCTTTGGTCAGCAGATAGATACCTGGGCCGAGGACTTTTTTAGCTTTGTCAGTGTGGGCAACCGACTCCTGCGTTTTTATGATGAGCTCTTGCGGGAGCAAGTTTCCTTTTCGTCCCTTAAAAAAGAGGCCCTTTATACAGATTATGAAAGGCACATAGAAATTTTAGAAAAAATCTGGTATAAGTATACGGACATTTTAAGAAAAAACGGCCTGATTGACCCCGTTTTAAAGGAAACAGCCCTCTTGCTTGATGAGGAGTTTTTAAGGCAGTTTAAGGCCGTTTATTTAGTTGGCCCTATTACTATGACCCGGACTGAGACGGCCTTTTTTAAGGCCGTCTCTAGCTATGTGCCTTTAATTGTTTTCTTTCAGGCAGAAAAACTTATCCCTCACCAGGAAATAATTTTAAAACGCTGGAACAAGGAGAAAGAGGATGTGCATTGGTTATATGACTCCCAGCCACCTAGAGATGCCAATCCGCCAACCATAATCAAGGCCTTTCCCAGTGCCACGGCCCAAATAGGGCTTGTGCTTAAAGGAATTGAAGAGGCCTTAAATGCAGGCATTAAACCGCATAAAATTGGTATCATTTTACCTGATGCCTCTTTTAAGTACGTGCTTTTAGGCTATATCCCTGAAGATAATCTTAACCTCACGATGGGTCTTGATATAAAGCATACCCTTACTTATAGCCTTTTACATAACCTTTATGAACTCTTTAGCACCGAGACCGATTATGGCTTTTATCATCGCCCCTTTATGAAACTCCTTGGACATCCGGTATTAAAAAAGATGTTAAAACAGACCTGTCAGGAATGGCAAGAAAAAATTTTAAGCCATAATTTAATTTACATCCAACCTACACCGAAAGACCCACTCTTTGTATTTTTAGAAGAGATAAAGACCATGCTTCAAAGCGAAAGTATTGGTGCCTTTTGTCAACAGTTAAGCTTGCTTTTGCAGCAGTGGCAGGGACACCCTGAATTAAAACCCATTTTTACCCATCATCATGAAGCCATTGGCCTTAGTAAGATCTGGGAGAACCTAGCTGAGATTGCCACTCTGGATCAGTTGGCTGTAAGCCTTGGAAAAGACAATTTTTTAGATTATCTCCACTTTGTCTTAGCACACCTTGCTACCCAAACTTATCCCCTGCCAGGCCGTTTGACTGGTGCCATTCAGGTCATGGAAATTTTAGAAACAAGAAATTTACAGTTTGATATTCTCATTATGCCTGACATGAACGAAGGGCTCTTCCCGGCGTACAGTGAAAAAGACATGTTTTTAAATACCACCATCCGCCAGCGCCTCGGTCTACCTACTTATAAAGAAAGGGAAGGACTCTTTTGCTATTACTTTGAACGCCTGCTTAAAGGGGCAAAACAGGCCTACTTTGCCTATGTAGATAGCCCTGAAAGGGGGGTAAGAAGCCGGTTTTTAGAGGCAATGATCTTTAAACAAGTAATACAAGACAGCACCCTTGAAGAGAAGATCAAAGATTACCGTCCCTACCTCCTGCACCATCTTTCCCGCTCTCTTAAAATCAGACTTCCTGCCGTTAATCCAGAGCTTGTCTCTAGCAAGTTAAAGACGCTTAAGTTCAGCCCTTCATCTCTTCTCTGCTATCAGATCTGTCCTTATAAGTTTTACCTGCGTTATCTCTTAAACCTCCAACCACCTCCAAAGATTAGCGAATACATTACCCCTCAAGACAGGGGACTCATCTTCCACCAAGCCCTAAAAGAGCTTTATAAAGACCGTATCTGGGAGAAAGAAGAGCAATTTTTAACAGCCCTTAAAGACCGCCTTCTCTTTTACTTTGAACAATTACCCCAGTTTCACCAGCAACCAGCGGCCAGGCTGGAAATAGAAATCCTGCTGGATAAGCTCCCTCTCTTTGTGCAGCAGGAGTTAGACTTCTTTAAAGAAGGCTGGCGTCCAGACATCCGGCTCATAGAAAGGGAGATAGAAGTAGAGTTTGAAGGCATCATCCTAAAAGGGATTCCAGACAGAGTGGACCGAAAGGGAGAGGTCTTTCGGATCTTAGATTACAAGACCGGCCGCATTCCTACCATCAAGGAATGCGAAATCAGCGAGGATTTTAGAGGCATCCAGTTGCCTTTTTACCTTTTGCTCTTAAAAAAGAAATACGGCCTTCTTTATGAAAGGTGCGAAATGCTTGGTTTTTATGACCTTAAAAACCAGTTTAAAATAAAGGACACCTACAAGGCCTTTGCCGCCGATCCCATCCATTACATGGAACTATTTGAGGCCTGGCTTAAGGAAACGCTAAAGGAAATCTTTGCCCCAGACAATCCCTGGGAAAGGCGACCAGGAAAGGAGTGTGAGCATTGTGATTATCAGGACATCTGTGCGTGGGAAAAGGAATTAGAAGCGGAGCGAATAAATGAATGTACTCTTTGATCCCAAACACCACATTGCCCTGGAGGCCAGTGCCGGGACAGGTAAAACCTACACCCTTACCCTGCGCCTTTTAAACATCCTCTTAAAGCAAATCCCTCTTACCTCTCCTCCGGACCCTGCATCCCTCCAGGAAGTCGTCGCCCTCACCTTTACCAACAAGGCCGCCCAAGAGATGAAGGAAAGACTACTTGGCTGGATCAAAACGGCCATGCAGGCCGAAAGACATAAAGACGAGGGAAAATACGCCCCTCTTTTCGCCCTCGAACCCGATATAAATGTCCTTAAAGAACGGGCCAAACGGCTTTATCATCTGCTTTTAGAACACTTTTCTTTACTGGAAATCTCTACCCTAGACAGTTTTATGGCCAGCATCATCCGGCTCTTTCCCTTTGAGCTAGGTATCAGGTTGGATGTAGAGATTGCCGACGAGGCCAGCGAAAGGGATATGTTTAACGAAGCCTTAGATCGGCTCTTGGTAGAAGTTTCATCTGACCCTGAATTAAAGGCAGCTATCCTAGAAGCCTACCGCCAACAGTTGCCCTCATCACACCCCAGATACTGGCTTAAAGAAGTCTTTACCGTCTTTCTTCAACACCAGGAAGCCTTGGAAGAGTTTGAGAACCCACCTCAGACTGACCTAAAGGCCTTGGAACAGGAGGCGTGGAAGGCGCTAAAGGCATTTATCCGCACCCTTGAACCGCAGGTTAAACACAAAGGGGCAAAGGATATTTTAAAAAAGATGGCTATGGCCCGCTCTTTAAAAGAGGTCATACAGATCAACCTTTTGTCCCGCCCCTGTCTGGAGGTTCATAACTATTTTAAAAACCTCCCCTCGGTCTGTGAAGAGGCTTTTTCCCGCTTAAAACAGGCCTTAGAGGCGTATTTTCTTGCCAGCAACCACTGGCAGGTAGAACTGCTCTTCAGGCTCTATCGGCGCTTTTATCGGTATTACAGCGAGATTAAGAAAAGGGAAAACTGTATTACCTTTGCCGACCTCTCTGCCCTCACCTATCGCCTTTTGGTCAAGCAAGGGTTGTTTGAAGAAAGACGGGACTTCTTTTATTATCGCCTAGACAGAAAGGTAAAGCACCTCCTTTTAGACGAATTTCAGGATACAAGCATCATGCAATGGCAGGTGCTTGAACCCTTGGTTAATGAACTTATTGCTGGTATTGGCACAAGGGATACAGCAGGTAGTTTCTTTTATGTAGGGGACAAAAAGCAGGCCATTTATCGCTTTAGAGGAGGCGAGCCAGAACTCTTTGATTATGTAAAAAAACGCTTTAATGGCTTTATCCGGGCTGAAACCTTGCCGAAGAATTACCGGAGTGCGGGTGGTTTAGTAGAGTTTGTAAATAAAATAGGAGATTTTTTAAACAGAGAGTTTTCTTTTCCCTTTAGCCCGCAAGTGCCTGATGAGGAGAAAAAGGATGTCCCTTATTACATCCGATTTGAATTGATTCCTCCAGAAGAAACAGAGTTGGGAAAGGCCATTTTAGAAAAGATAAAAACACTGCTCAAGGCAGGTCTTTCTTATCGTGAAATGGCCATTTTGGTGCGGAGAAAACAGATGGCTGATCGTTTTTTGCCGGTACTAAAAGAAGCAGGTATTCCAGTGCAGACTGAGACAGAAGTGTTGCTTTTGGCCGCTCCGGCTGTAAGGGCCGTAGTTTCGCTTTTGCGTTATCTAGACGATAAAAGCCGCAAACTTGATCTTGTTCACTTCCTGAAAAGCCTAGGTAAAGGAGACAAAGAATTAGAAGGGCTGGCACTAAAGGGAAGGTTTGAAGAGAAGGCCCTTAAAGAAATAAGGGATATGGTAGACTTTGTGCCCCTCCCCACCCTTTTAGAACGGATTTACCGCACCTTTAATCTCTTTGAGGTCTACAAAGATAGGCCAAATTTATGGCAACTGTTAGAGGTGGCGTATCAGTTTGAACAGAAACATCCCCGTTCCTTAAGGGCATTTCTGGATTACTTAGAAACCAATCAAAACCACCTCCTTCAGGCCAAAGAGGCCTTAAGTGAGGCCATCCAGGTTATGACCGTGCACAAGGCCAAGGGTCTTGAGTTTGAGGCCGTGATTCTGCCTGAAATCACCTATGACTGTCAGAACGATATGAAAAATAGATTAATCTTTCAATACGATGAAACAAACTTTTCCTTAAAAGGAATTTATATGAATCCAAAAAAGAATGAAGTGGCTTTAAGTTCAACCCTCAAAAACATAAAGGAATATGCCTTAAAGAGGCAACTACAAGATGAACTCAACCTTTTTTATGTTGCCCTTACCCGTACCAAAACGGCCTTATACCTGCTAGGACGACCTCAAAGGAGAAAAAATGGTCTTTTTTTACCTTCTTACTGCTGGGCAAACTTTATTGCTGCTGCTTTGGGTAAGGATATAAAGGTGTGTCTTAAGTCCCTGCCGACTTGCATTTTTGAAGATGGGAGATTGCCAGTTTATAAAAAGGAGGCAAACGAAAATAAGGCAAAATCTACATTTGTCTGGGAAAGGTCTAAAATACCACTCCAACGAGAAGCCCAGCCAGTAAAAGGAGAAATTAAGCTGAAAGATTTAAGACTACCTATGAAAGAACAGAAGTTTGGCGAGGCCTTTCATTATGTTATGAGCTATCTACGCACCGAAAGAGATAGCTTGGCTAAGGCCATAAGTAAGGCTAAGGCAGTATTTGGACTTTACATTAAGGAAACAGAATGGGAAGATATAAAACAGCGGGCCGAAATGGTATTAAATCATCCCGCCTTAAAGCCTTTTTTTAAACCAGGTATGAAGGTGCTTAATGAGGTACCCTTTCTTTCTTCTCAGGATAGCCTTAAGGCCTATCGGGCCGATCGCATTGTCTTTACGAAGGACAAGGTTGTTGTTATAGATTACAAAACTGGTGAAGAAAAGGAAATACACGTGCAGCAGGTAAATGCCTATAAGAACCTTTTACAAAGGCTCTATCCCCAAAGACCTATAGAAGGTTATTTGGTGTATGTCCTAAAAGACCAGATAGAAATACAAATTGTTTAATATGGATATAACAAGTTTAGATTTTAAAAAAATTCTCTTCTTACTCATTCTCTCTTTCCTTGTTATCTTCATTGGTGCGGTAGGTTACATGTTTATTGAACACTGGTCGTTTTTAGAATCCCTTTACATGACCATTATTACCCTAAGCACAGTCGGATTTGGAGAAGTACATCCGCTTTCGCCAAAAGGAGAAATCTTTACCATTTTTCTTATTTTTATGGGTATAGGTGTGGTAGCCTATACTATTGGTAGTGTTGCCCAGTTTATGGTAGAAGGACACATCAAAAAGATACTGGAGAGAAGGGCTATGCAAAAAAAGATTGATAAATTGAGGGGACACTATATCGTGTGTGGATATGGACGTGTGGGTAAGGGTGTTTGTGAAGAATTAAAGCGAGAGAAGCGGCCATTGGTGGTAATAGAACACGATCCAGAAGTTATTGCTGAAATTGAAAAGCAAAATCTACTTTATGTGCAAGGGGAAGCAACAGAAGACGAAGTTTTATTAAAGGCAGGGGTAAAACAAGCAGCAGGGCTTTTAGCCGTGCTTGGCTCAGATGCAGATAATGTTTATGTTGTCCTTACGGCCAGAGAATTAAACCCCAACATTCAAATTGTTGCCAGGGCTGATAAAGAAGAGGCCGTAAGCAAACTCAAACGGGCTGGGGCCAATAAGATTATTCCCCTTTATACGATTGCCGCTAGAAAGATTGCTTTTACCATTACCCGCCCCTTGGTAACTGACTTTATTGAACTAGCCGTTTATCAAGGGGTTGATTTACAATTAGAAGAGGTACCAGTGGGACCACAGGCCCAGATAAAGGATGTAAGTCTACGTGAATCGGGCTTAAGGGAAAAATTTAATATCATTGTCGTAGCAATTAAAAAGGCTGGAGGTGAGATGATCTTCAATCCCCCTTCAGAAGCTATCATTCAGCCTGGAGACATCCTTATCGTTTTAGGCAAATCAGATAAGCTGAAAGAGTTAGAAGAAATTATGGATTCACATGCGGTTTGCTTGCTGAATGCTTAAGCAGTTTGACTTCTCTAGGAGTCAAATAGCGGTATTCTCCAGGTTTTAAGTTACCCAACCCTAAAGGGCCAATGCGTATGCGTTTTAATCGGAGCACTGAATGCCCTACCTTGGCGCACATCCTCTTTATCTGCCGGTAGCGCCCTTCATAAATAGTCAACTCAAGCCAACATTTATCTTTTAACTTTCGGACAACCCTTACCTTGGCCGGTAAGGTTTGCCCATCTTCTAATTCTACTCCTGTCCTTAACCGTTGTAAGGCACGTTTATCTGGCATGCCTTTAACGAGCACCCGGTAGGTCTTTGGCACCTTATACCGGGGATGAATAAGAAGATTGGCAAACTCACCGTCATTAGTAAAAAGCAAAAGGCCCTCGGCATCAAAATCAAGCCGTCCAATGGGATAGACGCGTACAGGAATATCTTTTAAAAGGTCTGTTACCTTGGGCCGTCCCTTGGGATCATAAAGGGTAGTTAGGTAATACCTGGGCTTATAAAGCATGAGATAAACCGGTGGCGGGATTTTAACTGGCCGACCGTCTACCTCTATTTTTTGTCGCCATGGATTTATCTTTGTTCCTAATGTAGTAACTACCTCACCATCTACCCGCACCCGTCCAGCTAGAATTAACTCTTCTGCCTTCCGGCGGGACGTAATCCCTGCCCGGGCCAATACCTTCTGCAAGCGTTCTTCCGTCCGCATGTTTATAACTCTTCTATTTGTGGTAAATCAGTCAGGCTTTTAAGGCCAAAGACTTCTAAAAAATAAGGCGTGGTTTTGTAAAGAAGGGCACGACTACCCTCTCTACGGCCAGCCGTTTTAACAAGGTTTAGCCTAAGCAAGGTCCTTAAAGAGCTAGATACATCTACGCCCTTTATGCTTTCAATCTCTTTTTTGGTAATGGGCTGCCAATAGGCAATAATGGCTAGAGTCTCCAAAGCAGCCCGGCTTAGACGAAAGGTAGGACCCTGTTTAAGGGCCTGAATATAGGCTCGCATCTCAGGCTTTGTCTGAAGCCGATACCCACCTGCTACTTCTACCAGTTCTATGCCATGCTGAGAGGAAGCATATCTCTGCTGCAGCCGTTTTATTGTCTGCCTAATTTCCTGGGTGGAACGATCTGGCAAGACCTTTTTAAGCCGTTCAATTTTCAAGGGTTCTGAACTGACAAATAATAACGCCTCTAAAATGGCCTCTAGGTTCATACCACCTGCAGGTGCCTTTGTTTTGGCGGCTCCGTAACCAGCTTCAGGTGAATGGGAGCAAAGGGAGAAGTCTGATAAAGAATAATAAGGCCTTCTTTAGCTAAATGCAAGATGGCAACAAAGGTTACTACCACCTCGGCCTTTGTTCTGGCAGAAAGAAAGAGTTTATCAAATAAAATTTCTTGTTCTTTTTGTAAAAGATCGTATATTTCAGCCATTTTTTCTTCTAATTTAATAGATTCAGCCGTGCTTGTAACGGCCTCAGTCAGTTTAGAGGCCTCCATAATATGTTTTAAGGCATCCAGCAAATCAAAAAGGGTAGGAAAGACAAAGTTTTCCTCGCCCACAATCTCTTCAATGTGATGGCGGACAAAGACATCCCGGTGCAAGATCTCCTGATTTTCAAGCATATGGGCCATATCTTTTACCTTAACATAATCAAGCAGGGCCTGGGTAATTTCTGCCCGTGGGTCTTCTTCCTCGTCTTCTGGTGAAGCCAGCAACATACGGGACTTAATATGCACTAATGTAGCAGCCATTAAGAGATATTCACTGGCCAAATCAATGTTTAAAGACTTCATGAAACGCAAATATTCCAGATATTGCTCGGTAATTAGGGCTATAGGAATATCATAGATGTCCACCTGGTTCTTTTTGACCAGGTGTAACAACAAATCAAGTGGCCCTTCGTATACTTCTATTTTGACCTGAAGTGGATCCATTTGGTTTACTCTTATCGTTCGTTAGAGCAATTCATTAGATGTCATTTATTTTCAATAATTCTAGACCTTTTATTCTCTCAAAATCTTTCTCATTTAAAGTTATTAAAGGTAAACCTAAACCCCTAGCCGTTCCCTCTATGAATATGTCTCTAAATTCTATCATCAAATTTTCTCTTTTTAACTCCCTATAAATTTCTCCTGAAATTTTTGCTATACCTTCGGTAAAAGCCTCTATCTCTATATCCATCTGAATAGCTTCTTCAAATCCTCGTAGTGCCTATCTGTTTTAACCCCTGCATATAGCTCAAATACTGTGATAGCAGAAACTACAATTGAATAACTCTTTTCCTTTAATTTCCACAATAATGTTTTCTTTTATTTTGTTTCCTCAAAAAATCAATAATTACCGAGGTATCTACTAAAACTCTTTTATCTACCATGAAAGAACTTTTATTTCCTCGTCGTTAAGGTGATCCCAAACAGATATTTCTTGAAAATCTTTCTTCCAATCTTCTTGTTTTTTTCTATTTTTATCTTCCTTTTTATGATTTGTAAAATTACCTCCTTTAACTCTAATAATTCAGCAATAGATAAGTTTTCAAATATTTTTACAATATTGCCTTTTTGCAAGAAATTTAAGTTTTGCATTTTTATAAATCTTTTTATTTTTATCTACGCTTGTTTGAAAAAATTTTAATTCTTCAAACTCGGCTGGCCAGTAGTTTCTAGTACGCTAAACCACAAACTGCTATTAGGATCAATGGTCTTTCTCTTTTGCACCGCTGCTTTAATAGGCACATGTACATAGACATTGTGCCAACGCGAAACAAGCATAGCTGTCTTCCCGGCCATCCCTGCATGCACGGCATTTTGGGCTAAAAAACCACAATAAATATGATCATCGGCATTGGCCGGTAGACTACGGATAATATAACTGGGGTCAATATATTTAAGCGTGATAGGCATCTTAATAGAGGCAAAATATTCTTTGATCCGTTCTACCAGAAACTTACCAATGTCACCTAGCTTAGGATTACCAGAAGGATCCCTACCTAAATCCTGGTCAGCAAAATATTTTTGCCCTGCCCCTTCGGCGACAACAATGACGGCATGTCTCCTTGCCTTAAGTCGGCGCCGCAGAGCCTCTAAAAGGCCATTTTCTCCTTCCAAATCAAAGTCAACTTCTGGGATAAGACAAAAGTTTACTTCCCTTAGACCCAAAGTAGCGTAAGCAGCAATAAAACCAGAACATCTACCCATCAGCTTTACCAGCCCAATACCGTTATAGGCAGCAATGGCCTCGGTATGGGCTGCCCGTATGGCCTCAGTGGCCTTTTCTACGGCCGTGGCAAAACCAAAGGTGCGTTCTACAAGAAAGATATCGTTATCAATGGTTTTAGGAATCCCAATGACACTACACCTAAGCCCCCGACGCAGAATTTCGTCTGAAATCTTAGCCGCTGCCCTTAAGGTGCCATCGCCTCCAATCATAAAGAGAAGCCCGATGTTTAACCGATCAAGGGTATCTACAATCTCACCTATGTCCTGGTGCCCTCTTGAAGTCCCTAAAATAGTTCCCCCTAATTCATGAATATTGGCTACCGTAGCTGGAGTCAGTTCTACTAGTTCATGTCCATATTTAGGAATAAATCCTTGAAGGCCATATCTAAACCCATAAATATTGCGCACACCATAGACATGGTACAATTCCATCACCAGGGCACGAATCACATCATTAATACCTGGACAAAGCCCACCACAGGTTACAATACCACATTTCAGTTTTGTAGGATCAAAATATATCTTTCGCCTTGGGCCAGCCAATTCAAAGGAAAGTAATCCTTCCTTTTTCTCTAACCGTTGATCAATATAAGGCTGGGTGATATTGACCAGGACCCGCTCGTTTTCTTCTACAAAGTGCCTGGATATATCCGCCCTTTTGGTTAAGATGGGCGAATCTACCTTAGCCAGCCCTAGAGAAGCAATTTCTGTCTCTATGTCTTCAATTGTTTCTGTTGTCATGGTTATACTCCTCTAGACTTGACTTTCAGGATTGGACGGCATTCCATACTTTGAAAGCCATTGTTTTAACTTTTTTAAGTTTTCTTCTGAAGATAAAGGAACAGGCGAATAAACCTCTTTCAAAATTCCCATCTCTCCCAAGGCCCATTTTAGCATGGCTGGAGAAGAAGCGCAAATGTTTTGTAACTCTCTTAACTTTTCTCCTAGGGCAAAAATAGCCGTAGAGTCATTCTTGGCTATCCCAGCAGGATTTAACACTTGTTTAACCAGTTTTTCCCACAATACAGGCACAAAATTAGCCGTAAAGGCTACAACCCCATCGCTGGTAGGTTGGTTAAGGAAGGATACTTCATCTCCTTCATAAAAGGAGAAATCATCCCTTCCATGTAAGGCGTGCTGATAGTTAAAAAAACGATTTAAATCTCCTTGGAAAATTATACCTTTGACAAACTTTCGCTGGGCAATCTTTTTAAAGACTGCCGTACGGATGTTAGCATGTTTTAAAAAAGGCCTTTTTTGTTTGATGATTAAGGGATGATTGGCAATCACAAATGTGGCCTTGGTTTGAAGGTGCAAATTATCCAAATGTTGAGGCAAACCACGATTGCTCCTATACCACAGGGGTAACACTTCAATAACAACTTTGTCTAGATGGGAGGCAAAAAGGGTAGCGGTAAGTTGGGCTAACTGAAGGGTACAGGCCTCATCCACACCCGTAATATTAAGAAAAAGAGGAGTCTTTTCGTCCCAAAAGCCAGAAACAATTTTAAACAGGGCTTGTTTTTGCTCACAATTTAAATATACGCCTTCTAAAGAAAAGCTACTCCCTAAAGAAAGGCCATCTACATGGGGGACAACATATTCCCAAAGCTGTTTTAAACCAACAGTGTCTATTTCACCATTGGGCTTAAGCGGTGTCAACAATGGACAAATAAGACCTCTCGGTAATAACATTGTTTTATCCCTAGTTAAAAGAAAAACTGGCTTTGTTTAATAAATCCTGTAAAAATACCGCCCCCACAAAATGTCCTTTTTCATCTATGACCCCAAGGGCATTTGCTTTCTTTTCTCGCATTAACTCTAGGGCATCATAGGCAGAAACATCAGCTGAAATTACTTCCGCTGGCAGCATAATATCTTCACTACACACCGTTTTGAACTTAATCTTGTCTTCCAAAATCAGCTTGGTCTTTGCCTGTGGATCAATCACGCCCTTTAACTGTTTCCTTTTGACTACCCAGACAATATCTGTTTCGGTAAGTAGAGATAAAATTTTTATTATCTTTGCTTTAGGAGTAGTAAGAGACAATTTTTCTACCGGCCGCATGACATCCTTGGTCTTAAGGCTCAATTTTTTCCCTAGGTTGCCACCTGGATGAAAACGCTTAAAGTCTTCTGGCCCAAACTTTCTTTCTTCAAGCAACACTACGGCTAAGGCATCGCCCATGGCCAAGGTGGCTGTTGTACTAGCGGTAGGGGCTAGGCCCAAGGGACAGGCCTCTCGCTTAACTCCAGTATTAATCACAACGTCACTATGCTTAGCCAAGGTAGAAGCAGGATTACCGGTCAAGGCAATCAAGGGGGCTTTAAGGCGCTTAAAACTAGGAATAAGGATAGTAATTTCACCTGTTTCTCCACTGTTAGAAATGGCCAAAATCACATCTTTTTGGGTCACCATGCCCAAATCGCCGTGCATGGCCTCTACTGGGTGCAAAAATAAGGCTGGGGTACCTGTACTATTAAGGGTAGCCACGATTTTGCGGCCGATAATACCAGATTTACCCACGCCCGTGACAATAACCCTGCCTTCGGCCTTGAGGATAATCTCTACCGCCTTAGCAAAGTCTTCATCCAACTTATCAATAAGACCTAAAATGCCTTCGGCCTCTATCTGCAAGACTTCCCTGGCCTTTCTTAAAATCTTGCCTACCTTTTTTTTCATTGTCTTTCTAGCCAGTCCTTAGAAAACCCCTTTTCTAAACTAACAGGATAGTCGCCGTTAAAACAGGCCAGACAAAAGTGCTCCTTAGGAATGTGCGTTGCTTTCAAAAGTCCTTCCATGCTTAAGTAATAAAGGGTATCAAGGCCTAAGTACTTTCTGATTTCCTCTATGCTTTTAAAAGCAGCAATCAGTTCTCCGCGTGAAGAAAAGTCAATACCATAATAGCAAGGAAAGCGATGGGGAGGGCAACTAACAAGTAGATGAATCTCTTTAACGCCAATGGCCCTTAATGTCTTAACCCTTGTTCGGCAGGTGGTTCCCCGAATAATAGAGTCTTCCATAATAATAATGCGCTTGCCTTTTAAGAGCTCCTTTACCGGGTTTAATTTCACCTTGACCCCAAAGGTACGCATGCTTTGAGAAGGCTGGATAAAGGTACGCCCGACATAGTGGTTACGAATCATACCCATTTCAAAAGGCAACTTGGTAGCCTCAGCATAGCCCAGGGCAACATAATTGCCTGAATCAGGGAAGGGCATAACAAAATCGGCTTCAATAGGCACCTCCTTGGCCAATTCATACCCCTGCCTTTTGCGAAAGAGATAAACATTCTGACCAAAGATTTGACTATCAGGACGGGCAAAATAGATAAGCTCAAAGATACAATGAGCACACCGAGAGGCCTTTGGTAAATAAAGGGATTGCATTCCCTTTTCGTTGATAAAGATAATTTCTCCAGGCTCAACATCCCGAATATATTCGGCCTCTATAAGATCTAAGGCACAAGTCTCAGAAGCGACAACATAACCTCCATTTTTCAATTTGCCCAAGCAAAGGGGACGAAAACCTAGTGGATCCCTAGCCGCAATCAGGGTATCCTCGGTCATTAGGACGAGGGAATAGGCCCCTTTTACCTTACTTAAGGCCTTGGCCAAACCCTCCTCAATGCCCAGATGAAAATAGCGTACCCACAGATGCACGATGATCTCACTGTCCATGGTGGACTGAAAGATAGCACCGTCTTCTTCTAGCTGCCGCCTTAATTGATAGGCATTAATGATATTGCCGTTATGCCCGATAGCCAGGGTCTTGCCTAAATGATAAACAACAAAAGGTTGAGCATTACGCAGTGTTGAAGAGCCAGTAGTAGAATAACGCACGTGTCCAATGGCAATGTGTCCTTTAAGGGCATTTAGTATCTGTTCGGTAAACACCTCTGATACCAGTCCCATACCCTTATGTTCGTGCACTTCTTTGCCGTCAGAAGCAACAATACCTGCACTCTCCTGGCCCCGGTGCTGTAAGGCATAAAGACCAAAGTAGGTCAGTTTGGCCGCCTCTGGGTGGCCATATACACCAAATATTCCACAATACTCGCGCGGAAACCTTCGCATGGTTGCAATATAAAACAAATTTTAAAGAAAAGCAATTATAACCAACTGCAAAACCAATACAAGACTCCTTGAGATTTCATTATCCATTTCACCACTTCTGCTTATAGATAAAGAGTGGTTTTTATTTCTTTATCAGTCTATATACTGCCGGCAAGTGGCGATATTGTTCGCTAAAGTCTAACCCATAGCCGACTAAAAAACCACTGGCTTCAAAGCCAACATAATCAAGCTTTACCTCTACTCTACGCCGTTCTCGTTTGTCAATGAAAACGCATATCTTTAAAGAAGCTGGGCGTTTTTTCTTTAAATGTTCTACCAAAAAGGCCAAAGTATAGCCGATGTCTACAATGTCCTCTACGATGATGACATCTTCTCCCTCTATCGGCAGCTCTATGTCCTTTACCAGTTGCACATTGCCATCACTATAATCCTTATCTCCATAACTGGCTAAACGCACAAAATCAATTTTTAAAGGTAAATCCACCTGCCGCACAAGATCGGCTAAAAAGATAAAGCTACCCTTTAAAATACCAATAAAAACAGGCGCCCGCCCCTGATAATCTTTTGTAATCTGAGCTCCTAGTTCCTGTACACGTTTGGCAATTTGTTCCTGACTTAAGACCAGTTCTTTTTTTGTTTGCATAGCTGCTCCTTTGCCTTAATCAATCTAGTGATAGTTTCATTAACCGGCGTATCCACACCTGCCTTTTTTCCTAAAGACACAATCGCCCCATTGAGGGCATCAATTTCTGTCCTTTTACCCCGCCTAATGTCCTGAAGCATAGAGGGATGATGATTGCGCGTGGGGGGAAGAAGACGGGAGTAAAAGTGATTAAGATAGTCCTCTGGTGTATTCCAAAAAAGGGGTACCTGATGGACCTTGGCCACGGTAAATATTTCTTTTACGATTTCATCCATAATGGCCCTTAGCGCCGGTATATCTCCTAATACGCCATAAGGCACCTCTAAAATGGCACCTAAGGGATTTAAGGCACAGTTGTATAAAATTTTGTCCCAAAGATAAGAAATAATCTTTTCTGTCACCTGTGTCCTAATGCCTGCATCGGAAAGACATCCGGCGATTTCTTCCAACCGGGTCCTAGGAATAACACCTTTGGGTGAACCTATCTTCATGTCATCGGCACAGACGGTTACCTTTACTTGACCTGAAGCCAAAAGCTCTGCGCCAAAGATGACGCGGGCCAAGACTACATGCTCGTCGCCTAGAATTTGGGCAGCCGTTTCATAGTTGCCATATCCATTTTGGGCACACACCAAAATAGTCTTTTCTCCTACTATAGGTCTTAAGGCCTCTACGGCCGTTTGGGTGTCATAGGACTTCACCGTAAGCAAGATTAAATCAAAGTTCTCTGCATTTATCTTGTCCACACTTTCATAAACACCGGTCAATTTGATTTGAAACTCGCCCCAAATGCCGGTAACAGCAATCCCTTGCTGACGAACAACCTCCACCACCTTAGGCCGCCCAATGCCTACTACCCGATGCCCTGCTCGTTGCAGAAAAGCAGCAAAGACATGCCCCAGGGCCCCAAGCCCAAAAACAAGAACATTCATTTATTTCCCAACCACCAGCCAATGTTTACTGCATTTTACATAAGGCCAAGTGTGTGTCAAGTTATTTTTTAAAAGCAATAGCCGCAAAACAATATCCTTCACCCTGCCAGTTGGTTGGCACCCAGAGAAAATGGGCCTTATTTTTCGTCTGTTCCCGCGTAGCGATGACAAGACGCATTTCATAATCCTGATAAGTGCGGATTTTGGTGCGGAAGAGGTCAAAGCTTAGCTGAGACCGGGGATATTCATAAAAATAGGTGCGTTTGGGCGACTGCCAAAGGGTATCTTTTTGCATGCCCCAGAGGATATAAGGAAAAAGCTTATGTATCTCTACAGCCGTGCCCAAGGGTAGATTCATTTCTTTTAAGGCCAGCTGGTAGGCCCTAAAAAGAACGGCCAACAGGGCCTCATCCCGTTTCCCCCCCTCTTCCAGCCGCTGGTAAATGGCCTTTATCTCTGCTGCCAGGTCAGTCTTAAGGAGGTTAACACTTTCTATTAACTCATATTGTGGCCCATACCAGATTTTTACTGTATCCTTGGCAAGGATAAACTCCAAGGTTAAAATGCCTACCTTTAACTGGGGCAATTGTCCGGCAATCTTTATCTCTGGCAATGCCTCGGCTAAGATGGCTCCCAACTTGGCGACATAGGCTTGTTTGGCCAAAGAGAGCTCCTTTTTGGCCTCTTCAAACCAAGGACCAATCTCTTCTAGGACGGGCAAGAGATTTTTAAGCCTTTTATATTCCTTCTCTAAAGCCTTAAGTTGGCCTTCTAAGGCAAAGGGGGAATCTGACTTTTCCTTTGTCTTTATATACGCCTGAAGCATCTCCTGAAAATTGGCACAGCTTTTGGCCAGTTGTTTGATTCTTTTAAGATTTTCTTCTTTCATAGGTTGGCGTGCACCCTTTGCATCTCTTCTTCTTTAACATTCATCTGCCGCATCAACTCGGCCACACAGGCCTCAAAAAAGATCATGGCCGATAGCTCAAACAGCGTTCCCAAGGGCGTAAGGGACGAACCCATTAACTCTCCCACTTCATAGTGAGGGTGATCTTTATCCCTGATTTCAGAAGGAATATGGACAAGAAGGTCTGCCAGCTTGGCCAAGGGGGATTTGGGATTACTTGTTACCGCTACTACCTTTCCCTTCAAGGATTTAGCTGCCTTGGCGGTCTCTACAACAAGGGTCGTTTTACCTGAACCCGAAACAGCCAAAAGCACATCCCCTTCTCTCAAGGCCGGAGTTACCGTCTCGCCTACCACAAAAACCTTAATACCAAGATGAACTAATCTCATAGCAAAGGCCTTGGCTACCAGTCCAGACCGTCCGGCCCCAACCACATAAACCCGAGGAGCGTTTTTCATTGTCTCCACAAAGGCCCAAAAATCTTCTGGTTTAATCCTATCAGTAATATCCGTAATTTTTTGTAAAATCTTACGATAATGCATATTCTATCTCCCTTCTTAAGGCCATCACGGCCTCATAGGGATGCTTAGCCTTGGTAACAAATCCCCCTACGACGATAATTTCTGGAGAATAGGTCATAATTTCCCTTATGTCCTCAGGCGTAATTCCTCCGGCAATAGCAAGCGGAATGTTAAACTCTTCCTTAAATACCGCCAGTTCCTTAAATGATTTTCCCTGTGTCCTTTGCACATCAATGGCCGTATGTAGACCAAAATAATCAGGACCAAGAGGGACAATATCTTTGGCTCGTTTAAGTTTATCTCTGATACCGATAAAGTCTACAACTACCTTCCTCTTCCACCTCTTTGCCTCACCGATAGCCGCTTCAATAGTTTCTAAAGGAGCGGCGGCACAAACGGTCATAAAATCTGCACCAGCCTCAAAGACTAAAGCTGCCTCTAGGGCACCTACATCCATGGTTTTAGTATCGGCCAAAATAAGATTTTGAGGAAAACGCTGTTTTAACTCCGTTATAATCTTTGCCCCTACCGCCTTTAAAAGGGGTGTTCCTACCTCCAAAATTTCTACCACCGGCGCTATCTGAACAGCAATCTCCAAGGCTACTTTCTCTTCTAATACATCAAGGGCAACTTGTAACAAAGGTCTTTTCATATCTATATTTCTAGCACTCTTAAGCTTTAAAAGCAAGGAAAAACCCTGACTCATTAAAGGTCTTGACGTCAGTCTAGACCTACTTGCTTATTCCTTACATTGTATGTTAAATTAAAATTGATCAGAGATGTCTAAGAAGAAACATCAACACGCCGGGCATACAAGTAAGGGACTTTTTGATCCGCAAAGGTTATTTGCCCTTCTAGGTCTTAAAGGAGAAGAAACAATCTTGGATCTAGGGTGTGGAGATGGTTATCTCTCTTTACAGACAGCCCAGATACTGGAAAAAGGAAAGGTGTATGGGTTGGATATTTACAAAGAGGTGGTAAAGCTTTTTAAGGCTTCCCTGAAGAAATTTACCAATGTTTTGCCTGTTTTAGCCGATGCTAACAAACTGCCTTTTAAGAAAGAGACTATAGACATTGTGCTGATGGTGGATGTAGGCCATGGGTTCTATGCCAATGAAGAGTTAGAAGCGGTCATAAAACAAATTGCATTCATTTTAAAGCCCCAAGGCAGGATAGCCATCGTGGATTTTCCGCCTCAACCTGAAATTCCTGGTCCACCCCTTGACATCCGCCTTTCACCAGAAAAAATAAAGGAGATATTTTCGCCCTTTGGCTTTCGCCAAGAGTTAGTCTCCGCGCTTAGTCCTTCACAATATGTGGTTATTCTTGAAAAACATTAAGGAAAAATTATGGTTATAAAAAGCCTGTCTTGTAAACTTCTATTTCATAATGGTTAAGATTTAAAGAGTCAGGAGGTTTTTATGAATATATTAAGGTTAAGCGTCAAAAGCAAATATGGAGAAAGCGAACTTGTCAAAGGTTTAATCCTGAATGCCATTACAGAGGAGAAAAAAAGGCTTGAATATGCCTTAAAAGTGTCTTTAAAAGCTATAAAAGAATATGAAACCAAATATGGCCTTTCTACCCCTGTTTTTTTGGAAAAATTTAAAAAAGGTGAAATACAAGAAAATGATGACACTTTTAGTTGGTGGGCCGAGACAAGGTTAATAAAGGAATTAGAGGAAAAACTTAAAACTTTAGAAGGCATTGAAATATGTTAGGCATAGACGAATATTTGCAAAGGATACAACGTCTCATAAATGAGTTACCTTTTAAATTGTCTGCTACTATAAACATAGAAAATAGAAGTAATGTAGTCTTATATATCAAAGGCAAAATCACATTTACCGATGAAACTGAGCTCCATTTTAAAGAATATCTTATTACCGTGCCTACCTTTCACAAAGTCGCTTATTCCTACCACTACCAGGATAAGGACAAACAGCTAATTTTCAGGTTTGATAACGCAGAACACCATACGGAAATAAGCACATACCCACACCACAAACATTTAAAAGACAGGGTTTTACCTTCCAACGAAGCAAGTTTAGAAAAAGTGTTAGAGGAGATTTTAAGTACGATAAAAGAGAAAGCCAGATAGGAATATAGTAACATAAGGATAAAAATATCTTAAACAGGCTAAAGGAAAAAATGAATATCAAACTTATCTGTAATCGTCTTAAACAAGATATCTGTGTGCAGATAGGTGGAGTCCAAGGAAGTAGTCTGGGCTATGCTATTTTTGAACTAGCGCAGGCCCTAAGACGGCCATTTCTCATTATTTCTCCCAGTGCAGAAGAGGCCGAACGCATATATAGATATTTACGTTTTTTCTTAGGCTCTAAGACCACTGTTTCACCTCTGGATGAACAGGTCTTCTTTCTTTCTACAGAATCTTTTTTGCCTTATACCGGCCTCAGTCCTAGGCCAGAGGTTTTGGGAAGGCAGTTTGCCGCCCTTTTTGGTCTTCTTAATGCCAATTGTCCCTTGGTTGTTACTACGCCTAAAGGACTTATGTCTCGCTTTCTGCCTAAGGAAAATTTTAACCAACGCACTCAGATTTATCAGCGGGGCGAGGAAATCCCAAGGGATGTCCTGATTACTTTTTTGCAGCAACTGGGCTATGAGCGGGTAGATCTGGTAGAGGGAATTGGCGAATTTAGTGTCCGGGGAGAAATTATTGATATCTTTTGCCCCCTCTATCCTCTTCCTTTGCGCCTTGAGTTTTTTGATGATGTTTTAGAATCAATACGGCTGTTTAATCCGGTTACGCAGCGCTCAGAAAGGCATTTAGAAGAATTTATCCTCATTCCTGCCAATCCTATTCCTCAAGATGAAGTCGCCTTTAAGGTAGCGCAAGAACGGCTAAAAGACATTTCTTTACCTGTAGAAGTAAAACAAAAAATCCTATCATTGCTTGAGATCCCAGCCCATCAACCTGGGCTAGAGGATTTTTTCTCTTTGTTTTATGAATATACACATACCCTTTTTGACTATCTTTCTAAAGATAGCCTGTTTGCTCTTATTGAACCAGAGGAGGTTGAAAAAGAAGCAAAGGAGCTAGAAACGAGGATAAAGGCCCATTTAGAGGAGTTAGAAGGAAAAAGACAACCCTTTTTGCCCTTTTCCTCCATCTGCATTGATTGGAAACATATCAAGGGGCGTATTGGAAGGAGTAAACATCTTTATTTCACCAACTTGCCCTTACTGACAGAAGAAAAAAGGCCCATTATCCTTTCTTTTAAATCCCCTCTCCCAGAGGATACGAACAAACACACCCTTTTACGGCAGAAACTAGAAGAATGGCACAAGATGCGGTTTTGTGTCCTTTTGGCCACTCCTCATTCTTTCGCCCAAAAACGATGGCTGGGTCTTTTAGAAACATGGAACTTACCTGTAAGTATTATGACCCCACCCTTTAAAAAACAACCTGGCATCTTTGTCTATCGGGGAGAGTTAGATAAAGGCTTTCTTTTTATAGACGAAGGGTTGGTTGTGCTAGGCGAAGAAGACTGGCAAGTAAAGGAGGAACCTTTTATTGCCCCGTCCAAACGTGATTATAAGGATCTTTTACCTGTCAGCAGTTTTGAAGACTTAAAGGAGGGAGACTATCTTGTCCATGTAGAGCACGGCATTGGGCGTTATTTGGGACTACAGACCATTACCAGTGGTGGTATCACCTCAGAATTTTTGGTGCTGGAATATCAGGATGGCGATAAGCTTTTCCTGCCCGTAGACAAACTTCATTTGGTCCACCGCTACAAAGGGGTAGATGAGGAAAAAACTCCTCCTTTAGACAAGCTGGGAGGCCGGACCTTTGCCCGCACTAAACAGCGGGTGAAAAAGGCCGTAGAAAAGGTGGCCAAGGAACTCCTTGAACTCTATGCCAAGCGTATGGCCCAGCCTGGTTATGCCTTTTCTCCCCCAGATGAGATGTTCAACCAATTGGTGTTAAGCTTTCCCTATACCGAAACCCCGGATCAACAAAGGGCTATTGAGGAAGTTATTGGAGATATGCTTAAACCCCGTCCGATGGACCGCCTCGTCTGCGGAGATGTAGGCTTTGGCAAGACAGAGGTAGCAGTGCGGGCAGCCTTTAAGGCCGTCTTGGACGGCAAGCAGGTAGCAGTCCTTGTGCCTACAACGATTCTGGCTGAACAACACTATCTGACCTTTAAGGCCCGGCTTGAAGGGTTAGGGGTAAACATTGCCTGTTTGAACCGGTTTCGCTCAGCGAAAGAGCAAAAGACCATTTTAGAAGGTTTAAAAAAGGGGACGATAGACATTGTAGTAGGCACACATCGGATTTTACAAAAGGATGTGGTGTTTAAGGATTTAGGTTTGCTTATTATAGACGAAGAACATCGGTTTGGTGTAAGGCAGAAGGAACATCTGAAGCAGCTTAAGACGACGGTAGATGTCTTGACCTTAAGCGCTACCCCTATTCCCCGTACCCTTTACCTTTCCTTGTTAGGGGTGCGGGACATGAGCCTGATAGAAACACCCCCACCAGGCCGGCGGCCAGTAAAGACCTATCTGGCAAAGTTTAATCCTGTCCTTATTAAAGAAGCGATTACCCAAGAACTTGCCCGGAGCGGACAGGTATTCTTTATCCACCCACGCATAAGGGGACTTAGCGGGATAGCGCGTTTTTTAAAGAGACTCTTACCAGAAATAAAACTGGGTATTGCCCACGGACAAATGCCTGAAAAGGAACTTGAGCGAATTATGCTTCAGTTTCTTCACCATGAACTAGATGTCCTTTTATGCACAAGTATTGTTGAATCTGGCCTTGATATTCCCAACGCGAATACAATCATCATTAACCGCGCTGACATGTTTGGCCTGGCCCAGCTCTATCACTTGCGGGGCCGGGTGGGAAGAGGCACGCAGCAGGCCTATGCCTACCTACTTGTCCCTGGCAGTCAGCTTATTACCAAACAGGCCCAAAAACGCCTAAAGGCCCTTTTAGAACACACTGAGCTTTCTTCTGGCTACAAGCTGGCTCTATATGACTTAAAGATGCGGGGGGCAGGTAATATTCTGGGTATGGCCCAGTCTGGACATATCGCCGCCGTCGGTTATGAGATGTATCTAGAACTTTTACAAAAGACCGTCCAGACCTTAAAGGAGGGAAAGGTTACCAAAGAGATAGAACCAGAGATCAAACTCCGCCTTACGGCCTATATCCCGCCCAGTTATATTCCGGATAAGACACAACGGGTCGTGTTTTACAAACGTATTAGCCAGATAAGAGACGAACATGATCTTGAAGAAATTAGGGAGGAGTTATTAGATAGATACGGCCGGTTACCGTCCCCAGTAGAAGAACTCTTACGGCTGATGGCCCTTAAAATCTGGTGTCGGCGTCTGCGGATTGAACGGCTGGATGTCAAGGATGGATATCTACGTCTTTTATTCAGCCCTGATGGCATTATCCCGCCAAAGGCTATGATCAAGTTCCTAGCTGAACGTCCTAGTTATCGCTTCACACCCAAGGGAGAATTACTTGTACCCTTGAAAAAAGAAGTGCCTTTAATAAAGGCGGAAAAGGTTATCTCAGGTCTAAGCACTTTGCTCCCATCTTTTAACATCTTATAGGAAGAGTAGAAATAGCTTTGATTTTGATCTTGACCTTTCCTTATCCTTGTAATATACTCAAAATATGAAAATCAATGCTAAAACTATTTTCACATACTGGCTTCTCCTTGTTGAAATTCTCTTGTTAACTATGCTCATTGCTCCCAAACCGTTGCGAGAAAGAGTCTCTTATCTCCTTTCATACCTGCTGTCATGGTCATGGCAAGGGCTGATCTTAATGGTCTTTTTAACCCTGCTTGGCGCTCTTCTTTTGTTCTTTCTGGCGATTACTCTTGCAGGAAATCGTTTCAATACCTCATAGGTAGAGTAAAAACTCAATCTCTATCACGCTTGACTTTCTCCTTTTGTGGTTTTAAACTTTTTATGGGTCTATGGGAAAATCCCCCGGCGATTGAGCTGAGCGTGTCCCGGTACGCAAAAAGTTCCGTCCGCAGGGCGTGGGGGTCTGCGGCATAGGCTCCAGGGGGACCGGGAACTCCCCCTTACATGGTAGAGTAAAAATGCTCTCTCTGCTGCGCGGCTCTTTGCCTAATGGCAATAAGCCCACTTCTATACACCTTTCCGTTTTTGCCAAACGGATACTTCCAGGCCTCTTTGGTTTCAGGATTGCTTGATGTGTCGTGTCCTAAAAACCATTTTTTATAGGTATCATAATCAGGTGGGTCTCCAAGCAAGGCATTACCGTCTTCTGCCGTAAAGCTCCATGGATCATCCCTGTTTACCTTCCCCTGTCTAATGAGACTTAAAGCGTGCCGATACCCGGCCTGATTTAAAACTACGGGCACCTTTGCCTCCTTTTACGCATCCACGCATCTACGCATTTACACGCATATACCCTAACAAAAATCAAAACGCCTTGTGTAAAATCTGCTAAAAGCTGATAAAAGGGAATTGAAAGGAGAAGGAAGATAAGTTAAAAAAGTATTGTGAATAAAGTCTGAAATAAGAGGTTAAGAATGGATAAAAAAGACTTGGAAGCCCTTTATAAAATTCATGGTGGGAAAGAAAGGTATGAACGCTGGGCAAAAAGACGCTTAGAATACTACTCCCCAGAAGATGCAGAGCTTGACGATTTAGTTACACTTGCCCTTTTTAAAGATAACGATCCAGAAAAGGCAAGAGAGCTAGCTTTAAGGGTCAAAAAACCGTCGCTTAAACAAGACTTACTTACTGAAATCAAGGCTTTTGAGCAAGCCTGTATTGTTGAATCCAGTTAATTAATTTTTCGCAGTCTTCATCACGCAAAATTGCTTTATCCGCCAAATTATAAACATCATTTAACTCTGCCACAGACATTTGGTCATATACAAGGCCTATCTTTTTAATAATCGCCTTCATCATCTCCACTTCATATTCCATAGGGTCAACCTCTAAATTCAAACGCCTTACAAAACTGTTAATCTCTTTCTGCCTAAAACCAGCGGTTTCCAGTATCTTTAAAAACCGTTCAATATACTCGCCGTATCCTGTCATAGTCGGTCTGTAGCGTAAAATTCAGGGAGTATATTTAATTCTGTGTCTGAATGAATTAAATAGGGGTAATCCCCGAAGTTCGTAGAACGAAGGGGATTACCCCTGGCCTCACTAGCTAAACCCTTGCTGGTAATTGGCCAAGAGACTTAATCATAAAAATCTTACCTAGGAGGTGCTTATGTTAGACAAAGAAACTATTGAAAAAATAGTCCAAAAATTTGTTTCTGATCACTTTCATAGCCAAAATAATCATCCTTACCTTATGGCATTGACTACATTACTAGAACAGCTCTATAACCAAATAATGCTCTCTGAAAGAGAAATTTTTCTTCAAAATCTTCAAGAAAGTGGAAAAACCAAAGATAAGGCTAATGGCTATTATGATCGTCACCTGGCCACATCTGTAGGAGAATTAAGTTTATCTGTGCCAAGGGTTCGCTCAGCTCAATTTAGACCACATCTTTTACTTCCACCTTACCAGAGAACCCATCCCTCTTATTCAGAACTCTTAAAGGCCCTTATGTCTAACGGTTATTCCGATGCTTTCCTGGACAGCTTCTTTAATTCCCTTAACCTGCCTTATTCTAAAGCAGAACTTACAAAAATTAAACAGGATTTAATGATTAAGGTAGAAGATTTTAAAAATCAGCAGTTGCCTTCAGAACTCTTTGCCCTTTTTATAGATGCATATCATACCCGCATGAAAATTAAAGGCAGGACTAAAAATATCTGTCTTTATGTCATCGCCGCTATAAGTAACGAAGGTAAAAAGATACCTATAGGTTTTTACATCATAGAAGGAGCAGAAACAAAAGAAAAATGGTTACATATTCTTAATGATTTAATTAATAGAGGTCTTAACAAAGTTGTCCTTGTCGTTTCTGATGATTTCCCAGGCCTCATTTCTGCCTTTAAAACCCTGTTCCCAAAGGCAGACCATCAAATCTGCTATGTCCACTTACAAAGAAATGTCCGAAAAAATATGGGTAAGAAAGATGCAAAAACTTTTAATTATGAGTTAAAGAAATTGCGTTTTGCTTCTTATGATTTTGAAACAGCTTTAAATGAGTTTTTAGCTTTATGTGAAAGGTATGAAAATAAATATCCTGCCTTCATAGGCTATCTCAAACAAAGAGCCGAACATTATTTGGCCTTCTTTAAGTATCCTGAACAGCTAAGAAAGTTCCTTTACACCACCAATTTGGTAGAAAATATAAATAGACAGATAGAACGCATCAGGATAAATCTTGGAGGTTACTTCCAGTCTCCTGAAGTGTTGGAAATAAATGTGTATTTACAGTTTAAGCGTCTAGAAAATGGCCGCTGGCGTAAAGGCGTCCCTGAATTGAAAGCGAGACAATATGAATTATTACAACTCTTTAGACAACGCTATGAGCTGCAGCTTTAATTTAATTAGATGGACACAAAATTATTGACAAGCGCCGTCCAGAAATAATAGGCAGGAGGCATTATATCTATAAGTTTGCCTCCTGCCCACATATCATAAGCCTCATTTTGCTGTGGTGAACTTGATTACACCTTCACATTTCCCACACCTATATTTTTAGAAACCATTCCAGCTTATGGCTAAGGTAGTTACCCAAGCCTCACCACTCTGGTCATAGAGGTATTTTCCCACATCATTGAAGTCGTAATAATTCATAGAGGCAGAAAGGGCCAGGCTTTTTGTCAATTGATAACTAGCACCCAGATTTATCTCATATTGCTCCATATGTAACTGAGAATATTCATCAATGTCACCCAGCCATTCATGAAAGTGCTCTGTCCCCATTTCTTCTAGTTCGCCCAAATCATCACAATTAAAGCTGGCCCTACTCAAATTAAAAGTAGCATTACCATATACCCGGAATCTCTCGGTCAAGGGAGAATCAAATCCCAACATGATAAAGTGGACACGGCCATCGTAATTCTCCTTTCTTTCATGGTGTCCAAAATCATACTTATATAATCCAGTTCCCAATGCCATTGCTGGAATAACAAAGGCAGTTTCGTAATCCATCCACTGATAACCATAGGCAGCGGTTAGGCTAAGCTTTGGTGAAAGGGTATAATTTACATTAAAAGTGGGCACAATCAACTCTTCATCCCAACCCACATCTCCATTCAGGCTGTGTGTATAGTCTACATTTAAGGAAAGAAAGAGCTTAGCCAAAGCTCTCCAAGAAAGTTGGGCATTGACGGCATAAATCCTATTGGGCTGATTGGAAAGGTCTACTGTCCTTAGGTTGGGATTTGCTATTCCCAAGACATAGCCCTGGGGAAGACCTGCATAACTTGAAGGCATAGGAGATTCACCAGCAGCACGGATATTGGTAAACGGATTGGAGATATAGTCATACTTGAATTCCCCTCTTAAACTCACATCCCTTATGGGCCGGGACCTTAAAAATACCCTCCATTCGTTTTTAATGGTTGAGCCTGTCTCAAAATGAGCACGATCAATATCCTCCCTTTCATAAGAAAGCTTAACCAAACTGCGCAGAGGTAAGGGCATGCTCACATCAAAACCAAAGGTATAAACCTTACGAGAGAGGGCAGAATTGGTTATTTGGGCCGTAGCTATATCCCAATACCAGTCATAAAGAGAGGTATATCCAAGGGCTGCAATACCTGGAGGCACGGTTCCCTGAAATCTGGTAGGAGTAATATAGTTGGAGAGTGTATCTGCCCAGATACTTTCAATATCATCATTATCAATCCATTCATAGCGGAAGAAACCAGTAAAGCTTAGAGGTTTTAAGAAGTGATTGGAAAACCTTAAGTCATAACTAGCAAATTGCTGATCCGCTCCATTGTTTTCGTTACTTACAGAAGAATATGCCCCTCCCATATAAACCGTGGTCTCATAAGGAAGGTCAGCTCTTACCTTGAGGCTATTTCTCAATTTTTTCACCTCAGGGACGGCATCAAAAGGAAGTCTGCCCATAGAGGCATTGCTTTTCCACTCACCATCAACCTGATAAGCATTATAAATAGGATACAGAACCCTATTAGTATTGTAAGGCTCTACGTTTCCATTCTTCTTCTGCCATCCCAATAATTTGGGAATATATTGGGCAGGGTCATAGTCACCTGACAGGACATAATCTGCTTCTGGGGCAGGTTCATGCTCCCTAAATATCCGATAGAAAAAGTTATAGACCACGGTGAATAATTTGTTCCTGTGGGTAAGCTTTATACCATAATCATCCATCCTTTGGTTTATACCCTTTCCATAACCCATCACATGGCAGCGAGCACACATAGAAAAGGCAATAGCCTGACGATGACCACTCCTCATCTCCCCCCGATAATTAAAATCCGCCTTTAAAGAAGGAATACTAGGAAAAATGACCTGCGTATGACTCTTTATCTCTGTGCGATTAATAATGTAGTCATGGTTAGGGTCATAATCGTGTTTTATTACCTTTCCTAAATCACCCGTAATATTAACCAGTGGATCATGGTCTAAATGGTGCATGAACTTATTATATTCAAAGTCAGTCCTAAAATATCTCCTAAAGTCCAAATCTGCTCCATACATCTGTTCGTCGTCATCCCAATAATGCGCATAACCAGAAGCAGCTATCCCATTTTTCTTTCCTTCCACAATGGCTTCCACATAGGGTTTGGGATTACTGGTAAGGGATTCAAATTCTCCCACTCTTCCTTTGTAATCATCTACAGGTGCAAAATGAATGCCTATCTTGGCCTTCCCATTAAAAGTGGTTTCTGTATCCTCGCCTGCCCAAGCATTCCAAGAAAGCCCAAAGACCATCACCACCATAATTAAAACCAATGATATCAAACATCTCACTTTCATTATCTCTCCCCCCCCCTTAAAAATTTTTATCTCAAAAAAATTTTTATCTCATTAGGGAATCACCGCCACCTGGAGTTGTAACAGATGGATAATCACCTCCATGAATTTGAGGATGACACTGGGTGCAACGCAGAGCGGCGGTCATAGCTACGTCTTCATGATGATTGATTTGAAAATGGACATGATGGCATTGTAAGCAAAGGAAAGGTTCATTCACCTTGAGCAGATTGTTGGCTACGGTCCCATGAGGCTCATGACAAATAGTGCAATCTTCTACCACTGGCTCATGTTCAAAGGTAAAAGGGCCTTGCTTATCTGAGTGACAATTAAAACAAAGGTCATTAAGCCTTTCTTCTGTTTTTAAGCCATTCACTACTCCACTATGAACATTATGACAGTCAGAACATTTCATCTTTCCTTCCTTTACAGGATGGTGAGAGGGATAATTTACGCGGGCCTGAATGTCACGGTGACATTTAAAACATAGCTCCGGCTCAGGGGCCTTCAAACTGACTTTAGAAACGCTTGCCCGCTGTGGCTCAGCCGGGCTACGATGGGTAATAACAATAGCCTTTTTCTTATGGATTTCATGACAGGATGTACAACCCACACCGGTTTTGGCGTGCATACTTCCCCACCAGTCCATTAACTCTGAGTCTTGTTTATGACACCTAAGACAGATACTAGAGGCCTCTGAAGGTGAAAGATTTTTAAAGCTTAATATTTTAGAAACATCCCCTTCTTCAGCATGCAAGCTCCCGGGCCCATGACAAGACTCACAACCCTTTTTACCTATCACTTCAAAGTCAGCAATCTTCCCGTGAGCTGTGTTCTTAAAAGCTGAAACTACATCTTCATGGCAATCCAAGCAGGTTTTATCCCCAACATAAGTAGCTCCAGGAATAGTAGGAAGAGTTGAAGTCTTTAAAAAAGGTCTTTGACAAGCCAGCATACCTAGAAACATCAACCCAAAACAAAGACTACCAATCTTCCATACATTACACTTGCCCATTTTCTCCCCTCCTCTCATGTAGTCAATCTTCTTCTATCACAAGTTTCTTTCAAAAGTCCAATTGAAAATATTTATAAAACTATAAAAATTTTTGTTGTGATTTACATTTACGTCAAAAGGTGGTATAAAGTGACTATGTATCTAGATTTATTTTCTGCAAAGGTATTTATAACCGTAGTTGAGGAAGATAGTTTTTCATTGGCATCTAAAAAATTATTCATTACTCAGCCTGCTGTTAGTTTTCACATAAAGGCCTTAGAAAACATGTATAATTCGACTTTTATTATTCGGGAGCAAGGTGGCTTAAAATTAACCAAGGCTGGGGAGATGTTTTACAATTTTGCTAAAAAATTTCTGAAACTTAATGATGAACTGGTTAACAGTATAAGAATTCTGCACCAAAGGGAGAAAAAGGATTTAATTATAGGTGCAAGCTCCACTTTTGGAGAATACCTGTTGCCCAAGATTTTAATCAAATTTAGGGAAGCTTATCCCAACATAAAAATTAGTTTTAGGATTGGTAAAAGTCCGGCTATTTTATCAGGACTGGCCAACCGTGATATTGATATAGGTATTGTAGGAAATCCCTTATCTACTTCAGTGGAGTATGAAGAATTCCTAGAAGACCCATTAGTAATAATTGTCCCTAAAAAATACAATTATAATGATAGCCCACCAAAATTAAAAGATGTTTTGGAACTTCCTTTTATTATACGGGAGGAGGAATCAGGTGTTACTTGGTGTTGGAAACATTATCTGTTAAAACATAAGCTAAGTTGGAATAAAGTTAAAATACGAGCTATAGTCCACTGTAATGCCTGTGCCAAAGCAGCAGTCAAGGAAGGATGGGGAGCTTGTGTCTTATCCAAAATAGCTATTTCTGAATCTTCCCAGCACTACAACATATTAGATTTTGAAGGAAGGCTCAAAAGATATTTTTATTTCGCTTATCTTGAAGAAAAGGTTAAAGACCCTAGAATTAATCTTTTTCGCAAATTTTTAAAAATTAATTTTCCCCATATTAAAACCAAATCATCATCTGCAAAAAATACCAATAGGCATGTGGACTAGTGCCAGTGTTTTTAGCAAAGTTTAAGCAAGAAACAGGGGTCAGGTCTTGATTTTTGAATTATTTAAAAGCTGGGGTCAGGTCTTCACATTTGACATTTTTAGTTGAAGGGTCCCATTTCTTCCACTTCGTAGGTGGAAAGTTGGATTTCTAACACTTTACTTTTTACGATTTACGGTCTATCTCGTTGGTTTAGTCTATCCCTTAGAGAAGATTGCCCTTGCCTTTTTATTTCTTGGATAGTAGATTCTACATGATTCTATGATAGAACTTATCAAAAAACGAGTTAAAGCAGGCGATTACCAATTTACTATTCACGCTTTTGAAAGATGTGTACAGCGTGGTATCTCGCCAAGTGAAATAAAAGATGCTATAATGTCAGGTGAGATTATTGAAGATTATCCGGAGGATAAATATGGGCCTAGTTGTCTTATCTATGGAATCACCCAAGAAGGCAGAATTTTGCACGTCCAGTGTTCAATTGATCCTGTTTGGATTATTACAGCCTATGACCCAACTTTAAGTCCAGAGGAATGGGAGAAAGATTTTAAAAGGAGGCGGAAGAGATTATGAAATGCGCTGCTTGCCATAGTGAAATGGTTAAGAAAAAGGGAGAAATTGAATTAAGAATCGGAGGCAAGCTCTATTTGGTAAGAAATGTCTCTTATGCGGAATGTTGTTCTTGCGGGGAAAGAGTTCTTTCACCTGAAGTAAGCCAAATGTTGTATAATAAGATTAAAAATAAAGAATATACTGAACAGACGATCACTGTCCCAGTTCTTGACGGAACCTACGGGTAATTTACTTGGCTGGGTGTCATCATCCAGTTGGGGGTCAGGTCTTGATTTTTGAATTATTACATAGCCTTATGGCCAAACTGCTAATATTCATTATTCTGCAGTAAGTAAAGAGAAAAGGGCAATTTCAAAAGCTGAGACCTATTTTGCTATTTTGGTTCTGTATCATGCCTCTCAGCTGCTTTAATTTGCATTTTATTATACTTTTAGATAGCATAAAAGAAAATTTTTAAAATAGAAAAAGGGGACATGCAAATAATGCACAATGCCTATTAGAAGCAAAGCGAATTATTTTCTGGCGGTAGCAGCAATGGAGTTACCTGGAGCTTCGGCCTCTGCCAAGATACAAATGTTTTGATCAATAGCTTATCACGCTAAGGCTTGACCCTATAATATTGACCGTGTAGTATTGTGTGTAGCATAAGAGCGGTGCGAGGTTACTAAAGGACAGCATAAATTGAGTAAATATTAAGGAAGAGGAGTATACCAAT